>JACPZP010000168.1 GCA_016195405.1 Planctomycetota bacterium | reverse complement strand
TTCAATGACATGGCTCGGAACATTGTCACGCTTGGCTTTTTCGACGAAGGTGCGCAGAACTGGATTGGCTTCCGGGTCGGGCACGCCATTCTTCGCCGCCATGTACAATTGTTTGCTGTACTTGGAATAGAGCTTCGAGTTCTGAGCAGCGGTTTTGAAGATTGAGTGCTTGCGCTTCTCGAATATTCTTCCCATACGAATTCTGCCTTTTTTCTTTGCAATGGAGCCGGGCCAGAGTGGTCCCGTTTCATCATTGTATTTCATTTGCCAGCGGTCGAGTGGATCTAACCGATCGAAATCCGTCCGGCGGCCGGCGATGTGATGAGGCGGTCGCTGTGCGACGAACGCTCAATATTGTAGACAAATAACCGGGCACAGCGCCCCCGGCGGTCGCACGCATCGCCTGGTGGTCGTGGCCCACCCTCTGCCGCCGAAATCCGATCCCAAGGAGCCATCATGAGCGTGAAGAAGGAAGCCTCCGGACGCCGTTCCGGCCAGGTTGAAGTCGAGGTCCCCGGCAGCACCCAGTCCGCGGCGGCGCGACGATCGGCAGAAGCCCAGGTGCGTACGCTTATCGACAAGTTCGCGCCCGTGCATCTACGGCTCATAGCCGCCTTGCGACGGTCGCTGCGCAAGCGCCTGCCCACTGCCCATGAGGTGGTGTATGAATACGGCAACTTAGGCGCCGTTGTAGTCAGCTTTTCACCGAACGAGCGCGGGTACGAGGGCGTTCTTGCAATCCGCGCGAGCGCGGACGGCGTCAAGCTGTACTTCAATCAAGGCAAGGAATTGCCCGATCCTGCGAAATTGTTGCAGGGATCCAGCCAGGCGCGCTGGATTGACGTGGAGGGCGCGTCCACACTCGCTCGTCCGGAAGTCGCGTGCCTGATCGACGAGGCCATCGCTCGCAATCGCGTGCCGTTCGCGCGCGCCGGCCGCGGGTCGGTGGTCATTCGTTCGGCATCGGCCAAGAAGAGTCCGCGGAGTCGCCCAGTGTGACACGATCGAGAGCGAACATGGACGTATGAGCCGAAGTGACGCCGTTTCACCTAGTGCGGGCTGCTGGTAGAATAAACGGCGAGGAGATTAACGATGCCAACAGCGACTGCCTACCCATACATCGTGAAAAACGACGGCGCACCTGCCTGCCTGGAAAGCCATCCGCGCGTCCGAGTCGCCATGCTGGTCATGGATTACCGCAGCCGCGGCCTTTCGCCGGACGAAATGGTTTTGCACTACCCCTATTTGAAAATCGCTGAAGTCTACTCCGCGATGGCGTATTACTTCGACCATCAGCAGGAGATCGACGCTGAGATCGAGCAGGAAGTCGACCAGGCGTCGCGCGACAACTCGAGCAAAGCTCGCGATCCCATCTGGCACAAACTGAAAGCCAAGGGCCTTATTTCCTAGGGACCGAACATGGCCGTCGGTTTGTATTTGGACGTTCATGTCGATCATGCCATTGCGGCGCAGTTGCGTTTGCGGAACGTTGATGTCATCACGGCCCAGGAAGACGGCGCGGATACGTTGCCGGATGATCGGCTGCTCGAACGCGCTAGCCAACTTGGCCGTCCGCTGATGACTCATGACATTCGGTTTTGCGCTATGGGGGAGATTTGGCAACGAGCCGGCCGCGCGTTTTGCGGACTTATTTTCGGACACTTGATGATCGTATCGATCGGGCAATGCGTAAAGGACCTCGAAATCATCGCCAAGGCGACCGACTCGGGTGATTGGCAGAGCATCGTCATGCGGTTGCCATTGTAAGGTCGCGTGCCTGATCAACGAGGCCATCGCTCGCAATCGCGTGCCGTTCGCGCGCGCCGGCCGCGGGTCGGTGGTCGTTCGTTCGGCATCGGCCAAGCAGCGTCGGCGGCGTCGCCCCGCCTAATACTCTTTGCGAATCCGTCGTGATGTCCGGATCGTCTTTTTCCTGAGAGCTCTGCCCACCGTCGTCACATACGGAGGTTCGTTATGACACGACTTTTCCTGGCCTCGATCGCCGTCGTCACCGCGCTCGCTGTGGTTCCCTATGCTATAGAAGCGCAGGAGCCGACGCCGAAGAAGGGTTCCCTGCCAAAATCCAACCAGGTGTACGTCAAAATCATTTGGTCAATCGACCCGGCGACCCAGGACAATGACCGACCAGTTGTCGAGTCTTGGATCGCGGAGCAGCTTAAGAAGAGCGGGCAGACCAAATTCACCGCCGCGACCGGGTGGGTGCCTCTTGCTAGGGAAAAAACCACACGGGTGTGGGAAGGGGGCGTGGTATGTCCCGTGCGTGGAGTTGTTGAACGGGCGGATGGCCGCATCAAGGTACACCTTAGCGGATGGTCGCCCAATGCTAACGAGGGGGTGACGGTTTCACTGAGGGATGAACCGGGCAGCCGGGAGATTGCGGTAGCCGAAGTATTCGAGACGGAGCAACCCTATGTGGCCGTCCTCATTGGTCCACCGTCTGAAAAACCCATCGCTGCGACCGACCATAAGAAATAGCTTCCGCTTCCCGGCGGCAGGCCGAGCCAGGCGCTACACCAGACGGCGGGGCATCGGCCAAGCAGCGGCGGCGGCGGCGCCCCGCCTAACATGCGGTCCGACGTGATGTGCGGATCGTCTTTATCTTGAGAGCTCTGCGCACCGTCGTCACATACGGAGGTTCGTTATGACACGACATTTCCTGGCCTCGATCGCCGTCGTCAGCGCGCTCGCTGTGGTTCCCTATACTGTGAAATCGCAGAAGACGACGCCAAAGGAGCGTGCCCTGCCAAAACTCAACCAAGTGTACGTCAAGATCATCTTGCCCACTGACCCACCGAACCGCGACAAGGACCGACCAGTTGTCGAGTCCTGGATCGCGGAGCAGCTCAAGAAGCGCGGGCAGTCCAAATTTACCGCCGCGACCGGGTGGGTGCGTCTTGATGGTAAGTGGGATGAAGACATGTGGGTGTCGGATGGGAGGCTAGACGGTAAGCATTGGGGATGTCCCGTGAACGGAGATATCGCTGAACGGGCGGATGGCCGCATCAAGGTAGCCCTTTACGGATGGGGGCCCGATGGTGGCCGGGTGACCATTTCACTGAAGGATGAACCGGGCAGCCGCGAGGTTGCGGTAGCCGAAGTATTCCAGACGGAGCAACCCTATGTGGCCGTCCTCATCGGTCCACCGCCTGAAAAAGCCGCCGCTGCGACCGACCATAAGAAATAGCTTCCGCTTCCCGGCGGCTCTACCGCAGACCTCCAATCCCAAGGAGACATCATGAGCGTGAAGAAAGAACCCTCCGGACGTCGTTCAGTCCAGATGGAATTCGAGGTCCCCGGCACGCCGGAGGAAGTCTGGCAGGCCATCGCCACGGGGCCTGGAATTTCGTCCTGGTTCGTGCCGGCTGAGTTCGAAGAGCAGGGCGGGAAGCCCGTCGCAATGAAGTTGAACTTCGGTCCGGGCATGGAGCCACGCTCCAAGGTGACGGCCTGGGATCCGCCCCGGATGTTCGCCACGGAGGCCGACGGTTGGGCCCCTGGGTCGCCGCCCCTCGCGAACGAGTGGACCATCGAAGCACGCGGGGGAGGCGTCTGCATCCTCCGCATTGTCCAAAGCCTTTTCGCCAGCACGGACGATTGGGACAACCAGTTGGAAGCCGCCAAATCCGGATTGCCTGGCTTCTTACGCACCCTGCGGATCTACCTCACGCACTTCCGCGGCCAACGTTCGGCGATGATGAAGTGGATGGCCCCCGTCGCGGGTACCGAAGCGGAGGCTTGGGAAACGCTGACTAGGGCATTGGGACTGAAAGACATGAGCGTCGGGCAGCGTGGGACAGCGCCCGCGGGTGTCCCGGCGTTCAGCGGCGTCGTGGAGTACCTCACGCAGAATCCGAACGACGCTCTGCTGCGCCTCGACAAGCCGGGGCCGGGCGTAGCCGCCCTGGGCACCTTCAACATGGGCGGCCCGAGCATGGTTGCGCTGAACTTCTACCTATACGGCGATCAGGCGGCCGGAACCGTCGCCCGCGAGACACCGCACTGGGAAGCGTGGTTTCAAAAACGCTTCCCGATGCCGACGGAGCCGAGCAAGAGCGAGTGACCGCGAAATTCGTCCTCGGAGGCACCTTGATTGCAGAGCGACTCGAGAATCCTGCGGCCGACCAACGGTCGCGGCATCCCTAGAATTCCTGTCGGCGGGTGGAGGCCGGTCCGCGTCGGACAGCTTCCCGCCCGCCATTTCTTGGAGGCGATCATGAAGGCGATTCTTTCGGCAGCGTTGGTAGTAGCGGTTGGGCGGTTCTGAACTCGGTCGTTGCTTCGCGGAACCAAACGCTCCACCTGACCGCGGCCGCATTACGGTTTTCGTGGTCCAACGGCGCTCCCGCGGCCCCGGCAGGGGAGCTTTGGCGTTCCCTCTCCCGTATTCGGGGGGGTTAGCAGTCCGTTGAAGTACTCTCCGCCTGGCGCATTTTCTCTGGCGACGTTCGCACTGGATGACTCCGCATGGCTTTGGCCAAACGCAAGGCGCGACCGGAACCGCCTCGGTTCCATCCCCTGTCGTATGCGCGATAGTGGCCCAAGCAATCAGCTAAGGGCTTGAGGCGGCGACGCTCGCTGCGAAACTCAAGATCATCGGTAGCAGCGCCAATGTGAACACCAGCCACGCACACAACGCCAGGCCAAGGGCGTGGCTCCACTGGAAACGCAAGAAGAGCCACAAGGACAAAAACCAAAGGGCCAAGAAGAAACCGTTCAAGAACAGGTTCGCAAAGAAGCGGCCCCAGCGATACGCCTGCGGAATCCCGATCGGCCCGTCATCCATCTCCGTAATGATCCAACCGTCGTCGCTGACGAAATGGCGGTAACCGGACACGTCATCGGGCGACGCCGGGACCAGCTTGAATTCGTGCTTTTCACCGTCCACGAAGAGGTGAATCCGTTCGACGCCCTGGCCCCTCCAGGGCTGCGGCGTGTCCTGGTCGGTCTTGTAAATGATGATCGGCTGCTTGAAGTGCTTATCCGGAATCTTGAAGCGTTTGTAGTGAATCGCGTCGCCGTTTTTCTTGACCGCGAAAAGCTCCTTGACCGGCTCCTTGAGCATGTCGACGCGCGGGCTGAAGCGGGTGAAAGTGTCGTACGGAATGTTTTCGGGATTGGCGCCCGGCGAGTTGACGATGAACACGCACCAAAGGGCCAGGAACAGGCCCAAGGCCAGGCCCGCGGCCGGCGCGCCCCAGAAAAGCGTCTCCGAAGGCTGGGTGTAGAAGTAGCCCTGCAGGAATAACGCGCCGACGTAAAGGAAGAGCATCAACGCCAAAGTCGTCAACAAGAGAATCAACACGAGCGATAGCACAGTCGTCTTCCTTTCCCGCCTTGTCTAAATTGTAAGGTTCATGGTAACGGGCGCAGGCGCGACAAGCCAGGGAACCTCGCTGCGGCTCGCGGAAAAAGCTCGCTTGTGGCAACTGGCAGGCTTGTTATAATCCGCCGCGCTTGGGTGCCCATTCTTTACTTTTTGCCAATGTAGGGGCTCATGGTCACTTCCTTTTGCCTAATCGCCTGTGCGTTGACGGTGGGCCAAGCGCCCGATCGGACCGAGTTTCTTCTCGCCCCGCAGCTCGCTCCGGGTCAGGAATTCGTCTACAAAGGCGCCTATATCGAGGAATCGCTGATCCCCAACGTGCTGCACAAACAGGAATATGGCCTCGATGCGCAGATTTTCGTCTTGCAAGCGAACAAGCGGTCTTGGGACGTAGCCGTGATGAGCGCGCTGTCGCTCCGGGATTCGAAACAGGAAAAGAACCCCAAGCCAAACGTTGGACCCGGGCCGACGTCGGTGCGGCTGGATTTGCTACAAGTGGATGCTCAGGGAAGGCTGAAATCGCCGGCAGGCGCGGCGCTGCTTGTCCCCCTGCAAGGGCCGCCGACTCTCGAATGCGGCGCCTTCGTGGAAACGCCGCTCACCAAAGTCGGCAAGAACGGTTTTTGGCCCGTCAACGAGGAAGGCCGGCCGGCCCGGACGTGGACCTTGTTGGGGGTCGAAAGCTGCGGCGGCGTCGCTTGCGTGAAGCTAATCGGCGAACAGCAATCCGACGACTGGGATCAGCCGCGCGCCGACCGCGCCGCCTGGCGACGCCACGACGTGGTCTGGCTGTCGACGCAGCTCGGCGTGGCCCAAAAGCTGGAACGCGTGATCGAGCGCCGCGACGCCGCCCGCCGGGAGCCGACGCACCGCGCCACCGTCCGCTATGAACTCGAAAGCCGGCTTAAGTATCCCGGCAAGCTTTACGACGATCGCAAGGTCGAGATCGACAAGGCCGCCAGGTTCCAAGAAGAAGCCAAGCCTCTGCTCGCTCAGCCAGCGATCTATGGAGGCCAGATCGACGGCCTGATTCGAAAGCTGCACTTCTACATGGAGAACCATCCGCCCACGCCGTACCGTAAGGTCGTCGTGCAACTGGAAAGCCGGCTCGATAAGGCACGCAAGGGCGAGGCGCCGGCCGTCGTCAGCTCCGATGATCCGGAGCCGCCGCGGGTCACGCTTGCCGTCGGACAGAAGGTGTCCGATTTCGTCGTCACCGATCTGATTTCCCGGCAATCGACGCGCTTGAACCGCCTGCTCGGCAAGCCCGTGCTCGTCTTCTTCTACAACCCGAACACTCCTACCGGCAAAGAGGTGCTCGCGTTCGCATGTGATCAGGCGGCCAAGCACGGCGAAAGGCTCGGCATCATGGCCATGGCGGTCGCCGAGGACGCCGACTTCGTTCGCAAACAGCACGCCGACTTGCGTTTGCCTTTCCACGTTCACGACGGCAAAGGCTTGCGATTCACGTTCGGCGTCGATGCCACACCGCGGCTCGTGGTGCTCGACGGCGAAGGCGTCATCCGCGCCGCCCATACCGGCTGGGGCTTCCACACTCCCGGTGAGATCAGCGAGGAAATCATGCGATGTTTGAAATAGCCGGTCTCCAAAGCCCCCAGACGTCATAATCGGAACAGCAGTCGCAAATCTTCCAAGCCCTCGGATAGAATGAAAAAGACTTGAGAAAACGCCTCTCACGACGTTCACCCACGCTGCCCCTTGTTACGATTGAATACGATGACGGATTATCAGATACAGCCGAACACGCGTCGCTGCGTGATGACCGGACGGGAGTTGCGGCCCGGAGAGAAGTACTACACCGCCCTTCTTGAAGAAGGGGCCAGCTTCGAGCGTCGCGATTTTTCCCCGGAAGCCTGGCAAGGACCGCCGCCCGGCGCGTTCAGCTTCTGGACCGGCAAGGTCCCGGCAAACGAGGATACCCGCAAGCCGCGCTTCGACGACGATCTGCTCGAGGAGTGCTTCCATCGGCTCGAAGGTCAGACCGATCCGGGCAAGATCAACTTCCGTTACGTCGTGGCCTTGCTCTTGATACGCCGCAGGCGTTTCAAGCTTGAAGGCACGATCACGGAGGACGGCGTCGAGAAGATCGCCGTCCACTGCACGCACAGCGGCGCCCGCTACCTGGTCGTCAACCCGCGGCTGACCGAGGATGAAATGACTCAAGCCCAGGAAGAAGTTTTTCGCGTCCTGGGTTGGAACTGAAAAGAGGAAGACCATGCGCTTCGCGACGGCTTTCATATTCGTGGGACTCCTCGCGGCCGTCACGGGGTGCGAGAGCACGCGCTGGAGCTGGCTGAAGAACGATAAGCCGTCACGCTCGCCCGGCCCCGACGGCGCCGGCCTCCCCACGGTCGCCTCCCTCGTCGACTACATGAACGATAATGCGCGCCGCATGGACAACGTCCGCGTGGCGGACCTCGACCTCACCGTTACCCCAGGCGGCGTGTCAAGCTACGGGCTCACCGGCCAAATGGTTGCGCAGAAACCGCGTGGCTTCCGGATGAGCGCCAAAGCCATAGGCAACCCCGAGGTCGACCTCGGGTCCAACGACCAGGAGTTCTGGTACTGGGTGAAAAGGGCGCAGCCGCCGTATCAGGTGTTCTGCGGTTACAAGGACATCGGCGAGGGACGCATCAGCCAAATGCCAATCCCATTCCAGCCCGAGTGGGTGATGGAAGCAATGGGCATGGGGCCTTACGGACCACCCGAGAAATACAAAATGGAGCATGACAACAAGACAATTCGCCTGGTGGAGAAGTCAACGTCGCCACAAGGAGTTCCTGTGCGCAAGGTGATCGTCATGGAGCGGCGGCCGGTCAATCCGCCCACGCCGCAAGTGATTGAGTTCCTGCTCCTCGAAGACAAGACTGGCAAGGAAATATGCTCGGCGCGAATCACCGAGACGCAAGTCGACCGCGGCACCGGGTCCATTTTACCGCGGCGTATCGAGCTGCGTTATCCCGCTGAGAAAATGAAGCTGGCGATGAAACTGGATTCGACCACGGTCAACCAGCAGTTGCCGCCGACGGTATTCACCCGCCAACTGATGCCAGGCGTGCAGTCATTCAATCTGGCAACGATGAAGGTCGACAACACGCCGCCCTTGCAAGCGTTTTCCGACAATTCGCGCTTCGATCCGAAGTTGAAAACGGTCCAGGGATTTGGTCAGTAGCGCCCGCTCTTCGTTTACGTTTCGCGCTCGCGCGGAGCCACGGTTCGTGAAGCGCCACGCGAGCGCGAAACGTAAACAATCCATTCAAAACACGTACAGATAACACGCGGCACACACGCCGGCGGCGAGGAGTAAGCTCGCAATCACCCAGCCCGGATGATCGTTGATCTTCGCGCGCACGCCTCGCATCGTCCGGCTGAAGCGGCCGCGCGTGCGCAAGGTCTTGAATTGCCAGCGCAGAAACTGGCGATGGCAGACGAGCAAGCGGTGTCCTGCTTGCCAATCGCGGGCCAAATCGTCACGCTGGTTGTCATCGAGCATCTGCAACATTTGCGCGGTCATGCCAAGGTGGGCCATGGCGACCACGCGATAACCGGGTTTGCCCGGATGGCCGATGACCGGCGGAAACTCGTCGATGCTCTGGAGGATGGCCCGCATGCGCCGCGTCAAATCGACTTCCTCCGCCGTTCTCATCGGACGCTTTCTGGGCTGGCTCATGTACCGCCCAATGGCTTTCCAGTCCGTGAGCAAGTGCCGCGTGAGGTAGATGCGTTCGATCAGTGCCGGCAAGGTGCCGAGCCCGCGCCGCGCCTCGGGTGATTGTTGGGCCAACTCAATCGTGATGTTGATTGAATCGCCCAAGGCAGGCAACGCGGCCAGTGAGGCGGTCGCGGGGGAAACTTGCACTGCCGGAGCCGAAACAGCGGTGGACGCGGGTGGTGCTTCGGGCGGCGCTTCGGCAACTCCAGCGGACGGAACGCCGGCAGAAGCCACGGGGATGCCCATCGGAATCGATCGAGCGGTTTGTGGCGCCGCCCAATTCGAGCCGCTTTTCTCCTTGGCCCGTACCGGGGGCGGCGTGTTCTTCCAATCCACCTCCGTCTTATTGCCGACCAGCGTGTCTTCCTTGGAAGGGGGCCGAAGCCGAACCGAATCTCCGGGGCGTTTCTGCGGCAAGCGCGCGGTCGCGATCACTGCCGGCGCCGCGCGCCGCGCCGCCTTGGCCGCGGCTTCCATAAGGGTGATGAACGCTTGAGCGACGCGGTTCATGCCCTCGGTCGCTTCCTCGGGATGCGATAGCTGATAACAGCGCAGCTTGGACATCCGCTCTTGGACCGTCTTCTCGATGTTCGCCAGGTCGGACTCGCCCTGTTTCAGCCCGAGAAGGGCATAGTGATCCGGGGGCCACTGCTTGTCGGGCAAACCAAGCCAGCCACACAGTATCTTCGAATTCATAACGGGATTTCCGTGTCTTATTATAATTCCCTCCTATCTTAACATGCCGCAAAGCGTGATGAAAGCCAAATGAAACACTTTGACTCCGGGTTGTTCCGTTGGCGCGGTTTTGTTACAAATTGGCGACTTGGGCGAATGCGCGGCCCTTGTCAATCGGTTTTCCCGAACGGACTCAGGAAACTCCCCGCGTATGAGAAACTTTCTTCGGGCCCTGCGCTTTGCCTGGCCATATCGCTATCGCGTCCTCGTTTCCGTCGCCTGCGCCGTCCTCGCCGCCGTGTTCTGGAGCCTCAACTTCACGGCCATTTATCCTGTCCTCAAAATTATCGGCTCGGGCGACAACTTGCAGACATGGATCGAAAACACCATTACGAAGACGGCCGCGCTGATCGAGCCATCTCAGAAGAAAATCGCCGACCTCAATCAGGAAGAAATCAAAGTCAAACTCATGCCGCCGGGCGAGGCGCGCGACACCCTCCTGCGGAAAAAGACCGCCGAATTGGCTCAGGAAGAGAGCAAACTCGAATCCGCGCGAACGGCCCTCTATTGGTATCAAGTCCTCAAACGTTACATCGACAAGATCTTCCCCATCGACCGCTTCAACACTCTCGCGATGGTCATCGGACTGGTCGTCCTGGGGGTGGCTATCAAAGGTTTCTTTGAGTTCTGGCAGGAATCGCTGGTCGGCAATGTGGTGAACCTTTCGCTTTATGACATACGCAATCGATTTTATCGCAAGGCCCTTCATCTCGACGTCAATAACTTCTCGCAAAACGGCACGCACGAGCTGATGGCCCGGTTCACCAACGACACCGAACTCTTGGGCACGGGAATCAAGACGCTGCTTGGAAAAGTCGTCGCAGAACCCTTGCGGGCGCTGGGGTGCGTGGCCATAGCCTGCTGGATTAGCTGGCAACTCACACTCATGTTCCTGGTGCTGGTTCCATTCGCTTTATACATCCTCACCCGAGTGGGGCGAAGCATGAAGCGGGCGACGCGACGGCTCTTGGAACGAATGTCGACCATATACAAAATCCTTCAAGAGAGTTTCGTGGGCATCCGCATCGTCAAGGCGTTCACCAACGAAGCGAACGAGCGGCGCCGCTTTCAATCCGCCACCAAGGAGTACTACAACAAGGCGATGCTGGTCGTGAACTTGGATGCACTTGCAGGGCCGGTCATCGAAGTGCTCGGAGTGGCCGCGGTCGCCGGCGCGCTTCTTGTAGGCGCCCACCTTGTCCTTGGAGGTGGCGGAGGAACGCACCTCGGACCGATCCGCCTCACCGATACGCCTCTGGAAGCCGAGTCGCTCTTGCAGCTTTACGCCCTTCTGGCCGCCATCGCCGATCCGGTGCGGAAGCTGTCGAGCGTCTTTACCCGCATCCAGTCCGGTTTTGCCGCCGCCGACCGCATCTTCCAGTACCTCGATCAACAGCCGAAAGTCCGCCAGAACAACACCGGCCCGGTGCTGCGACGCCATCAAGAGTCGATTGAGTTTCGTGACGTTTGCTTTTCCTACGATCCAGGGCATCCCATCCTCACCGGCATCGACCTGACCGTAAGGCACGGCGAAACCATCGCCTTGGTCGGCAAGAACGGCTGCGGCAAATCGACGATGCTGGGCCTGTTGCCGCGCTTCTACGATCCCGATCACGGCTCGGTCTTGATCGACGGCATCGACCTGCGCGTCGCCAATCTGCGCTCGCTGCGCCAGCAGGTCGCCTTGGTGACCCAGGACACCGTCCTCTTCGATCAAACGATCTTCAACAACATCGCCTATGGCAACAAGTGGAGCGTGCCGGAAGACGTGGAGCGCGCCGCCCGCCAAGCCCATGCCCACGACATCATCACGAAGCTGCCGCAGGGATATCAGACCATGGCCGGCGAGGCGGGCGTAAAACTCTCCGGCGGGCAGAAGCAGCGCATCGCCATGGCCCGCGCCCTGCTTCGCGATCCGAGCATTCTGATCTTGGATGAGTTCACCAGCCAAGCCGACGCTGAGGCCGAGATGGAGGTGCATCGCATCCTGCGCGAGTTCATGCGCGGCCGGACGACCTTCGTGATCACGCATCGGCTCAATACGCTCGAAATCGCGGACCGGATCGTCGTTCTCGACGCCGGCCGCATCGTCGCCGTCGGCACGCACGCGGAACTCCTGCAATCGTGCGGCGTCTACCAGCGTCTGCACGAAGCGCAATTCCAGCGCCTGGCGGCTTAGGCGAGCCGGGAGCGTCAGCGACCGGAGTTTGTGCGATGTGCCCCATGTTTTCGCGGCTCTCCCTGCCTTTGCTTGTGCTTGTCTGCGGCGCCTTGTTCTTCTACCGCCTCGGCGATCGCGATCTGCACAGCAGCCATGAAGCGCGGGCGGCACAGAACGCGCAAATGATTCTTGAAGAAGGCAATTGGGGATTGCCCCGCCTTTTCGACCGGCACATCGAGCTGCAGAAACCCCCGCTTTATTACTGGTTGATCGCGCTCATCGCGCAAATCTTGGGCGGCCAAGTCGACGTATGGGCGGTGCGCTTACCGGCGGCGCTGTCGGCGCTTGGCTGCGTGTGGTTCCTTTATTTCCTCGGTTGGAAACGAGGCCGCCCTGTCGCCGGTCTGCTGGCGGCGCTCTTCTTGGCGACAAGCCTCCACTTCACCTGGCTGGCACGCGTGGGGCGGACCGACATGCCGCTGACGCTTTCGGTCGCCCTTGCGGTTGGCTGCTTCTTTCTCGGCCAAAGAAATGCTGAAAAGAGCCGCGCGTCGTGGGGCTGGTTTCTGGCGGGATATCTGGCAATTGCCGTGGGCATCATGTTCAAGGGTCCAATCGCGGCGATATTCGCGCTGGGGATCGTCGGCGTGAACGGTGTCGCCGAGAGTTTCCGTGCGCGTGAAAAGAAAGCCGCTGTGGCGAGTTGGCGCCGCTCGCTCCTTTGGGGAATTCCGCTCGTTGCATTGGTTACTGGCCCGTGGTTTGTGTGGGCCAACATGGCAACGGATGGCAGGCTGTGGGAAGTCTTTTTCTGGTACCACAACGTCGAACGCGGGCTTGGCGGCGCCGAAACGTTGGCGGCACATCCGGTGTGGTTCTATTTTCCGCGAGCGTTCATCGACTTATTGCCGTGGAGCCTGCTGATCCTCCCCGCGGCTTACCTGGCGTGGCGCGAAGGATGGGGCAATTTGGAGCCCGAAGGCCGCCTGGGCGCTGTCTGGTTCGGATTCATCTTCGTGTTCTTGTCGTTGATGAGATTCAAGCGAGCCGACTACCTGCTGCCGGCATTTCCCGGCGCCGCGCTCTTTCTAGCCTCGATGGCAAGCCGGCTCTACCACGCAACTAACCCTCTGTTCGCACCAGGAGTGGCCGGCGCTGCACCAGGTGTGGCCGGGGCTGAGGCTTTGCGAAGCCCCGGCGTGTCCCGCGTCGTCCGCCGAGGTGCGCTGATCGCCGGTTTTATGACTTGTCTCGTTCTGACTATCGGCGGCTGGCTGATTTACTTCACGTTCATCGCTCCAGTCCAAGAGCACGGCTGGCCCTATCGACAACTCGCCCACGATATTCGCCGGCAAACCGACATGCCGGTGATCTTCTTCCGTGCCGAATCTCACCTCCTGGCGTTTCATGTCGGCCGGCCCCTCGACACCATCCTTGAATGGGAGAATCTCGAAGTTTGGGCAACACGCCCCGAACCGATCTTTGTCGTCATGCCCGCCGACTGCGCCGCCTGCCGTCATGCCTATTTGGATCGCGGCCGTCTCGAAGAGATGTTCCGCACCAGCGACCATCCTTGGGGCAAGCACGAACGGCCCTTGGTCGTGCTTCGCAGCTGTCCACCGAGAGAACTCGACAAGCAAAGCTCCGGCCCAACAATTTCGTGTCGATAGATCGTTCGAACTCACTCAGGCCATATGTAGCCGTCGGCGCTCGTGGCGAGGTTCACGATGATTCTTCGTTTGTTCGTCATAAGAGCCGCTCATTTCCGAGGACGACCGAAGAACAAGACATAGCCGTCGGCGTCCTTGAGCTCGAAGCCACGCAAACCGTCGTGGGTGTCCTTCAATGGCTTGGAAAACTCGGCGTTGCGCGAAGCAAATTCGGCCGCCAGTGCATCAGGATCCGGGACATCGAGGTAAGCGTCCCAGCGGGCCGCGGGCTCTCGCTTGTAGTTGGGCAGCGGATCGACACCGACGCTCTTGAGCATGATCATCGCACCGCCTCTGCGGACGATGCCAAAGAAGACATCCTCAGGCGGCCCCTGAAAGATGATCTCAAATCCAAGCCGGTCTCGGTAAAACGCAAGCGCAGACGGTACGTCGCTCACAATGAAAAAGGGCGAGATGCCGGAAATCTCTGGCTGTGTCATGTGGACCCCTTTGCCGCGGCGTGTGGCGTGCACCAACCATCAAGCGGCTTAGTCCCAGTCCTGCCCAAACACTATCACAACCCCGTTCGGGTCGCGAATGGAAAAGTCGCGGATTCGGTACGGTCGCGTCTCAATCGGCACCGCGATTGCCGCCCCTCGTTTGACGACCTCCTCGTAGAGCGCGTTCACATCCTTGACCCAGAAAAAGATGCGCACACCCGTCGGCGCGTGTTCCCCCTTGGCCAAATGAACGGCCGCGTTATCTCGCCAAACTACAGTGTACTCCGGCGCATCGGCTCCCGGATCGGACTTGAATCCCAGCATTTTCCGGTAGAAGTCAGCCGTAGCAAAGACATCGGGGACCAGGAGCAGCGGAGCGCCCTGGTAGAACTGCTCGGGATTGCTCGTTGGAACATCCGGCATGCGCCCTCTCCTTTACGCTGGATTTTCCGCAGACCGATCGCCTGACAGTCCGTCGCTCCTAGGCCGCCCGTGTTCGCCAGTTCCGGCACCTGTACCCCGCTGAACACCCAAACGTCG
This sequence comes from Planctomycetota bacterium, assembly GCA_016195405.1. Taxonomy (GTDB): domain Bacteria; phylum Planctomycetota; class Planctomycetia; order Gemmatales; family Gemmataceae; genus JACPZP01. Next base: position 5,950 of record JACPZP010000168.1, on the reverse strand, counting down.
GCTGGCAACCGCTCCGCAATGACCTGCATCGCCCGCTCGCCCTGGAATGAGTGGGCACCAGCTGCAATGAGGGGTAAGAAACATCGCGCCATTGTCGGACAAGCGCGACGTAGTCTCGATCCGAAATCGGCAACCACGACTCCGTTTGGGCGTCCAGCCCATCCAGTGCTCCTTTGAAGCCGAACGGTGCGGCTAAGCTGCCGGGGCGCCCTGCAACGACTTCACCCAACTCAAAGCAACGTGATCGCCGCAGTCGGCTGCAACTGGCGGATGCTCATCATGTCCTCGATTGGGATGGGCCGGGCCTGTCCCAAGGTTAGCGGGCTCAGGAGCTATCCTGGTCCCAACGTGGAAGTTTCAAGAAGGACGCACCTTCCAACCACGATCCGGGCTCAGGCCCGGGCCCATGCCAACGGAGGTTCATGATGCGCCTTATCAACAGCAACACCGATTCTACCGCGGCATCGATATGCATGCCGCCGAAACGGTCCGCGTCCCCTTTGCTTTTCTAGCCGCGGCTCGGCCTCACGCAGCCGACCGGAATAGTGTAGGTTCCGTCTCCATCGAACTCCATCCCGGGCATAATCCCGCCGTTGATTACTGCGAAATAGGGGCCGTCGAGTTCCTCGACAATCTTGGCGAAAACTGCATCGTCTTGGAGGCCAAGGTCGTATCGCTCCCAAGTCAGCAGCTTGACGAGCCTGGGCAGGTGACCAACATCTGCAACGATCAGCGCGCCCGAATCAACAGCCGCAAAGGGAAAGGAGGACTCCTTTTCGGCGGGTACCGGTTCTGCTTGATCGCCTTCGTTGTAATCGAAGTCTTCTTCTTCGTCACCAAACTTTTTGATGTCATGCGGGTCAAGCGTGAAGAGTCCGGGCCGAAATTCGGGAATCGTATAACAGGCCATCGCTGGATAGTTGACGTTTAGGCGTTCAAGTAGCCCGGCAACATCCAACGGACTATCCTGCGGCATCGACTCACGAAGGATGTCCAGTGCCTGCGGATCGAAACAGGCAAGGAAGGGCGAATCCATCCGGAATTGCACCGGCGATCCATCGAAAGACACGTTGGTCAATGCGGTCGCCATGTGACGGACTCGAAGCGGCTAACACCGAGATAAGCTGCAAGGGCCGCCCCGTCCGTTAACCATGCGGCCCTTGTCAGCTTCATCTCGTTGTTAGGCTGCCCCTCGCGACGCCGACAGTGCCTTCTTGAGAAGAACGATCTGGCCCGCATGGTACAGGTCGTGCTGAGGCGTGCCGCAGAACTGAATGTACGCCGAGTACTCGGAACCCAGCTCCTGCGAAAGCCGCTCCGCGGGGAAGGCGCGCACGGCGCTCTGGAGCTGTTGATTCAGTTGCTCCAAGGTGTGCTGGCTCTCGCGCCAGGCCCCCGAACTAACCTCCGCCACCGGAGGCCACTCTTCCTCCAGCGCGAGCTGCGCACGCTCTCCCCGAACCCGCCGAAGAACCAAGTTGTATCCACCGGTCAGGTGAAGGACGATCTCCCAAATGCTGTGAGCGCCGGCTATTGGATGAGCTGCGGCGTCTTCCGCCGAAACACCCGCTAGCACTTCGCGCACCGAAGGCCCATGCCAGGACTCGCCCCGAAAGGCTCGGCTGATCTGATCTGCGATCATCTCCATATCCAGGGGCATCGTCTCTCCCATTCCGCAAGGTCGGCCTAACGCACAAGCTAACTTGCCGGGCCGGCTGTGTTCACATTGGACATCGAAAAGCCGTGATGCCGGCCCGGTCAACTGCATCCGTTCGTTCGGCGATGGTAGTTATTTGGAATCGGCGCCACACGCCCAGACGGTGAAGACCTGGGTCATTTGTTCTCAATCTTTCCCAGCCAGTACGTCGCCTGTTCAGCCGGGCGGCCCCCCGACCGTGCCACGTCGCGCAGAACCTCGATCGCTTCTTTGCGAACGGCACTGTCGGGTTTCGCGGCCGCCGCCACCCAGCCCACGGCGGTGGTGGCCTGTGAGCTCACGCCCGCGTCCGGATCATGGACGACGGCCTTCAGGGCTTTGAGGGCGGCGGCATTCTGGTAGGCGCCGACCGCCGCCGCCGCGCCGTGCCGAACCGTGGCAAGCGGGTCCTTGAGCCTCACTTCCAGCAGCGGGAACAGGTCGGGGCCGGGGGCCTTCCCGACGTTGGAGAGGGCGAGCCCGTACACGGCCGCGTGCCGCGTGGCCCCGTCTTTGTCCTCCAACCAGCGCACGAGCAAAGGCGTGACTTCCTCTGCTTTGGCCTGCAGGCGCACAACGAGATGATAGATCATGCGGTCGCGCGGGCCGCGCGTCCTCAGGGAGTCAAAGAGAGACTTCTTGACGGTGTCCTTGTCGAGGTAGAGCAGCGCCTGCGCGGCGGCGACCTGGGCGCCCTCCGCCTCCGCGTAGAGGAGGTCGATGAGCGGCGTGGCCGCCCCGGCGTGGCCGGTAAACCCCAGCTGGGGAGCAAGGCGGCGCGCGTCTCCCCCGGCGCGCAGGTCTTCCGCCAACTGCGCGACCCTTTTCTCCAGGTTGGCCGGCGGAGTCGCAACGATCTGGAACGTTACGTCTGCCGACTCCGCCTGGGCCTTCTGGCCCTCACCCCTTGGCTGGAGTGTCCCTTTGACGGTGTACTTGCCCGGCTCGAGTGGGGGGACGCGGTAATTCAGCAGCAGGTCCCGCGTGTAGGAGTCCCCAGGCTGGACAGATTCGGAACCACCGAGGGAGTGCATCAGAGCGATATACTCATGGCACGGATCCTTCAAGGCCTCACGCTTGTCATTTTGGACCTGGAAGGAGTAGCCATCATGCCGCCCCGTCACTTCGGAACTCGTGGGCATCTTGAGGGGAAGGTTGCCGGGGTTGGTCAAGCGCAGGGTCAGCACGATCGGTTCGCCGACTTCGTAGGTCTTTTTGTCGAGTGTCAGGTCAAAGCGCAGCGTGTTTACGGGGGCCGGTTGAGCGTTGGTCCCTTGGACGCCAGGGCCGACGACGGCCACACTAACAAGCACAAAGAGCAGACATGAGCGCATTGGCCGATCTCCTGTGACTGGTTGTGATATGCGTGTGGGAAACATCCCCTTATATCAAGACGAAGGGCACCGCGATTCGGTTTTTCTGCCGCCGAACGGAAAAGGTAAGTTGCGGGCCGCCTGGTTGGACGCCATGTCGCGGTGCGACGTAATGGCGGCCCGTCAGCTTCACCGCCGTTGTTCGGCCCAGATATTCATGATGTCCCCGTTTCAGCCCCATTTTCTTTAGGCCGCTACTTCTTCCGCGGCTGACGTTCCGCGATGAAGCTCTCAATTTCACCTCCTGAAACGGCCTCCACATTTCTGGGAATCTTAAGGTTTTCCAGCTTGATCCGGCTTCCTAGCCAGAGATCAAGTCGTGTCTGGAATTGGGCACCGATGCTGCTGTACAGCGACCACTCTGCCGGAATATTCCGGTCCGCTTGGTCCCACGGGGAACGAGCCTTTTTGGCTCCCGGATGGATGACGACACGGAGAGAAGTATTCTTGAGCTTGCTATACGCTTCCACGAACTGGTTGAAGGCTTGAGTGTCTCCTGAGTAGAAAAACACATCCTCGCCATTGACCCAGTAGCCGTGGACTCGGTTGTCACGGTTGAAAAGCTCCTTCAGCCCTTCGGGCCACCTGTCGTTACCGGCAACCGGGCCTTTGGGATGGTCAGCACCCAAGGCGAGAACCTCCGAAGAAACAATACAGGATAGTGCGAGAACCAAAGTGAAAAGGGTAAAGCGTACCATGTCAATCTCCTCCTCAGTTGGGATTTGGACTGCCTCCGTAGATAGAGACGACAAAAAAGCTCGGAGGAGCTAGCGCATCGAAAAACTTCTGCACCCCGACGGCCGAACGCACATGCTAACTTGCCTGGGCCGCTGGAACAACTCCATGGCGCGCGAAACAAGAATGCGGCCCAGGTCAAGTTGAGCACCTGGTTGGGCGATGGTAGCGGCCTGTCAATACCCACCTTTAACGCGCGCTTGACCTCCGAAGTAATCGCCATAGGCGCCGCGACCCACGAAGACGGCTGGCTCGAGCCCAGTCGGCTTCAATTCCCGGTACTTCACGTGATACTCACGGCTTCGCTGTTCCCACGTGTCATTGTCGCCAAGCAACCAAGGTGCCAGCGCGCTCATAAGACCCACCGCGTAAAGGAATTCAGGATCAGCTTCGCTTCCGGGTGCCATAAAATCGAAAACGTCATTGAAAACCCTGACGAGTTCTGACGACGGCAACCGCCCCTCGTCGAGTCCTGTAAGGTGCGGAGGCTCAATGAGCATGTACCAGCAGAGAAACATTAGGTGGAGGGCGAGTTCACGGTCGCGGTCGCCGCAGAACCAAGCGTCGCGGAGGATCTCATAGGCCGCAGCAAGCGTAGGCTTACCGTGGACGCCGGCTCCGGTTCTCCAATTCGAGTGCCCGCAAGGAGATCGCCATGCAACGTTTCGTTCTCCGCCCAACGCCCGAGTTCAGCCGCCGCGGACCTGCACCGACTTCACCGAACCAGAAGTAACGTCATGGCCGCGGTCGGCTGCAACCGGCTTGTTCGGCGCGGAAACGCTTGATATCCTGTGGGCCGTGTGAGGCTACTTCTGGCCCGACGCTTCAGCGATAAACTTCGCGATTCTTGGCTCTTTCTTCGCCAAGGCCTCGAACCCCTGCGTGTTCGCTTGTACCTGCGACAGATCGACATCGAGTTGCGTGACTCGAACCTGACCATCCTTTGTGGACAAAAGGAACAAGCCGCCGTCGGCCAAGTCGTAACGCGTCCCATCGATCTCGAAGTCGCCCCCTTTCTCCCTGGGGTCCTGCCACGCCCACTTAATCCGCTTGCCATCCGCCGAAGAAAAAAATCCTCTCGAAGTGGAGCTGAAAAGCCCTGACTCGCTGCTGGAGCCGCTCGGCCCGTGGATGCCGGCACACCAGATAGCAAGTGCGATTTTGTCACCCGAAAAGACATATTCCACGGCGGTTTCTCCGACGGAACAGGTCCCGCCGCCGTTGATTGCCAGTCGTGGTCCGCGCGGGCCAAGCCCCAGAGTGAGCCAAACGCCGAGGATGACAACAAGCGTCACAAGGACAAGGCATCCGACGATGGCGACAGATCGTGTAGTAAAGAGACGCTTGCCCATTTTTACTGCTCGTCTTCCGCCGAACGAACGAGCTAACCAGCCGGGCCGCTTCAGGAAACAGTGTGCCACGCAACCACGTCATGGCGGCCCGGTCTGGTTCAGCGACTTGTTATGCGGCGACCTCTTCGCAGGAACTGAATACTGCCAGTCCTCCTGGCAGGAATCGAACCTGCGACCACGGGCTTATAAGGCCCACGCTCTTGCCACTGAGCTACAGGAGGGAGTGAAAGCGAAACGACGTATGCCATCGCGTATCATCACATCCTCCTTTCAGACAAAAGATAGCCCGAGGTATTCAAATTCGGCTTGCTTCAACGCCGCCGCCAACGATTCATGCCAAGTATCGGTCACAACATTCCATTCGGCGTCGCAATAGAACAGGTAGAAACACTCCTCGCCATCATATCGGCAGATCGCCAAGGCCGCCGCAGGTCCGATCACATCGCTTGGGTGGAAACGATGAACAGTATTGCCGGTCGCAGTGACGCCATCGCCAACGATTGCGTACCGAAGGACACGAGCGCCATCCAGGGTTTGAGGCGGAGAACCCATCGTTTCACCGAGCCGCATAACGTTGCGGCTAAGTTGCCGGGGCCGCCTGCAAAAACTTAGTCCGCGCGAAACCAAGATGGCGGCCCCGGTCAACTTCAGCCGCTGGATACTCATCATGTCCTCGATTGGGATGGGCCGGGCCTGTCCCAAGGTTAGCGGGCTCAAGGAAGCTATCCTTGTCCCAACGTGGAAGTTTCAGGAAGGACGCACCTTCCAACCACGATCCGGGCTCAGGCCCGGGC
>JACPZP010000027.1 GCA_016195405.1 Planctomycetota bacterium | reverse complement strand
GGGTGTAGCGATACCGCATCCGCGCCGGCCTCTGCCGCACGTTTTGGGCGAATCGCTCATCGCCTACGCCCGGACCACCCGTGGCATTCCCTTTGGCGCCCCGCTCGGCGCCCTCAGCGACATCTTTTTCCTCGTCTCTTGCCGCGATCACGCCACACATTTGCGCGTGCTCGCACGATTGTCGCGCATGCTCCTGAAACCGGGTTTCGTGGACGATTTACGTTCGACCGAGACGGTCGCGGAGACTTGGCGACTCTTGGAGGTGACGGAACGGGAGCTTGTCGAGGAATGACCATCGCTTGCGTTTCGCGCTCCCAGAGATGTCGGCGAGCGCGAAACGTAAACCGGTCATATAGCTACACATCGGGAGGACCCCAACATGATGCAGTATCTTGCCAGCTCGATTGCGATTTTCGTGCTGGGACAGACACCTTCGGAACCACCGCCCGCCGACTACTCGCAGCTTTCCAAACTCGTTCAATCCATCGTCGTCAAGGAAGCGCCCAAGGAATTCGTCGACAAGTCGGATTGGGGCAAGACGATTCCGATCCCGGCCAAACTCCGGCTGCCGAATTTGCGCAGCTATGTTAAGGTCGGCGACCGCGACGAGTTGCCGCACGGGCTCTGGAAGAAGGTTTGGGCCTGGCTCGACGATCCGGCCAAGGACCTGGACATCCAGATTCGCGACTTAAGAAAGCTCGAGAGCGGTAAGGGCTATCGCGTTCACCTCGACGCAACCATGGCTTTCAACGCCGTACAAGACGTGCAACATTGGCAGAAGGGGCTGGCGACGTTTGGGTTCTCGGCGCAAGCGAAAGCGACGATTACCGCACGATTGGAACTCGAAGTCGGACTCGAACTCAAGGCCGGCAAGTTTCCGCCCGAAATCAAAGTCGAGCCGAAAGTCGTCGAAGCAAAGCTTCTGCTCAAGGACTTTGAGCTGCAGCGCGTCAGACCGCTATACGGGTTGGGCGCCTCGGTGGAAGGAGACAAAGCGCGCGACATCGGCAACGACCTCAAAGGGGTGCTGCAGTCTCTGCTCACAGGGCACGAGGCCGAGGTCCGTGAAAAGGCCAATCGCGCCATCGCGCGCGCCCTCGAAGAAGGGAAGGGCAACATCTCCGCGGGCTCGCTTTTCAAGTCGCTCACGCCTCAGAAGTCAAAGTGATCCGCTAACGTTTTAGCGCAACGCACGAATTTTAAGGTCGCTCTAAGTCACAAGTGGGAATGCGCTTTGCCCTTTCCAACGCGTGACCTATAGTTGCGTGGTTCAACCTCACAGCCAGAAAGTCTGCTTATCCATCGGTGGAGAGCGACTTAGAGCGGACCAGAGAGGCAGCTTTCCTCCCCACCCGTGCCTCCGCGCGGATCCTCGCCATTCCCCCGCCCCTCCCACGCCCGTATGGCTGTTCCTGCGTGGGTCTTTTCATGAGCGATCTCATCACGGCAACATCCACTCGGTCGAACCCGCGCGCCGCCGCCCGCCCTCAAGGCAGCGCCCAACGCTTCTTCGCGGAGATGCAGGAAGCGTCTTTGGTGCTCGCGGAGGACGTGGACAACCTTTCCCCCGCCCGCCGCGCCGAGTTGGCCGAGTGCCATGAGCCCACCGAGCTTTTGGCCCTTCTCGTCGACTACGGCCTCGTGACCGATTACCAGGCGAACCGCATCGAGGCCGGAACCACTTTCGGCTTGACCCTCGGCAACTACCGCGTGCTCGATCGCTTGGGCGCCGGCGGCATGGGAGTCGTTTTCCGCGCCGAGCATATCCGCATGCGCAAGCTGGTCGCCGTCAAAGTGCTGCCGTTCGGCCCGGAGCAAGATCCGCGGCTGTTGCGGCGGTTCCTCACGGAGATTCGGGCGATCGCCCAGCTCCAGCATCCGAACATCGTGGGCGCAATCGATGCCGGCGAAGCCATTCCCGACGATCCGAACGCCCAGGTATTGCACTTTTTCGTCATGGAGTACGTTCCCGGTCAAGACCTCGAGGAATACGTGCGCTCGCAAGGGCCGCTCACGCCGGCCAAGGCGTGCGACCTCATGCACCAGATGGCGTCGGCCCTGGTGGAGGCGAATAAGCACAACCTTGTTCACCGGGACATCAAGCCGTCGAACATCCAGGTCACGCCCGAGGGTCAGGCCAAGCTGCTCGATTTCGGACTGGCGCGCAAGTACTCCCGCAATTTGACGGAGCAAGGCACGCTCCTGGGCACTCTTGATTACATGGCGCCGGAGCAGATTCAGGACGCCCACGCCGTCGACATTCGCGCCGACCTTTACGGCCTGGGCGGCGTTCTCTACTGGTGCCTGACCGCCCAGCCGCCGTTCCCCGCGACGGGCAGTTTCGTTCAGGAACTGGCCAACCGGCTCAAGCAGCAGCCGCCGTCGGTCCGCGCCAAGCGACCTGACGTCCCCGCGGAACTTGACACGATCGTGCAGAAGCTTATGGCGCTTCGCGCGGAGGACCGATATGACTCGCCCACAACCGTGATGCGCGCCCTACTTCCGTTTCTTAAGACCGACCTGCAAGAGCACATGCTTCCGGCGCCGCTTACGGAACGGCCCATGGGAGAACGTTCAAGCCGCAATAGTGAAACGACCTGCATGCCGCGCATCTACCACATCCTGCTCGTGGACGATGACTCCGGAATCCGCAGCTTCAGCAAATTCGTCCTGCAAGCCGAAGGGATGCAATGCGACGAGGCCGAAGGCGGCGGAGCGGCCCTGGAAGCGGTGAAAACCAAGAAATACGACCTCGTGCTTCTCGACATCCACATGCAGGACATGATTGGAACCGAAGTCTGCCGGGCCCTGCGTGACGCGCCGCCCTGTCCGAACCTGAAGATCATCATGGCGTCGGGCCAGCCGAATTCCGACACCATGGCCCACATGCTGCTTCACGGCGCCGATGACTTCCTAACCAAGCCATTCAGCGTCGTGCAACTGCAGTCGCGCGTGAAATCGTGCCTGCGCCTCAAGGACGCCCAGGACCGCACCGACATCCTCAATCACCATTTGCTCGCCGTCAATCGCCAACTGGAGCAGAGCCTGTCGGCACGCAACAGCGACCTCGTCGAGGCCCGCAACGCCCTGGTCCTGGCGCTCGCCAAGCTCGTCGAACACCGGGCCAACGAAACCGACTCGCACCTCGCCCGGCTCCAGGGCTTTGTGCGTTGCTTGGCGGAAGGGGCCGCGCGCATGCCGGCTTTCGCGGAGCAAATCGACGACGCCTTCATCGAAATGCTGGTCGGTTGCGCGCCTCTGCACGACATTGGCAAGGTGGGCCTGCCCGACCACATCCTCATGAAGCCCGGCAAGCTCGACAACGACGAGCGAATCATCATGCAGGCCCACACCCTCATTGGCGCCGAGACCTTGAGCGAAGTCGCTAAGAATCACCCCTCGGCCGAGGCGTTCTTGCACATGGCCATCGACATCGCCCGGCATCATCACGAACGCTTCGATGGCAGCGGCTATCCCGATCGCCTCGCGGGCAATGATATTCCATTGGCGGCGCGGCTAGTGACCGTCGCCGACGTCTACGACGCCTTGCGGTCGCGACGGACCTATAAGCCCGCCCTTTCGCACAACGCCGCGCTGCAAGTCATGGGTGACGGCGCCGGCACGCAGCTCGACCCAGGCCTGATGACGGCATTCCATCAGGCGGCGCCGCAGTTCGAACGCATCTTCCGCGAGAATCCCGATTAGGTGGACAGGACCCGGCGCGCCGTTTTTTCCTCGCGCGCCTGCCGCGCCGTTTCGATCTCTTCTCCACGTCCTGCGGGAAGGTTCGTCCTCACCCGCACTCGCTCCTGTTGGAGCGAGCCATTTCCGTTGGCATCGGAAGACTTCGTCGGCAATGCTGGAGCATTAGTGTCCGTAAGGCTTTCCCCGGCGGCACGGCCGTCCTTGCCGTTTTCAATAACGCCGTAAGCGACTACGCCGGCCCCGGTTCTTCATAGATCCATCTGCTTCTGGAATCACACCTATGACCAATCGATACCTTTCGCTGGCGTGTTTGGGACTGACCGCCTTGGCTTGGGCACTTGCGCCGCAACCCGCTGACGCCTGGGGAGAAAACCTCCGCTTGCCCTGGCCCTGCAACACGAGTTGTAACTGGAACCCCTACTGGAGCCGCAATTCCAACTGCAATTGGCACTGCAACGCGGGCTCGGGCTTCCACTGGAATTTCAACTGCAGCAACCGGCCTGTCATCCAACTCGCCCCCTGGTACACCTATTTTCCGTTGGATCCGCACCTGACGGCGCCTTCGGCTGGGACCGCGCATTACCCCGACTGGCCTCAGCCGTTCCCGCCTCAACCGACACCCCAGTCGGGCAGCCCGGCCTCGGCGCCCGGCTATGCTCCACCGGGCTATGCTCCGCCCGGCTACACTCCAATTGCACCGCGACCATCGCCGATCGCCGCCGGCAACCCACAAGTCGGCTATCCGCAGGCCTTCCAACCGGTCGGCTACGTCAACTTCCAGCCGCCCAGTTACTGGTACGGTCGATGACGGGTTGGGGTTGGTAAGCCCACGAGCACCGGCTCGTGGGCTTTTTTTTGGTTTCAAAACGGAGACAGGACCTCTAAAATCACAGGTCCTGTCCCCGTTTTGAAACAGGTGATAAATTGATGGCCATGCGAAATCTCAAGCTGACCATCAGTTACGACGGCGCCGACTTCAACGGCTGGCAGACCCAGCCCGGCTTTCGCACCGTGCAGGAGACGCTGGAAACGGCCATCGCCCAGATCGCCGGCAAAGAACGTATCCGGGTCAACGCCGCCGGCCGCACCGACGCCGGCGTCCACGCAAGCGGCCAGGTCGCTAACTACTTTACAACCTCGCATCTAGACGCCGCAACGATGCTGCGGGCCATCAATGCCCATCTGCCCGCCGATGTGGCGATCCGCGCCGTTGAGGAAGTGCCGCAGTCCTTCGACGCCAATCACGACGCCGTGCGGAAACTCTACCGCTATGTCATTCACGACGGCCCTGTACCCAGTCCGTTCCTACGCCGATATTGCTGCCAGAGTCGCCACCCGCTCGATGCGGCCGTCATGGCTCGCGCCGCCGTACCGCTCCGAGGCCGGCACGATTTTCACAGCTTCGAGACCGATTGGCCCAACCGCATGTCGAGCGTGCGGACCATTACCCACCTGGCGGTCAACCGCGCCGGTGACTACATTTGGATCGACGTGGAGGCCGATGGATTCCTGTACAATATGGTGCGGGCCATCGCCGGCACACTCATGAACGTGGGCCGCGGCTACTGGCCCGAATGCAAAGTCGCCGAGATTTTGGCAAGCACGGACCGCAAGCAAGCCGGACCGACAGCACCGGCGCAGGGGCTGTTTCTGATGCGCGTAGACTACGAGTGATGGTCAATTGCGAGTGATCCATGTCCTTTCCCGATGCCCTGGCGATCCAGCCGCTCGTCAAGCCGCCAAAGGCGACGATTCAGCCGCCGGGGTCCAAGAGCATCACCAATCGAGCGCTCGTATTGGCGGCGCTGACTGCCAGGGGACACGCTTGTGCTCTGCAGGGCGCCTCGCGCTGCGAGGACACGGAGGTGATGATCGACTGCCTCCGCGCCCTCGGCTTTCGCGTTCTGACGGAGTGGCCCGAATGCTTGGTCTTCGTTAGCTCCGATCCCGAAGCACCGACGATTCCGGCGTCCGCCGCCGACCTTGACGTGGCCGGGTCCGGCACCACCATGCGCTTCCTCACCGCGATGGTCGCCCTGGGGCATGGCCGATACCGGCTCGACGGCAACGTCCGCATGCGCGAGCGGCCCGTCGAACATCTGCTGGAGGGCCTGCGGCAGCTTGGAGTGAAGGCCTATAGCGAGAACGGCAACCGGTGTCCGCCGGTGGTTGTGGAGGCCGACGGTTTGCGTGAGGGGACGGCGCGATTGAACGGAAAAATCAGCAGCCAATATGTCAGCGCGATCTTAATGGCCGCGACACGAGCGGAGGGCCGCGTCAGAGTTCAAGTCGAGGCTCCGCGCGTTTCGGAGCCGTATGTGCGGATGACGCTGCGGATGATCAAGCAATTTGGGTTCGCGGTGCGCGAAGAGGGCCCCGACGATATCGAGATTTTCGGTAGGGGCGAGTATCGGCCGATCTTGAAAAAGGCGGCTCCGTTTCCCGAGAAATACGTTCGACCGCACCATATCCCCTTGCGCGATTACCAGATCGAGCCCGATGCGTCGTCGGCGAGCTATTTCTGGGCGGCTGCGGCAATTCTGGAAGGAAAGGTGACCGTTCCCAATCTCAACCAGAAAAGCCTGCAAGGGGACGTTCAATTCCTCGATGTGCTTGAAGACATGGGCTGCGAAGTCTCATACGGAAGCGATGCGATTACGCTGTGCGGCGGCCCTCTGCGCGGCATCGACGTCGCCATGAACGACATCAGCGACACGGTGATGACTTTGGCCGCCGTCGCCTGTTTCGCCCTGGGGCCGACGACCATTCGCAACGTCGAGCACGTTCGCCACAAGGAAAGCGATCGCCTAGCCGCCGTGGCCGCGGAATTGCGCCGCATTGGCGCTACGGTGGACGAGTTCGCCGACGGGTTGACAATCACGCCGGGGCCGTTGCACGGAGCCGAGATTGAAACCTACAACGACCACCGCATCGCGATGGCGATGGCGCTCGTCGGCTTGAAGGTCCCGGGGATCGTGATTAAGAACCCGGGCTGCGTCGCCAAGACGTATCCCGGGTTCTTCGAGGATCTGGAAAAGCTGCGCTAACGTATGCGAGTCATTTTTTCGGCGGCGGCGGCGGCAGTTGGCCCGCAGGAATGAGCGCTCGCCAGGCGGCGGCTGCGGCGGCGCGGGCTTCCGATTCAGCCGCCGAATTATACTGAATGTTGCGCCCCGCCGGCGCGAGCGTATACAAGTTCCAGAATGCCAACTCGCGAATCACTTGATTCTGGCTCGTCAGATACTCGATCAACAGCTCAAAGCGCTCCGGCCTCTGCGTCTCCTTCGTGGAAAGGCCGTGCAAGAGATCCATGATGATCTCGGCTTCCTTCTTCTTGAATTTCCTCGTGAGCACATCGAAGAGCTTGTAATCGTTATCGCGGGAACTGCCTATCCAATCGCGCAGGGCTTCGCGCGCGTTGGCTCGAACGTCCACCAGCACCGATTTGGGATTCTCGATTGCCTCGACCAGGCTCGTCAGGTCGTCGATGGCGGCGAACGCGCGAAGGGCCAGCCGGCGGTCGCCGCGGCGGTCGGCGCTTTCCTGCGAGAGACTCTCCGTGAGCACCACGTCGAGGGCTTTGGTCGAAAGTTGCTTGACCAGGTTTTCACGGGCGCGAAGAGTCTCCTTGCGAGGCTTCGCATCCGATCCTTTGGGTAGGGCTGGATCGTATGTCAAGAACGCCGGCAACTCTTTTACTGAATTCGGCCCTGTCATCGTGCCGCGACTGTTCCAGACAAGTTGGAATGGCTCCGGCGGCGCGCTCAAGGTGTGCGTGACGTCGCCGAATTTCAGGAAAACCGTCCCGGAGAGCACACTGAACCCGACCGTCGCCACCGGTCCTAATCGGTTAGCGTTTTTCGGGTCCTTGTAGAACGGCTCGCTGGAAGGCGGCGGCGGGTAAATGCAGAAGCGATCCACCAGGATCGAGGCGTCCTTGGCTTGAAACGTGATGTCGGCGAATTCTTGACGCGCAAGAGTTGGATTCTCGAAACGCACGCGGACGACCGCCGGCTTCTCGCGAGTACAAGTGAGCACGATCCGACCGCGTTGCAGGAGCATGTCGAGGTCGAGGGTTTCGTGCGTGTAAAGCTCCACGATACTCTCGTAGAGCAAGCCCGGAACGAGGCTCTGCTCCGGCATGGTTCCCCAAAGCATCAGATGGAGCCCCTTGTTAAGCTCCACTTCGCCGCGCATGCTGGGCAAGGCGAGCAGCGGCCGGGCCGAGAAAATCTCCGCTTCTTTCTTCTTTGGCAGCACTCGCTTCCAATCCGTCTTCTCGGGCCCCATCTGCAGCAAGAGCGTCGGCTCGCCCTTTTCCAAAGCGATCATGTGGCCAATTGCCGCTTGACGGTCGCTGGGTGGACCGAGGGGAATCTCCGAAGGCGCCGAATCGACGATTTTCACTTTCGACTCGTCTTCCTTTTTGCCGTCTTTGGACTCAACTTCTGTCTTATCCGTCGGCTTCTTGTCGGTGCCGTCTTGCTTGTCCGCACCGCCTTTGCCCTTGGTGTCGTCCTTGCCGGGATCGACCTTATCCGACGTCGGGGGCTTGTCGCCGTCCTTGTTTTGCGCGACGCGGTCGCCGCCCTTGTTGTCGCGCTCTTTCGGGCCGGGATTGATGAACTGGAACAGCGCGAAGATCAGCAAGCCCGCGGCGACCACGCCGCCGCCTAGCAGGATCAGGCGATTCGTCCACGAATCCTTGCGACCGACGGGAGGCAGGCCGAGCCGCAGGGTTTCGTCCACTTCGCGCGGCTCGACATGGTGCTCGGCTTCGGCGCGCGCGGCCGTGGCGGGCTTGCGGAAGGGGATCGCCTCGGGCCCCTTGACCAGGCCGTACATGCGCTGGTTCGCCGACGGCGGCACGCTGGCAGGCTCGCCCAGAATGAGCGTTAGGATTTGATGACATGCAGCCACTTCGGCCAAGTGCACGTCCGAAGAAAGACAGATTTCCTCAACCTCGCTGGCTTGTTCGGGCGAAACCACGTTGTCCAGATAGTCCGCAATCGTATTGGGATCGATGCCGCTGGGACCGGTTGAAGGCGGCGTAGTCAGACGGCGGCGGCGCGTCACTTCCTTGATGCGATCCACCAATTTCTGGGCGGATTCGCTCTCCCCTAGCTTTTGCCCTATCAGTTTCGCCTGGGCCGGGTCCAACGTGTCATCCAGGTAAGCCAGCAAAGTCCGCAAGGTTAAGCGCACGGGATGTTCTCCACGAACGAGAGAAAGTCCAGGGTGACATCCATATTAGTGGGGCTAGCCTCGCGATTTCGTTCACTGGTTCCGGATTCTGTGGCTTTTCGAGAGCCGGGTTTGCGATAGTGTCAGCGCCAAGTCGGGAGCTACAGCCTCAACGAGTTTGGACCTGAGCCTCTCGCTCTAACCTAATATGTGATTTGCACTTGTGGACACGATTTTGCCAGGGACTCACAGTACCACACTCACATACCCCCAAGCGGACAAGCCGAACGCACGAAACGGGACAAATGCGCACAACTACTATCATTGCAAGCGCTTACGGCGGCAATGGCGGCACATGCGCCGATTCGTGCGGCCGGATGGTATGGTAGCTCTTGAACTTCGAAGATTTCGGGGATACTCTTCGCCGCACGATTTGGAGGAGGAAGGTCATGCGGCGATATGGTGCCCTGTTCTTTGCGCTCGGATGGCTGTTTCTGGGTATGGCCGAAGCGCGGGCTCAACTGCGCTTCGCCGAACCGGTGGCGAACCTTGGTGAAATCCGCGGCGGACCGACCTTGCAGCATTCGTTCGCCTTCACGAACTCGGGTTCGTTGCCCATCGAAATCATCGAGGTGGACCGCAGTTGCGGCTGCCTAGCGCCGCGGCTCGATAAAAGGCGATTGTCCCCCGGCGAAAAAGGCAACTTGCGCATGGACATTCGCACCCTCGGCCAACCGAACGGGCCGCACGCGTGGACCGCGCAAGTCCGCTATCGAGAAGACGGCAAGATTCAGGAAACGCCTATTGCGATCAAGGCCGTCGTTAAGAACGAAATCACCGTCCAGCCTCCGGCACTTGCCTTTTTCGTCGAAAACACCTTGCGTCAAGAAGTGATTGTCGCCGACACCGGCGTCAACCCATTCGCGATCAAGCAGATCCATTGCAGCGGACCGGCGAAGCTAACGCTGAAAAAGCTGGAAGCCGGCAAGCACCAGATCATCATCGAAGTGCGCGCCGCCGACCTGGCGCCCGGCTCGGCGCACGAAATCCTCAATATTTACACCGACGATCCGGTTTATGCCCAACTCGAAGTGCCCGTCACCATGACGCGCATCCCACGCTCGGCCGTGCTCGTGAGTCCCGAAAAGGTTGAGGTTCAGATCGACAAGGGACAAAAGTCCGCATCCACGCTGGTGCGGCTGCGTCCTCGCGGCGAGGAGTCCATCTCGATCAACAAGGTGACATGGGGAGACGAGATCACCCGCTGTGATTGGGCTAAAGGGCCGGACCAGAGCGCCACCCTCAAGATTCGCGTTGAAGCGGCCAAGGCTCCAGACGGAGTGTCGCAGTCGCACGTTCGCGTGGACCTGAGCGAGCCGCCGGGCGAAATGGTTCTCATTCCGGTAAGCATTCGCAAAGAGTAGCTATCACCTCATGCCAACGCTCAGGGCCTATGTCTCTGCGGCAGTTACGGTCAAGCGATTCATCATCATCTCACGTCACACCACACGCTTAATTCTGACTAGATGCCCGCTATATGAAATTCAAGGAATTGATGAGATTCAAGAGAATGATGAGATCCAAGAGATTGATGAGATTCAAGAGATTGAGAATGGTCACTTCTCCAGCACCTTTTCCAACGCTTGGCGTACGCGCTCTTCTGCGCCGGGAGCTACCCAATTCCAGTCGCTCAAGTTCGCGTCGCTCTCCTGCACCGCCTGCTCCGTGGGGATGTAGCCCGGCGCGCATTCGCCGTAGCCCATCACGATGACAAACTCATTCGGCCGAATCTTTTGGGCCAGGAGTTGAAACTCAACGTAGCTTTCGGCGGGCAATAACAGCAACTTGGCAGAGCCGAAATCCACGCATGGGACGTCAATGGTTGCGCCGGCGTCGGCGCGTTTGCGCCAGCTCAATCCCAGCGCCGCTAAGCAATGGCCGAACGGCTTGCTGTCTTCGGTAAGCCGTCGTTCGAGATCCTTCACCGTAAATCCCGGCCCATCGCGCGGCTCCAGGCGAAGCTTCGTCACACGCAAGTCGATGCCCTCGAGGGCCTGCTTTCGTGTTCCCTTCCAAGCGGAGACCATCGCTTGATAGATCCGGTCCGCAAGAACGGCTCGATTCTGCGGCGAACCGTCGTTGTACTTGCCCGCAGTGACGTTGCCGCTGCACCCCGAGACGTAAATCTGGAACTGTTTCGGATCGTCCGCCTGCCGGCGCTTACGGGCCAGGCCGACGAAATCAGCCGACACGCCGCCCTGGCCGTAGTAGCTCATCGGATGCGTGGCGTAACACGAGAGAGTCAGCACCGGCTCATCGCCGTCCCAGACGCTCAACGTTTTCAGCCACGGATCGATCGTGCCTTCGGGCGCGGCTTGGGCTTTGGCATCGCGCGTGGCGCTGGTGCGGCCAAAGCTCGGCTTGCCGTCAGCACCAAGGTAACGACGATTTGACGCCACCTTATCCACGCGCGCTTGACCTGTACCGAAGTGCGTGATCTTCCGGCCCTTCGGCAGGCTCTCGCGCACGGCGGCGGCCACGCGCTGAACGGTCTTCTCATGAAAGTCGAGATCGCAGATCTTTCCTTTGGCTTTCGCGTTGTCGAGCAGACGTTGAGCTTCCAGATCGGCGATGGGGGCGTCGTGCTGATGCAGGCAGGTGACCAACACGCGCTCGATATCCGTGCGTGCCGCTTCGGCCAGCACCGTTCGCCAGCGCTCGTAGGCGTCGTTGCGGATTTCGCACCAATCGACGGCGGCCAGCACGATCGGTTTGCCGGCGCCCGTTAGAACGAAGCCATGGACGAAGAGCGGATCGTCGATCTTCTTGACCGGCGCGATGCCGCCGCCCATGCATGGATGGCCGATAGGCGGCGTGACCTCGATGGAAAAAGTTGAGACGGAAAAGGTTGGATCCTGGTTCCGCGCGAAGACCAAGCCGGCACACAGGCTGAGCAAACACGAAACAACGCATCTCGTGCCCATTTTGTTCTGCGCCCAATGGGGCTCTTCGAATCTCATTTCATGAACGAAACATTCATTTCACCACCTGGGTGTGTGTCTCTACTGAAAGAAAATTGAAGAGTCGTAGTGCGGAGTCTCCGATCATGCCTTCAGCATTTCGTCGTGGCGCATGCCGCTTGGAGGCAAATCGGCGCGGTGGACGTACGCCAGGGCCGCCTTCGCGCCGGCGTGTTGCTCGGCGTCGTTGTCTTCCCATTCGATGCTGACGGCGCCGTCGAAGCCGACGCGGTTCAATTCGATCATGATCTCCTCGACGCTGTTGGCGTCGCGGGCGCTGCCGGCCGTCACGAAGTTCCAGCCGTTGAGCGGATGGCCCATGGGCCGATGTCCGCCCAAGAGGCCGGCGCGGCTATGCTCGCGGCTCACCTGCACACCCTTGATGTGAGCGCAATGGACATAATTGCCGAACTCGCGGATGAACTGCACCACAGACACGCCCTGCCATTCCAAGTGCGAGCCGTCGAGGTTGAAGCCGACCACGCCTTCGTAACCGGCCTTGTTCAAGTGATTGATGTAATCGCTGGCCGACTCGATATCGCCCATGGCCCGCTCGCTCGGATGGCACTCCAAGTCGAAGGTGACGCCGTATTTCTTGCAGGCGTCCCACACCGGCCTAAAGCGCTCGACGAGCAGCTCCAAGCTGACCTGGCGAACGTCGGGAATCGCATGGCCGGCGATGCTTGCGGGCAGAGGTGGGAACAAGAAGAAATGGCTCCAGCAGTGTGCCGGTGAGCCGACGAAGCCAGGCAAGCAAACCTTGCGGTTTTGCAGCTTGCCCAAGTAATGAGCCAGGCGGACCGACGCAAGCAGCGCTTTGGTCGACTGGGCATGGACCATCTTGCCCACTTCGTCGGGAACGAAATACGGATCGGTCCGCGGCGGCTTATTGCCCTTGTCGCGCCATGCTTTGTATGCCTGCACCGCCTCGCCGCCGACGAACTGCAATGTCTTGGCGGTCGGCTCGTCACCCAGGGCCTGGCCTTGAAGATGAACGGCCACCGTGAAGATTTCCAGCCCGTGCTTCTTGGCCAAGTCGACGCGTTCCTTGGCGTAGGCCTCGGCGCCCTGGTCGGTGGCGCACTTATCGAGATCGAGTTCCCAACTCGCCTCCTCCCAGCCGTCGAAGCCGGTGTCGGAAATGAACCTGACCCATTTATCCATCGGCACGTTGCCGAACTGCCCGCGCACCAGGCCGATTTGATGGTACGACCCCTTACCGAAGCGATGTGCGCTCGTTTGCTTGAAGCCCATGAGGCTCTCTCCCAAGAAGATGTGAGACAAGGCGAGTCGAGGATTGACTATACACGGAACGAAATGGATAGCAAGCGCTAAGGCGGCTTTAGAACCTTCAGACCGGACTGGGCGCGCTCCACCTTGGCGCCGCGTTCCATGTCCGAGCTAATCTTGGCGATACCGACACTAAATGCAGCCGCGAGGACTGCCGCAAACAGCAGCGACCCCCAACACGCCAAGACATACGCGCGGGCGTCGGAGCGATCCTCATCCGCAAGCACGACGTGCCGGAAGGCGTAATAAACCATCATCGGGAACCCGAGCAAAGCGCCCAAAAAAAGCCCCAACGCCATTCGAGCGAAAGGGTGCGAATTCGGAACGTAAATAATGCCGAGCAGCATGACAGCCGCCCACGACCCCAGGATTTCAAATATCCCAATCGCCACAACGGCAACGGCCGAAGACGGACTGTCAAGGCGAAGCCGTACCTTGCACTCCCGGCAACAGAAATTAGTGACCGCAAGTGGTTGGGCGAAAAGATGATACCAACGGATTGTCCCCTGACACGACGGGCAGGTGAAGGAGAACGCCATAGCATCCCCTCTTCTAAAGGTGGACAGCTTTGTTTAAGAGCTTCATGAACTCGCGCATCCACGCATGATTGTCGTGCCAAGTGCGTGCAGTCACGAGGTTGCCGTCGACCACGACTTCTTGATCCACGTACTTGGCCCCGCAGACTTCAGCATCGAAACGGCACTTCTTGACTGTGGTCACGGTCTTGCCGCGAATCACGCCGGCTGTCGCCAGGATCTCGATGCCATGACACACCGCTGCCACCGGCTTGCCGTCGTTCACCATCGCTCGCGTGACGCGCATCAAATCGGCATCATAACGGAGGTACTCGGGCGCGCGGCCGCCGGAAAGGACCAAGCCGGTGTAGTCCTCAGGACGGATGTCGCGGAAGGCGATGTCGGCCGCCAGCTTGTATCCGGGCGCTTCGACGGTGATGTCCCAGTCTGGATGGGTATCGTGCTGCACGAGATGATAGACGCGCTTTTCTGGGCCGGCGACGACGACCTGGTAGCCGTCCTCGCGGATGCGGTGGAGCGGGTACATCGTGTCGAAGACCTCGGCGGCGTCGCCGATGACGAGAAGGACTTTGTGCATGGGCACTATTATAAGCAACCCCTGTGAAGTGATCGCAATTGGTTCAACCTACCGCGGTCTAGCTGCGTAGCATAAGCAGAACGCAACTCATCATATTTATCATAGGTCTGTATCATGAGGCCTGAATCATGGCGTCAAACACAAAATCGAAGCCGGGGCGATGGTGGAAGCTTTTGCTCCTATTGGCAGCGCTTGGGCTGGCCGCGGCCGGCGGTTATCGCTGGTGGCAGCACAAGCATGAACCTGACATGAACCATGAACCCGACATGACCGCGGTGATCCAAGCGAATGTGCGCGGCATCGGCTTCATGGACAAGTTCGAGTACCAGGAAGCCGTGGTGCAATTCGAGAAGGTCGTCGCCCTGGCCCCAAAGTGGATTCCGGGCCGCATCAATTTGGCCATCGCGCTCTTGAACATCGCCACGCCCGAAAGCGCCGCCAGGGCCACTTCCCTCTATCGAGAGGTTTTGAAGGAGGAGCCGAACAACCCCTACGCGCACCATGGCCAGGGAGTCGTCCTCAAGTGGACGAAGGACATCGACCTGGCCCGCGGGCATTTTCAAGAAGTGACGCGGATCGATCCCCTCGATCCCGACGCTTGGTACGAGCTTGGCAGCACGCTCGATCCCGTGGACCCGGAAGCCAAGAAGTGCTTGGAGAAAGCTCTTGAGTTGGAACCATATCTCAGCGGCGCCATTTACGGCTTGGCGCAAATCCTCAATCGTGACGACGAAACCGCGGGCAAAGCGCTTCTAGACAAACACAAGCGACTCGTTGACCAAGCAAACTGGGGGCGGATTACGGAAACCGTCTACGCCGGGCTGGGCAAGTACACCATCTGCATCGGCACGCCGGAAAGGAACAGGCTGCCGCGCGCCTTCGGCCCGTTGCCGCTTTTCGAGAAAACCAAGGACTGGAAGATCGAGCTTCCCGCCGGCGTCCGGTGGGCCAAGGGCGAGGATTTCGGTCCGGGCACGGTCGGCGATCTTTACCGCGCGATCCGCAAACGCTTCGGTTTGACGATGATCGTTCTCGATTACGACCGCGACGGCAAGCTCGACATTTTCTTGGCCGGCGCGGTGGTCGACAACGGCAAGGTCCGGGACCTGCTCCTGCACAATGAAGGCGGCAAATTTTGCGACGTCACCCGCGAGCTGGGCCTGGCCGATCAGCCGCCGAGCTTGGGCGTGTTCGCGGCCGACTACGACAACGATGATTATGCGGATCTGCTGCTGACCGGCGTTCAGGGCGTGCGCCTATTTCGCAACGCGGTCAAGGAAGGCAAAGGGTTCATCGACGTCACCAAACAAGCCAAGCTCGACTCGCTCACGGGCGTCTGTCTGGGGGCCGGGTGGCTCGACCTCGATCAGGATGCCGACCTCGACCTCATCGTGTGTCAGTTCGCGGAGAATCCCGAAGGCGCATTGGCTGCCCTCAGCGGAAAGGAGGCGAAGGATCGTAGCGGTGTGGCCGTCTTCTTGAATATCGGTGAAGCCAAGCCGGATATCAAGGGCGAAGCGCTCGGTCTCACGACGGCCTTCAAGCGCTGGGACGATCCACAGCCCTGGTCCAATCTACGACACAGGCCTGTAAATGTGACAGTCGCCGATATCGACGCTGATAGGGACGTTGATTTTGTCGTCATCACGGACGGCAGTGGTCCGCTGCCGATGTTGAACGACCGCCTGTTGAAGTTCCATCTCGAGCATTGTCGGGACGAGTGCTTGCCGGGCGGGAACGGCATGCTGATTTTAGATAGCCGGCAACGCGACGTAGCCGACTTCCTATTGATCAGCCCACGCGAGGCGCCCCAACTATGGCTAAATTCAACCGATCCTACCAAACGGCCCTTTCGCATGAGGCTTGAAAGGGGACTCGTCAAATCCCCGAATCTGATTCAGGCAAAGGCAGTGGATTTCGATCTCGACGGCAACACCGACATCATCGGCTTATCGGAAAAACGTGAACCGGTCTTGCTCCACAACGACGGCGAGAAGCTGCTTTTGGCGCCGAACGCTCTGGGCGTCGATTGGCCCGCGGACATTCAAGCCGTGACGGCC
This sequence comes from Planctomycetota bacterium, assembly GCA_016195405.1. Taxonomy (GTDB): domain Bacteria; phylum Planctomycetota; class Planctomycetia; order Gemmatales; family Gemmataceae; genus JACPZP01. The sequence goes on along the minus strand of JACPZP010000027.1, from coordinate 16,003 downwards.
GCCGATTTGGACGGCGACGACTTCGCTGATTTGCTGGTTTGGTCGGAGTCGCAAGGATTGCAATTCCATCGCAACCTGGGCAACGGCAACAAAGGGCTGAAACTGGAGATCAAAGGCCGTCGCTTCCAGATGGGCAAAGGCAAGCGTCAACTCCGCTGCAACAACGACGGCATCGGCGTCAAAGTGCGCGTCTATGCGGGCGGATTCGAAACCGGCATCGAGCTAGGCACGCTCGCCGCCGGCCTCGGGCAATCGCACGAGAATGTGATCCTGGGCCTCGGCAAGAACGCGATGGCCGACGTCGTCCGCCTGCGCTGGCCGGACGGCACCTGGCAGGGGGAATTAAGCCTGACGGCCGGCCAGTTGCACAAGATTGCCCAGATCAACCGCATGCCCGATTCGTGCCCCCTGCTCTTCACCTGGGACGGCGAGAAATACGCGTTCATCTGCGATTTCTTGGGCGGCGGCGCCCTGGGTGAGCCCAATCCCGACGGCACTTGCCGTCAACCCCGCCCCGAGGAATCGGTTTGGATTCGCGGAGACAAGCTCAAACCCAAGGACGGCAAGCTCCGCCTCAAGATCGGCGAGCCGATGGACGAGGCGACCTATCTCGATCGGCTGCAACTGATCACCGTCGATCATCCGAAGAACATTACCGTGTATCCGGAGGAGCGATTCGCCAGCGCTTTTCCGAGCCAGGATGTACACGCACTGGGCGACAAGATTTTTCCCGACAAAGCGACGGATCATCGTGGCCGCGACGTGCTCGAAACCAGCAAGGAGTGGGATCGCAAGATGATCGACGGCTTCGCGACACGAAGCTGGCTCGGGTTCGCCGAGGAGCATTGGGTCGAGCTGGATTTCGGCGATCGGCTGGCGAAATTCGGCCGCACGGACCGCTTGTTCCTCTGCCTCGCGGGCTGGACCGATTACCCCTATCCGGAAGCGATCATCGCCGCGGGGCAAGCCGGCGTGCCGCTGATCGACCCGGTGCTGGAACGCAAGAAAGACGACGGCAAGTGGGAGACGATTGTCCCCGAGGTCGGCTTCCCCGCCGGCCGGCCACGCATGATGCTCGTCGACGTCACCGGCAAGCTGACCGGGCCGACTAGCGTGATTCGTCTGCGCACGAACATGCAAGTCTACTGGGATCAGATTTTCGTGGCGCCGGCGCTCGAGTCGCTGCCCGGCAAGACCGTCGCCGAAACGGGTTCGATTCGTGGCAAGCACATCCGCACGACGACGTTGCCGGTGGAATCAGCCGACTTGCGTGCCGGCAACCACATGCAGGAATACTCACCCGACGGCAAGGCGCCGACGCTCTACGATTTCCATAAGCACGAAGCCGCCCCGATCTCGCGCCTGAAAGGCATGATGACGCGTTTCGGCGAAGTGACGGAACTCTTGAGCGAGCACGACGACCGCTTCGTCGTCTTCGCGGCCGGCGATGAATTGACAGTGAGCTTTGACGCCGCCGGGCTCTCCACGTTGCCCGACGGCTGGACGCGCAGCTACATTCTGCGTTCGTGGGGTTATTGCAAAAGCATCTCGGTACACACGGCGACGGGCGAGACCATCGAGCCGTTGCCCTTCCGCGCGATGAGCCAATTTCCATACGGCGCGAGCGAACGCTACCCGCAGACGCCGCGGCACCAGGAATATTTGCGCAAGTATCAAACGCGCAAGGTCGGGAATTGACGTTTAGCGGGGAGCCGCAGGCGACCGTGGAGCCGGTCGCCTGCGGCTCCCCGCTAAACGAGGCGCTTCTTGCCCTCGGCGATCGCCCGGTTGTTGCCTTCGATCGTAAGCGCCTTTTGTCCCTGCGCCAAACTTCCCGGATAGATCGCCTTTCGATATTCCTTGTACGCCTCCATTCGCAAATGGCCGAGCATGTGATGGCCCATGCGGCGGTCGCGCTCGGCACGGAGGGCGGCGATGTCGAGCGGGGCGACGACGATTTTCTCGCCGGGACCGGGGTCGGCCTGGGCCAAGATACGGCCATCGTAGTCGACGATCATGCTGCCTCCCGGCCAGGAGAACGGCGGGTAATGCTCGGCCGCAGCGCCTTGGTTGGCGGCCACGACATAAGCGATGTTCTCCAGGGCCCGGCAGCGGTTTACGACGGTCCACCAGTCCATGGGCGGAGTCGCGCCCCAGGGATCCATGTACGCCGACACGCGGACTAGAATTTCCGCCCCTTTGAGGGCGAGTTGCCGGATCGCTTCGGGAAACAGCCAATCATAACAGGTGGCGACGCCGATTTTGCCGATCTCGGTCTCGGCCACCGGAAACATGTCCTCCAAGTAGCCCTGGATGTCGTGCGGGCTGGCATGAACCTCCCAAGGAATCCATGGATGCGTCTTGCGGTAACGGTAAAGAATGCCGTCGGGACCGATCAGGCACGTCGTGTTGAAGACGTGGCCCGGATAGCGATCGTCTCTCTCCAGAAAGGTGCCGGTCTGAATGTGGACGCCGTGCTCGCGCGCTTTTTTGTGGTAGCGGTCGGTGTGCTCGTTGGGAATGGGAATCGCGAGCTTGTCGAAGAGTTCCTCCACGGTGAAATAGACTGGAGCGGCGTGGGCGAACTCGGGAAACGCCAAGAGCTTCACCGTCCCGAACGGGCCGTATCCGACGACGGCCCGGTCGATCATCGCCAGCATGTGGCTTACGCGGCCGGCGATTTCGCTGCGATCCTTGGGATTTGGGAAATCGGTCTGGCACGCGGCGGCGAGGAATCTCGGCATCGTTGTTCTCCGCCCGGTTCTGCGAACCGGGGCTAAACCAAGCCCTTCTCAAGTTCACGTTGCGTCATCTCTACCTCTTCGACGCCGACGGACATACGGATCAATCCATCTCCGATTCCTTGCCGGCGTTTCTCCGCGGGGCTGACGTAACGGTGCGACGTGGTGCCGGGATGACTGACCGTAGTGAAGACGTGGCCCAGCGACGGGCTGAACGGAATCCCCGCTGCCCGGTGCAGCAAACGATTGACCGCTGACCGTCCACCCTCCAGTTCGAAACAGAGCATGTTGCCGTAGCCGCCTTGCATGATTCTGCCCGCCAGGGCGTGATCCGGATGATCGCTTCGCCCCGGATAGATCACTTGCCGCACGCCGGGCTGCTCGCTCAGCCAATCAGCCAGGATCGCCGCGTTTGCCGAAGCCGCCTTCACACGCACGGGCAAGGTCGCCATGCCGCGATCAGTGAGCCAACAGTCGAACGGATTGGACGCCAAACCCCAGATGCTGACCGCTGCGCTCACGCCGGGCAGTCGATCGGGGTCGTTGCCGCACAAGAGGCCGAGCGTGACGTCGCTGTGGCCGCCGATCATTTTCGTCAGGCTCTCCATAACGATGTCGGCGCCCATCTCAAGCGGCCTGGTGAGGACCGGCGTGGCGAAGGTGTTGTCGACCACGAACAGGCAGCCGAATTGCCTGCAAAGCTTGGCAAGTGCGGGAACGTCAACGACGCGCAGAAGTGGATTCGATGCGGTTTCGACCAAGAGGAGCCGCGGCCCTTTGCCCAAGGCGGCCTCCACGGCGTCGAGTTCGTTGGCGTCGACGAAGTCGGTGGTCACGCCGTAACGGAGGAACTCCTGGCCCAGAAGCTGCGTCGTTCGGCCATAAAGGCGATTGCTGGCGAGAACGCGCTGGCCCTGCTGCACGGTCGCGAGGAGTATCGCGCTTAACGATCCCATGCCTGAGCCGGTGATAACACCCCACTTGGCGCCTTCCAGCTTGGCCAGCTTGTCGCCCAACATGCGGGCGTTGGGGTGGGCGTCGCGGGCATACGTGAAGCCCGGCTCCTCCGCGTTCATGATGCGGTCGAGCGCATCCAGATCAGGAATCGTGTAAACCGAAGACTGATACAAGGGGGGCACCAACGGCGTTGTCGCGCCCAGGGAAAGCGGCTCATCCATCGAAACCTCCGGTTCTGGTTGCCCTCATAATATAATGCCCTCAAGCCGTCGTCCCTATCACTCAACTCCCAGGGGAGTGCCGCCATGGATGCTGATGCATGTGGTTGCCGGGGCCAAATCGAAGAATTGCGCCGAGAGATAGAGCGTTTGAAGCGCCAGGGCGCCTTTCGCAAAACCGTTTCGGTGGTGCTGCTGGTGTTGGGAATCCTGCTTTTCCGCGAGTTGACGGCAGGCGGCGCGGGCAGCCTGTTCGCTCAGCGCGAAGAGCGGCCGGCACGGACCAGGCCCGGTGAAGAGACCAAGATCCCCGCCAAAAAGGACGACAAGAACCTGCCCAAACCAGGCGGTCCCGCGGCCGACGAAGTCGTTTGCAAATCCTTGAAGGTTGTGGACGCCGAGGGCAAAGAGCGCGTCGCCGTCGGCTTCGATGCTTTCGGCGGCTTTATCAAGGTTCACGACGCCCATGGCAAGGCGCAGATCCTCGTCAATCTCGACAAGGACGGCGGGGTTTTGCAGATGCAGGGCGGCATGATCGACCTCCGCGACGCCGAGAACCGCTCGCGCGTGGTCCTGAACGTGGCCCGCACCGGCGACGGCGCCATGAGCTTTTACAACCGGGACAGAAAGACCGAACTCATGCTCGGCGCCGACAACACCGGCCGCGGCGGCTTCTTGCAGATGAGCGCCCCCGACGGCATTGCTCGCGTCATCATGGACATCGGCAAGGAAGGCGCCGGCATCCTCGGGTTTTACAATAAAGACAAGAAAGCGGAAGCCATGATCGGCTCGTCGCAGAACGGCCAAGGCGGCCTGGTCAATGTCAACGCGCCCGACGGCATTTCGCGTGTCATCGCAGACATCGGCAAGGAAGGCGACGGCGTCATCGGCTTTTTCAACAAGGACAAGAAAGCGGAAGCCCTGCTCGGCTCTTCGCGCAACGGCCAAGGCGGCCTGCTCAATATCAATGGTCCCGACGGTATCTCACGCGTCATTGCCGACGTCGGCCCCAACGGCGACGGCCTCTTGAGCTTCCTGAATAAGAGCAAGAAATCCGAATTGCTCCTGGGCTCCGACAATACCGGGCGCGGCGGCTTCCTCGAAATGAACGTCCCCGACGGCGGCAACCGCGTCACCCTCGACGTCGGCAAGGACGGCAACGGCCAACTCGGCTTCTTCAACAAAAACAAGAAACAGGAAGTCTGGCTCGGCTCGGCGCAGAACGCCGTCGGCGGCTTGCTCAATCTCAATGCCACAGACGGCAAGAACCGCCTGATTCTGGGGGTCGACGTCAACGGCACCGGCGCCGTCGACGGCATCGACAAGGACGGCACGATCCGCCGCAGCCTTCCCAACAAAGGCGCCAACGACTTGAGAACAAGGCCCGAAGACTTCGTACGCGACGTCACGAGGAGCAGGGTAGTCCCTTAAACTCTTCGTCACCACTGTCCGGTTTCACGCGAACAAAAACATAAGATTTATAGGCATAACGCGTGCGAATTGGAGTTTGTCCCGCCCGACCGCGGGGCCTAATTGGCTTCCTGGGTGAGGTGATTCGTTATGGCACGGTTCATCAGCGCGGCGGTGGGAGCGGGGGGCGTGAATCTTCGGGAAGACGTTCGGGTTATCCAGGAAATGCTCAATCAGGTGCCGGACGGCGAAGGCGGGCCGTCTCCTCTGCTCGATACAGACTCCGTTGTCGGCCCTCTCACGATCGGGGCCATTCGGAACTTCCAGAAGCGCCAAGTCGGCTTCAACGACGGCCGCGTCGACACCAACAACGTGACGATCAACAAGCTCAACACCTTCGACCGTACGCCGGCGTCATCGGCTGCCGTCAGCTTTCGCCACCAGCAGCCGCTCGATCCCCTGAACCCGCTCAACCAGGCCGATCCCCTCGACGGTTTCGATGCGACGGCCGCTCCTTTTCCCTGGCTCCTGGTGCCATTCCAAGACGTCAATCGCGTGCGCCTGGTCAACGGCGGCAGCTTCAGCCTCCTTACCAGCAATCGCAACATTGCCACGGTGGAGCGCGACATCATCCTCGGGACCATCGGCCGCATTCCCACAGGAATCATCAACATTCAGGGCGTGGCGGCGGGCGACGCCTTTATTCGCGTCCTCGACGGCGCCGGCAATCAAGTGGCCCGCTTGGACGTCTCGGTGCGGCGGCGCCGCAATCTGGGTATCGCTTTTCACTACGTGGTCAACGCCGGCGTCGGCACCCAGACACGCAACCCCGGCGATGAGGCGGGCTTCCTTCCGCTCATGAACCAGATCTACCTGCGCCAGGCCAATATCCAATTCCGCCTCGTCAGCGCCCGGCGGCTGACGATCACCGACAACCTCGGCACGGAAGTCAACACCATCGGGCTGCAAACCAATGGTGAATGGCCGAACATCGTGCGGCATCGCAATGGATCCGCGAAATTCAACGTCTTCTTCGTTCGTGAGGTTGAAACCGACGATGACGGCGAGCCCGGAGGCGCGAATTTCTCGGCGACCCCGACCGATAGCGTCGACGCCATCACCGAAATCGGCGGCAATCGTGATTGCATCTTCGAGGATGCGGCCGGCAACGCCGCCAACATGGGCGAAACGTTGGCCCACGAGGCCGGCCACGCGCTCGGCGAATTAGACGACGGCGCCAACCCCCTGCACCTCATGTTCGGCACCACCGACGCCCGTGGCCGCAAGATCACCAAAGCCCAGGCGCTGCGCATGCACCAGAACGCGGGCCTGTAACAGGCTGCAATGTGGCCGGGCGCGTGGAAAATGCCGCTCCGTTGCGGCAGCATTTCTCAGCTAAACCGAAAATTCTAACCTATAGTTGCGGTGGGACAGCGGTACTCCCTTCCGTCCGCCGTGTCCCACTGGAATTCGCAAAGCCTTGACGGACAACAGCTTGGATCCGGGACGGGAAGGCTCACGCGAAGCCTGCGGGGGCGAGTGCCCACAAGGTGACCCATGGCGGCCCCGGTCAGCGCCGATGAATTGATCGACTTAGTGCGCAAGAGCGGCGTCGCCGACGAGAATCGACTCAGCGCGCGCCTGGCCAAGCTGCACGCCGACGGCGATTTCCCGGACGACCCGGTCAAACTGGCCGACGCGCTCGTCTCCAGCAGCATCCTCACCCAGTTTCAAGCCGACCACATGCTCGAGGGGCGCTATCGCGGCTTCTCCATCGGCAAGTACAAAATGCTGGCTCGGATCGGCTCCGGAGGGATGGGACAGGTCTACCTCTGCGAGCACCCGCTCATGCGCCGCCGCGTGGCGGTGAAGGTGCTTCCGCCCGCAAGGGCCGCCGACGAATCCTCCCGCGAGCGCTTCTACCGCGAGGCCCGGGCCGTCGCCACCCTCGACCATCCCAATATTGTCCATGCATATGACATCGACCAAGACGACAAGTTCCTATTCCTGGTCATGGAGTATGTGGAAGGCGCGGACCTCCAGGCCATCGTCCACAAATCCGGACCGCTCGATTTGACGCGGGCGTGTCACTACATCCGCCAGGCGGCCCTCGGTTTGGAACATGCCCGTCAGCAAGGCCTGGTGCATCGCGACATCAAGCCGGGCAACATCCTCATCGACCGTTCGGGAGTGGCCAAGATTCTCGACATGGGCCTGGCCCGCTTCTTCAACGACAACGAGGACAACCTCACCAAGGATTTCGACGAAAACGTCCTCGGCACCACCGATTACTTGGCCCCCGAACAGGCCCTCGACAGCCACGGCGTCGATTGCCGGGCGGACGTCTACAGCCTCGGGGCCACGTTCTACTTTTTACTGACGGGCCGGACCCCCTTCGGCGAAGGCAGCGTCGCCCAGAAGCTGCTCTGGCATACGCACCGTACGCCGCGGCCGATCGCGGACCTGCGCCAGGGAGTGCCGGCCGATCTGGAGGCGATCATCTTCAAGATGATGGCCAAGCAGCCCGCCGACCGCTATCAGACGCCGGGCGCCCTCGCCGATGCCCTAACGCCGTTTACGCAGACGCCGATCCCGCCGCCTGAGGAAACGGAGATGCCGGCGCCCAGTCCGGCGCCCAGCGGCATCGCGAGTTCACCGCCGCTAACTCCGGCTTTGTCCGGCGCATCGTCGTTCCACCCGACGGCGTCCGCGGTCCCGTTGAGCTTCTCTCCTCACGCCGGCGGAGGCTTCGCGCCCGCGCCCAGCCTTTCCGCCGCTGCTGCACAGGCCACGCCCGTTGCCGTTCTGCCGGCGCCAACTCCGCTGACAGCTGGACCGAAAAGGGTTGAAACCGTTGCCCGAGGAACTCCGGCGGCCGATACTGCCGACCCCTCTTCCAAGGCGGATACGGGGCACGCCTCGGGGCGTACCCTTTCCGAACAATCCCAAAACGGGTCGTCCCATAACGGGTCGTCCCTTAACGGGCCGTCCGTTAACGGCGCGGTCCGCACCGAGCGCCCGCCGAGTCCCGTATTCAGTTTTCGCTGCGCTTGCGGTCACGCGTTCAAGGTCAAAGTGAAGTTCGTGGGCCTAAAAGCGAAGTGCCCTGCGTGTAAGCAAAGCTTGCGTGTTCCCACGGTGGCGGAGGCGGCGCTCCAGTTGAAATCCGTGGAGAAATCCCGGTCGCCGGCGCCGGCCGCGCAAGAAACCGCGGAGGGATTGGCTATCCGGCGGATGCGCGCGTCCAACGCCACACTCGCCGCACCGGAGGAACGTCAGCTTCGCGAGCACAAAGAGCTCGAGGAGGACCGAGGGGAACGCCAGCCGCGCGGCCGCGCCGGCGACGACTCTGGCTCTCAGAAGAAAGGCACGCGGCGGACTCGCAAGAAGGAAGCGCGAATCCTGAATAAGACGCTGTGGATTTGTGCGGGCGTGGCCGGCGCGGTTGTCCTGTTCGCGACCGTGGTGATTTCGTCGCTTACCGCTCCGCGGGTAACGAACGCCGCCGTTGTCTCCAATTTCACCAACCTCCGATCCAAGAAGGATCCTGATCAAGCCGCATTAGCCAGCACGCTCACCAAGCCGCAGGTGGCGGGAGTCCGCATCGCGCTAAGAAATAACATGCTGCAGCTTTGCGGAGCGCTCCTTGCCATGAATGACGCGAATGGGCAGCTTCCCTCCCCGGGTTACTCCCAAGATTCCGGCAAACCCAACACCAAAGCCTTCTTAAGCTGGCGCGTGGCCGTCCTGCCGTTTATCGACGAAACCAAGCTCTTCAATGAATTCAAGCTCGACGAGCCTTGGAATAGCGCGCACAACATCACGCTGCTGCCCAAGATGCCCGGCATCTTCCGACCGGTCGGGGCTCAGAAGCGGAAGGAAGGCTTCACCTATCTGCAGATGGTTACAGGGCCCGGAACCTTGTTTCCCACGCCGACCACCAAGGCCGTTATTCCCAATTCGATTCCCGACGGACTGTCCAACACGGTCCTGATTGTCGAAGCGAACGAATCGGTCCCCTGGACCAAACCGGTCGACGTCTTCGTGGACGTAACCAATGTCACGCACGGCGTCGTGCCGAAGATGGGAGCCGGCGTCCCCGAGGGCTTCTACGTCGGCTTGGCCGACGGCAATGTGCGCTTCCTCGAGCACGGCCAAGTCAGCGACCGAACCATGCGCCAAGCCTTCAACCCCAAGGACGGCAACGCCATGGGCCCGGACTGGAATCCGCGGAATTGACACGTCTCAGGACCGGTTCTGGTGTGATTCTGGCTCGTCCTTGCGACGGTCCAAAGCGCGGCGGCTGTACGTGTGAAAGCCCAGATCGATCAGCTCCTGCTCCAATTCCTCCGCCGTCGACTTTCCTAACGACCGCGCCACTTCCTCGACCAGGATATCGCTGAACTTCTCGCGGGCCCGTTGCAAAATCTTCCGCAGGTTCGTTTCGGTGAACGGCTCGTGCGGACGCAACTGCGCGGTCAAGTTCGCCGCAAGCTCAGCGCCGGTGAGCTGCGCGTTCTCGCTTCGATAGCGGAGGACGGCAAAGTAGGGCGCGGCATCGGGCGCCTCGGCGGCGGCGAGCGTTTTCCAGGCTTGATCCAAGAGCGCCTTGCGCCAACTGTTCAGGAACTCTTGATCCGAATCGAAATGCTCGGGGACCGGCGCCACGGGTTCCGGCATCGCATCGTCGCGTCGACGCTGCTGCCGCACCTTCCTTTGGTGATTGATAACCAGATTGATGAGAGCCGTCTTGACGTAGTCGCGGAACCGCCCCCGCCGCGCATCGGCGCGGCCGAAGTCGCCGCGCACCAGACGCAGGGCAAACTCCTGGAACAACTCGTCAGCAACGTCCGGATCGCGCACGGCCGCCAACAAGTAGCGATAGACCGCCGTCTGATAACGCTCCACCAGCGCCGCCTGAGCGTCCTGGGCGGCCGCCTCGTCCTCTCCCCCATGCGCCTCAGCCAAAAGCGACCACGCGGTGGAAATCTGGCTCAGGCGATTCTGCACCGCTTCTGGGTCCATGGAGATTTCCCGAAGAGAAAGTTGGAGATCCTTCTGTTCATCTTACGCTTTCTCTTCCGCGCAGTCGCCACGGGTCGACCCATCGTTGCAGGGGTGAGGCCTAATAGAGAAGCCGTAACTCAAGGCGAAAGGTGTTGTCGTACCAGCGCTCGCCCGTAAGGGGCCGGCCGTAACCGCCATAAATATCCGCGTGGTCCCCGATTCGGAGCCGGAGGCCGACCTTGCCGTGAATAAGCGTGTCTCCCGCGGCTCCCTGCACGCGTGCTTGCGTCACGGATGGGACGACGCTCTCCTTGCCGGAAAGCACCGTCCAGCCGACCAGTTCCAACACCGGGCTGAGTTCGAGGCGGCCGTTGTCGAGCACGGGGAAACTAATTCCGCTGCCGTAGCGAATGATGTCGCCGGCGAAATCCGTGCCCCCGAGCGGGACCCAATAGCGCAGCTCGCTTTCCCAATGGAAGCGGTCGCCCAATCGCCGGTAGAAGAGCAGGGCCGGCTCCAGACTGGCGTGCCCGTTCCCAAGGCCGCGCGCGACATCGCCTGTGGGAGCGTAGGCCCGAAGCTGCAACGTGGCGACCGCGTTTTCGCTTTCAAAAAACGAATAGCGCAGCCCAGCGTTTAGGTCAGAGAGGCCGGTCGCGTTGGAGTTAACCTCTGGATTCAGAAAGCGGCTGGGGACTTCCACGAAACCGGAGAGACGCGGGCACAGCATCACTTCCAGATAGCCCGTGATGTCCTGGTAATCGACGCGCGGTTCCGGAAAGGGCAGCCCCGGACCGCCTGGAGCGGTCTGCGCGTAAAAGAACTCGGCCCTGCTGGGACGGTTGTTCCCATAAGCCGAGTCGTAGCGCAGCCGAAACAGATTGCCCAGAATCGCGCTGTCGACGTAGCCGACCTTGCTATCGGAGACCGTCGGGCCGCTGGTTCCTTGAGCGCGCACGGAAAGGGGCGACAACAGAACGAGCACCCAGCCCGCGGTCGCCATCAAGAGCTTTGGCTGCGCCGGTCGTGAACGGGCCAAGCGCATGGGGAGCCCTCCGTGGTCCGAGGATGGAACATCGCTTTTCCGATATCGAGCCGGCGGACGGCGCCCATCTAATGGAAGCCCGCAGCCAAGCGTAAATTCCAGGTCGAAGGTAGGGAATGTGTCGTTCTTCCCGGATATGCCGGGTGGCTCGCGCTGCGGCCAGGCGGCGAGCTGACACGTTGGGGCCGCGTGCACCCGCCTGGTCCCCGCGTCCAAATCGTGCGATCATCACACGACGTAGAGGTCGTCGATTCCGCCGGCGTGGACGACGTTATGCGTGAGGAAGCCGACATCGTTATCAAGGTCGAAGGGCCAGGGCCAGTCTTCGCCGCCGTCGATTTGAGCATGGACAAAATAACCGATTATTTAGAGTCCAACTCGGCGAGCAATTCCTTGACGCGCGTGTCTCGGAACAAGAGGCGGAAGACTTCCTGCTCGTTGGGCAGCCGGTGGATTCCGGCGGGCATGTGCCGAAGCGCCTGCTCGAGCATGGCCTCGGCTTGGGCGGCATATTTCTGGACGCAGGCCGACCGCGCCGCGGCATCGGGAAGCCTCTTGTCCTGCTCAGCCAACGGCACACAGCGGGCCACGAAGCAAGCGGCATAATAGAAGTCCTGCGGGCGATCATTGTAAACCGCGGCAAGGGCTGCGGCAGCCGCGGCGGCTGCGCTGTGGTCGCCCAGCTGAATCAGCGTTTCGGCCAGGCTTTGCTCTTGGTTGCGAAGAGCCCGCAAACAATCCGGGTTTTTTGGATTGGTCTTGAGACTCGCGCGCAGGTGGGCAACGGCCTTCTCGAAGTGTCCGCGCGCGCCGGCCCAGTCTTTTAGTTCCGTCCGCAGCCAGGCGAGATTGCCGATGGTGATGCCGAGAAGTTTCTCGTAGTCGCTGACGTGCGGGAAGTCGCGGACGAGCTGATCCAGAATCTCCCGAGCCTGCCGCCATTGCTTCTCAGCTTGTGAAAACTCTTTCTGGCCTGCCAGGACCGTCGCCATGCTGTTGTGGGTGTTGGCGAGTTTTTTTCCATACGCCGGTCGGGTTGGGAAATCGTCCGCCAAGCGCTGCAAGATCGCCAGGGCCTTTCCGATTTCCGCGACCGCGTCGACGGGCTGGTTCTGTTGCAGGAAGAGGTTGCCCAAGTTTTGATGCGCAATGGCAAGGTCGATGCGGACGCCGGGGCGAGCCGTCCCCTTGCCCTCCGCGCTGCCCATGGATTGCAGTAGCTCGATCGCTTTCCCGTAGTCGTCGGCCGATTTGGTGACCGATTGGCGCTCCTTGTACACGACGCCCCTATTGATCAAACAGCGGGCCAACTCGTGAGCATGAGCGACCGATGGAGGCACATCTTGCTTGGTGCTTTGAGGCCCGGCCGTCCGCAGCTGCCCTAGCAACTCGATCGCGCTATCAAGGTCGGCTTCCGCCTCCTTCGGACGCCCCATGTCCAGGTGCACGATGCCGAGATTGTAAAGGCTCCTCGCCAGCTCCCTGCGGTACGCCGGTTCGTGAGCGGATTCAGCCACGAGCTTTTCTTGCAGCGCCCGCGCCGTCTGATACTGCAGCTCGGCATCCGTGAGCTTGCCGCCGCTTTCGCGGTACAGCTCGCCGCGCCAGTTATAGCTGTTGGCCAGGTCTTGGCGAAACGCCTTGCTTTCGGGAAACTCGTAAGTGAGCGCTTCTTGAAGCGCGATCGCCCGCTCAAAAGCGTCGTCGGCCAGGGAATGTTGATTCAAGATGCGCTGGATTTGGCCGAGGCGAAAATAGGCCAGAGCCGTCTCTTGGCGGACCTTGGGATCGCGGCCGCTTTCCTGGGCGAATTCGCGATAAAGCTCCGACGCTTTTTGCAAGAACTCCCGGCGCAGCGGGTCCTGAAAGGGCTCGTCCGCCAGCAGTTCTTCGGCGACCCGCGTATACATGTCGTCCACCACCGCCCGTGCCAGCCGCGATCGTGCCTCCGCACGCTCGGCCGCTTCGCGCAACCGCGCATTCGACCAAAGCGTCAACGCCGTCACGGACATTACGCCCAGCACGACAACCGCAAACAGGGCCGCCGAAGCAGGATGCCGTTGCACCCATTTCCCAACACGCTCCGCCGCTCCCGCCCGCCGCGCCTGGATCGGTTTGTTGGCCAGGTATCGCTCCAGGTCTTCGGCCAGAGCCAGGGCGCTGGCATATCGTTTGGCCGGCTGCTTCTCCAGACACTTCAAGCAGATTGTTTCCAAAGCCCGCGGCAATCCGGGCTGGAGTCGCTTGGGCGGCACCGGGTCCGCGTAGCGGATGAGCTGCATGGTTTCAAGAGCCGACAGCCCTTGATGCGGCGGTCGGCCGGTCAGCATCTCATAAAAGATCACTCCCAAAGCGTAGACGTCGGTTTGTGGCCCGACGGACTTGGATTCGCCGGCGGCTTGCTCCGGCGCCATATAAGTGGGCGTGCCGATGATAGCCCCGGTCCGCGTTTGGTTGCTCTGGTCATCGAGCTGCTTGGCCAGTCCGAAATCGCTGATTTTCGGCTGACCTTCCCGAGTGAGCAAGATGTTCCCGGGCTTCAGGTCGCGGTGCACGATGCCTTGCGAATGGGCATCGTAAGTCGCTCGGGCCAAGACCTGGAGCATGCGCGCGGCCGGCGTCGGGGCTTGCGGTTTGCCCGCCAGCTTGCGGTCCAGGCTGCCTCCTTCCAGGAACTCGAGAGAAAAGAACGGGACGCCGTCGCACTTATTGACCTCGAAGATTTGCACGATATGCGGATGGTTGAGTTTCGCGAGCGCTTGTGTTTCCGCCTGAAACCTGGCCAATTGCTCCGGCGTCGCCTGTGCTTGCGAAGAGATTATTTTCAGGGCCACCACGCGTCCAAGCCGCAGGTCACGGGCCTTGTACACTCTCCCCATTCCGCCCTGCCCGAGAAGGCCCAGCACCTCGTAGCCGGGAATCGCCGGCGCGCCGACTTCATTCATGCTGCTGGCGTGAATGTTGCTCGCGAGCATGTTGCTGGCGTGCGCAGGTGACGTAGGGGACGCTTGCATGAGAACCGTTGCTTGACCTGCGGAGGAACTGACAGCAACGGGGCACGATTGTCCACAGACGGGACACGCCACCTCTCCCCCTGATCCCAAAGACGCCAGGTCGAGAGAAATCTCCCAGCGATGGCCATTCGGGCACAGAAGATCGTGGACCATGGGAAAATGGCATCAAAAGGAAGGCAAGGACGGCATTCACTATCCTCCATGTTGTGCGTCATTTCAAGGCCGACCCCACCCTCCGCGGATTTCCGCGCTTGAAACTCGCCTGTCTTTGGCAGAAAATAAACGGTAGCCGCGAGGGAAAGGCTCACAGGGAGTTTGTGGGGGCGACTTTCTACAGGGTGAATTATGCCGGCCCCGGCCAGCGCCGATGAATTCCTCGACCTGGTGCACAAAAGCCGCGTCGCCGACGAAAAGCGGCTGAGCGCCTGCTTGGAGAAACTGCACGCTAACGGCGAATTCCCCAGCGACCCCGCCCACCTGGCTAACCTTCTTATTTCGGACGGCATCCTCACGGAGTTTCAAGCCGACAACCTCCTCGAAGGACGTTACCGCGGCTTCTCCATCGGCAAGTACAAGCTCCTGGCGCGAATCGGCTCGGGCGGGATGGGGCAGGTCTACCTTTGCGAGCACCCGCTCATGCGCCGCCGGGTCGCGGTCAAAGTGCTGCCTCCCGCAAAGGCCGCGGACGAAGCCTCCCGCGAGCGCTTCTACCGCGAGGCCCGCGCCGCCGCCACCCTCGATCATCCCAACATCGTCCACGCGTATGACATCGACCAAGACAACAAGTTTCTTTTCCTGGTCATGGAGTACGTGGATGGCTCGGACCTGCAAGACATCGTCCAAACATCCGGCCCGCTCGAAGTGTCACGGGCCTGTCACTATATCCAGCAAGCGGCCCTGGGCTTGGAACATGCGCGCCGGCAGGGCCTGGTGCACCGCGACATCAAGCCGGGCAACATTCTCGTCGATCGCTCCGGCGTGGCCAAGATTCTCGACATGGGCCTGGCCCTCTTTTTCAACGACACGGGCGACAACCTGACCAAAGAGTTCGACGAGAATGTCCTCGGCACCACCGACTACCTCGCGCCGGAACAGGCCATCGACAGCCACGGCGTCGATTGCCGGGCCGACGTTTACAGCCTCGGGGCGACCTTCTACTTCCTGCTCACCGGGCGCACTCCCTTCGGCGAAGGCAGCGTCGCTCAGAAGCTGCTCTGGCACACGCACCGCACCCCCCAGCCCCTCTCTACCTGGCGTCAGGGAGTGCCGGCCGAGCTGGAAGCAGTCCTGTTCAAGATGATGGCCAAGCAGCCCGCCGACCGCTATCAGACGCCGGGCGCCGTTGCCGAAGCTCTGGCGCCGTTCACCCAAACGCCGATCGCGCCGCCTCCGGAAGGCGAGATGCCGCCGCTCCATTCGCCGGCCGGCGTTGCCGAGTCATCGCCGACGCCAATGCCTTCGGTGTCTGCCAGGCCCGTCACCCCGACAGTGGCGCCCTTTGAGCCCCGAACCTTCTCTCCTTTGGCGCACCGGGAATTTGCGGCGGCGCCTCGAGTCGGCTCCCTGACGGCACAGGCCGCACCGGATGCAGTGCGTCCGGGCGCGCTTCCG
>JACPZP010000167.1 GCA_016195405.1 Planctomycetota bacterium | reverse complement strand
GAGCCAGACGGCAAACGGGAGAAGCCGGATGCGCTGCTCGAAGAATTGCCGTCGCTTCTTGACCGCCAGCAGCAGGTCAACGAGGCGGGCAATCTGGTCGCGGCGTTTCTTTACAGCGGCGGCGAACCGGAGCGGCTACTGGCCGTGCTGGGGAGACTCCTGCTGCGCGAGGACCGCGACTTCCACACGATTCAAACGGTGGAGGCCGCTTTCCGCCAGTTCGAGCAACTTCGAGGAACGCCGGCGGGGGTTCACTCACTGGTCGCTGCCGCCCGGTACCTGGCGGCCCACGCGCCGACGATGCGGGAGCAAGGGCAGACCTATCGGGTCGCGCGGCGACTGCACCGCGGAGAACGGCTGTTCGAAGAAGCCTGACGATGCGGTCGCGCCCGCCGTGGGAGTACCCTGGTTGCGGAGAGCACCATTCCGAGCCGACCACGAGAGCGGGCACCGGCTGTTCGAGGATTCAGCGGGAACTGTGGAAGATTTACCGAACCGTATGGAGAACCAATAACTTACGGTCGTCTCCGGCCCTGCCAAACACCCTGTGTTCCTATCGTGTAGCGCTCGGGGAGCCATCTCCCGCTTGGGTCCCCAAGTCGAACAAGCCTGTTAACCATGATTGGCGCGTCGCCCGCAGGGCTCCGACTCAGGGCTTGTCGGAAACGAGGTGCGCCTAGCGTCAACCCCAATTGCCGAGGAACTCGACCTGGTTCCGCATAGTCGCCATGGTCCTGTTGGCGCGAAGACGCAAGATCCGGCGCAACTGCTCGCCCACCGAGAACCGTCGTTGCGGCGCCAGAATCATGCCCGCATGCTCGCGTCCGGCACTGATCCATTGAGTGTGAAGTCTATAGAAATCGGAGACGTTGAACGTGTAAAGGACACACTCGCGTTCGGTAGCGAAGGCCAACTGTTCCTCGTCGGTCTTCTCGGTCAGTCCGACGTCCACAACCGTGACCACCGTGACGCCACGAGAGCGAAGAGCCGTGACCAGACGACTGTGCATCGCATCTTCGTCGATGTATAGGCTGATCTGATTCACGAGTGTGGATCAGCGCCGGTGTTGTCGTTCCAGAACCTCGGTCTCGCGGTCCTCGGCTTCCAGGTCGGTGTCGATTTCCGCTTGGTTGGCGTAGTAGTAGGCAAGAGCCGCATGAACCTGCGCCAGCGACAAGTGGCCTCCGAACGTCTGTACCACCTCTTCCGGAATCTGACCCATGTTGTGCCACTGAGCGATCCGACGAACTGAGACACTTGTCCCAGCAATGCACGGCCGCCCGCCGCGAATGCCGGGACGTCGAGAGATCAGGCTACCTATCTCGGTCACGGTTGCCATCGACTTCCAGTATACCGCCCTGATGAAGCCGGGCAATCCAGTCGGGAAGACCTTTTGCCGGAAGTCATTGACATAGAACCGTCTTGCCAGTGTCTCTCCGTGGTCGAACGGCGCGAATTCCTTCGTGTACCACTCGGGGAGCCAATTCCTTTCCCTCCACCGATTTGCATGCCCGTTGGTTGACGGCATCGTCCTGCGCGTCCGCGTAGGCTTTTTGCAGAACTTCCCGTCTCATCCCCGGCGGCGGCATTCTCATCTCCGCCTCCCAGGCCAAGGGCACCCGCCGCATCGACCCCGTCCGCGGCCCCAACGGCTGGACCATCGAAACCCGCTGGACCTCCCTCGCCCTCAAGCCCTACTATAACGACACCGTCATTCATAAGGGCCACGCCTATGGCTTCGACGCCCGCATCCTTGCCTGCATCGGCCTCAACCACGGCAAGCGCGTCTGGAAGGGCGGCCGCTACGGCAACGGCCAGATGCTCCTGCTCCCCGATCAGGATCTTCTCCTCATCCTCTCCGAAGACGGCGAGCTCGCCCTCGTTCAGGCATCACCTTCAGGGTTCACGGAACTCGCCAAGATCCCCGCCCTCGAAGGCAAAACCTGGAACCACCCCGTCCTCGCCTCCGGCCTCCTGCTCGTCCGAAACGCCCAGGAAATGGCCGCCTTCCGCCTCCCCAGCCGCTAAAAGCCGCCTGAGCTATACTCGATCCGTCGGAGACGGCGAGCGCGTCCCGTGATCCTGTGCTCCGATGCCGGTCAACACGAGACTCGCTCACCCGGACGTTCAGCCAGCCCCGGAGTTGGACGAGCCGGCGCTGATCCGCCTACCGAGTCGAGGCCAAGGAGCGACCTGATGAAACGACTGACTGCTTTCGCACGCATCACATTCAAGGCGGCGGTGATCGCCCTCGCTGCTTCCGCACAGACAAACGAGTCCACCTGCAATCGCTGTTCGGCCACCTACATTGCCAGCGGCGAGATTGAGGCTTTCCTCCAGCGTTCGGTAAAAACCGGGGGAAGGGAGCGCCGGTTTGGAGATCAGCAAGTGCGGTCGGTTGACGCGGGGAAGACCGGCATTGCAGTAGGCGTCGTCTACCGGGGCAAGCTGAACGAGCCGGCGCCTCAATCGGTGGCATTACACCACCGCGTCAGCGAGGTCTACCATATCCTCGAAGGAACAGCCACGCTGGTGACCGGATCGGACGTGATCGACCTGAAGGCCCGGCCGAGTGATGACCGCGCCGTCCGTTACCTGAACGGCCCTGGCGGTAACGGGAGTTCTGTTCGCAACGGCGCAATTCACCACTTGAAGCCGGGCGATGTCATCATCATCCCGGCTGGTGTCGGCCACTGGTTCACACGAATCGACGACCATATCAAGTACCTTATGGTCCGGGTCGATCCAGAAAAGATCGTGCCGCCTAAGGACGCTAGCGCGGCGAAGTTCGATCTGGAGAGCGGCGGGAAGTCCGCGTACTAATCGAGGTCGCCGGGCACGAGCGCCCAGGGCTGTGGTCGATCCTGACAACTCCACGGCCACAGGTGAACGGCCGTCCCCGGCGTGATCTTGCTTCATTACAGTCACTGGATGGGCAGGGCCGGATCGCCTGACAAATCGTGAATGGCCGCGAGCTGCGCCAGCACGTAGTCAACTTGCTTGTTACGTCGCCCTTTGCGCTGGCGAATAACTGCGCCACTGTATGGCCCGGTGCTTCTTGAAGCCGCGTGCGGCGTCCCTAAGCCAAGCCAGCGACGCACATATTCCGTCCTCATCGCTGCTTCCACTATGCAAACACCGTTGTGCCCGTAATACGGCGTTATGAAAGCTGCAAACGTCGGCGGCGGCTCCGCTCGGACGGTTGCCTGCTCGGAGATTGCGGGAGGCGGAGGGCGCTTGGACTGCCTGGTTCGAGGGTTGTAGGTTCGAGTCCCAGGCTGAGGAGCCAAAGTCCATTTCGGCTACTCTCTGTCGAGACTGGCGCTCCGGGGTACGAGAGGAACCGTCACAGTTCCGCTCGCGGGCCAACTGTGCGGCCTCGAATTCTCTCTTTCTCCGGTTAGCACCCCGTTTCGGTTTAACGGGGTATTCCCCTCTAGACCCGGGTCCGTCTTCGCGAACGCCACGACAAGTTACTCGAACTCTGCTTTCTCGAGGTCGCCACCCAGTGCCGCATCCTGTGCCGGACTTTGACGTCCTTGCCCCGGCGGTTGAAAATCATGCGCCGGACAGCATCTCAAGCCAGAGGCGCATCGTCAAATCGTGCCTGTCCGTGTTCGCGAGGTACGGCCGAAGTTCTGATTGAAACCGGCTCTCCAAAACAGAAAGGTCGAGCGGCGCCGAACGGGCGAGGAACTTGACGTCCTCTCGATCGCGAGCCGAGTTGCGTCGAGTTTGGAAAGCGCGAGGTCGTGCGCTTCGAGGCCAAAAAGCAGCAAGCCGGCGAAACGCCCCGGGAAACATCGGCAATAGTCTGTCTTGATAGTTCTCGGGAACGGTGACAATCCTGACATGCCGCCAGTAGACTCCATGTTCCTTATGCAGCGCGGATCCTCCGCCGGCCAGTGACTGGAGAGACGCGGTCTCCTCCACGGGGATCACGCTCAGACAATCGACATCGACCGTCGGACGCGGCAAGTCGTACAGCATCGCGATCGCAAATCCGCCGATGCAATGTAAGACGACCTGGTGATCGAGAGTGGCATCGATGGCCGCCAAGGAACGAGTTCCACGGCTCCCGTGGCCGGTTATGCGGCAGCATAGGGCAAGAGTTGGGCTTTCAGGTCCGTCAACAGATTCCAGTGATTGGCTTCGGCGGGACGCACCTGCCTAAGCCATCGACGTTCTGCGTCCGAGAGCGAGTCTTGGCACAGAGTGTCCTCACGGACCAGCCGCGCGCGGTCCAGGATTTCCTCGATTTCGTGAAGCCGACCCGTAGCCGCGCCATTGCCCCGCTTCTCTGCTACCTGCCGCGCTAGGGTCACGACGAATCCGAGCCGATTCTGAACATCTCGGACCTTGGCCTCCCGGATCAACCACTCCCAGTCGAGATTGTGATATGCAACGGCCAGCCAGGGTAGTGCCTCGAGGACGCGCACCTCGACACTGCTCGACGTGATCGCCGCGAGGAGGATGGTCGCGGGATTGTAAGCCGGCGTGCCGGCCAGTTGCCGGAAGCCCGGATATCCCAGGCCAGCGAGTCCCGCCGCGAATGAGGATGAGTTCCAATCACCGAGTTGGTCGGCGCTCAGCGGCAGCGCGACGGGACCGAGGCCGTAAAGGTTCACGATTCTGGCTCCAAGGTGAGCGGTCACGGGACGCCGGCCACGCTCGAGCAGCGCAAGATATGCCTGTGACACACCAAGGCGGTCCGCAGCCTGCTGTTGCGTGAGTCCGGCTGCGCTACGTGCCGACCGCAACTGGTCCGGGCGAATTCTCTGCTCCATTCACTATCATTATAGCACGTTTTGTAATAAGCGCGGGGATCAGCTTAGCGCGAATCTGAATCCATGACATCCGGATGGCGCAAGTACTTTCACTTCAAAAGTTTGGCGAACGAGGGGCGACAATAAACCCGCGCCTTCTTATATCGAATCAGAACAGCAGCTTCAGTCCGAGTTGCACGGACCGGGGGGCGTTGCTCTGGCCGGTCACCGTGCCAAAAGCCCCGGACTCGACGTTGTTATTCGGTGCGGAGAATACGGGCGTATTGGTCAGGTTGAAGGTTT
>JACPZP010000031.1 GCA_016195405.1 Planctomycetota bacterium | reverse complement strand
AGCAGAAGAATCTTGGGGTCCGATCATCCTTCCGCACTCATTTTCTTCGCTGTGACGTTCCGGCACGAGCATTGCTTAAAGGATTCTTGCTCAAACAAACGACCGGAGGCTCCGATGGACTTTATTACGCGCTCCGATATCCGAACGCTCGTGACACCAGCGCAATCACCCTGCGTCTCCATCTATATGCCCACGCACCGCGGCGGCAGCGAAGTTGACCCCATTCGCTGGCGGGGGCACTTGGTCGAAGTGGAGAAGCGCTTGGTCGCTGCCGGCCGGCGCATGCCCGATGCCAGGAAGCTGTTGGAGCCGGCACGGCAGCTGGTGGAGAACAGCGTTTTCTGGAAAAATCAATCCGATGGGCTGGCGTTCTTTCTTGCGCCCGGATTTCTGCGCAGCTACCGTCTCCCGATCGCGTTCACCGATTTGGCCGTCTTGGGCGGTCGCTTTCACATCACGCCGCTCCTACCCTTGCTCGCGGGCAATGGCCGCTTTTACGTTCTTGCGTTCAGTCAGAATGCGGTTCGCCTGCTGCAGGGCACGCACTACGGCATTAGCGATATCGAAACGAAAAGCGTGCCCAAGAATCTGGCCGAAGCGCTCGTTACTCATGACCGCGATGAGATGCTGACGTTCCATAGCCGGCGCACATCCGGAGGGACTTGGGGCGCAATCTTCTCCGGACACGGCGTGGGCATCGATGACGCCAAGGACGATCTGCTCCTATATTTTCAAAAGATCGATCGGGCCTTGCATCCCTTGCTTCGCGAGGAGAAGGCGCCGCTCGTGCTGGCCTCGGTCGACTACTTGCAGCCGATTTACCGTGAGGCTAACACTTATCCCCATCTCGTTGCAGAAGGACTGAAGGGCAATCCAGATCGGCTCAGCATTAAGGAGCTGCACGATCGCGCCTGGGCTCTGGTCGCGCCGCGGTTTAGCGAGGCACAAGATAGAGCAGCCGCCCAATACCGGCAACTCGTTGGAACCGGCCGTACCAGCCATGAGTTGACCGAGATCGTCGCTGCCGCTCATGAGGGTCGCAGCGAGACGTTATTCGTGGCTGAGGGTCGGCATTGCTGGGGGACGTTTGATTCAGTCGGCAGCCAAGTGGAGGAACATGCGGAAGAACAACCGGGCGATGAAGATCTGTTGAACCTGGCCGCCGCCTCCACCCTCGAACACGACCGAACCGTCTACGCGGTAAGGCCGGATAAGATGCCGGAGAAAGGACCCGTGGCGGCCATCTATTGCCTACCGCTCGCCAAGAGAGGAAGTCGGCCGTGATGTGGCGGCAAGTTTCCAACTTGCCGGACCTACCGGTTGGAAACCGGTCGCCACAGTTCTCGAAGAGGAGCTTGCACCGATGGCGGAACAACCGAAGCTGACTCACCCGTGGCTCGTCGCCGTCTGGCCGGGCATGGGCAATGTCGCCCTTAGCGCCGGCTTTTATCTCCTGGCCAAGTTGGGAATGAATCTAATCAGCGAATACGAGGCGAGCGAACTTTTTGACGTCGATCACGTCGATGTCAAGGAGGGCATGATTCAAATCGCGCGGCGTCCGGCCAACCGGTTCTTTCTCTGGACCGATCCGAAGAAGCAACACGATCTGGTCGTATTCCTCGGTGAAGCCCAGCCGCCGTTGGGGAAATACCACTTCTGTCGCAAATTGGTCGAATACGCCAAAGAGCTTGGAGTCGAGCGCGTGTTCACGTTCGCCGCCATGGCGACGCAGATGCACCCCGAGCATTTATCGCGCGTCTTCGGGGCCGCGACCGACGTGCAGAGCCTCGAAGAGCTAAAGCGCCTCGAATTGGAGATCCTTCAAGACGGCAACATCGGCGGGCTCAACGGCGTTCTGTTGGGAGTGGCCGGCGAGAACGGTCTCCGCGGCACGTGTCTTTTGGGCGAGATGCCGCACATCTTCGCCCAGCTTCCGTTTCCGAAAGCGTCGCAGGCGATCTTGGAAGTTTTCACGACCATCGCCGGCATCGAATTGGATTTCACCGAGTTGGCCAAGCAGGTCAAGAGCATGGATCAGCAACTGGGGGAAATTCTGGCCCGCGTGGAGAAGGCATTCGAACAGCAACAGCATCCGGATGAAGAGGAAGCGTTCCGTACGGAGCCCGAAGAGGACAAGCGCGTCTCGGCCGGCGACGAAAAGCATCTGGAAGAGTTATTCGAGCAGGCAATGCAGGATCGTTCGCAAGCATTCGCACTGAAACAAGAACTCGACCGCCTTGGTGTGTTCAAAGACTATGAGGACCGATTCCTCGATTTGTTCAAGAAAGCAGGATGAACTGTGACAGACACCGAGACTGCCCTGGCAAGCGCCCTCCGAACGGCCCATTCACAACTGCTGCGCGACCTGCGAGCGCTGGAAGATTCCGTGCGCCTGGCGGCAAAGAGCGGTTTTGACGACTTGCACGACCGACTTGCAGCCACGTACAACCATGTGCAGAAGCACTTCCGTTTGGAGGAGGAAAACGGCTACCTGGACGCCGTGAAGAAGATCGGACCGCACTTGGAACGGAGTATCGAAGGATTGCGACGTGAACACAAAAAGCTGACCGAAGACTTGGCAAAGCTAATCGATGAATCAGGAAGCCAAACCGAAACGGATGATTCCCTTCGGCAGAGGATGCTGTCGTGGGTCAACGAAGTGCGACAGCATGAGACCAAGGAAAACGATTTGATTCAGGATGCATTTAACCTGGACCTCGCCGCGGAAGATTGAACATGTTGCCGATTCACACCATTCTGTTTCCCACCGATTTCTCGGAAAGCGCCCAACACGCTTTCCCGCTGGCGTGCGCGCTGGCTCGAGATTGCGGCGCCGGCATCGTCGCGCTTTACGTCGTGCCGCCGCCGCTCGGTCAGGATCAAGTATTGATGGAACAAAACCCTGATGAGTATTACGAGGGACCGCGTCAAGCCCTCCGCGAAGTGCGGGCCCCCGACCAGAATGTCCGCATCGAGCATCGACTGGAAGACGGCGATGCGGCCGATGAAATTCTCAGAGTCTCGCAGGAGATCGAAGCTGGCTTGATTGTTTTGGGGACTCATGGGAGAAGTGGCCTTGGCCGGCTGCTTTTGGGGAGCGTCGCGGAAAAGGTATTGCACTCAGCAACGTGTCCGGTGTTGACGGTCAAGCAAAGCTCCGCGGCGCCGAAATTCCAAACCATCCTCTGCCCAACTGACTTTTCGGATTCGTCCGAAGCGGCTCTCGATGTCGCGTTCACCCTTACTCGCGATTACCATGCACGCTTGATCGTCTTGCACGTTGCCGTGCCCGAGCCGGTGGTCCCTTACGCCGAGTTTGAAAAAATTGCCGAGCAATCTGCCGGCCGCCGGCGTGAGTTGGAAGACAAACTTCGGCGCTGCCAGAAACCGGACTGCAATGCCGAGTTTCGCCTGGAAGAAGGCGACCCAGCGGATGCAATTATCCGTGTTGCTCTTGAAGCTCCCTGCGACCTGATCGTGATGGGAACTCACGGCCGGACGGGCCTTCGCCGGTTGCTCCTGGGCAGCGTTGCGGAGAAGATTCTGCGCGGCGCTCCATGCCCTGCCCTCCTGCTCAAAAGTCCGATTGCCGGTGTCGAAAAAGGTTGACTCGTACTTTTCCTACGAAAGGAGACTCGATGCGTCGTGTTCCTCTCCGAGCCGTGTTCGGTACCGCGACCGTGGCTTTGGCGGCCCTGCTTAGTTCCGCCGGACGTTCGGCCACTCAAGAAAAGCCAACGAGCGAAGACTCCGCGGCCGTCGAACGTGCGCGCAAGACCGTGCGCATGTTGGACGATGTGTACAAGACGGCCATCGTCCTGATTACCGACAAATACGTGCGCGACAAGAAGGACTACCCTGCGGGGCGAGCGGCAGTCAATTGGTTCAAGGCCATTTCGGACAAGGGTTGGCACGACATCCGCATCATCGACGCTACCGGCGATCCCTATAACCCGGTGAATGTCGCTAAGGATGACTTCGACAAGGAGGGAATCCGCCAACTGAAGACCGGCAAGGCATTCTACGACCAGGTTACGCGCATTAACGGCAAAGCCTATCTGCGGGCGATCACGCCGATTCCGGTGGTCATGGAAAAGTGCACCATGTGCCACGCCAACTACAAGACCGTGAAGGCCGGCGAGCCAATCGGAGCGCTGACGTATAAGGTTCCGATCGAATGACGGATATCGCATGAAAGGCAATACATGAGCGATTCAAAACCTGAAGACTCAAAATCCGAAGACCCGGATCGCCGTAGCTTTCTCTCCAAGGTATCGACCCTCACCATGGCAGGCGGGTTGATCGCCGGCTACGGCGCGTTCGCCGGTATGGCGTTGCGTCTTCTCTATCCGAGCCACGGTCGAAAGGTCTCATGGGTTTTTGTCGGTGAAGCCGAGAAGATCCGGCTCAACGATGCCATTCGATTGCAGACGCCGACGGGCCAAGCCGTGACCATCACCCGCCTCAAGCAAGATGGCACGGCCGACGACTTTTTGGCGCTGTCCACTACTTGTCCGCACCTGGGCTGCCAGGTCCATTGGGAGCCGCAGCACAACCGGTTCTTCTGTCCTTGCCATAACGGCGCCTTTGACCCAACCGGCAAAGCGACCGAAGGACCGCCCGCCGCCGCGCGGCAAGAATTGGCGCATTTCCCGTTGCGCATCGACAACGGGTTGATCTTCATCCAGGTGCCGACGGAGGCGCTGGGTTGATTGTTTGGGTTGATTGTTTAGCCGCGAGCCAACGGCGAGCGCGGACGGCATCCCGTCCAAACGGGCGTCACGCCCGCGCTCGCCGCGGGCTCGCGGCTAAACGTGGGAGTAGGAGCGCACATGGCAAGCATCGGCGCCTGGTTCAAGGAGCGCATTCCGCTTCAAGGCGAAGTGCTGCGCGAGCTAACCAACGAGCCGGTGCCGAACCATCTCAAGCGCTGGTGGTTCTGCCTGGGCGGCACTCCCGCGTACCTCTTCGTCGTGCAGATCGTGACTGGTATTCTGCTGGCCTTTTACTATCAACCTTCGCCGTCCACCGCGTATGAATCGGTTCGCTACATCACCGACGAAGTGAATTACGGCTGGTTTTTTCGCAGCTTGCACAAATGGGCGGCAACTTTGATGATCGCCTCGGTCATCCTCCACCAGATGCGCGTGTATTTCACCGGCGGCTACCGCAGGCCGCGCGAGGTCAACTGGATGATCGGCATGTGCCTGCTGTTGTGCACGTTGGTCGTCGGCTTCACCGGCTACAGCCTGGTTTACGAGCAGCTCAGCTATTGGGGCGCAACCGTCGGCGCCAACATCTCGGAGAACATCCCGCTTGTCGGGGGCTTTCTCAAGCGAATGATGTTGGGCGGCGAAACTTACAACGAAAAGACGCTTCCCCGCTTCTTCATCCTCCACGCCGCGATTCTGCCGGTGACCATGATTTTGCTCCTCGGGATTCACATCCTTCTTATTCGGCTTCATGGCGTGACGGAATTGCAGTTTGCCAACGAGCCTGCGGACGCGCCCAAGCATTTCCGCTTCCTTCCGGATCACTTCTACACCGAACTCACGATCGGCCTGGTGCTAATGATCCTCTTGAGCGCCCTGGCGACCATCTTGCCCGCCGATCTCGGCCCGCGCGCCGATCCGTTGACCACGCCCGAGGTCATCAAGCCGGAGTGGTTTTTCTACGTCACTTTCCGTTGGCTCAAGCTGTTCTCTGGAACGGCCGCGGTCGTGAGCATGGGGTTCATTGTTTTTGTGATGTTCTGCTGGCCTCTGATTGACGGCTGGATCCGCCGCTTCACGCGCTTCCAAGAGGCGAGCGTCTGGATCGGCATCGCGGCGGTGTTGACCATCATCGGCCTAACGGTCTGGGAGGCTGCGGTTGAACACTAAAACGCAGAGGGCGCAGAGAACGCGGAGAGTGCTAATACCGTTCTCTGCGTTCTCCGCGTCCTCTGCGTTAGAGAATTGCAATTTCACGGGGAGAAATCATGCGCCTGGAAACCAAGCGAATCATCATCGGCATCTTGGGCGGTTTGTTCCTGCTTTCGCTTGTTCTCGTGCAATGGATGGAAGTCCTGCGCAAGAAGAGCGAAGGCGACCGCATGGGAGCGCACTATGTGGTGCCGGCGAGTTCGAAGCAGTGTGTCGAGTGTCACCAGCAGACCACGCCCGCCATCGTTGAGCACTGGAAAGGAAGCACCCATGCGCGCAAGGCGATCGGCTGCGTCGAATGCCACCAGGCCGAAAAAGGTGATGCTGACGGCTTCGATCATTACGGCGCGTTGATCGCCACCGTGGTGACGCCGCTCGATTGCCGTCGCTGTCACCGCAAGGAGGCCGATCAATTCGCCAGGAGCCACCACGCGGCCGGCGGCAACATTCTGCACTCGCTCGACAACACTCTGGCAGAGACCGTGGAAGGCTCGCGGGTGCCGTTCAATCCGCATTCACCGACGCCGGGGCGCGATGATCTCAAAGGGCCGGTCAACGGCATGGCCAGCGCGCTCAGTGGCTGTCAGCAATGCCATGGCACCAAGGTGGCTCTGCGCTCCACCGACGGCAAGATGATCACCTTTGAAGACTTGAAGCCCGACGAAAATGGCAAACCCACGAATCAAGAAGCTGTGGCCCGCATCATGAAGGATAAGGGGCGTCCGCTCTTGCACCCGAGCACCTATCCCAATCACGGCATCGGCCGGCTTAATCTCGACGGCTCGCGCGGCTCATGCTCGGCCTGCCACTCCCGGCACGACTTCTCCGCCCGCCGCGCCCGCCAGCCCGAAAACTGTGGTAACTGCCATCTCGGCCCGGACCATCCGCAAAAGGAGATTTACGAGGAGTCGAAGCACGGCGTCGCTTTCCGCGACCTCAAGGACTTCATGAACCTCGGCTCCGAACGATGGGTGCTGGGCAAGGACTACTCGCAAGCGCCGACCTGCGCCACCTGCCACATGTCGGCCAACACCCGCAACGGCGGCGAGATTACCCACGATCCCGGTGAGCGCATTTCCTGGACGAACCGGCCGCCCGTCAGCTTGTGGATGGATACCGACGAGAATCACAACGTCGTCACGGAAACCGATCCGGTAAAACGCGCGGCTCTGATCAAGGACACCGGCCAAGCCAAGCGCACCCGCATGAAAAGCGTTTGCAGCCATTGCCACACCGGCGATTACATCGACGCTTTCTACAAACAGTACGACGATTTCATCGTCCTCTATAACGAGAAGTTCGCCAAGCCGGGACAATCGATCATGAAGGCGCTGCGCGAACAGCAGCTTCTCACGAAAACGGAGTTCGACGAGGAAATTGAATGGACCTGGTTCTACCTCTGGCACCATGAAGGCCGCCGCGCCCGCCACGGCGTTTCCATGATGGCGCCCGATTACACGCACTGGCACGGCATGTTCGAAGTCGCCGACCGCTTCTACATGAAGTTCATACCCCAAGCCCGCGAAATCGTTCACCACGCCGAGAGCAACGGAATGGACGCGCAGGCGAAGGCGGTGCGGAATGTGATAGACGGCATCCTCAACCGCCCGGAGCACACCTGGTTCGACAAGGAACGCCGGCCGGGCGCTAATGGGAGCAAAGGTAAAGTGCGGTGATGCAATAAGGACTACTGACCGCCGCCGGCAACGTGATTTCGGTCATACCAGCGGCGCAGTTGCGATTCACATTGCACCAAGGAATGTCGCGCAATAACTAGAGTCAGTCCCCCGGCCACGAGCGACCCAACGATCCAAGGCCATTCCCAATTTGCTTGCCCGGGAAAATAGACGCTGCCCGGCGGAAGCATGGCCGCCGCGAACGTCCAACCCCCGCTTGCGAGAAAAGCGGTCGCCAGCGGTAGACCGAGTGTCAAGCTCATGCCCAAGGCGTTCGCCTGCATGCCGCTTGCGAAGGCGCGAAAGCCGACTGCGAAGTACAGCCCCCACAGAATCACTCCAGCGGCCAAGCTGAGCAACACTTGGCTCAATGTCATTTTCTGCGCCCAACAAGCTGAAGCCCACAAGACCAGCGCAATCGCGAAATACCCTCGGCCGCGGCGCCAAGCCGCTCGGGCAGCCGCGTCCCAGTAGGCTAAGCCATCCAAGCGGGTGAGCAAGAGCAACTCCAGTCGGCGGCAGCGGTCTTGGGCGTTGCTGTCCCACAAGCCGTATTGAAACGCAGCCGGCACCGCGGCCAGCAGCACCATGGCGGTCGCCAGCGCCGGTACTCCCCCCATGCGGTCGAAGATGACGAAAACCTGTTTGCCCATCCAAATGGGCCAATTCGACTCCATCGCGATGTAGGCGCAGTAAAGCAACGCGAAGCCGCCCGCTAGCCAGAGATTGATTCGGCCCGAATACTTGGTCACGCGCTTGACCGCCCACCATGCCAGGGGGCTGTCGCCGACTTGAGGCCGCTTGGTTTGCTCCTTCAGCGACACGGGGCGGTAATGCTCATCCTGAAAATGCCCGCGCAACCGCCAGGCGCCGCGAACCAGAAGGAGCAGGAACAGTATGCCGCTGAAGATCTCCAACCGGACGAACTTGGGCCAAACCCATTGCGGGCCTTGCTCCATGGTCAGCCTTATGACGCCGAATGGATTGTCCTCATGGAAGGATCGGAACGCGTTCAGAATCCATTGGCCTAGCTCCGTCGGCAACAGTCGCAGCCAATGCAGCAAATGCTCGCCGATCAACACTCCCACAATCAGGTACAGGATGACCGTGAGAATAAAGAATCTTTCTCCCCATCGTCGCACGCGAACCGATTCGTAAGCCCAAACGGTCATCGCCAAGCCGGTGATTGCTCCCCAGGTGAACGCAGTCGCTTGCAGAATCACTATGTCGTCACCGCTCAAGAATCCTTCCAGATGAAGCATCACCAAAACCGGCATGCTCGACAGAGTCACGAAGGCGAGGCGCGCCAGCCCGACAAGAGTTTCAGCCAGGAAAACCAGCGGCGGACGCAGCGGGCTGACCAGCAGAAACTCCAGCGCCTGGCTCTTGGGCATCTGCGTGAGTCGCCAGCCAATCAACAAGGCGCCTTCCACGATGCCGGCCACCAAAAGCACATTGCCCAAGAGTAGCCTCGGATTCCAAACGGCGACCAGCGAAGTTCCGAGAAGGATGAAGCCGACGCCCGCCAAATGACAGGCGACCACGGTTCGAAACGTTCGTTGACGTGAGTGAGATACGGCGGCGAGATTGAAGAAAGCGGCGATCATCTTCAGGAAGCGTAGGTCACAGTCGCGGGAAAGCAATTCGGCCTATTGACAGTCGCCCTCTGGGGCCTTCAATCACAGGGACCCTACATCACTGTAGCCGCCTTCGCTTAGAAGGCGGGTTTGCCAGGCGCGCCCGCGTTCTGCGCGAACGCGGCTACAGCGGATCGCTATTTGAGGAGGTGCATTTCATGTCCGATTTGACCGGTGTCGTCGGCTCACTGGGCCTTGAGCCGCAGAGCGAAGCGCCCAAGGGCAGGCCGTGTGTGATGGTGATCTTCGGAGCGTGCGGCGACGTCACCAAGCGGCTCATGACGCCGGCCATCTACAATCTCGCCTGCGATGGCTTGCTTCCTGAGCAATTCGCTATCGTGGGCGCCGACATCCTCGATCTCGACACCGAGAAATTTCGCGCCAGGCTCGGCGACGCCGACGACGGCATTCAGAAATACCACACTCGCAAGCAATTCGACCCCAAAGTCTGGAGTTGGCTCAGCGGCCGAATGCACTATGTCGAGGCGAAAGACTTGGACGGCTATCATCGCCTGGCGGATCTGGTCAAGAAACTCGGGGCCGACTACAAGACCGGTGGAAATCTGTTGTTTTATTTCGCTGTCGCGCCGCGATTTTTTGGCCTCATTTCTTCGAACCTCTACAAATCGGGCTTTCATGAGGGCGACGGCTGGCGTCACATCATCGTCGAAAAGCCGTTCGGCACCGATCTCAAGTCGGCACAAGAACTCAACCGTGAAATCCTCTCGTACTGGCGCGAAGACCAGATCTACCGCGTCGATCACTACCTCGGCAAAGAGACCGTGCAGAACATCCTGGCCTTTCGTTTTTCCAACGGCATGTACGAGCCGATGTGGAACAAGAACCACATCGACAACGTTCAGTTCAACGTCTCCGAGTCGGTCGACGTGGAAGGCCGGGGCGGTTACTACGACTCCTCCGGCGTCTTGCGGGACATGATGCAGAACCACATGTTTCAGATGCTGGCCTACATCGCCATGGAGCCGCCCGCGTCGTTCGAGCCCGACGCCATCCGCAACGAAAAGGCGAAACTTCTGTCCGCTGTCCGCATTTTCGAGCCAAAGGAAGTGCCGCAGAACTGCGTCCGCGGCCAATATGGTCCCCAGGTCGATGGGGCGGGCCAAGTCATCCAACCGGGGTATCGGCAGGAGAAAGACGTTAACCCGAAATCGAACACGGAAACGTTCGCGGCGGCGCGTTTCTTTATCGACAACTGGCGCTGGGAGGGTGTCCCGTTTTACCTGAGGTCCGGCAAAGCGCTCTGGAAGCGCGGCACAGAGATTGTCGTTCAATTCAAGAAAGCGCCGGCCGTCCTATTTCGGGGAACGCCCGTCGAGCGTCTAACCTCGAACCGACTGATTTTCCACATCCAGCCGTACCAGGGAATCGAAGTCCTCTTTCAGGCCAAGATTCCCGGCCCCACGCTACGGTTGCAAACCGTCCACATGAAGTTCAACTACGGCGACACCTTTCGATCTTCCCGCTACACCGGCTACGAAGTGATGGTCTATAGCTGCATGAACGGCGACGCGACGCTCTTTTCGCGGACCGACTTGGTCGAAGCCGCCTGGCGCATTGCCCAGCCCATGCTTGACTCGTGGCAATCCACGCCGGCGCCCGTCTTTCCCAATTACGCCCGCGGCTCGTGGGGACCGAAGGCCGCCTCGGATTTGATCCAACACGACGGACGGGGTTGGTACGAAGTGATCACTCCGGATGTACTGGCGCGATCGGCATTGTTCCGCGACGGCGACGAGCTATTTCTGAATGCCGTCATCATGGCTCTACGTCCGCAGGTGGCGGCCGCGGGTGAAATGATCATCACCAAAGGCGAAATCGGCCGCGAGATGTATTTTATCTGCCGCGGCGAGGTCGAAGTTCTCGGCGACGGCGACACGAAGATTCTGAAAGACGGCGACGTGTTCGGCGAGGTTGCCTTGCTCTTGAGCCAAAAGCGCACCGCGTCCATTCGTGCCCGGACGTTGTGCGACTTGTTTGTGTTGGACAGGAACGAGTTTCTCCGCATCCTCCGCGACAATCCGCACTTCGCGGAGAAGGTGACCGAGGTCGCGACCAAACGATTCAAAGTCAACGTCCCGGCCGAGCATCTCATCCGGCCCGCTTAAAGAGGCACATGCCGGCAGCACTATTCCCGAATCGTGATTGAGCAATTTTGAATCTCGTTGCGCCCGGATTTCGGGTACGGGCGCGGTTCCGGCTGAGCAAAATCGTTCAAGTCCACAGCGCGGGCGCGAAACTCGTAGACGTCGGGTGCCAGTCGGGGAAGGGTGACGGACCACAGAGCCCAACTGAAGCGCATGGGCCACTCGCGCGGCCGGCCGGTGCGCGCGTCGAAGCCCCAGACGTCGCGCGGCAGCACACCTTGCGGCAGGCTGCCGCCCCAATTCTCCGGCGGCGGCGCGATCGTGCAGGCCTCCCAGCGCGCAGTACGCCAAGCAGGATCATCGTCGGCGATCCGGCCATGCGTACCGGCGTCGCGCCGTACCCAGTACTCGACTCGCTTTAGTCCCGACCAGCCGACCATCGCCGTTCCTGTAAGCGTGATTTGCTGGTTCGCCCGAAACACCTCCGGCCCTTGGTCGATGTACGCCGCCGTCTTCAAGTATGAATCCGGATCATTATTCTGATTGGCATAGGTATCGTTGGCGCGGAAATCGTTCGTCAGGACGATGCGCTGCAGCCACTTGATCGATTTGAAGCCGTGGGCCCAAGGAACGATCATGCGAACGGGCCCGCCGCGCCGAAGCGAGATGGGCACGCCGTTGAGCCGATAGGCGACAAACGGCCCCAAGTCCCAGGGCGGCGTCTCCATCACGTGGTTGTAGCCCAAGGACGATTGAAAGAGTTGCGCGGGATCGTTGTTGTGAAAGCCCCAGTAGTAGACCCGCCGGATGTTGTTGACGCGGCCGACCAGCCTGAGCACCTCGCGCAGCGGCACGCCCTCCCACAACCCTTGACCGAGCGGCTGGGCGATGTTCAGGCACTGCATGGCTTTGAGAAACTTCTTGCCGTGCTGCCGGCCAAGCCGCTTCAACGCCGCGAGGTCGACGGCGTTTCCCGCTGCGATCGTTCGCGGCGTCTGAGCTTCAGTCGAACCGTCGCTGACAATTTCCAACCGCCAAGTTTCCGGCGTCAACCGAGCTTGGGCCAGGCGCTCGCCCGTCAGCGTGAACGGACGAGGGTTGCCTCGACTGACTTCGCGAAACTCCGGCGCATTGGTCACATAGGTTCGTTGGTCGGGCATGACGGAGTCCGGGAAATGAAATCGAAATCGATGCAACCGCCGACTGTTGGAGGTCCGATGAAGATGGTAAGGACATCGACTTGCCAGCGCTAGCATCCCGGCCTAAGTCCGTATTGCCGAAGGTGGGACTTGAACCCACACCCAGTTGCCTGGACCGGATTTTGAGTCCGGCGCGTCTGCCATTCCGCCACTTCGGCTCAGTAGCTCCGATCCGTAGGTCCGCTCCGCCCGGTAGGTCCGGCGAGCCGAGCCGGACCTTTCCCCGCGGCAGCCGAATCCATTTGCATTCATCTACCCGGCCAGGATTCGAACCTGGACAAAGAGAGCCAAAATCTCTTGTGCTACCGTTACACTACCGGGTAATGCACCGAATTCTTGCGAATTCGGCTACGGGAGCTAATGCGTCTCGAGCTTTTCCGGTCCATGCGTCAGGTGGACCAGAAACGCGAGCTGCTCCAATTGCACTGCGAGGTCGACAGCCACCAGGCTCACGCCCGCGGGCAAGCGCAGGGCCGTCGGGGCGAAGTTCAATATACCGCGGATGCCGGCGGCGACCAACGCGTCGGCCACGCTTTGGGCGGCTTCCACGGGCACGGCCACCACGCCCAATTCCGCCCCAGTCTTCCGGATGATCTCGGCCATGCGATCGGTCGGATGGATCTTCAGATCATCGAGCGTTTGGCCGACTTTGCTCGCGTCGGCGTCGAATAAGGCGACGAAGCGAAAACCTTGTTGCTCGAAGCCGCGATAGCGAAGCAGGGCGCGGGCCAGGTTGCCGACGCCGACGACCACGGCCGTCCACTCGCGATCGATGCCAAGACGGTGCCGCAAAGCGGCGATCAGCTCGGAAGCGGGATAGCCGACGCCGGGATGTCCGAGATTGCCCAGACATGCGAGGTCCTTGCGAACCTGGGCGTCGGTGATCGCAAGCGCCTCGCCAAGCTGTCCGCTGGAAACGGTTTGCACTCCTTCGCGCAGAAATCGCTGCAAATGGCGAAGGTAGAGGCTGAACCGTGCAACGCTGGCGCGGGACAACCGGGGCTCGCCGCCGTTTGCCGGCGTCACATGCTGCGCTGGATCCACCTTGTTCATAGGAATGACCAGAGAGTCGGCACTTAGGTTCAGGCCTTTGCACTGGCCATGTACGCAGTTTAGGCCGAGCGCCGAAGAGGGTCAAGCCGACGGCAGCTGACCGCAAACGCGCGCTTGCGTGCATTCGCGTATAGATTAAATCCCCACCTCCCAACGAGCGGACGCATGATCGTTCGCGGAACAAAGCGTCCCAACTTGGGCAGTAGCATGTGGCCTTCCAGAAACCCGACTTGAAATTCCAAGTTCTGGAACCGTGAAAGCAAGCCGGCCAGCTCTCTTTTGGAATAGACGGCGCCTTTGGGGTTGCCGGCGCCGTCGTATTCATTGAGGAGTTGGCGAACGGACTTGCCTGTCCAGAGGCCCAAAAGAGGATACTTGAGCCGGTAGAGCGCCGAGTCGCGATGATACATCATGAGGATCAGGCGTCCATACGGCTTGAGAACGCGATGGATTTCCGCCACGGCCCTGACGGTATCGGGCACGTGATGCAAGACGCCCATCGAGCAAACGCAATCGAAGAAGTCGTCGGCGAATGGAAGGCTCTCCGCGTCGGCTTCCTGAAAACTCCCGGTCAGTTCCATGTAAGCGAATCGCTTGCGACACAGGTTGACAGCGGCGGCAGTTACGTCGACGCCGTAAACATCGGCTCCGTGCTGGGCATAACGAGACAGCACGTAACCATTGCCGCTGCCTACGTCGAGCACCTTTTTTCCTTGAAAAAGACTGAACTCGTGAATCCGTTCGGCAAATCGCGGGCATTCGATGGATTCACGCAACCGATCGAAGAAGGCGAAGTATTCGCGGCTTCCAAGAGGATGCGGATTCTGCGCAGCCGCAACCGGATTGGCGTTCCAGAACGAGCGAACCTGCTCCCGATTGACGTTCACCATTGATCCTTTGACTAGCGATCGCCCCACGTCAGTGTCACCCGCGCCACGGGGCCGGCGACGCGCAGGCGGATGAACCCGATGGGGTCGCGGCCGCTTTGTTGGGACTCGACCTGGACGCGGCCCGGCGTCGCCCGCAGCCCCGTTTGGTGATGCATGCTGAGGACGATTACGCCGTTTTCCGGCACCAGATCTGCCAACGTGATGTGATGAGCGTCGGCGTGCACCAGTTTGGCTTGGCCTTTCACGGTGAAGCTGTGCGGCGCGCCGCGGATCAGGAAAAGCGTGCCTGGCACATCGTCGCCCAGTTCCGCGATCGCCTCCGCGCCTGGCCATTCACGAAAACGCTTGGTGGTCCGTTCGGTCCAGCATACCGCCCAGCCGACGTTATAGCGGCGGCAGTATTCCTCCAGGGCATGGTCGCTCCAGGCGCCAATCGGCTTTCCTTCGAGCGCCTCGTCGACGAAACTGATCGACGAATGCTCGATGATGCCGTCGGGGTCGAGGCCGCCCATGAACGATCGTTCCGTCAGGATCGGCAGCAATGCGGACCAGCGCGGCGCGGCGCGGGCCATGCGTCGGTCTTCCCACAGGATTCGCGCGTCCGGGCTGGTGTACGCCACAAGAGCGTTGACGACTTCTGTGCGCTTGCCGCCCAAGCCGATTTGCAATGGCTCGACGTGCATACCACGCTGGGCGAAGAACAACGTGACATCGCGGAACCACGCGCCCGCGCCGATCGCGAGGATGACGACGCCGACCAAGAGAGCGCGGCCCGGGTCGCCTTGGTGGTAGAGCCAACGTACGAGACAGGTCCACGCATGAGCGGCCGGCAGGGCCGCGAACCAGAGGGCCGGTACGAGCAGTATGCTCGTGCCCACCTTGCCCAGCGGTTCCCAAGAAACGCCGAGGAACGCCAGGATTAAGAGAAACGCCGCACCGAGACCGAAGAGCCGTGCCGCTGGGCGTTCGCGGGTCTGGTTCCAGATGAGGGCGCCGCCGGCCGCGCTGCCGAGGAGACCGACGGCGAGGCCGCGCTCCACGGACCCGCTCCACAGAGGCGCGTTCCATAGGGTGGCGAAGGTGCGGTGAGGCAGCATGTCGTTGGCAGCGGGAAGCGGCGACCGCAGCCACCAGTAGCCGACCCAATCGAGAAGCCATGGCAGGTTGACTGCCAAACCTCCGGCTTCGGCGAGCAACAGGCAAAAGTGCCAAGAAAAGCCGGCGTGCCGGCTTCCCGCGCTAAGATAGTAAATCAGCAAGAGCGGCAGAGCGATTGGGAACAGGAGCGGCTGCAGAAACCAACCGAGGCATCCCGTGGCGAACATGCCGAACCATGCCCAAAAACCCGGAGCGCGATCGAAGCGGACCAGCATGGCCATGTGGGCCAAGAGCGCAAGCGACGCCAGCAACAGCTCGCTTTCACCCGCCTCGAGCGCCGCGCGTCCCGCCGGTCCCCACCAGAGCAAGATGCCAACCGCCGTGGCGGCGATGGTAGCAGCATCGTTCAAGCCCGCGCCGCGGCAGGCCATCCACAAGAGCAGCGGCACGAGAAGGCAGGTCAGGGCCACGCCGACTTTGTACGCCGCCGGGTTGTAGCTGCCGCCGGCCAGGTAAAGAAACACCTCCGCGGGCCGGCTGCCGTTGAAAATGGGTGTCTTGGGAAAAACCGCTTGGAAAGCTGGATCGAGCACGCAGAGGCGTCCCGATTCCCAGAGCGAGTGGGCGCCAAGCCAACCTAAGTAAAGATGCTGGGGATGGGCGCCGGAGAGGATGGGCTCGTCGTCGAGCAAGCGCGACCAAGGCTCGTCCGTCCAGGGCTCGCCCGGTCCGAACAGCCCCAAGGTAAGCCAGCCTTGCCAGGCGAAAAGCCCAGCAAGCGCCGTCAGCACGAAAAGCCTTCGCCAGCCGGCGGGGGCCTTGATTTCGTTCAGGCGCTCATCCATGAATGCCATCGCGGCGGATGGTACTTGGCGGTGTGTAAAGGCACAAGGGGAAGTGTGTTTTCGCAGGGTGGATACGCGCACTCGCCGCAAGCGCGCAAGCGGGCGATTTTGCTTTGTCAGCCGCCTTTTCGTTTGCTTGACAG
This sequence comes from Planctomycetota bacterium, assembly GCA_016195405.1. Taxonomy (GTDB): domain Bacteria; phylum Planctomycetota; class Planctomycetia; order Gemmatales; family Gemmataceae; genus JACPZP01. The sequence goes on along the minus strand of JACPZP010000031.1, from coordinate 76,296 downwards.
GGTAGGCCCCCCTGTTACAATGCGCTCAGGAACACCTTCATAGGAACACCTTGACGCGAAGCGCCTGGGGATTTACAGCGATGCAGAAGTGTCAGAAGTGCCAAAATCCGGCCACGCTGCACATCACCGAAGTATTGGGCGAGAGTCAGTTCGAAGAGTTGCACCTGTGCGAGCAGTGCGCCAACAAGTACCTTTATGAACCGCAGCAAAAAGCCAATCTCGGCAAGGGCGGCGGCGACTTGGGCAAAGAGGGGGAAGAGGGACTCTTGGGGCAGGCCGAATGTCCCGAGTGCGGCGTCAAATTTGTGGAGTTCCGGAACACCGGCCGCCTCGGCTGCCCGCATGACTATCAGGCGTTTCGGGAAGAGCTGATGCCTCTGTTGGAGAACATTCACGGCGAGACCAAACATTGCGGCAAAACGCCGCGCCGTTTCCCCCAGACGCGCGAACACCAGTCGGAATTGACGCAACTGCGCAACCGCCTCAAGCAGGCCGTCACCAAGGAAGACTATGAGGAAGCCGCCAAGGTTCGCGACCTCATCAAGCACTTGGAAGAAGCATAAACCGCCCATTGGGGCGTAGCGCGCCTCAACACGGGACCGTGATTCGTCCCCATTCGAGTGAGCGCTAACCGCGAGCGGGAGGAGTTCGGCGTGAAGTGTCAAAGCTGCGAGGAACCGGCGACCGTACACGTGACCAACATCGTCAACGGTCACAAGCGCGAGTCGCATTTGTGCAAGTCCTGCGCCGAAAAACAGCAGTTTCTCAAGCATCAAGAGTTGAACTTGTCGGCGATTCTGCAGACAGTCATCGGCCAGCACATCGGCCCCATGACCGACGAATTGTCGCGATTGACCTGTCCAAGCTGTGGGATAAAGTACATGGAGTTCAAGGCCGGCGGCAGGCTGGGTTGCCCGAACGATTATCGCGTGTTTCAAAGCGCCCTCGAACCGCTCTTGGAAAAGATCCATCGCTCGCGCCGGCACGTGGGAAAAGTTCCGCCCCACGCCACCAAGAACGCGGCCCGGCAAGCGGAACTCATGGATTTTCGCAACCAACTGCGCCAGGCGGTCGAAACCGAAGCCTACGAGGAAGCCGCCCGACTACGTGACCTGATTCGACAGAAGGAAACCGCGGATGAACCTGGATAGCCTCACGCAAAACAACGGGGAATGGCTGCGCGGGAATGGTCCGGAGGCGGATATCGTCATCTCCAGCCGGATTCGCTTGGCTCGCAACCTCTCCTCCTATCCCTTTTCCAACCGGGGCAGCGCGCATCAAAAGGCGGAGATCGAAACCAGCCTGCGCGACCGTCTCACCAGGCTCGATTTCATGCCGCGCCTGGAATACTTGATGCTTCCGGGCCTCAGCTCCATCGACCGCCAGCTTCTCGTCGAGCGCCAGCTTATCAGCCGAGAGCTTGCCAACACCGAAGGTCCGCGCGGCGTCGCCGTCTGTCCGCAGGAAACCGTCAGCATCATGATCAATGAGGAAGACCACCTCCGCCTGCAAGTCATGCGCAGCGGCTTCGCTCTCGACGAGGCCTGGCAGGACATCGACCGCCTCGACGACCAGATCGAGCAGCGCGTCAACTATGCTTTCAGCGAGGAATTCGGTTACCTGACCGCCTGCCCCACCAACGTCGGCACCGGCATGCGCTCCAGCGTCATGCTGCATTTGCCCGCATTGGTGCTCACCAAGCAGATCGAAAAGGTCTTTCGCGCTCTGCAAAAAATCAACTTGGCGGTGCGCGGCCTCTATGGTGAAGGCAGCCGGGCTTCGGGCGACTTTTATCAGATCTCCAATCAGGTGACGCTCGGCAAGAGCGAAACGACCATCCTCACGGAGATTCGCGAGGTCATTCCGCAGATCATCAGCTACGAGCGCCAAGCCCGCTCGACCTTGACCCGCGAAAGCCGCCAAGCCCTGCACGACCGAGTTCGGCGCGCCTACGGCACGCTCAAGAACGCCATGATGATGACCTCCGAAGAAACGATGGACTTGCTCTCGAGCGTGCGTCTGGGCGTGAACCTTGGCTTGATTGAAGATGTGAGCATTCCGACCGTGAACGAGCTGTTCATTCACACGCAGCCGGCGCATCTGCAGAAACTCATGGGCGCCGCCCTCGACGGTGAGGAACGAAACGCAGCCCGCGCCCGCTATCTCAGCAGCCGCCTCCGCGAAAACGGCCCGCATTTGAACTGAGAGTGTATGGCCTTTAAAGCAAATTGCTTCAGCAGTCAATAAATCAAAAATCTGCGCTTAACATCTTTAGGCCATTAGTGTTAGAGAAATGGTTTCAGCGTGGCGCTGGGACAGATACATTCCGGCCTATCGTTGAAACAATCGGGCACTTCGCTGAAGCAATCGGGCACTTCGCTGAAACAATCCGGCCAATCGCTGAAACAATCCGGCGGGATCTAACTGGATTTGGTTTATTCATTCTTCCGGCCACACAGGCACGTCTTGAAATGAAAGTTTGGTAGTGGGCCATTAGTGTGTTGATTAATCAACACAATGCTGACCCACTACCCGAACCTGATTAAAAGAGGCTCATTATGACCCTTCCATCACAAATCCTTGCCGGCCGTCCTTCGCGATCATGCACTTCCGTATCCGACGCGATGCCAAGTGCGTGGTACACGGTCGCCAACAAATCCTCCGGCGACACCGGGTTATCACGCGGAAAGGCGCCGATGCGATCGCTGGCGCCATACACTTGTCCGCCGCGAATGCCTCCGCCCGCCAAAAGTGCCGTGTAACAAGGCCCCCAGTGTTCGCGGCCCAGGGTTGGGTTGAGGCGCGGCGTGCGGCCAAACTCGCCCGTGGTCACCACCAGCGTCTCTTCCAACAGGCCGCGCTGGTGCAGGTCTTCCAGGAGCGCTGAATAGGCGCGGTCGAGCGGCGGAATGCAGTAGTTGGCCTTCAGCATCTCGAAACCGCTGGCGTTGCCAAGCCCCGCCGTGCCGCCGTGCGTGTCCCAAACGTTGGCGATTCGGCCATTGGACATGAAGTACATCCAGATTACCGACACCAACCGCACGCCTGATTCGATCAAGCGCCGCGCCAAGAGGAAGCTCTCACCGTATTCGTTGCGGCCATAACGTTCGCGCAGCGCCGACGGCTCCAACTCAAGGTTGAACGCGCGCCGCGCAGCCGCGGAAGCCAGCATGCGATGCGCCTGCTCGTGAAAGCCGCCGAGGCCTTCCGTCGCCCGGCTGCTCTGCAAAATGCGGTCGTTTTCGTCCAACAGGCTCAGCAATCCCCGTCGCGCGATCAAGCGCGAGCTGTTCATGTCGGCGGCCAAGTCAAGCGGATGAGCCGCACGGTCGTTGGAATTCGGAGCCTCGCGCAGCTCCATGGGATCGTGTCGCGGACCAAGCCAACCGGCGTAAGTCCCCGAATATGTGACGCCGTCGTGGCCGATGGGCCGTGGAATGGTGACGGCGGCCGGCATCGCGCCCGGCGGCGTCAGCGCCGAAACGAACGAGGCGACGTTGGGGGCATCCGTCCGGCGGCGCATGTTGCGCGGCGAGATCAGCGTGTCGTTGCGCTTGCCGGTGAGCGTGTGGTAGACCGATGGCTCATGCACGGTGCTCGGATGGGACATCGAGCGAATGAAGGCGATCTTGTCAGTGTGGCGGGCGAGAAGCGGCATCTGGTCGCAAAGGTGGATGCCCGGGACAGCGGTTTGCATGGGACGAAAGAGACTGCGCATGCCGTCGGGGGCGTCAGGCTTCATGTCCCACATGTCCTGCTGCGACGGTCCGCCCCACAGGTAAAGAAGGATGCACGACTTAGCTGGACTGCGCCGGGTCGGAAGTCGGGACGATACGCTCTGGGCGGCAAGCAACTCCGGCAAGGCGAAGGAGCCAAGTCCGATTTGTCCCAAACGCAACATGGCGTCGCGACGGTTGAGCATGAAAACCACGCCAAATCAGTTGCACTAATGAGAAAGAGCCCTAATCTCCATCTCAATCTTACTCCTCTTTTGAGTTATCGGCTCGCCGGAGCTTTTTCCGGACCTTTGACGATCCGGCTAAAGAGCCGTCCCATGGCGTGACCGGCGCGCGTCAACCAATCGCTCTCGGCGACGATCACCGGGGCACGGCGTTCGTCCAAATTGGGCCGAAACGTGAGCAATAGCAACAGCGGCAAGTACCACAACACATAGACGCCGCCTTGGTCCGCGTACCAGAACTGGATGCCGATGAGCAGCGCCGCCGACAGCGCGATCACTTGCGCGAGATTCTTCGGCCAGGGCCAAATAGCAGTAATCACGAGCATCGCCGAGTAGCCCAGGAATATGGGAATGCGGTAAGCCCAGGGCACTCCGGTCCAAAAACCTTCGGTAGTCGGAACCTTCCACGATTGCCAGGCGGATTGCCGCAGCGCCTCGCGGGCGCCGGCTTCCAAATCCCCTTTCAGCCACAAGACAGCCAACCCAAGGGAGCCCACGATCAACAAGGAAGCCAGAAAACGGAATGCGCCGCGCTTCCAGTAGAACCCAAACCACAAGGGCGCCAACACCAGCGGAAAATACATGGTCCCGGCGGCCAGGCCGAGTAACGCCCCAGCCAAGAGCGGGACTCGGTAGCTTACTAACGCCCAGACCATCAACGCCGTCGGCCAGACATGGTGCGATTGGCCGACAAAGAGGCCGGTGTACGGCAACATCAAATAGAAAGTCGCCGCCGCCATGCCCGCCGCCGGATCCTGAAAGTGGCGCCAGCCGATCAGCACCAAGCCGATCACGACGGCGATGTGTCCGAGAACGGCGAAAGCGCGCTCCAGCCAGGTGCCGAACTGCTTCCGCGCCCATTGGAATTGAGGAGTCTCCTGGCCGACGGGCGAGTTCGTGGGTGCGATCGTAGGCGTAGCCTTGGTGTCAATGGCAGTTGGAATGGGATTGCGGACGGGCTCGGCGAGCACCGGTTCGGACGTGCGGAAAGCCACTGCGATGAGACAGACCATGAGCGCCCCGGCGAACCAGGCTAGGCCGCCGAAGGACAGGTTTGGCGCCAGCGCCGGCCGTTTGATGAGGGTCAGGTCCAGGAAACAGCGGACCAGAAAGTAAGCCGTGCCGCACAAGAGCCAGAAATACCCCCACCACAGCCAGCGCGCCGAGGACAGAGTGGGCTGGGCGGTGCGTGCGAATGCGCCGAGTCCACCCGTCGCCGATGACGCTCCACCGGCGCCTTGGCCGATCAAGCTGGCGATATGGGTCGCGGGCTGTTGCGCGACGGGCAAGATCGTCGTGCTCGCTGCTTGAATGACCAAAAGGCCGGGCACGAGTAGGAACAAGGTCACCACGTCCCAGTTGCGCATGCTGAGAACGCGGGAGAATTTGAAGAAAAGAGCGATCGCCAACAGCCACGAAAAGTAGAACCACGTTGTGGCGTTGGGCAGGTTGAAATCCAGAAAAACCGAATCTGAGGGGTTCATGGCCGTTCGCGATCCCCTGCCTCCGCCCGCACCGACGGTCCACCCGCACCGACGGCCAGTGACCGGCTACACAACACTCATTTTGTTGGTTGAAACAGCCATTATATCCGAACGCACCAACCCTCGCCACTCGACCGATGCCGTCGTTCTTAATCGCGCGACGTTTCGCTCTCCGATTGGTAGGGCCGCAGCCGCAAGGATTGGAGGCCGATGACGAACGAGAGAATCGCCACCAGGAACACCATCGTCTTGAGGATGGAGATCAAAAAGGAGATGTGGAAGGTCATGGGATCGCCGCCGCCGAGACCAGGACCGCCGCCGAAAATGCCGCCGCCCCTTCCCGCGGGTCCGCCCAAAAATTGCAGCCACTGAAAGACCATTTGGATGACCGAGAAACCGAAATGGACGACGAGAAGATACAGCGCCAGCGCCATGCTTGCCGGCCTTTGAAAGCGATAGCCGACCACCGGCGCCAGAAAATAAATGACGGCGATCGCAAAGAACGCGATTAGGGCGGTTATGTCGATTCCCGATGAGGACCCAATGCCCATAAGTCGAAGGAGGGCTAATTCATCCATCGCTGTCTCCTCTCAAGCATTTATCCAAGAGGCCTGGCTCATGGCTTCGTTGTATGCCGCAGCCGCTGAAGATCACATCTCAATCAGCCGACTTCATAAAATGACATGAGATTAAGCCGTTCCCGCGAGGTCCGTCTCATGTCCGACGTCTCCTTGACCCAACAAGAAATCGCCCGCTACAGCCGGCATCTGATCATGCCGGAGGTCGGCGTCGAGGGGCAGCGGAAGCTCAAGGCGGCGAGCGTGCTCTTGATCGGCGCCGGCGGGCTGGGCTCGCCATTGGGGCTGTATCTGGCGGCGGCGGGAGTGGGGCGGATCGGCTTGGTCGATTTCGACGTCGTCGATTTCAGCAACCTCCAGCGCCAAGTGTTGCACGGCACGCCGGACGTGGGCCGTTCCAAGTTACAGTCGGCCAAAGATCGGCTAGGGGCCATCAACCCGGAGGTCAAGCTCGATCTTTACGAGACGCGACTCACCTCGGCCAACGCCTTGGAGCTTTTCAAACCCTACGACATTATCATCGACGGCACCGATAACTTTCCGACGCGCTATCTCGTCAACGACGCATGCGTCTTGCTCAAAAAGCCCAACGTTTACGGCAGCATCTTCCGCTTCGACGGTCAGGCGTCGGTGTTCGCACCGCCGGCTGGGCCGTGCTATCGCTGCCTGTATCCGGAGCCGCCGCCGCCGGGCGAAGTGCCAAGCTGCGCCGAAGGCGGCGTCCTTGGCATCCTGCCGGGTCTCATCGGCTGCATTCAGGCGACCGAAGCGGTCAAGCTGATTCTCGGCAAAGGTTCGCCGCTCATCGGACGGCTGCTCCTTTACGACGCGCTCCAGATGAGCTTTCAGGAATTCAAAATCCGCCGCAACCCGCGCTGCCCCATGTGCGGCGAGCAGCCGACGATCAAGGCTTTGATCGACTACGAGCACTTCTGCGGCATCCGCGGCCAGGAAGCACCGGTCGCCCCTCAAGGGAAAGGGGTCGGGGGTGAAGGAAGCGACGCCGATATCACGGTGGAAGAACTGCACCAGCGCTTGGAGCGCGGCGACAAGCCTTTCATTCTCGACGTGCGGAACCCCGAGGAGTGCCAGATCTGCAAGCTGGCCGGCAGCGTGCTCGTGCCGTTGCCGCAGATCGCCCAGCGCTACGGCGAACTCGACAAGAGCAAAGAGATGATCGTTCACTGCAAGAGCGGCATGCGCAGCGCCCGCGCAATCCAGTTTTTGAAGCAACAGGGCTTCACGAAGCTCAAAAATCTGAAGGGCGGAATCATGGCATGGGCGGACCGAATCGACCGCTCTATGCCAAAATATTGATGTCTAAATATTGATGGAGGGTTTATGGCCATTGATTGGATGTACCATCGCAAAGGATGAATGACGTGCAAGAAAGCTCAAGGGTTCCTTGAGAAAAACAAGGTTTCCGTGGATGCGGTCGCCGACGCCGGCAAGGAGAGGCGCGGCCGCGACGAAGCCATCGCTTTAGCTCGCAGCGCCGACAAGGTCGTAGTGGCCAAGGGCAAGAAGGTCGTCGCCTTCGACATGAAAAAGGACAAGCCCGACGACGACGCCTTGGCCGAACACATTCTCGGTCCGACCGGCAATCTGCGAGCGCCGACGGTTCGCAAGGGGAAGACGCTTTACATTGGCTTCAATGAGGATGTGTACGGCGAATTCATTCTTCGCTAAGGTTCCTTCCTCGCTAAGGTTCCTTCTTCGCTAAGGTTCATTCCTCGCTGAGGTTCATTCCTCGCTGAGGTTCATTCCTCGCTGAGGTTCATTCCTCGCTGCGGCCGGCTTCGATCTTCTTCGAAGGTTGTAGAAGGGGCAGTGAATCAGGCGTGAGAATGGCGCCGAAGGAATTGAGCGCCTCGCGCGAAACGGAACGGGGCTGAAAGTCCTCGGGATGGGCCAGCCACAAGGAGCGCTTCAATGGCAGCGGCATTTGAAATTCGGCGCTCAAGAATTTGCTGTCGGGCTCCTTGAACACCTCGGCCCAACGTGCCGCGTCCATGCCTGTGCTGCTCAGCGAATCTTCCGGTCGCGTTTCAATGATTTTTTCGATGTTGAAATTGGCGAAGGCGTTGTGCCCGCCTTTCCAGTCGAAGTAGCCGCGAATGGCCTCTTCGGTATTTTCGTTGGCTTCCAAATGGACGAGCGGCTTTTCCAACAAGGACACGAAAAGGCAGTCACGGGCGCTTTCCACGCGGGTCAGCACCAGACCCTTGACGTTCTTCCCCGCGCGGAGGACGTGCACCGGCTCCGTGATGAATGCGGTCACGCGCGTCAGCTTGATGGCCGCGAGCGCCTCGGCGGCCGCTTCTTTGGTGGCGCCGTTGACGGCCAGGAGCGAGCCGGCAAGTCCAATCAGCGTGTTGCGAATGTCCAAATCGAGGGGCCGGCTCGCGCGCACGGATAACAGGTCGCCTTCGCCGCGCACGAAGCAGTCCTCGAACTTGATCTCCGCGACCGTGCGGCCGTTGCGGGTCCCCATTTTCATGGCGTCTTCGGGATCGGTGAGCGTGACCGCGCTGAGCGGAATGCGCCGGGAATGCTTGACCTTTTCGGTGGGCTGCATGGTGACGACGCAGTTTTTGAAAGAGCAAGACGCGTTGCCCGCTATCATGACCACCGCCTGGGCGCGGAAGCTAAGCTGATCGGGCTCCAGGACGAACTCCAGTTTCTCGAACTGAAGCTTGCCGTCTTGCAGCCGGAACAGGGCTGCATCTTCCTCGGAGGTGTCGGCGACGTTGAGGATCGGCGCGTGTCCCGGATAGGGGCGAAGCGTCAAGTCGACGTTGGGCTTGTCGAGCCGCATTGGCTGGACTTCGATGTCGCGCGTCTTACCGTGCTTGATGAGCAAGACGTCTCCGGCATTTGCGAGAGCGATCGCTTGAAAAATCGTCTTGTACACACCTTTGATTCCGGGCACGCCGTCGTATTCCGGATCGACGATTTTCTCGTTGGGATTGAGCTTGTAGCCGCCGTCGGCGACTACGGCGTTATCCGGGACGGTCAAGGGCGGCAGCTCAGCCATCGGACCCCAGGCGCACATTTCGACTCCCAGGCTGCGCTTGAGGTCCGGCGTGCGCACCTCGCGCATATCGGTTTTGACCTGGAAGGCCACGCTGGGCTCCTGCTTGAGCGGGTCGGCGGACACCCATGGCGAGGTCTTCAAGTCCTGGGAGCCCACGTCGCCCCTTCCGCCGGCGTTGAGGATTTCCGCTTGGAATTCTTCAAGCTTGCTGATCGAGTTGGGCCGGGTTTCCGGAAAGGCCCAAAGCGCGTACAGGGCGTGATAGGCGTTGTTCGAGCCGGCATAGCGAACGGCCGGGTCCGCGGAATCGGTCTGGCGGATCAAGTGAGGATCGTCGGTGCGGGTAAGGTTGTTGGGGCACGAGAAGATGGAATTGTCCACCTGCAATACACACGTGGCCGTGTCGTCGAGGCGAAAAGCGGGGCCGCGCACGACGAACGCGGAACAGTGTTGCAGTTTGAGGGAAACGCCGTGATCGCCGCTGTCGCCGCGCAGATGAAAGAGGACGCCGTGCGGCATGAAGGCGCATTGAGTGGTCTGGACGTCCCCGGTTCCGTGGATGGTGACGGCGGACTGTCCACCCATGAAGCTGCATTGGTCGAGCACGATTCGTGGTCGATCCGCGGCATTGCCGTTGGGATTGTCCACGCAAATGTCGGCGATGGGGAGGCGTTTACGCCGATCGTCAATGAAGCGCCAAAACGGAACGTCCGTTTGCACGAACCAACACTTCTCAAACCGGACCGTGCCGTGCCCCTTGATTCCCAAGGACGCCACGGCGATGTTCGGCGTCTCATTGGCCACGATTTCAAAGCGGATATTGCGGAAGGTTACAGCACCGCCGTCGAGAGTCAAACCGGCAATCAGCCCAGGCACGAGGGAATCGGTGATTTCCTCCTGTGAGTGATACTTGAAGCGAATGGTCTTGGGTTCCCGGGGGTCTGCCGATTCGATCACCAGTTGTCGTTTGCCCTCGCCGTTGAAACCGAGGCCTCCTTCGCTCAAGTCCAGGCTGCTCTTCAGGGTGACGAGGATGGAGTCGTGCGTGTCGGCGAGGGCCTGGGCGAGATCCTGTTCCGACCTGACCTGAAAGCGCCCGTTTCCCGCGGGCTGGCTGGCGATCTGCGGCTGTCCCGAATTGGGTGAATCCTTGACGATCGACGGCTTATCCGTCGTTAGCGCGCTTGGACGAAAAGGCTGCTGGGACGACGGCGCCAGTGAAAGAACCGCGAGCAAACTCCCCAGGGCCAGCGCGGCGATAGCCGTCACCAAAAGCGGCCTTGTGCGCGGCGCGGCGGGCATCGGCACGTCTACGAACATAACGCCTTCGGGAACGTCCGCGGCAGCTCCGACCTTTTGGGCGACCTGCATCAAATGCTGAATCAAGTGCACGGGACGCTGGTAGCGGTCCTTGGGGTCCTTGGCCATCATGCGGCTGAGGATGGCGACCACGTCGTCGGGTATTTCGGGATTAAGCTGGCGCGGATCGACCGGGGCCACGTGCTGATGATGGTGCAGTTTCTTCGCGGGAGTGCCGTCGGGCGCCGGCGTGTGGCCGGTGAGCATGTGATAGAACGTGCAGCCCAGGGAATACAGGTCGCTGCGGGCGTCGGCTTCGCGCGGCTCCAGCGCTTGCTCCGGCGAGATGTAGTCGAAGGTGCCCAAGGTCACCCCGGATTGCGTCACGCCGTCGTCTTTGTGCGGCTCCAGGCTGCGGGCCAGGCCCATGTCGACCAGCTTGGCCCGGCCGTTCGGGCTGATGATGATGTTCGACGGCTTGACGTCGCGATGCACGACGCCGCGCGAGGCGGCGTGCTCCAATCCGGATGCGATCTGCAGAATGTAGCGCACCGCCTCGGCCACGGGAATGCGGCCGCGACGGTCGAGCAAGGTGCGGAGGTTCTCGCCCTCGACGAACTCGAAAGCGATAAAGTGCAGCCGCTGATCCTCGCCGCAGTAAAAGACACGGGCGATGTTCTCGTGATCGAGCTTGGCGGCGGCGCGGGCTTCCTGATGAAAACGGCGGACGATCTCCGGGTCCTTGGCGACGTCGGGCGGCAGAATCTTCAGCGCGACGTTGCGGTCAAGCTGGGTGTCGCGCGCGCGCAAGACCGCCGCCATGCCGCCGACCCCAATCGGTTCGATCAATTCGAAGTGGGCGAGCTTGCGGCCGCGCAGGCTGGTGAGGTTGGGCGACGCCGCCTTGGCCGCCTTGATCGCTTGGGAACTCGGAGGAGACTTGGAAATGATCGTCGGCTGATCGTCGCTGGGAGGCAGGTTTTCCGGAAAGACGACCGCGCCATCCGTTGTGACGAGACGAAACTGCGACTCGCCCTGAGGTGAGTCGGCCGGGCGGGAATCGTTGGGGCGTAAAACGCTGTGACGCTCGTCCGCTCCGTCCGCGTCGGGCGGTGTTTCGGACCGGATTGGGCTGTTGTTGTCCGCCATTCGTGAACGTCACGGGCTAATGGCCCGCCCCTCCCGGGAAACGTATCCTGCTGTTCCCTGCTCCACGACACAGCACTTTTGGCCGACGCCACCCCGGATATGCTGGGGATTGAATTCGGGCCGGACGGCTCCAGCCGGGCGCCTCCAAGGGACCTAGAGATGATTAGCCCGAAGACGCCCGCGTGGCAATTGTCTCATAAAGTATAATCTGTCGCGCTGGGTGCTGTCAATCAAGCAGCCGGCGCAACTCAGGATAACGCTGCCAGCCTGCTTTCGGAGAAGGACCACGACATGGAGGGATTGCGCAAACTCGATCACGGCACGTATGCTTTCTTTTCTCATGAATTCAAGCCCGACTCCGCGCTTCTTGAGTTGTTCAAATCCCTAACCTTCTTGGGGACCTACTGGGTAGTGGCCGCCGTCGCATTGGCGGCCGTCGCTATCGCGTTGTTGGCTGGACGATTTCGCTCCAGTTTGGTCATCGCGGTGTGTTTCGTGATCGCTGTGGGGTTGGCTGAGGGACTCAATCTGGCGACGGAGAGGCGACGGCCCAACGATGCGCAACGCTTTGTTGCCGCCCAGAATATGGCGAGCAGCTTTCCCGCCCGCGCGGTCCTTTTGTCGACATACTCCTGGTTGGCTCTGGCAATGGCGCTCGAGTCCGCCGGCTTTCGAAAACGACTGACGCTCGGCTTTTCCGCGCTGGCGCTCCTCGCAATTCTTGTCGTATGCATGACACAGCTTATTCTGTCTTTGCATTTTTTGACGGATATCCTGGCGGGGCTGGCGGGCGGCGCGGCCCTGGCTCTCCTGGCCAAACACTTTGGGACCCGTCCGGCGGCCTTGCCCGTGACCACGGCATAAGGGATAAGGGATGAATTATTACCAGGCCCTCATCTTGGGCATCGTCGAAGGGCTGACGGAATTTCTGCCGATTTCATCCACGGCACACCTCATGCTTGCCGAGACGCTCCAAGGCATCAATAAGGAAAACGATTTCGTCACAACTTTCGACGTCGTCATCCAGTGCGGGGCCATCGCCTCGGTGGTGGTCCTCTATTGGCGGAAATTCCTGGTCGAATGGCAAGTGCTGGCCCGTGTCTTGGCGGCCTTCGTTCCAACCGCCATTCTGGGCGCGCTGTTTTACAAGAGAATCCGCGGCCTCCTCGAAGATGATGTCGTAGCCCTTTGGGCGCTGGCGATCGGCGGCGTCGTTCTCATCGTCTTCGAGTTGCTTCACGGCGAACGCCTGGATTCCGAGGACGACAATGCCAAGCTGCCCTATTGGAAGGCGGTCTGCATTGGCCTGGCGCAAAGCGTCGCGATGATTCCCGGCGTCTCGCGCGCCGGAGCGACCATCCTCGGCGGCCTCGCGCTCGGGATCAAACGCCAAACGATTGTTGAGTTTTCATTCCTGCTCGCGGCGCCGACCATGGTCGCCGCCAGCGGCCGAAAACTGCTCGACACGTCTTTGCAATTCAGCGGCGAACAGCTTGCTCTTCTCGCGATCGGGACCGTCGTGTCCTTCGTCGTGGCGATGCTCGCGATTCATGGCTTCCTGCGCTTCATCAAAAACAACACTTTTATCGGCTTCGGCGTTTATCGAATCGTTGCCGCGGCGGCGTTTTGGTACTTCGTAATGCGATAACTAATTGGGAGGAACACGCGTGCGCCGCGGCCAAGCGATTGCTTCAGAGGCCGTTGAAGCAACTTTGCAGACGTAACTGCTGTTGGAAGTGCATTTTAGGCAAATGGTTTCAGAGACGCGATGGGACAGATACAATCCGGCATGTCGCTGAAACAATCCGACGAATCCGCCAGGTGGAATCTACGCTACGGCTGGATGACTCGCCCAGAAAAGGCGTCCAGATTTGAGGAATTCTTACTGACACGGTCAGGATTCCGATTACAATGGCTTATGAAAACTCCCACCCCACACCGCGGAACCGAACCATGCTCTCCCGCTGTTGCCTCGCTGTGGTCTGGACCCTTGTCCTTGCGCTGACTCAGGCGGTCGCGCAGGAGCCCAACAAGGAAACTAACAAAGCACCCGCCAAAGCCAAACCGAAGGACGATCCCGACAAGCTGCCCCTCAGCAAACTGTTTCCCGCCAAATTGATTCCCGATCTGTGCCTGCTCAAGTACCACGTCACCACCAGTTCACCCGAATGCCAAGCGTATTTCGATCAAGGGCTCGGCTACTTGTATTCATACGTCTACATGGAAGCGGCGCGATCCTTCGACACCGCGGCCAAGCACGACCCCAACTGTGCCATGGCCTGGTGGGGACTGAGCCGGGCCATCGAGAAATGGGGCAAGAACAATCACGCCGAGGCGCTCAAGAAGGCCCAGGCGCTTCTCCCCAAGGCGAGCCATGCGGAAAGCTTGCTCATCACCGCCCGGCTGAAAGAGAAGGGGATGTTCGAGGGCGTCGCGCCCGACAAGCGCCGCCAGGAAGCCGCCAAATCGCTCGACGAATTATTGACCCTGTATGAGGACGACGAAGAAGGCTGGTTCTGCCGCGCCCAAGTCGCCGATGGTCCCAACGCCGGCGTCCCTTATTACAAGGCGCTGCTCAAGGTCAATCCGCTCCATCCCGGCGCCAACCACGAGCTGGTGCACCATTACGAGAACATTCGTCGGCCGGCCCTCGGTTGGCAGCACGCGGAAGGCTACATTCAGTCGTCCCCCGGGATACCGCACGCCTTCCACATGCAGGCCCACCTAGCTATGCGCATCGGCCGATGGGACAAGACCACCGACCGGTCGGCCCATGCAATCGAGCTGGAAAAGGCTTACCACAAGGCGCAGGGCGTCGAAGCGAAGGACGACTGGCAATTCAGCCATCATCTGGAAACCTTGATGATTTCGCTGACCCACGACGGGCGCTTCACCGAGGCGAAAAAGATTAAGAAGCTCTCCGAAGACTGCAAGCTCACGCATCGCAATCTCTGGTTCCGCATGAACTTGGCCGAGCGTGATTATCCGGCTGCTTTGGCGCTGGCCGAGCAGACCGCCAAGACCGACAAGCTGACAGCCGCCTACATGCGAGCCCTCGTCTACTTGAAGAAGGGTGAAATCGAACGCGCGATTCCCGAGGTGGCAGTCCTGCAACAAGGATACCAGACGAAACGTACTGACCGCGATCTCGAGCTGAGGCTCTGGGAAGCGCAAGGGACGCTGATGGCCTTAACCGGGGCTGCCGATGGTGGACTGAAGCTGCTTGCCCGTACGGTGGAGAAGACCAAGGACGACTACCGCCATCATGCCTGGGGCCATGGCGCCTATTACATGGAGGCGTGGGGTTTGGCCGCGCTCAAATCAGGACGGCTCGAAACCGCCGAAGAGGCGTTTCTGGAAGCGCTCGCTCACGACACCGGTTCGGTCCGAGGCGCCTTAGGCATGCAGGTGATTTGCGAGCGCCAGGGCCGTAGCGAGGAAGCCATTCGTTTCGCCGAGGTCGCCGCGCGGGCATGGCGCCGCGCCGACGCCGGCTGCATCCAGATCGAACTCGCCGACCTGCGCGGCCAGAAACTCCCCGAAATCGACGGCTCGAATTGAAGAGGGGCTTGGTGAGCGTTTATGAAACTCCTGCATGTGCTTGCACTATCGTTGCTCTTGCCCCCTCTCGGACTAGCCGACGACGCCCCTTGCAAATCCGGCCTGCGCGAGAAGCAGCGGCCCGGGCCATACATTTCCATCGTCGCCGTTGGGCCACAGCGCGGACAATCGCACTGCTTCATCTGCGAAGCGGCGGATCGGCCGGCGGTCATCCTTTTCGCCCGCCAGCTCTCCGAGCCTTTAGGCAAGCTGGTCCACAAGCTCGACAAGTCGCTCGCCGATCACAAAGACATGCGTATCTGGGTCACTTTTCTAGCTGAAGATCAGCAGACGATTGACCCAAAAGTCGTGCAGTGGAGCAAGAAGCACGCCACCGGCAATGTGCCCCTCAGCGTCTTCGAAGACGAAGTCGGTCCGCCCACTTATCTGCTTGCCCGCGAAGCCGACGTGACGATCCTGTTGTCGGTGAAGCAGCGCGTGGTGGCGAACTATGCCTACCGCGCCGGCGAACTCAACGACGCCGCCATCGCCGATATCCTGAAAGCGTTGCCGCGCATCGGCTTGCCGCCTCTCGGTCCGTCCGCAAAATGAATGCGATGGCCGCCGCCAAGAAAATCCTGGCGTTCGATCTCGGCGCCGAGAGCGGTCGCGGGCTTCTGGGCCATTTCGACGGCGAGCGCATGCGGCTCGAAGTCGTGCACCGCTTCCCCAACGGCCCGATCGCCACGCTCGACTCCATTCACTGGGACGTGCTCCGGCTGTACGGCGAGATGGTCGGCACGATGCGCAAAGCCGCCGCCGAGCACGGCGACATCGCAAGTGTGGGCGTCGACACCTGGGGCGTGGATTTCGCACTGCTGGGCAAGGGCGGCACGCTTCTGGGCAACCCGCGTCACTATCGCGATCCGCACACCGAAGGCATCATGGAACGGGCCTTCGAAACCGTGCCCAAGCTTGAACTCTACCAGCGGACCGGCATCCAGTTCATGCGCTTCAACACGCTGTTCCAACTTCTCGCGCTGAAGCGTGAGCGCTCGCCGCTCCTGGACGTGGCTGAGACGCTACTCTTCATGCCCGACTTGTTTCACTTCTGGTTCACAGGCATCAAGGTCAACGAGCAGACCGACGCCAGCACCAGCCAGATGACCCTCCCGCATTCGCGTTCCTGGGCGCGCGATTTGGTGCGCGCATTCGATTTGCCGGAGCGGATTCTCGGTACGCTGACGCCGCCGGGCACCGTGCTGGGTCCGCTTCGAAGCGCGCTCGCCAAAGAAACCGGCATGAACGCCGTCCCCGTGATCGCCCCGGCCACGCATGACACGGCTTCGGCGGTGGCGGCAGTCCCGGCGCGGCGCGATTCCTGGGCTTACATCAGCTCCGGAACCTGGTCGCTCATGGGCGCCGAGGTGACCGAGCCTTCCACGGGTCCGAAGGCGCTCGAATCCAACTTCACCAACGAAGGCGGCGTCGACGGCACGATCCGATTGCTCAAGAACATCATGGGCCTTTGGCTCGTACAGGAATGCCGCCGCGCCTGGGAGCGTTCAGGCGTGTCGTACACTTACGATGAATTGATGCGCCTGGCGAATGCCGCTCCTCCTTTTGCCGCCTTGGTCGATCCCGATCACGAGTCGTTTCTGTTGCCGGCCGACATGCCGCAGGCGCTCACCGATTTCTGCCGGCATACCGGTCAGGCAGTCCCGGAAGGGCCCGGCGCAATCGTCCGCTGTGCGCTGGAGAGCTTGGCGCTCAAATACCACTGGGTGTTGGAACGGCTCGAAGAACTCTTGGGCCGTCGCCTTGAGACCATCCACGTGGTCGGCGGCGGCAGCCAGAACACGCTGCTCTGCCAGTTGACCGCCGACGCCTGCAATCGTCCCGTCGTCGCCGGTCCGGTGGAGGCGACCGCCATCGGCAACGTCTTGGTGCAGGCGATCGGCCTCGGTCTAATCGGCTCACTGGCCCAGGCGCGCGAGGTAGTCCGCTGTTCCTTCGAATGCACGACCTACGAACCCCATCGCGGCGGGCCGTGGGATGCGGCGTATCAACGGTTCTTGGGGCTTCTTTAGCAAACTTCGCCCAATCCATAATCCATGGGAGTATTCATGCAGACTCGCATTATGCTCACCCGCAACATTCTGATGGCCGTCGTGGTGCTGGCCGTCGCCGGCTGGACGGTCCATTCGCAGACCGGCGCCAAGGCCAAGGTCGGCGATTGGGTCGAGTACAAGCAAACGAATACGTTTGGCGCCAAGGATGTGAAGATCAAGGATGTCATTGTCAAGCAAACCGTTAAGGCCGTGGACGACAAGAAAGTGACTATCCGGATTGAAATGACGGTCGACGGCAAGACCCGTCCCAGCACTGAAAAACAGATCTCACTCGATGAGCTTGTGGACCCGCTTAAGTCCATTGGTAAGGATAAAGCCAAAGTCGAGAAACTCGAAAGCGGCAAAGAGACCATCGAAGTTGCCAATAAGAAGCTCGAATGCGAGTGGATAAGCTTTAAGACGACTTCGGACCTGAAGGGCAAAACGATTGAGACTACGACGAAAGTCTGGATTAACCGGGAGATTCCCGTGAACGGCCTGGTCCGATCGGAATCTTCCTTCGCGGGAGGCAAGTTTGCCTTAGAGTTAACCGGTTTCGGCCGCGGAAAGTAGTCGTCATGGCTCCACTTGCGGGAATCGGCCGATAGAATTATGAGCCTTTTCCCGCCCGCTCGCGTTGGGTGGCACGCCGAAGGGCATGCCACTCAACTCAGGTGGGTTGCGAGGGAGCTGTTGATGATGATTCGCGTCTTTTCGTTGGTTGTTGCGACGCTTGCCCTAAGCGCCGCGTTTGCCCAGACGCCGCCGCCGGACGATTCTTTGGCGGCGCTGGGCGGTCTGCTCAAACCCATTTTGATCGACCATCTCCCCGATCCGCTCTACGAAAAAAGCACCAACTGGGGACACCAAGCGATGACGGCCCATGCCCTCGAGTGGCACGGCCTTCGAGCGCGGGTCGTCAAGGTTCCCCGCAACGACGGCACCTGGCGTAAAGTACGCATCACTGCCCGCGACGCCCTGCACACGCTCGACCTCAAGTTCTCCGATCTCAAGAACGAGGGCGGCGATCGACTCACTTTCAAGGGACAAGTGTCTCTCTTGGTCGGCGTCGATGCCGAAGAACAAATCTGGGAGCGAGGCGTGCGCCTTTACAGCGGCGGCGTCAAGGCAAGGCTCAAGCTCAAGCTGGCCATGGACTGCGAGGCCACGCTTCGGCTGGAAGAAGGCAAGTCGTTCCTGCCCGACACCGTATTTCGCCTTCGCGTCGTGAAAGCGGAAGTGAGTCACGACGATTTGGTGGTCGAGCATCTAGGCGGCATCGGCGGCTCGGGCGCGAAACTGATGGGCGAGGCGCTTCACAGCGGCCTGCAGCAGTGGCGGCCGTCCTTGGAGCGCAAGCTGCTCGAAAAGGCCAACGCCGCCGTTGTCAAAGCCGCCGACACCAAGGAAGTGCGCATCAGCCTGGGGAAGCTGTTCGGCAGTAAGTAGCGGCCAAGACGAGGAGTCACTTCTTTCGTTTGAGCGTCAAGAGCGCGATGCTGGAGCCACCGGGCGATTTGAACTCCGTGGGTCGCTCGTTGCCGAAGACCAGCACGCAGAGCCGCAACTCGTCGCCCTTCAGCTCGTAAATGCCCTCGATCTTGGCGTCCTTCTGCACTCCGCCGGCCACCGTGATGTCGAGGCACTTGGGGTTGGTGCTCGGGTCGAGCTTGAAGCCGATCTTGGCGTATTCTTTCTGGACCGCGTCGTCGCCTTCGATGGTCGCGACGTCGTCCTTGAAGATGAACGTCAATTTGTGCTTGCCGGCCAAATCCTTGCCGTTGAATTCCAGCGCCTCCACCGCCCAGGCGCCTTGCAAGGCTTTCAGGTCTTTTTTGACGACGTCGGAGCCGCCGGCCAGGCTGGCTCCCGTGAGAAGACATGCCAAAAGACAGACGCAAATCATTCGCATGACAACCTCATTTTCGTGTGGGGTTTCGCTGGTAGCGCGGCTGGTAGAGTTGCACCTCGAAGTCGCCGGGCATACGGAAGTGCGTCACCAGGCCGTAGCCCATGTCTTTCACGTCGCCGGTGAATTCGACGCCGCGGCTTTGCAACTCGGCCACCGTCTTGTTGATGTCGTCGCAGTAAAACGAGATGTGCGGCGTGCCGGAAGGCGGTCCGTCTTTCTCCGCGGGATGGCAGCCCATCTCCGCGTCGGGCAAGTCGAAAATCAGCCAACCTTCTTGGACGTCGGTGTACGGGAAGCGAAGCTTGTCCCGGATAAACGCTCGCAGCTCGTCGGCCTTGGACGAGTAAAACATGGTGTGGACGCCGGTGATCATGACACTCTCTCTCCGCCCTTTTGGGCCTCTAAGGTTGGACGTTGGCGACGAAGTTCCTAATCGGAAGTCGGCTAGATTTGTTGGAGTTTCTCAGCGGCGGCGGGCGCTGTCAAGCGCCGGCGAGCTTTTCGCCAAGCGCCTTCAAGCCGGCCGGCTTCTCGATCAGCATGGCATCCAAGCCGGCGGCGCGGGCGGCTTCAAAATCGCTTACGGGATCGTCGCCGACATAGAGGATTTTGTCGGGACTGGACTTGGTCAGGTCCGTGAGCCGCCGAAAGAACTCCGGCGCCGGTTTGCGATAGCCGATCTCGCTGCTGATGACGACGTGCTGAAACTTCGCCAATATTGGAAAACCCGCCAGGACCGAGCGCAGCCGGGAATCGTAATTGGAGGCGAGACCGAGAATGAGACCCGGCTGTTGAATTCGCTCCACCAAGAGTTCAAGCGCCGAATCGAGCCGCCATGACGTGGGCTGGGCAAAATGAGTGTAAAGCTCGGCGAAGCAGGAGTCGCGCTCCGTCACGTCATCGAAAACGTAGCCGACGATGTCGCGCCAGCGGCGTAGTTCGCGCTCCTCGCTAGTTCGCCAAGCTTGCGTCCGATCCAAGTCTTCCTGTTGCCGGAAAGCTTGAAGAAAGCGGACGGCAATTTCGTCTGGCGTGTGGCGGGTTCCGAAGCGGCGGCCGACTTCGAAATAGACGTGCGTCGCCGACGGTTCGGGATGGATCAGGGTTCCGACCGCGTCGAAGAATACCGCCTTGTAATCCGCCATGACGGCAATTCTCAGTCCTCTACCACGAGCCGTTTGCTCCAGGCGCGTTTCGTCTTGTCGCGGGTCGTCAAGGCGGCGAGAAGCGTCAACACGAGAAAAACGCAAAAGACAATGAACGCAAGCGGTTGCTCGCGCGAGAAGCGAATTATGTCTCCAATGGTGCCGGCAAGCAACTGAGGCACATAGATATTGTAACCCTCCTGCAGCCATTTCTGGTCGCGCACGAACTCCACGTCCGGCAACGCAGGAAGATTGGCGTAAATAAATCGCTCAATGCGAATGACGTTCGGTATCGCGAGTTTGTTGCCGGCCGCGTCAGCGTGACTGATGTCATCCCGGATCGGTCCATACTTGAGGTAAGTAAGGATAAACCATGGAAGAAAGATCGTCAGGAATAGCAAGACGCACACGCTTCGTCGGCTGACGACATTTGTCGCCATCGGAATTTCTTGAATCTTGCGGCCCTCATGCAGGACTTCAACGCGCTCCGCTCCAAGCCACCCGCGCGCCAGGGGCGTGACGTAAAAAGTAGCGGTCGCCGCGGGCTCAATCGTGTGTTCCGAGGGCACGACCTGCGCCCCCGCCGCCAACAGCCGCACTGTGATCTTCTTGCCGCCTCCGCCCTTGCCGTCCTGCGGCCAGGACACAGTCACGGGATAGACCCGCGCCTGCTTCATGCGCGAGTAGTAGCTGACTTTCAGGGGTGGGAGACCGGCGTCGGAACGGGCGCCCGATGTTTCGCGCTGCTTGCTTCGAATTGCGGCTTCGGCCATGGCTAACACCTCCGGCACGGAGACTCTATGGAATCTTCGCTGGCATAGTTCGAATATTCAGGCGGTATGGGAAGATTACATGAAGTCTATCAGCCTTCCGGGATCGCAACAAAGAAAAAACGCAGGCAATCCAGGGCCGGTCTACCGAAGATGACGACTGTATCGCTCACCACAGGTCAAATCTTCGCCGGTCATGCTCGATCCTTGTTCATAAAAAAACAAACTCTGCCGCAGCCGCCGCGGCCGATGGTAATTGCCACGGTGTTATCCCCTGCCCCCCCTTGGGAATACGGCGATTCGTTGCTCGAAAAGCAGCGGCCGCTGCAATCGGCATAGTATTTGACGCTCAAACTGCTCATGCCTACGTTCGCGAATCCCGCATTTCTCTTGCTGCTTGTCCTGGTGCCGCCGACGCTGTGGTTGTGGATGCGCCGGCCGCCCGCCGCGCTGCGTTTTTCAGCCACCCAAATCGTTGCAAGCCTGCCGCCGGGCCGAAGCCGGCGCGCCCGCCTTTGGGGGATCGTCTTGCGTGGCGCCGGCCTTTTGTTCCTTGTCGTCGCTCTGGCCGGCCCACGCTGGCCCGACAATTCGAGTCGCCTGCCGACCGAAGGGATCGCCATCGCCATGGTGGTCGATGTCAGCGCCAGCATGAATGAGCGTGATTTTTTCTGGGACGAAAAACTCTTGTCGCGCCTGGATGCAGTCAAACGAATCTTCCGCATGTTCGTCTTTGGCGGCGCGGGACCGGGCGGCGTTCGCATTGAGCCTCGGCACAACGATCTGATCGGACTGGTGACCTTTGCCGCCCATCCCGACACCGTTTGTCCGTTGACGCTCGATTACGCCAGCCTTCTCCAATTGCTCGACAGTGAAGAAGCCCGCACCGTGGCGGGCGAGGCGACAACCAATCCAGGCGACGCTATCGCCTGGACCGTCGCCATGCTGCAAAAGGCCCCCACGCGGCACAAGATCGTGATTTTTTTGACCGACGGCGAAAGCAACGTGCCCCCTCCCGCCTTGACGCCACGCCAGGCTGCCCAACTCGCCGGCAACCTCGGCATCCCCGTGTACGCGATCGAAGCGGGCAGCGAGTCGGAGAATCCTCCGGACAAAGACGCCGCGGCCAAGGCTCAGAATTCTTTGGAGGAAATCGCGCGCATCAGCGGCGGCAACCATTTCCAGGCGCGGGACGGCAGAGCGTTAGCCGAAGCGATCGCGGCGATTGACAAACTCGAGCGCGACCGGATCGAGAGCTTTCAATATCGCCGCTATCACGAAGGATTCGCGGTGTTTGCTGCCCTGGCGCTGGTGTCGTGGTTGACGTTGCACACTCTGGAAGCGACCCGCTGGCGCCGATTGCCATAAAGTAGGACGGATTTGCAATCCGTCCGTTGGACTGGACGGTTTTCAAAACCGTCCTACAGCGTTGACGGTTTTCAAAACCGTCCTACCGAGGTATTGATGCTCGCTGGATTGTCTCGCGTGTTCGCCTACCCGGCTCTTTTGGGTTTCTTGGCGTTTTTGCCAATCCTGGCCCTGCTTTTTCTGCGCGCCCGCCGCAAGCGCCGCCGAGCATTGGCCGAGTTGGGGAATTGGCTTGCGATCCACAGGCTCTTGCCGCCCCGTGGCCGTCTGGCGTCGTGGACGGTCTGCCTCGTTTTCACCGGACTAATCCTGTTGATTCTCGGCATTGCCGGGCCGCGCTGGGGTCGAGACGAGAAACCGGCGGCGGCGAGCAATCGCGGCGACCTGGTCGTCGTTCTCGACGTCAGCCGCAGCATGTTGGCCGAGCAGCCGAGCCGGCAAGAGCGCGCGGTGCGGGCCCTGCGCGACCTCGCCGGGAATTTTGCATCACGGGGCGGGCCGCGTGTCGCCCTCGTGGTTTTCGCCGCCTATCCCAAAGTCGTGTTCCCCTTAACCGGCGACTACGACCATTTTCGCCACGCTCTGGCTCAGATCGATGCCGACGACCTGCCGCCGTCGCTGCGGCCTCACTCCGACGAAGGCTCGCTTTCCGGCACGCGCATCGGCGCCGGTTTGCGCAAGGCCATGGAGCTTATCGATCCGAAAAACGAAAGCCGGCACGACATCATCCTTCTCTCCGACGGCGACGACCCGGTAGCCGATCAGGAGTACGTGCAAGGGGCCGAAGAAGCGCGCCGGGCCAAGATACCGGTGCATGTGATTGGCGTCGGCGATCCGACGGCGTCGGCTACCATCCCGTTCCGTGGCCAGCCGCTGCAGCACGGCGGCGTGGCGGTGCAGACACGCCTTAACGAGGCGCCGCTGGAAGACATCGCCAACCGCACCGGCGGCGTTTACATTCCGGCTCGCAATGGAACCCTGGCGCTGGGCCAGTTGTTCCGCGAGATCGTTGCGAAATCACCTCAGAATCCTCCCGAACAACGAAGCGAGGACAACGGCGCGGAAGCCGACTCTGCCTGGGGAGGCGGCATCGTACGGATGCGGCCGCGCCACGCCTGGTTTCTTGGACCGGCGCTGGGCCTCTTCGCATTGACGCTGCTGATTGGCCGGCGACGCCACGCCGCGGAAGCACGTTGGTCGCCGGCGCTACCTCGGCTCTTTCTCGTGCCTTTTGCGCTACTCCTGGTCAGCGCCGGTTCCGTCCCGCTCGTCGATCAACGGTTGGGGCACGGGAATGACTGCTTCGCGCGCGAGGACTATGAGCAAGCCCTCAAGTTCTTTGATAAGGCCGAGGAAATGGCGCCCGACCCCGGCTTGGTCGCCTTCAACAAGGCGGCGACGCTCTATCGCCTGGGCCGATTCCGCGAGGCGGAGTTTCACTATCAGCGCACTCTCGACGACGAAGTGGCTTCCGCCGCTCGCAAAGCCCGCGCTTGGTTTGGCCTGGCCAACTCGCTCGTCAACCAAGGGGGCGGCCGCAGGCAGCTTGAAGCAGCCATCGCCGCCTATCGCCAATGTCTGAGCGCTGCCGCCGACGCGACCTTGCAAGCGGACGCGCGCTACAACCTGGAGCTGGCCCGCCTGCTTTGGATCAAAGCCAAGGCGGACGACTCTGACGACCCCGAAAATCCCAAGGACAGCCCGCGCGACCCGAAGAAGACAAAGGACTCCGAACTTTCGAAGGATGAACCCAAGGGAAAGGACAACG
The DNA here is from genome assembly GCA_016195405.1 of Planctomycetota bacterium. Taxonomy (GTDB): domain Bacteria; phylum Planctomycetota; class Planctomycetia; order Gemmatales; family Gemmataceae; genus JACPZP01. Next base: position 52,174 of record JACPZP010000031.1, on the reverse strand, counting down.
GCAAGACGCCCGGCGTCTCGAAAGATGCAGCCGGTAAATCCGAAGGGGCCGGCAAGGAGAAGTCCGACAAGGCGAGCGGCGGCGCGCTCACCGTCCTGCCCGATCAAGAGCAACTGGCTCCCCTGTCGCCGCAAGAGACCGAGGCACACCTCGACCAGCTCGTGGAGCGGATTCTCCGTGAACGCCGTGCACACCGCCGCCACGCCCAGGTGATGCCCGAGAACGTGAAGGACTGGTGACAGCCTGATGATTCGCTGGCTCGCCATCCTCTGTTTTCTCGCCGCCCCCCTGCCCCTTTACGCGCAGGACGCCGACGCCCCGCCCGCCGCCGCCCCGCCGGACTTCAGCCACGTCGCCGGCCAGTTTCGCCTCAGCAGCTCCGCCGCGCCGACGAAAGTCGCCGTCGAAGAGCCGATTACCATCAAGGTGCAGATCAGCGGCCAAGCCTCGACAAATTATCGCCCGCAGCGCGAGAATCTCCGCATCTTCCCTAATGATCTTGAAACCAGCTTCTACGTCGAGCCGGTTCCCGAACAGGACCGTTTGCAGCCGGACCGAGACGTCTGGGAGTTCGTCTACCGACTCAGGCCCAAAAGCGCGGAGGTGAAAGCCATTCCCAGTCTGCGGCTCGTGTACTACGCGCCGGTCCGCAAGAAGTTCCAGACGACCTTCTCCGACGAGATTCCGATTACGGTGAAGTCTGCAACGGGATCGCCCGCGCGAACAGAGGAACTGAAGGCGTTGCCGTTGCCGGAGCGGTTCTACAAGCTCTACCCCGCCGAGGAGGTCCTGCGCGACGAAACACCCTTGCGAGTCTCGCCGTTGCTTGCGGTATTGCTGTTCTCGCTTCCGCCCCTGGTTTGTGTGGGATGGTACTGGCTTTGGAAGCTGCGGCACCCCGGTGAAAAGTGCGAGATGCACGCGCGCCGCAGCCGGGCCGCACGGTTGGCGCTCACTTACCTGGAAAAGCAAAAGCCCGATCCTGTTCGAACCGCCGCGGCGCTGACGGATTACTTGCGTGCGCGTTTCGAGTTGCCGCCGCTCGAGCCGACACCGCAGGAAATCGAAAAACACTTGCGCCGCCGCGGCGCCACGAAACCGACCTCTCGTGCCTGGCGCGACTTCTTCCAAACGTGCGACCGCTTGCGTTTCGCGCCCGCGCCGCCCAAGGAGGGACAGGACCTCCCCGCCGACGCCGCCCGCCTGATTCATACCGTGGAGAACGACTCGTGCATCTCGCGCTGATAATGCTGATCGGTATCATCGGTTCGCTTCCGGCGATGGGCTGGCTCTGGCCGTGGAAGAACATGCGCGCCGATGCCCGTGCAGTTGCCCATGTCGCTGGCTCAGAAAAACTTTTCAAGCTTGGGCATTTCCAGGAGGCAACTGCGTTCCTGCGAATCGCCGTCAATTCGAGTGAAAGTCGATCGGCCGCCTTCTCACATAATCTCGGCAACATGTATCTGCTCGCTGACAAGATTCCCCAAGCCGTACTCTCCTATAAAGAGGGCCTTCGTCTCAACCCTAACCACGAACCCCTCCGCGCCAACCTCGAATACGCTCGCGCCCAGGTGAACTATCCGCCGTCGGGCCGCGGCCATCCCGAAAGCGAGGCGTGGCCTTCCTGGCTTTACCAACCGTCGCCGTTCCAAGCGTTCATCGCCGCGTTTGTCCTTGTGGCAATCGGCAGCCTCCTGTTCACGCGCTGGATGATGCTGCCGCAATCGGGTTCGCTGCGATACTCTTTGCCGTTCTTGGTCCTCGCGGCGGCGGCCCATGGAAGCGCGCCGGATTCTACAGCGCGGAGACTGGCTGCAAGTTCGATTGGCGTCGGGTGAAGTTGGCTGGGTGCCGCGAAGCGCGGTCTTGGTCGATGAACGCTGAAACGTCCCGCGTGCGCCTTAACGCGCCTGGATAAACAAAACCGCGCCCGTCAGGAAGCGGGTGAAGGCCACTTCCTGACGGGCGCGGCTCTGATCATCAACGGGGTCATTTCGACGTCGTCTTAACTTCCGTCGGCGCCGGATACGCCTTCAGAATGTCGGCCAGCACCCGGTCGTAATCCTCCGGCACCGGTTCGAACGACGTGACGCTCCACTGGGCCATCAGTCCCCGGCCGCGGCGATTCTGATTGGCGCTCAGCATGCCGTCCTTGAATTTCTTGAGCGTGGCGTCGTCCAGCGCGCCTTTGCGATAGACGACGACTGCCGACGGAAACAAATCCGAGTTCTGCACCGCTTTCAGCCGGGCGAAGCACTGGGGCTTGAGCCATTCAAAAAACTCGAGTTGGTGCGAATCGACGACGACCGCCGGAATCTTGCCGCTCAAGACGTCCTCGAATGCGATTTCCGTATTGGGGCTCGACACGACATTCTGGAAAAACGCCTTGGGGCTGCATTGGCCGCAGTCAGCGCAGATACGGTCGAGGAACATCCGGCAGTGAATCTTGCTGCGCATGGGCAGCGACAGATCTTTCCCCTTCAGGTCGGCAAAGCACTTGACTTCGCTGTCCGCCTTTACGACCAGATGGGCCCGGCAGTGCGAGTGCTTGTTGATCGCGATCATCAAGGGTTGCAATTCAGGATACTTTTGCCGCACCCATCCATATTCGACGCCATGGAAAACGGCGAGATCGAGTTCCTTCCGGTTGAGCCGGCCCGCCACTTCGAACACTTCGCCGCCCATTGTAAGCTGGCCTTCGAGGCCGGTGAATTCCTTCATCAGAGCGTTGAAGGGCCCCGACGCCAGTTTCACGAGCGGTTCGGGAACGTCGATAAAAAGGCTGCTAACCAGCCCGATGCGAACGGGCGACGTTTTTGTGGGGGCGTCGTTGGCGGCGAGAGAAACCCGGCCGAGAAGTGCGAGGCATAGAATCGCCAATCCCATGCCCAAAGAATTGCGTGAGGTCATGAGGAAGTCCTTTTCGCGCTATCGTGGCAAGCGTCCCTGCCTGCCTGCGGGGGAAAGAAAAAAGGACAGGCCGGGTTGCCTGTCCCATGGCTGTCATTTGAGATCGCTTGGAAATCTGTAGCCGCCGGCGGTCACGCGTTCCAGAGCGGCCAGGCCGAGCACGTAGTTGTAAGCAGCCTCGTTGTAATAGGCGCGGATCGTGCTTTCGAGCGTGCTGACTTGCACCAGGTCGCCGACCTTGGCTTTGCCATCGTTAAACCGTTCGAGCGTTTTGAAATAGGTGTCCTCGGCCGCCTTGCGAGAAGTCCTAAGGGTCTGCGCTTTGATGGCCGCTTCTTCGATCTTCAGGAGGGTGGCCTCGACTTCCAAGGTGATTAAGTTTTGGGTCTTGTCGACGACAGCGCCGGCGCGATCGTTCAGGTTGCAGGCGCGCTGGACGCGGTCGGCGCGGGGGCCCACCAAGAAGTCCGGCATCTCTAGGCCGATGGCCCCGGGGCGGTATTCACCGTTGGCCACGCCCTGCGGAATCGGCGTCGCGTGGATGTCGGAAGCGGCCGCGAACGTTTTCGTGGTCATGCGGAACAGTTGGCGCGATTGGGCCGTGATTTCCAGGCCGGTCACCTGGTTGGCGGCGACGACCTGCGCCATCTCGCCTCGAAGGGCGAGCGCGCGATTGACCAGTTCCTGGCGGTCTCCCTGGGTGAATACCTTGAAAGAGTCGGGTAGAGCGCCGTGGATGTTGTTCAGCGGATAGTCGAGATCGACTCCCATGGCCTCGCGGACCGCCGCCTTGGCGCGTTCGACGCCGACACGGGCCTCCGCTTCCTTGGCGGTGACCAGGTCGCGATTGAGTTGGAGCACCTGCTTGTCGAGCTTGGTGATGTCCTTGTCCGCCTTCATTAGCTTGTCCGCGGCATCGATGGCGTCCGTTGCGCTCTTCAGAATTTCGCGCAGCAGTCGGAGTTGCTCCTGGGCGTAGACGATCGACCAATAATTGCGGACGATCGCGTAGCGAGTTTCCCATTCGGCCTGGGCCAGGCCGGCGGCGGCGATGGTCACGCCCAGGCACGCTTGTTGCCGCCGGATCGGCACGTCGCGGGAGACGACGGCGTTGAACATCGGGAGATGATTAACGCCGCTCTGGCCGCTTTCGGCCGCAGCCAGGCTGGCCCGCGCCGCCGCCAGTCCGGGTTGCCGTGCCAGACCAACGTCGATCAACTCTTGAAGCGTGGTGGGAGGCGCTTTCGCGCCCTCTTGGGCGCGGAGCGCCGGCGCTGCCACGCCCCAGCCGGCAAGTAAAGCGATTACCCAAGTGCAGAGCACACGACGACGCCGTCTCGAAATGATCATGGCTGCATCCTCGCAAGCAGAATTCTCCGTGAGTTTCATCGACCTCAAGCGGAGCGACGCTGCACAAACAGCCAGGAAAATGTGCTTAGGGCGGCCGCCGCAAGCCGCACAATCGCTAGAAGTGGACGACAAACCGAAACCGACTTGGCACCGTCGTTTACGTTAAAACGCAGTCTTTGGGAAGTGAAATTGCGTCCAGGTGCGCGGCGTTTGGAATTGGAGAACGACGGCAAAGTGGGCAATGCCGATCCTCGCGCTTCTCCGGCCGCTGGCGATCCGGCTCGCCGTTTTTGGGCCAGCGGTGGCAACAGCCGGCATTGCTTTATTTTGGCGAAAAAAACTATACTCCCGGCGGCTGGTCAAGGAACAAAGGCGCCGCCGACCGCGCATTCAATTGTGGCGGGAGCCGACCGGCCAGGAAAGGGAGCCATGATGGCCAGGCATGTGATCCCCACGGACTTGCTGCAAGTTCTATCGACCAGCGCGCGAATGCTGCCCCGCGCCGCCGTCAAAACCAAGCTGGGCTCGCCTCGGCTTTCGGTGGTCATCGTCAATTATCGGCAGTGGGAAAAGACCGGCGGCTTGATGCGCCAGTTGGCGGCAGGCTCGGCGGTTCGCTCCGGCGAGGCCGAGATCGTCGTCGTCGACAATCACTCCCCTTTCCATCCCATGGCACGCAAGCTGCGCCGCCAGTCCGGAGTGTCCATGCGCCGCTGGGAGCGCAACCATGGCTTCGCCCGCGCTGTCAACGAAGGCTGCCGACTCAGCCGGGGCGACTGGTTTCTCCTGCTCAACCCCGACATGACCCTTTCCGAGGGCTTCATCGACAATGTCCTTGAGTTGGCCAACCGCATGGCGGCCGGAGAGCCCCGCGCCGGCATCGTCGGCTTTCACCTCCGCAACAGCGACGGCTCGCAGCAACTTTCTTCCGGTCCGTTTCCAACGCTCTTGTCGACCCTGCTGCGGCTGGCCCTGCCGCGCAGCCGGCGCAAATACCACGCCACTCGCGCCCTGGAGCGATGTGCCGTTCCTTGGGTGACGGGGTGCTGCCTTTTGGTGCGGCGTGAGTGCTTGGAGGACCTGGGTGGTCTGGATGAGGACTATTTCCTATATTATGAGGATGTCGATTTGTGCCTGCGCGCCCTCCAGCGCGGCTGGACGGTGGCTTATGACCCCAATCTCGCGGTCGTGCATCACCATCCTTTGCACGGTCGCGCCGTCCCTGCGGCGTTGCGGCTCGTGACCCGACACTCGCTCTTGACCTACGCCGCCAAACACTGGCCGCGCTGGCACTTTCGCTTCTTGACGCGCATCGTGCGCCTGGAAAGCTGGGCGCGCCGGCTCTGGGCGTGGTGGCGCGGCGACACGAAGCAAGCCGCGCTCTTCCGCGAGCTGGGCGTTTTGACCGCGGAGCTGCGCCGCGGCGAGCACGAGGCCGCCCGCCGGCGCTTGGACCGGGCCGTTCAGCGCATCGATGTCCGAATCGGCGTGTAGCCTCACAATCGAGCCTTCACCATGTTGCTTTTCATTCTGCTGGGGCTGGGCGTTGGAATCATCAGCGGCATGTTGGGAATCGGCGGCGGCATTTTGCTGACGCCGGGATTAATCTGGTTGATCGGCGTCAAGGACTATCGCCACGCCGCCGGGATGACGTTGGCCATTCTGACGCTGCCCGTGTTCCTCCCCTCCACGTGGAAGTACCTCACCAGCGGAATCGTCCCCTCCGCCGACCTCAGGTTTGTCGCACTGGTCGCGGCCGGTGTGGCTACGGGCGCTTATATCGGCGCCCATATCGTCGAACAGATACCTCTTGAGCACGTTCCCAAGCTAAAGATCGCCTTCGGCTTGATTCTCTTGTACGTCGGCGTGCGGTCCTTGGTTGATTCCAATAGTGACGTCGCAGCGGCTTTTTATAGCCTGCTGGCCGTCGCAGCCGCTTGGCTGGCATATTTTGGCCTGCGCGCCTTGGGCCGGCGGCACCTGCCGCGCCCGGATTTGGCAGCTAAGATCGAAGCAGCCCACGAACACGTGGTCGATCCGCTCGATTATTCCATCTAGCTTCCGCCGCTAGCTTCCGCCGCGCACGCGCTCCAACGCTTTGGCCGCCGCCGTCTTGACACGCGGATCGGAATCACTTGCCGCTTTTTCCAGAAGCGGAAGGGCTTCCGCCGGTGTATTCTTGCCGAGCTGCACGAGAGCCAGACAAGCTTCATAGCGAACGTCGGCATCGGCATCTTGCAGCCCGGTTACGAGGCCGGCGCGGGCCTCGGGAACCGTGCCGGCGGCGCTGCCCAAAGCTTGCACCGCTTTCTTGCGCGCTCTGGCGTCGGAGCTTTTGAGTTCGTCCAACCAATAGCTCACGGCCTTGCCATGAGCCGTTTCAGGCGGTGCTTGGCCGCAGCCAACCAACAGGAATACGACGACGACAGGAACGCAGCGCATGGATTTCCTCAAAGAATGGTTAGGACGCTCGGCTCGGACTGATTGCATTGCGCGGCGGCGCGCGCACAGATTTCTAGTATTCCAGCTTCAGCACGAGTTCGCCGCCGGCGCGCGTGCCCAGTGCCCAGAAGTCGTAGCGCTCTTGGCCGTTCACGGTGATGCTTTGCATGAAATGCACCGAGCCGTCGGCGAAGACAAGGTTGACGCCGTTCTCGTGGTAGCTGGAGAAGTCGTCGAGACCGCCGTCGGAGTCGGTCTTGATGTTGATCCAGTTGTTGTGCACCAGGCCGAAGCAGGCCGCCGGCGCCGTGGTCGTTTGCCAGGGATTGCGCGGGCCCGGCGCGACGATTGCGCCGGAGATCGCGCCGCCCCAGATGCCTTTGGTGTCCGCCCACGCCCTGTCCCCCGCCATCACGGTGTTGCTGGCGCCGTCGAGGATTTCCACGAGCCTGGTGCGGCTATTGCGATAGAAGATGCCGTTGCCGACCGGGTCCGTAACTTCCGATGCGTCGCTGCCGACCGTCGCCGCGTAGCTCGACGGCGCCGCCAAGCAAAGCGGATTCAGCAAATTGTCGGTGATCTGAAACGCTTGCGGAGGATACTGGTCGGACGGGCACAGAAACACCCTGACCGTATTCTGGATCGCCGGCTGCGTCTCTATCGGCTTGGTGAGGTCGATCTGCCGGAATAGCGTGTCTTGTTCCACGTAGGGCAGGATATAGGCCGCCCAGCCCCAGCCCGGAGATGTGTCGGTCGCCCCATCGACATACGGCCCGCTCGCCGAGTAGCCCGGCGGCAAGACCTTGTTGACGTCGTGATAATTGTGAAGTGCCAGGCCGATCTGCTTCAAGTTGTTGGCGCAGTCAATCCGCGCCGCCGCGGACCGAACCTTCTGCACCGCGGGCACCAGGAGGCCAATCAAAATCGCAATGATGGCGATGACGACGAGAAGCTCGATCAACGTGAATGCTGCCCTTTTGCGTTGCATGGGTCAGGCTCTCCTTCGTGATGCAAAGGCGCGGTCGCAAAGTCAGCACATAGGAGCAAGCAACATGCCGGAATCGGCTTCTCAAGCATGGAAGCGAAGAATTGCGGCCAAACTCAAGCAACGCCACAGTTGTCACGTGGTGTCGCGCCGCGGAACCGGGGACGAAATCAAAAATGCTGGCGAACGTTTGAACAGGAATGGTCCACGGTTGGACACGAAATGACCGCGCGTCGAGCATTATCAGAGCCGCGCCCGTTAGGAAGCGTGACGGCGAATCGCTTCCTAACGGGCGCGGCTCTGTTGTTTACCGACCGACTTGTGTCAGTGTGGAAGGCTCTTGAATGGCGGCGGAAGCAGGTTCTGCGCTTGCTTCCGGCGCGGGAGGGATGTGTTCCGGCTTGAATGGCGCATCCGCTTTTTGAGTCCCCATCAAATTCGCCCACGGCCGCCAGCTTTCGACGCTTTGACACACCGCCTTGACGCCGGCCATGATGGGCATGGCGAGAAACAGCCCCGTGATTCCCCAAACCAAATCCCAAAACAAGCAGGCGAGCATGACCGTCGTGGCGTTCAGCTCCAAGCTGCGACCCATGAGGACCGGCACCACGAGGTATCCTTCGAGGACGATTACGACCCAGTAGACGACGGTCACCAGCAGCGTGTTCTCCGGAGTGGTGAACAGGAAGGCGTCGAGAAACGGCGGGATGCCGGCGATCAAGGGTCCGAGATACGGGATGTAATTGAGGATCGCCAGGAGGATCGCCCAGCTCCAGGGCTGCCGAAGGCCCGCGACCTGATAGATTAGGCCGACGACAATGGCCAACCCGAAATTGATAATCGTTCGCCACACCAAGTAAGTTCGAACCGACCTGGCCATCTCGTTGAGGACGTCGCCGGCTCGGTTGCGAACCTCCTCGCTGGGCCCAAAGATCTCGACAACGCGCCGGAGCAGCATTCTTCCTTCGAGAAGCAGAAAGAACAAAAGGAAGACGATCAGCACCCACTGCCATAGCCAACTCGAGAGATACTCGGCGGTGTTCCGGAAAAGGTTGGGATAGCTTTCGTAGAGGAATTGATACGCGCGGATATCGCTAACGGTCTGCGGATTGGACGGGAACAGTTCTTCATCGAGCTGCCAGGGCCAAAGGTTCACCAGCTTTGTTCTGAAGTCCGTGTAGAACTTGAGAATCTCGTCGTTTCCCTGAGGCACCTGCTGGACCAGACGCGTGGCGGCCAGGACAATCACGAACGTAATGAGCAGATTGAGCAGCAAAAGGCCGAAGATCACCGTCAGGCAGGAGCCGATCCACGAGAACTTCAGCGTGCGATGCAGCCAAGACGCGGCCGGGCCTAAGACGGCTGCGAGCAGCAGGGCGATGATCATTGGCATGAACACGGCCTTGCCGAGCCAAAGCGCCACCACGCCCGCCAGCAGTATTGCGATATTGATTCCCAAGCGCGTTGCCGCATGGGTCGGAAACGAAATCATGCCATTCTCCGAGGCGCGCGACCAAGAGTCTGGGCCGCGCGCAGGGTATTCCATAATAGCATGGTGATGGTCATCGGTCCGACGCCGCCCGGCACGGGCGTGATCGCCGCGGCCACCTTCTCGACTTCGTCGAAAGCGACGTCGCCTGCCAGCTTGCCGTCCGGCAACCGATTCATGCCGACGTCGATGACGACCGCGCCCGGCTTGACCATATCGGCCTTTAGAAACCGCGCCTGCCCGATGGCCACCACCACGATGTCGCCGAGTCGCGTCAGCGAGCCGATGTCCCGGCTACGGCTGTGGCACACCGTCACCGTGGCGTTGGCCCCTTCGGCTTTTTGCATCAACATCAAAGCCAAGGGCTTGCCGACGATGTTGCTGCGGCCGACGATCACCACGTGCCTGCCGTCGATGGCGATGCCGTTGCGCAGCAGGATTTGTTGCACGCCGAATGGCGTGCAGGGATAATAGCGCGCCAGTCCGGCTGCCAGGAGGCCTAGGTTCTGCGTGCCGAAGCCGTCCACGTCCTTCTCCGGCGCTACGGCCTGGACGATGACCGATTCGTCAATCTGCTTGGGCAGCGGCAATTGCACGAGGATGCCGTGAACCTGCGCGTCGGTGTTGAGCTTTGCGATCAATTCGAGAAGGTGCGTCTGGGTCGTGCTTGGCGGCAGTTCGTGGAGCCAGCTTGCCATGCCAACCCTATCACACGCCAGGCGCTTGTTTCTTACGTAGATTTGGCTGGCCGGATTGTCGCCCACGAGCACCGCCGCCAGTCCGGGACGCTGTCCCGTCTGACGATGGAATTCGGCAATTTCGGCCTTGATTTCCGCTTGGATGATCTGCGCAAGCTTCTTGCCGTCGAGGATCGTCGCCATCCTGCTTCTCCCAACGCTTGACTAAAGCCTTCTTACCAGTTCCGGCAACAACCGGCCCGCCGGTCCGCGCAACACGACGTCGACAGCCGCGCCGGTCGGCTCCGAATTGACTTCAACGACCGTGGCGCCGTGCCATCGGGCCACATCAATCAAACCCGCCGCCGGATAGACCACCGCGCTCGTGCCCACCACGAGCAAGCAGTCCGCCTCGGATACTGCACGCTCCGCACGTTCCCAAATGCCCGGCGGCAAACTCTCCTGAAACCAGACGACGTCGGGCCGCAACAACTCCCCGCACGCCTCGCACCGAGGCAAATCCGGCAAGGCTTCGACACCTCGGTCCTCGGTCCTGTCGCAGCCGCTGCACCTTACCCGCCGCAACGTCCCGTGAATTTCCAATACGTTCTGGCTGCCGGCGGCGAAATGAAGCCCGTCCACGTTCTGCGTCACGAGCGTGAAAGCATCCGCTCCCCAACGCTCTTCGAGGTGAACGAGCGCCTGGTGGCCGGGATTGGGCGCCACCTTCGCCAAATTGGCGCGGCGCAGGTTGTAGAAACGCCAGACAAAGGCTGGATCGCGCCGGAACGCATGTGGCGTGGCGACTTCTTCGACGCGATGGCCCTCCCAGAGTCCGCCGGCGCCGCGAAACGTCTGTAGTCCGCTCTCCGCGGAGATTCCCGCGCCGGTCAGCGCCGCCAGGCGCCGGGCCGAGCGCACCACCCCCGCGGCTTTCGAGATCGCTTGTTCCTGGTCATTCATGTCGCTCATGGTCTTCTGAGAATAGCGAATCGAACTTCCTTCTACAAGCGGCCCAAACTCCCCTTGCATAATCTCTTATCTACGGTTATGGGCGAGGTCGATAATGATTAGGGGCATCGTTCGTGCTTGACTCAATTGCCGAGCTTATGAAATCGCTCCGCCTTCCAACCGTTCTTACAATCTGGGTTGGGATAGGGATCGCATTCACTCTTGATTCAAGCATGCAACTGCGGGCCCAAGCTCCCGGCTTGCCTGCGGAAAGCGGGCAGCAAAAGCCTCTCCTCAATTTTGACGCCGCGCTGCAACGTGAAACGAGTTCGCCCAGCGGCGCCGCCGCGCGTGTGCGGCTCTTCGGCATGCCCACTGGTTTTCTCCGCGACCCCGTCGGCCTCGACAGCGACGATCCAGCCCTTCCGGCCGATCCGATGGCCGCTCGAGCCAACCCCGACGACGACTTCAGCGGAATCCTCGTCTCCATGGGGAACTACAACCCTTATTTCGACATGCGCCGTCCCGAAGATCCGCGCGGCCTGGGCTATTACAAGGTTCACTCCCAAATGCAGGTTCTCGATCTCGGTCGAACCAACGTCAGCCTGACCCTGCAAGCCCTGACTCCCGCGGGACTGGAATCGGGCGGCGTCGCCAACGGACCGACCATCGTCAGTCCGTCCTTCGCCTGTTTTCAGGACCTTGGCTACGGCGCCGCGCTGCAAGGCTACATCGGGCAGGACATCATGGCCACTTCGCGCTGGACCGACAATCTCGGAACCCGCGTCCATTACGGCGTCGGCGTGCAATGTCCGGTCCCGGGACTTTGTCCCCAGAGCGATCAAGGATTGTTTTTCTTCGTCCAGGCTTTGGGCCGATATCGATATGACACGCGGACGGACGGCAAGACCGCCGTCTGGGAGGTCATTCCGGGTCTGCACTGGCGTGTGAACGACAATTGCTGGCTGTCGATCGGCGCTTCGAAGTTGAGCCTGCTGACCTGGTCGTGGCAGTTTTAGCGTCATTAGTAGGACGGATTTTCAATCCGTCCCCGCGTGGCAACTTAGACGGACTGCAAATCCGTCCTACGTCTCAGTCAACAAAGCGGCTTGATCCAAAAGTCGTGAAAAGTTAGGATATCTTGGGGGAGTTTTCCGCGCTCGGAAGCTGATGGTTTGATCCCCGCAAGCCCGCCATGGATTGGAGGATGCAGGAGAATCGCTGTGGAAACATGTAGTGTCCATGAAAAATGTAGCGTATTCATCGAAGGCCAGAAAGAAGCGGACAAATATAAATGGATCGAAAGCGAGAAAGCGGGCTTTGATTTAGGCGATGTGGCCATTCGCCGCTGGGTGCGTGACCACTGGGATGGCTATCTGCGGGCCCGCTGGCTGGAACACCTCCACGGCACCCGCTTCTGGGTTGAACTCGACCGCGGCGACTTCGGACTTCTACAGCGACGCTTCCAAGACAAATCCCTCCTCCTCGACCGCATCCTCGATCGCCTCAAAACCGGCCAAGAAAACCTCGAAATTATCCTCTGGGCCCTCGACTATCGCATAACCATGCCCGAAGTTCGTGAAATCCTCGAAGCTCTCGACGTCAACAGCCGCCGCCTTTCCTGCAAGTTCAATTACTGATTCCTCTGCCGCCCACCTCCAAGTTTCACCACATCTCCGCCTCTATAATAAAGGTGTTGTTGCGCACGTCGCCGTGAGGCATTTCTTTAATGAGCGTTTCCCTTTCCCGCTGGGAGTTGGCCGCCGAGGCCATCGCTGTCAAAATCCGGTGGTTCGGCATTCTCTTTGGCTATGTCCTGGTCAATCTCGGTGACGCAGGCCCGTATCAGGCGATCCTCAACGCCATTCTCGCCCTCGGCGTCGGCTTTGCGCTCTTCGACACCGCGTACAGCATCCATGGCAGGGTCTTTCTTGGCCGCTGGCCACTGCTCATTTCGTTCATGGAGGCGCTTTTTATCGGCGTACTGTGCTTCTTCCATCAAGGTCTCGAAAGCGCTTTCCGTTACTACTACATGCTGTCGCTGATCTGCTGCGCCATCCGGCATTCGATGCGCGTAACCTATGCCACCTGGGCGCTACACAGCGCCAGTTATTTCCTGCTCTACCTGGCGCTGCCTCCGGAACAGCAGGCAACGTTGCCGTTCGTCTTGACGCTCGTGATCCTGGGCTGGGTGACCTGGGCGAGCGCCGCCCTTTCCATGTTGCTCAAGCAGGTCGGCGACTATTTGAGCCGGCTCAACGCTGCCCTCGAAGAAAACCGCGGCCAGCTTGAGGCCCGGATCGCCGAACGCACCTGCCAGCTTCAGGAGGCCCAGGCCCATGTGCTCCATCAGGAGAAAATGGCCGCCTTCGGCCTGCTTGCAGCCGGCATCGCCCACGAGGTCGGCAACCCGCTGACCTCGATCAGTTCCCTGGTTCAGATGCTGCAAAGGAAAGACCATGACGCCTATACCAAGGAAAAGCTGGCGCTTGTCAGCGGACAATTGCAGCGGATTCAGACGACCTTACGCGAACTGATCAACTTCAGCCGGCCGGCCAGCACCGTCCGCACCCGCATTGCCCTTACCGACGTGGCCGACGAAGCGCTCAATATCGCCAAGTACTACAAACGCACCAAGGGCAGGCAGATCGACAATCGCTTGCCCACGGACATGCCGGCCGTCTTCGGCATCCACGATCAGCTCGTGCAAGTGTTGCTCAACCTGATCCTTAACGCCATCGACGCCACGGATGTCGGCGGACGCATCGCCATCGATGCCAACCTCGACGGCACCGAAGTCGAGATCGCCATTCACGACGACGGCGTCGGCATCGCGCCGGAATGCGCGCCGCGCCTTTTTCAACCGTATGTGACCACCAAGAAGCACGGCACCGGTCTGGGCCTGTTTGTTTGCCGCAAACTCGTGGCGGATCATGGCGGAACCATCGAATTCACGTCGATTCCGGGCGCCGGGACCACGTTCACCATCCGCCTGCCCCGGGCCGTTGCGCCCGCCTATGATGAAATGGTGTTGCAGAAAACGGTCACAGTTTAGCCGCGAGCCAACGGCGAGCGCGGACCGCATCCCAGGTGCAATGTGTGTCACGCAAGCATTCTCGTCGTCGACGACGAGCCCATCATCCGCGACAGTTTGGCCGAGTTCTTGACGGCCGAGGGCTTCACCGTCGCTGCCTGTGGATCCGCGGAAGAAGCCCTGCGGCTGGCCGCGCAGACACCCTTCGCGGTGGCCTTGTGCGATGTACAGCTTCCGGGCATCGACGGCCTGGAGCTTCTCAACCGGCTCCTCAAGCTCGGCCCGCAAACGTTTGTCCTTCTCATCACCGCGTACGGCACCGTCGACAACGCCATAGCCGCCTTCCAGCGCGGCGCCCACGATTACCTCTTGAAGCCAATCATTCTGACCGAGGTGCTGGCTAAGATTCAAAGGCTTTTGCGTTATCGCGAGCTTCACCTTGAAAACCAGCATCTGCGGCGGGAGCTGCACCGCGAGTCGGATCGTGACATGGTGGTGGGCCCCAGCTTTGCCATGCAGCGGGTCCTCGAAATCGTCCGCCGCGTCGCCCCGACTCCCAGCACAGTGCTGATCGTCGGCGAAAGCGGTACAGGCAAAGAGCTGGTGGCCCGCGCCATTCACCGGCAAGGCGCGGCGCCGGACGGCCGTTTTCTCGCTCTCAACTGCGCCGCCATTCCGCATGAGCTGCTGGAGAACCAGCTCTTCGGCCATCGCAAAGGCGCGTTCACGGGCGCCGACCGAGATCAGGCGGGCATCTTCGTGCATGCGGGGAGCGGCACGGTGTTTCTCGACGAAATCGGCGAAGCGCCATGGTCGACGCAGGCGAAACTCTTGCGGGCCATAGAGCAAAAGGAGATTTTGCCTGTCGGCGCCAACGAGCCGATTAAGGTCGATGCCCGTATCCTCGCTGCCACCAACAAGAACCTGACCAAGGAAGTGGAAGTCGGCCGATTCCGCGAGGACCTTTTCTACCGCCTCAATGTCGTCACGATCGCGATGCCGCCGCTGCGCGAGCGGCGTGAAGACATCCCGGACCTTGTCGAGGCGCTTTTGGCCAAGCACGCCCAAACGTTAGGAAAACGCATCACGGGCGTCAGCCACGAAGCGATGCGCATCCTGCTCGCTTGTCCCTGGAAGGGCAACGTCCGCGAACTGGACAACGCCTTGCAGCGGGCCGTCATTCTTGGCGAAGGGCCTCTTATTGTCCCCGCGGATTTGCCCCCCGATCTCGTTCCGCACCTGGACGATCCGGCTCTCGTCGATGACCTGGGCGAAGCTGTAAGGCGCTTCGAGAAGCTGCATATCGAGCGTATCCTTCGCCGTTCGCCGGACAAGAAGGAAGCGGCTCGGTTGCTGGGCGTCGGCTTAAGCTCGTTGTACCGGCGGATTGCGGAGTTGGGGATTGAGCCGAGTTGAATGGTCTGGAGGAATCTACGGTGCTAAAGCTATTGAAATGGATCGCCGCCGGTCTGCTCTATCCCCTCGGTTTCTTTTTTCTGATCGGAATGATCATCCTGCTCATTGAGCGGACGCCGATGTTCCTCGACCCGAAGTTCGCAGGGTTCTGGCACGACGTTGAGGCCTATCATTTGGACCTGGACGACAAGAAAACACTTGGAGAGCTCACGCGTGAATACGGCAATTACGCCGTGACATATTATGTTCTCGAACCCGGCCACACGATGGTCTATCTTCCCAGTGAACAGGCCGCTTTCATGAATCTCCTTTCTCATATGATTTCCGAAAAGGCGAGGAAAGGGAAGTCATTCGCCTCGGAAGCGGGATTCGGGCTGCTCACTTTCATGTCGGTAGCCATGGTGCTGCGACTGCTTCAGCGCGCTGTGTCGTGGCTGGCATGCCGATCCCAAGCCGCACAAAACATGCGCAGGCGATACTTCGACACCATTGCCAAGCACCGCTTGCGCTGGGTTGCCGCTGTATTCGCGATGACTCTAATCTTCTGCTGGCTCCTCGCCGAGAGCATGATGTCGGTTCCACTCGAACGAAAAGGCATGACGGTCATTGATTTGACATTTGCCTTGGTCGTACTGGCCTACTTCGGCGGCTTCTGGACGTACCTGGTGGTTCAGCTCATCGACTCGCTATTTCTCATGTTTGCGGTCGATCCCCACCGCTCCTGTTGGGATCAGCTGTTGGCGATCCTGATCATGGCGCCGATCCTTTCGCTCGTTTATCAAAATTCGTGGACGACGATTCTGGCAACGGCCTTCACCGCTCTCGCATCCGACTTGTTGATGAAATGGTCGCTCATGCGCAGAGAAAGAAGTCCTATGCCCGATGATAACGCAAAAGCTCAGCTGGCCTTCGAACCCGAATGAGTTGCAAATGCGTCAACGAGTCTTCTATGTCTCCTTCCTGTTCTTGGCACTGACCGAATCCATGATTGATTCCCTCTCAGCAGGCGAATCAAATTCGAAGACAGCGCGGCAAGGATCAACCATGCGCTTGAACGAACAAAACGCTTCCGCTTTCGCCCGCCTTGCCCTCAAGGGCATCCGCAAGGAATACCCCAACAAGCCCGGCGATGTCCTCAACGAGGCCGCCGACGTCAAGAATCCGCGGGCCGTGCACCCGGCTTTCTACGGCTGCTTCGATTGGCATTCATCGGTTCACGGACATTGGATGCTCGTGCGGCTATTGCGCATGTTTCGGGCGCTGCCGGAGCGAGAAGAAATTCGCGCCGCCTTAACGGAGAACCTGACCGCCAAGAATCTCAAGGTCGAAGCGGACTATTTCGCCCGGCCGAACACCAAGTCCTTTGAACGAACCTATGGCTGGGCGTGGCTTTTGAAGCTCGCGGAAGAATTGCATTCCTGGGACGATCCCGACGCCAAAAAGTGGTCGCGCAATTTGCAGCCGCTTACCGACGCGATCGTCGCCCGCTATTTGGAATTCTTGCCGAAGCAGACCTACCCGATCCGCACCGGCGTACATCCCAACACCGCGTTCGGCTTGGCGTTTGCCTTGGACTATGCCCGCGCCGTCGGTAACAAACCGCTGCGAGACATGATCGAGAAACGCAGCCGGGATTACTACGGCAACGATGTGGACGCTCCGGCGCGCTGGGAGCCCGATGGGGCCGACTTCTTCTCGCCGAGCTTGATGGAAGCCGACCTGATGCGGCGCGTGCTGCCGGCGAATGAGTTCCCCGTCTGGCTCAAGGGCTATCTACCCAGCCTGGCAAAGGGCGAACCGAAAAGCCTGCTCGCGCCGGCGACCGTGACCGACCGCAGCGACCCGCAGATCGTCCACTTGGACGGTCTCAACTTGAGCCGGGCGTGGTGCATGCGCAGCCTTGCCGCATCCATGCCGGCGGACGAACCGATTCGCAAGGCTCTTGCTGAAGCTGCGACGCGACATGCGACAGCGGCGCTCGAGCATGTCGCCAGCGGAGATTACGCGGGCGAACACTGGTTGGCCTCATTCGCGGTCTATTTGCTCTCAACGTCCGCGTCGCAATAGCGCATAGTCCCCTAAAATCACAGGTTTTGACGCTCTTTTGAAACCACTTCTACGGGATTCGTTGCATGAACGAAAAATGCGTTTCCCGAAGTGGGTGTGTGTTGTGATTAAATCAATTCGTGCAGCTATTTCTCAAACCGCTTCAAGAGAATGTACTCCATCAGCCATACAAGCGTTGCCAAGCTACGGTCGCATTGATCGCGGGCCGGATCGAATTCCGAAATGGCCAATCCGGCGACCTTTTCCGACCACAGAGCGTCGATGAATTGCAGCACCACGTGCGGGCTAAGGCCGAACGGTTGAGCGTGGCCAGCGCCGGGGAAGAACGCGGGATCGAAAACGTCGCAATCCAGGTCGAGGAAGATTCGCGACGCCTCGCCGCTCAGGCGGCGGACCTCGTCCAGCGCCGATTGTGGATCGACAGCCAACTCCGCGGCGCTATAGGTCTTGAGAAAGTGCTTTTCGATATAGTCGGATCGAAGCAACAACTCGCGATGGCCCAAGTTCAGGATCGGCGGCAGCGGACCGGCGCAGTGCAGCAAGAAATTGCCATGCGACAGTTCGCTGGTGCAATCGCTGAGATTGTAGATGTCGAGATGAGCGTCGAACTGGACGACCAGCGTGTCTTTCGATGCCGCGGCTAATTCATCGTAGAGCGGCAACACGCCGAGATGATTACCCGTAGTCCAAATGAGAAAATCGCCGCGCTTCAGCACCTCACGAATTGCATGGCGGCCGCGCTTACGCCAGTCCTGATAATCGGCCAGCGTGTCGAACGTGAATTCCTCGAAGCGGACTTTGCCGGTGTAGGCGCGCGCACGCGTCGGCTGCCGCTCGCGCTTGTTGTCGGCCAGCATTTCTTGAAAGGCGTCGGCGAGCAGTTCCGCCCCCGCTTTGGCGCCGCCGCTGCCGAACAGATCGAATGGGAAGAACAAAGCCGCGGTTTTCACGCCAGGGCGCTTTCCTCAGAATCGTTAAAGTTGGTATTCCTTCCCCGTCCGGAATCTGTCCGCCGGGGTACTTTGCTCGTTTGTTCCAGCTGTTGAATATGTATTATAAAGACAATCCATGTCGTTTTCCGGGCAGACCCCTAAGCCCGCTACTACGGCGGAGCACATGATGGCGGCTGGCATGCGTGTGATCGGCGACTCCTTCGTGGCAGCCAATGCCGTGATTACGGGCGACGTCGTCATGAAGGCCGATTCAAACGTCTGGTTCAACGTCGTTCTGCGAGGCGACCTTGCGCGGATCACGCTCGGACCGCGCGTGAACTTGCAGGATGGAGTCATCGCCCATACCGACTTCGACGCGCCCTTGACCGTTGACGAAGGCGTCGTCGTCGGCCACGGCGCAATTCTGCACGGCGTGCGCATCGGCCGCGACAGCTTGATCGGCATGGGCGCCATGCTTCTTTCAGGATCAGAAGTTGGCCAGGAATGCCTCATTGCCGCCGGAACCGTCGTGGCCGAAGGGAAGAAGATCCTGCCGCGCTCAGTGGTAATGGGCGTACCGGGCAAGGTGATGCGGCAGGTTACCGACGACGACGTGCGCCGCATCCGCGCGAACTGCCTGCACTACGTAGAAATGGCCAAGCGCTATGCGCGCGGCGACTTTGTGAATATCGTTGGAGTATCGGCTTCCGCCGGCTGAAGCCGGAGTTGCAACGAGATGGGAAATGTCTTCCATGAACACGCTTGAGGACACACGCGTCACGGCGCCGAGCCAGCCGGAGATTAATCTGACGACACCGTCGGACCGCCGCGCCGACATTGAGAGCAAGCAAGCGTGGGTCAGCAAGCTGATGGCGGAGATTGGCTGCGACGGTCTCTTGGTGCTGCAACCGGAGAACTTCGCCTGGCTGACGGCGGGCGGCATCTCGCGTGGCTGCGCCGACCCGGACGCCATGCCGGCCCTCTATTTCACCGCTGAAGGACGCTGGCTCTTGTCCTCCAACGTCGATTCACAACGCCTCTTCGACGAGGAAATCGACGCCCTCGGCTTTCAGCTCAAAGAATGGCCGTGGCACTGGGGGCGGGAGCAGCTCTTGGCCGACCTGTGCCAGGGCCGGAATGTCGCTTGCGATATGCCCCTGGGCGCCTGCCAGGTGTTGGGGGACCGCCTGCACCGGCAGCGGCGCAGCTTCACGGAGTACGAACAAGCGTGCCTGCGCGCGCTCGGCCAGATCGTCAGCCACGCTCTTGAAGCAACTGGGCGAACCTTGACCGCGGGCGAAACCGAGCGTGAGGTCGCGGGCCAACTCAGCCATCGCCTGATGCACCGCGGCGCCATGCCGCTGGTAGTCACGGTGGCCGCCGACGGCCGTTCGCGCGTCTACCGGCAAGGCGGCTTCACGGCGGCGTCGATTCGGCAGTACGCGGTGCTTTCCGTGGTTGCCCGCAAGTACGGACTTTGTGTTCGTGCCAGCCGAGCGATCAGCATCGGACAGCCTGAAGCGCAGTTTCGCAAAGAGTACGACGCCGTGTGCAAGGTGAGCGCCACCTACATCGCCAGCAGCTGGCCGGACGCCGTCCCCCGGCAAATCCTCGCCAGCGCCCAGCGCATCTACCAGATCGCCGGCGCCGAGCATGAATGGGCGCTGTCGCCGCAAGGACACCTCATTGGCCGGGCGATCTCGGAAACCGCCCTGACGCCGCGCAACGAGGAGCTTCTGCCCAACCATTCCGCAGTCGCCTGGACCACCAGCGTGGGCGCCGCGTTGAGTTGCGATACGTTTCTCATCTCCGAAGACGGTCCCAAGCCCATCACGGCCGCCGAGAATTGGCCCCTGAAGCGCATCAAGATCCAAGGCGCGGATTTCTACCGGCCGGATATCTTGGTCAGGTAGGCGGAAATTTTCTCGTCAGCAGCCGATTGCCGAAACGGCAGCCCAACATTCTGTCGAGGAGGAAAATGGGCTCAACATACCAAGGAAACACCGCTTCCCGGCGCCTACGCTGGATGAGCCGAATGATGCGGTCGACGCATTTCTCCACGGGCCAGATGAGAAACGGCGGTTCGGGCGGCTTGGGCCAGGGTTTGCCGTCTCCGCCCAGGACGTTGTTTCGCAACGGCGTATCGATGAAAGCGGGCGAGACGATGCCGACGTGAACGCCGTCCCGCGCCAACTCCACGTGCAGCGCTTCGTACAGACCCTGAATGGCGAACTTACTGGCTCCGTAAAGCGCGTAAGATGGAACGCCGCGCTTGCCCGTCGCGCTGCTGATCGCCACCAACGAGCCTTTGCTTTTCTTGACATGGGGCAAAGCATAGTGAGTCATGTAGAGCGTGCCGAAGAAGTTGACCCGCATGACGCGGTCGAGCGTTTCGAGCGTGGTGTCTTCAAAGTTGGCGCGCAACGACAAGCCGGCCGAGCACACCACAATATCGAGCCGGCCGAATCGGGCCACCGTTTCCATCACCGCCCGGCGGCATTGTTCGGGGTCAGTCACGTCCGTCGTTAGCGCGACCGCGTGGCCGCCCGGAGTCGTGATTTCTTTCGCCAAATCGTCAAGCGCTTGCGCAGATCGAGACGCCAGGCCGAGTCGAGCGCCCATACGTGCTAGGCGCAGCGCCGTCGCCCGGCCGATCCCGGATGATGCGCCCGTGATCAGAACAACTTTGTCACGCAGTGACGGCATCCAGCGATTGTAGATGATGGACGGGGTTTTTCGATGATTGGCATCGGAGCCGACTTTAGGAGCTGCCGATGATAATCCCTGTTAGAAACACCAGCAGCCCGCCGAGCACCACTTGAAAGAGCGCCGACGTTAGCGGCGTGTCCATGTAGCGGTGCCGCACCCAGGAAATAATCGCCAGTTCGATTAGCACAACCACGACTGCGACCGCGTTCGCGACCTTCATCTGTGGAATCAAATACGGCAACGTATGACCGAGCCCGCCCACCGCCGTCATCAGGCCGCATACTAGTCCGCGCGCCACCGGCCTGCCGCGGCCTGTCAAACTGCCGTCATCCGACAGCGCCTCGGCGAATCCCATACTGATGCCGGCCCCCAAGGCCGCAGCTAGGCCGACGAGAAAAGTCTCCCAATGGTTGTTGGTCGCAAAGGCGGCGGCAAATAGCGGCGCGAGTGTTGAGACCGACCCATCCATCAGCCCGGCCAACCCCGGCTGCACGACTTGCAAGACAAACAGCCGATTCCGCGTGTGCGCCTCATCCTCAAGCGCGCCGGAGGTCCGATGGGCGCTTTCCAACTCCTCGGCCACGTGCGAATGCCGCCGCTCCTCCTCCGCGAGATCGCCTAAAAGCTGTCGAATGCCCGCGTCGGTCGCCTGGCGTCCGGCCCGTTCGTAGAAGCGTTTGGTCTCGAGTTCCATGACCTCGATATGCTTGCGGACCGCGGGCAGCCCCAGCGGCCGCACCAGCCAGATCGGCGTTCGGTGCACGAAGCCCTTGACGTCCTGCCGACGAATGAGCGGAATGTGCTCGCCGAATTTCTGGCGGTGCAGCTCGATGAGCCGGTGCCGATGCCCGTCCTCTTCGGCGCGCATTTCCTTGAGTAGTTCTGCGGTGGCCGGGTAATTGGCCTTGAGCCCATCCGCGAAGTCATCGTAAATGCGCGCGTCCTCTTCCTCCAGCGAAATCGCCAGGGCCAAGATTTCCTGTTCGTTCAAGCTTTTGAAGGTTCGCATGATGCGATCGTTCCGCCCTCTTGCCAATCGTCCATGGCGTCACTTGGCTGCGCCGATCACGCCTTGCGCAACCCGACCTCCTGCGTCCCCAGTCGGTTGCGATTTGAGGTCGTCGGCCTTGGCATGCACGATCAAGCCCCGGCCAATGATCGAATTCATGCCATGGAGCCGGATCATCTTGTCGGTCGTTTTCAGGGTCGCTTTGCCGGTGTCGTCGGCAGTGATGTTTCCCAGATCGCCGACGTGGCGCTCCTTGTCTTCCGGCCCGCCGTGTTTGTCTCCGCCCGGATTGAAATGCCCGCCGGTCGCCATGCCGTCGGCCGAGCTGATGTCGCCGAATTCATGTACGTGAAAGCCGTGATTACCCGGAGTCAAGCCCGTGATCTCGCCGGTGATTTCGATGGCGTCGCCTTTTTGCGTGAAGGTGACGATGCCCGTGACCTTGCTGTCCTTAGTTGGAATGAGCACGCAGACGGCTTTCGTGGGCGCGCCTTTAGGGGTGTCGCCGTGTTTTGCTTGTCTGGCAATGGCGCCGGTAGCCACCAGCAGCGTCGCCGCCGTCAGCAAGGTTGCGACCGCGAAAAGTCTTTTCGAAAACGACATGGCCGGTACTCCTTGTAAGTGTCTCACATATCGGTTAGAGATCGCCGCCACGACAAATGTCAAACTCAGCTTAGAGGATTGGATGAAGCTTGGCCGGGTTTAGCTTCGGGGATTTCTAGAAGCGGTTTCAAGAACTTGTAGCCGCAGGTTTCAACCTGCGATATTCGCAGCCTGAAGGCTGCGGCTACGGGTTTTGAAACCGCTTCGAGGGCGGGCAAATGGCGTGTAGCAATTTTCCAAGACATGGCGGATTCTTGGAGAACTTACAATCCGTACACTATCCGATCTTCGCTCCGCTTACATTCCCGCTTATTCCGCAACTCCTTGTCGCTTGGTGACTTCACAACAATCCTCCAATAATTCGCTTACCGGCATCGGACGTGCTCTTTCAAAAACAGTTCGGTGAATCTGAAATAACGAACTAAGCCTAAAGGAGGCTCACCATGATCGCTACGATCCTGAAGACGCCGCGCGCTCATAGCTTCTTCCAACCAGCCAATCGTATGCCGCATACAAAGGCGCCGCAGACGAAACTGGTGCCGCGTGAAAAGGTGCAAGCCATGCTGCACGAGATCGCCTACGTCCTTCACGTCACCCGCAAGGTGAAAAGTGAGATTCTCGAAGCGGCGCGCTAGTTCTTGGAAACGGGGCGAGCGAGTCAGACACTCGCTCGCTCAGTCACGCAGCGCTCTTCCTGTGAGATGCAGGAAAACGCGTTCGAGATTTGGTTCTTCCATCTCCAGGCTCTTCAACTCCACCTTCTCGTCCGTCAGAATGGCCAGTAGCTGCACCAACGTCGATTTGACGGCGCGGCATTCCAGCTCAAGGACCTGCGCTTCCTTGTCGCGAACGTCGCCAAGCTCGCCCAGCCTCCTTCTCATTCCCGAAGACACTTTATCCACCTTGAAGCGAATCAGGCCGGGCAATGCGCCGAGTAGATTCAGCAGGGAATCACATGCAACCAGCTTGCCCACGTCGATAATGCCGATGCGCGGGCACAGCGCCTGCACTTCCTCCATGTAATGGCTCGTGTAAACCACGGTAAGGCCTGCCGCGTTGCGCTGCCGCACCTCTTCGAAGATGTGACTGCGCGACTGCGGATCGACGCCCGCGGTCGGTTCGTCCAAGAGCAACAGACGCGGTTCGTGAACCAGCCCCGCTCCAAAGTTAAGCCTGCGCTTCATCCCGCCCGAAAACGTCCCAACTCGCTCGCCGGCTCGATCGATAAGGCCGACTGCGCGGAGAATCTCGTCCACACGATTCTCAAGGGCGCGATCCCCCAAACCGTAGAGTTGTCCGAAGAAACGCAAGTTCTCGCGGGCCGTTAGCTCGCCATAGATGGCCAGGTCCTGCGGCACGATGCCGATCAGCCGCTTCAAATCGCGTTCACGTCCAAGGAATCTCTTGCCATCGATAAATACCTCACCGGCGCTTGGTTCAAGTAGACCGGCGACGATGGAAAGCAGCGTGGTTTTGCCGGCGCCGTTCGGGCCCAGGAGACCGAACATCTCGCCTTGGGCGACTTCCAATGACACGCCATTGACGGCGCGAAGTGCACCGAAGTCCTTGCAAAGATTGCGAATCTGAAGGATGGGCGGCATTATTCCACGTCCACCCCGAGGAACACGTCGGAGCCGTCGCGCAATTCACCGCGGCGTGCCGGTAGGATGAAGATGTGCCGTCCTTTTGCAAGTCGCTCCGGAAGCTGGACCGAAAAATCTCGCCGCGCCGTCGCACCAGGTGCAACCTCCACGAGCCAATTCTGATCTGCGACAACGCCGCGGCCCTCCAACTCCACCTTCCATGCCTGCTTGTGCTTGAGCGGATTGTCCGCGACCAAGGTCCAAATGAGCTTCGCCCCCGGTTTGGCTTTCTGCACCAGAGGCTCCACACGAATCAGGTGCGGGTTCCAATCTTGGAGATGATTGCCGGTTGGACTGAGAGCATCCGCCGCCTCCGCGGACACCAATCCCCATTCGACCCGCCGTTTGAAGTCCTCGGCATTGAATTCGAACGGCCCACCATGCTCGGCCAGCACCCAATCCGGAGCGGCATCGAGCACCTTCTTGGCGCTGGCGGCGTACAACGGCGGAAAACTGCGGTTAAGTCCCATCCAGCCCCCTGAGCCGCTGAACATGTCCTGATGGAAGAAGTTATCGGCCGTGAAGAAACACCGCTTGCCGTCGATGGTCGCTTCCACACCCATCGTGAACTCACTTTGGCCCGGCAGGTGGTGGAACTTGAATCGATACTCGCGCCAAGTCAGTGAATCTCCGTCCTTGGGCAGCTTGTCGAACTTCACAGGCCGGGCATCGAGAAACGGCGCCCGCAGAAGAAATGGCTTCTCCAAAGGCAGCGACACTAGGTCGAGCGACCAGACTTGGAACCGCCCGCGGTCCGGTAGGTGGTAAATGCCGTCGTAATGATCGTAATGCGCGTGGCTGAACATCACGACTTCGAGCGGCCCCAGATTCTTGTCTTTCTGCAATTTAGCGAACTGATCCGCGCTTCGCTTGTCCCAAGGATCGATCATCAGGCACGCGTTCTCCTTCGAAGCAAGCACGTACGTGTTGCCTGTTAGATAGATGTGTTCTGAAATCCGCGACCACGGCTTCGAGCCGTTCGATTCGGCTTGCTCCTTGGCTAGGAACTTGTAACTCGGCGGATTGCCGAGGCGCTTCTTGGTGTAGCGCTCGAAGCTCCTGAGGAAGGCAAGTTCCTCGACGGCCTCGGCGGATTGGCAAAGCGCGAAGAACGGATTGCGGCTCACGACCGGTCCCAGAGCAGGACACAAGATATCGGGCTTCAAGCGAGCGAGCTTGCGCAGGGAGTTGGCCGCCGGTGTAAGGCCGGCGTCGGTCCAGTGATCCCAGTCGGTCGTATACGGCGCCCACATCTTTCCCCCAGTCGCCATGACGCCGCCGACGAACGCGATGACGGGACCGTCCGCTCCCTTGCGAGCCAGAAAGCTTACGTGGACGCGGGCGTGGCCGGGCGTGTCGAGGACCTCGAGGTTCCAGCCGCGCCAGGTGATTTTGTCGCCGTCTTGAAGCTTGTACTCGATGCCGTCAAATCCGACCGGCACGATCTGGTACGCGGTCCGCGAGTTACGCAGCGGCAACGCCTCCTGCCAATACTTAGACACGTTTTTGGGAGACAGCCACTCATCGGCGCCCTTGGGCGCGGTCACCAGCACTTTTTGCTGAAGGAACGAGGGAACCGCGGCGACGGAAGCCCGATGATAGTGCGTGAGATAGACCTTCTCGACCGTCTTGACGCCGTGCTTGGCCAAGGCGGCGGAATTCACAGGAGCATCGATCAGGATCGCGGCGTCGCCGTCAACAAGCGCATAACCTGCGGGATGACCAGGCGAACGGAACACCCCGGGAGCGACTTCGCGCCATTCTAGGGAGGGATCGACGCCGTCTTGTCCCGCCCGGCTAATCCACGCGGCCAGAACGACTACCGCAATGCAACCGCAAGTTCCGCACACTTTCCGCATGGTCCCCTCACGTTGGGAATCCTAGTGAAAGTGCGCGCCCATGCAAAGCTCAGCTCCGGCCACGCCGTTGTGCGACTCTGAACCTTTCGAAGCTTGAGTCGGCGGCCTCTTTTTGTTCCTTGAAGTGGCGAGAAGGTGAACGAAGAAGCCAGAGCGCCAAACTTCGCTGTCGGACCAAAAGCGGGGAGTGACCAGAAAGCGGCCGGCGATGAACTTCCCTAATCACTTCAGGATCTTCTGCCCTACCACGCGAAATTCGGCCATGGGGATAAGTACGTCCAACTGAAGGCAGTTTTCGCCCGCGGTCAGCGAAGCCGAGGACATCGCGCCGCTTGGGCGAAGGGGTTGGTTGCCCTGAGTCACCAGGCTCATGAGCGTGCCAAGGGATGCGTGCAGTTCTCCGCCCGCGCCCGGAGGCTTTTGCTTGGCGAACGCATCGAAACGCTTGCCGGCTGCCAGGCCGGGTTTGCCGTGTTTCACGTTCCGGATCGCCTGATCGAACAACTCCGTCTCGGAGCCGAGGAGCAGCACGACTTGTTTGCCCAGGACAGCCACGCGCATCTTGTCCCAATCCGGGCCTAAGTATTGTTTAATGCTTGCGGCGAATGCAGCTTCGTAACCGCCCGCCAGCTTGATGTGGACAATGTCGATCGATTCCTCCTGACGTTTCTCCGCGGCCGCGATCCATTCGAACGTCGGCCGAGCGTAACGGCGCAGTTCCTTGGACAGGAGTTCTTTGCGGCGTTCGGCGCCGACTTCGGAGATTTGCGAGATCAGCCTCTCGGCGCGACGAATTACTTCCAGAGTATTGTCTTCGCCTTGGACGACCTTTCTCAAGTACGGAAGCGCCGGCTCGCCGATGAGCCTTAGCTTGGTTGTCGCCGACGCCCGTACGGCATAGATGTCGCTGTCCAGATCTTTGATGAGCTTGGGGATGTCGATGGGATTGTCGGGCGATTGCTTGCTCAGGTCGAGGGTTCCGTCGCCGATCTTGGCCAGGACGCGCATGTCGCCGAGAAACTTGCGAGCGTCGGCGGTGTCGAGAATGGCGACGAGGCTGAAAAGCCCGTGCTTCGCCTCATCGCTATTGAGATAGACGCCGACGCGATTGCCTTCGAGGCGCTGCCAGACTTCGTTGAAAATGCCGAGGAAGCCGCTGCGATCCGTGGGAGACGTGATCTGCTTCAGTTCAAGGAAGTTCTTGAGCAAGTAATGGACGAGCGCCCGGGCGAAGAGCGCGTTCTTATCGCCCTTGCCGGCCCATGCCTGAGCGAGCACGACATTGCCCTCGGGCAGCCCGCTGAGAGTGGAAGCCTTGGCGCCGCCGCCAACATATGTCAGCAACTCGCGAGCTTCCTTGACCGCGGGATCGAATGTCGCCAAGGCGCTGACGCTGAGCCCGTCGCGGTCGCGGCCATCGCCGATGCGGAAGGCAAGCTGGCCGAACTCGACTGCGCCTAGGCCGCGAAACAAGTTGGCCAGTGCTGCCTTTTCTTGAGGACCGTCCACTTCGTCGAGATCGCGTTCGAGCTTCTTCAGGACCTCCTTCCAATCATCGCGAAATGAACTGACTCCAAAGTGAACAAGTATGTCTGCTTGGTTTTGGGATTTCTTTTGTTCCGACGACAGTTTGGCATTGATTGGCGACGACTTGAGAAGTCGGTTGAGCGAGATTTCGGTCCCTGCTAGAAAAACATGCTTTTCCTTGGCGACCACCCACGGTACGGGGCCGCCGGTCATTGTGATCTTGCCCCGCGTAAGCTTCCCTTTTTGAAGCCCGAAATTCTCAGCCATCACGTCAAGGTCAATAAACGGCACTGCCACGACCAAATTGGACAGCAGTTCCTGCAGTCCGAGTCGCGTCTTTCCTTCAGGCCGCAAGACTATGGCGCCACCGGGCCGGTCGAAGTCGACACCATTGCGAATTTTCAGGATGTCGAGAGCCAAATCGAATAGTTGCGATGGCCGCATTCCAGCATTGACTTGAGAGTCCCTGAGGAACTTGTCGCCTCTGGCTCTGAGATCGTTGGGATGTCGCATGAGAACGGCAAGCGCCGTCTCTTCGGGGAGCAAATCGAGCATCTGCTGCTGCGCGGAAGCTGCGCCGGCGAAACCGAACGAGGCCAGCAGAGCACAAGCAATGAAACGCCGCATCGTCGTCTCCTTCACAAGGGCGGACATTCATTGGAATGTACCCTCTGTTTTCAGTCAGCGTTTCAGCTTGGCGAAGTTCATGATCTCACCGCCGGCGCGGGTGATGACGTGGCGCATTTCTTGCTTGTCGAAATTGCTGCGGAAGTAGAGCACCTCGCCCCGGAACATGGCGACGTGAAAACCGTCTGGGAACATTCCTCCCAGCTTGGGCAATTCCTTGTTGGGGTCATAGACCAAGTCCTGAGGCTTGGTCCACGGCACGGCTTCGGCGGCCTCGGCAAGCATCACGGTGTTGCCTAAGCCGTCGGTGTAGGCCGACGGATATCGCACGGTCTTGTCGGGCTCAAAGCCGGCGCCGCCGCCCACGAATGCTTGATAGTAGGTGTCGGTCCCGTCCTTCCCTTTGCCGCGCACGGGGGCGTATACCTTAGGCATCTTCTTCAAGAGTTTCTTGTTGTGCGGGCTGTCCCAGGCCTGATCGTGCTTGAACTCGTTGTACAAAGCCGCCTCGCCTAAATACGGCAACACCAAGACGCGCCAGCTCAAGATCGACTTTCCGTCCTGACTCATGACCGCAGCCGGAGGAATCCAGCCTCCCCCTTGATCCCCGGTTGCGTACTTGAGCACCGCAGCGGAGATGCGCCGAAAGTTGTCGGCATCCTGCTTTTTGGCGGCTTCCAAATCGACTTTGTCTTCTCCGGCCTGCGCGGCGCGTAGAGTAAGCACGACGAGCGCCAGGCTAAGTATGCAGAGTGCCGCACGGTGGAGGGTAGGCATCATGAACGCTCCTTTCGAAGATCAAACGTCGTTGTATGGCTTGCGCATCAGAGCGACCGCAAGCGCGATCTCATTCGAGCGAACTCTTGGCTGACTGAAATCAAACACCTCGTCTGAGGCCAACGCATCCGGCAATACGGACAAATACATCCTCGTTCCGTAACCCTCTTTTTCAGTCGAATCTCCGAATAACGCACAATCAGGACCTGTCTAACAATTCCGACGAATGCAAGCGCGCTACTTCTCCATCCAATTCATTGCGCTTGCGCAAGGAAAGGACAACTCCATGAACACGCAAACCCGACCCATTCTGAGCATGGCTTTTTTCCTGACGCTCGCGTCCAGCGCCTGTGCCGACGATTGGCCGCAATGGCTGGGGCCTAAGCGTGATTCGGTCTGGCGTGAGACGGGAATCCTTGAGAAGTTCCCCGAGGGTGGACCGAAGGTGCTCTGGCGCAAGCCGGTGAATGTGGGCTATTCCGGACCGGCGGTCAACGATGGCCGGGTTTTCGTGATGGATTTCGTTCCCAAGGAGCCGTTGCCCAAGAATAACCCCGGCAAGAGAGCAAAGGCGCCGGGAATAGAACGTGTTCTCTGTTTAGACGCTAACAACGGCGAGCTGTTGTGGAAGCATGAGACCGAGCTGACCTATGAAATTTCCTACCCCGGCGGCCCGCGCGCCACTCCCACTGTCGATAGCGGAAAGGTCTACACCTTCGGCGCCGAAGGTCATCTCACTTGCCTGGACGCCGCCAAGGGAACTTTGCTGTGGTCGAAGAATTTACCGGAGGAGTATAAGACGAAGACGGCGATTTGGGGTTATGCCAGTCACCCGCTTGTCGTCGATGACAAGCTGATTTGCGTGGCCGGCGGCGACGGCAGCGTCGCCGTCGCTTTCGACAAGAACACCGGCAAGGAGATTTGGAAGGCGCTGTCGGCCAAGCAGCAAGGATACTGTCCGCCGACCTTGATCGAAGCCGGAGGCACGCGCCAGCTTCTCATTTGGCACGCCGAGTCGATCAATAGTCTCAATCCGCACACGGGAGAACTCTACTGGTCGGTTCCTCTGGCCTCGGCCGGCGGCATGTCGATTGCCACGCCGCGGCAACTGGGCAACTATCTATTTGTGACCGGCATCACGGTCAAGGCAGTGCTTCTCAAGCTTTCCTCGGACAAGCCGGGCGCGGAGGTCGTGTGGCGTGGCACTCCCAAGATGGCAGTCTATCCAGTGAATATGACGCCGTTTCTCGAAAACGGACACATCTACGCCGTCGATTCCACGGGCGAATTCCGCTGCGTGGCGATGGAAAAAGGCGAGCGTATCTGGGATTCGTTCGCCCCGAGCACCGGAAGCGGCAAAGCAAACTCAGCGACCGCCTTCGTTGTCAAGAACGGCGACCGCTTCTTCATCGCCAGCGAAACCGGCGATCTCATCATCGCCAAACTTTCGCCCCAGAAGTACGAGGAAATCAGCCGGTGGAAGATGCTCGAGCCGGCGAGCGAAGCCTTTGGCCGAAAAGTTGTTTGGAGCCATCCGGCCTTTGCCAACCGATGCGTTTACGCCCGCAACGATCGCGAGATCGTTTGCGTGTCGCTGGCCAAGTAAGTGCCAGATAGTCCGGAACAGAATCCCGAATTAGTGCCCTATTCCGCCGTCTCGTATTCCCGGCTGTCGCTTTCCGTAGAAGCTGTAAAGCACCGGCACCAGGTGGAACATCACGAGCGTCATGATCATGCCGCCCACGACGACGATGGCGAGCGGCCTTTGCGATTGGGCGCCGATGCGCGTCGACAACGCCGCCGGCAGGAGGCCGAGGATCGCTGCCAATGCGGTCATGGCCACGGGGCGGATGAGCCTTTCCACGCCGAAGCGCAGGGCCATCCCCACTTCGACGCCGGTCGCGCGCAGGAAGTTGAAGGACGAGACCAACAGCAGGCCGTTCAACACCGCAACGCCGAGGATGGAAATGAAGCCGACCGCCGCGGAGATGTTGAAATTGAGGCCCGTGAGTAGAAGCGCCCAAATGCCTCCGAGCGACATTGCCAACACGTTGGCGTAAACGACCAGCGCGTCCAAGGCCGATCGAAACGCCATGTAGAGCAGGATGAAGATCATGGCGAGCGAGAGCAGCACCATCTTCAGCATCCGGCCCTCGGCTTCCTCCATCTCCTGAAACTCGCCGCTCCACTCGACGCTGTAGGGCGGTGTTATCAGCGGATTCACTTTGAGCTGCGCCGCGGCGACCGTGCTGGCCAAGTCCCGCCCGCGCACGCCGAAGCGGACGGCGATGAAGCGCTTGCCATTGTCGCGCGAGATCGTCGACGCGCCGGGCCGAACGTACTGGCCATTCGGGTTGGGCGAACCGTTGGCGTCGAGCGGCACGATGAGGTCCTTGAGGCGGCGCTGCGGCGTCTGAGCGAGATTGCGCAGGTTCAGGTGGACGAGAGTGCCGAACAGGCTCGGCATGGGCATGGCGCTTCCGGTCGGGGCGATGCCGGGCCCGATCGCGCCGGTGAGCAACGTGCCCGCGACGCTCGCCGGTCCCGACGTCACCGTGTTGTTGACGATGTCCACGGGAATCTGGCCGATGGCCACCTCGTCGCCGCGCCACTTCTCAGGGAAGCGCAGCGTGATCGCGAACGACTTTTCCCCCTCCATCATCTGTGAACAGGTCTTGCCGCCGATGGCCGTCTCGATTACCGCCAGCACGTCACCCGCGGCCACGCCCCAGTCGCCGCAACGGACCCGGTCGGGGCCAAATTCCAGATTCGACTGGCCCTTGATGCGAAAGACGCCCGGGTTCTCGACGCCTTGAATCGTGGTCAGCTCCTGCACGGCCTTCTTGCCGAGTTCTTCGAGCGTTTCCAACTCGGGTCCGAAGATCTTGATCGAATTCTCGCCTTTGACGCCCGAAAGCGATTCCATGACGTTGTCGCGGATCATTTGCGAAAAGTCCCAATCCACGCCCGGTAAGAGCCGGCTCAAATCGGCGTTCACCTCCTCGATCAACTCGTTCTTGGTGCGCGGCCTAGTCTTGCCCGGGGGAATCCGCCAATCGCGCTCGGGACGAAATGGCACGAAGCTTTCGAGGTTGTACAAGCCGCCGGGGTCGGTGCCGTCGTCGGGCCGGCCGATCTGCGTCACCACCGCCTCGACTTCGGGGAACTTGCGGAACACATGTCGAAAGACCTTGGCCCGCTGGGCGACATTTTCCAGCGAGGTGTTGATCGGGAAAGTGCCGCGGATGTAGACGTTGCCTTCCTCCAGCTCGGGCATGAACTCGCGGCCCATCGCGCCGATGACGCCGACCGTCGTCGCGAAGATCAGGCCGAAGATTCCGAGGTATACGGTCCGGTTCGCCAGGGCCTTCTCCAAGCTCCACAGGTACGACTTCTTGAGGCCGCGCACGAGGAAGTTGTCCTTGGCCGGCTTGAGCCGGTGGAAGAAAAGCGCGCAGAGCACCGGCGACACCGACAAGGCCAAAAGAAGGGCTCCTGCCAGTGCGAAGGCGTAGGTGTCCGCCATCGGGCCGAAAATCTGTCCTTCCGGTCCTTTCATGGTGAAGAGCGGCAACAAAGCGCACACCATGATGATCGTAGAGAAGAAGAGGCTTTTCTGCACTTCGGCGCTGGCCTTGAATATGCACTCCTGAAGGCTGGCGCTGCCGCGATGGTGCGAGGTAACGTGGCGGTAGATGTTCTCGACCATGATGACGGTGGAATCGACGATGATGCCGAAATCGACGGCGCCGATCGAGAGCAGATTGGCCGATTTGCCGCGCAGGAACAGCACGGCGAACGCAAACAACAGGGCCAACGGAATATTGATGGCGACGATGAGCGACGTGCGGACGTTGCCCAAGAACATGAGCAGGATCACGGTGACCAGGACCATGCCGACGACGAGGTTCTCGCGCACCGTCTCGGTGGTGACGGCGATCAGTTGCGAGCGATTGTAATAAGGAACTAGCTGGACGCCCGGCAACAGGCGGCCCGGCGTTTCGTTGAGTTCCTTGATCTTCGCTTCCACGTCTTCGAGGGCCGGCGTCGATTCTTTCCCTTTGCGGAGAACGATGATCGCCTGCACGACGTCGTCGTCTTCCGACCAAACCGCGTCGCCGTGGGCGTCGTGAACTTGTTTGCCGTCTTTCCAGAGCGGTCTGGCGATGCCGACTTGGCCCTGCCGCGTTTGGTGGCCAATGACGACGCCCTGATAAAACGGATCGCCGTTGGGATGAAGCCGGCCGCCCTCGACCAGGTCGTCGATCCTTTTGGGCACGTTGTTGATGGACGTGACGACGATCTGGCGAATCTCGCGAATACGTCTTGCCTCTTCGGCGCGAAGGAAATCGGCGGCGGCCTTGGGGTCGAGCATCGTCATGGCCTTTTGCATCGGGTCCTTGCCGCCGCCCAAGAGGCCGATGCCGCGCACCACCTGGATGGTCTTGCCCTGCACAAGGACGTCGCCGCCGACGTTGGCGTTGCTGTCCGTCAGGGCCTTGGCGACCTGGGCCAAGGTGATGCCGAACTTCTTCATCCTGTCGGGGTCGGGATGGATTTCGTAGCGCTTGACGAGGCCGCCGAAGCCGACCACGCCAGCGATGCGCGGCACGCGCAGGAACTCGCGCTGCAGCGTCCAATCTTGCAGCGCTTTCAGATCGGCCAGGCTATAGATGGGATTCCCGCGTTCGTCGAGGGGGTTCCTCAGGACATACCTATAGATTTCGCCAATGGGAGAGGCGGGCGAAATTACTGGCGTGACGGTGTTGGGAACCTGAGCTTGGCTGAGGCGATTGATGACTTCCTGTTTGGCCTTCTCGTAATCGACGCCGTATTCAAACTGGTTGCGCAGATGCGACAAGCCGAACAGCGATTTGCTGCGCGTCGAAGTCAGCCCCGGCATGCCCGCGAGCGCGACTTCAATGGGGATCGTGACCTGCTGCTCGACTTTTTCCGCCGCTTCCCCCGGATATTGCGCGACGACCTCGATAATGGCGGGGGCCGGATCGGGATACGCCTCCACGTTGACGTTCAGGAAAGCGTAGCCGCCGACCGCGATCAAAGCGCAGGCGAAGAGCAGAACGATCAGAGGATTGCGAACCGACCACTCGACGAGCTTTTGAATCACTTGGCGGCATCCTCGCACGTTTAGTCTGAATTACTCGGCAGATGACTTTTCGAGGATGTTGTGCAATTCGAGGGCGCCGTTGGTCACCACCCAATTGCCGGCGCAAACGGGGCCGGCACGAACCGTGACGACGTCGCGCGTGCGCCTTAGCACTGTGACTTTGCGCTCGCAGAGCCGCGCTTTGGAGGGATCGGGCTGGACGAACAGGATGCTTGCTTCGCCGTTTTCCACGAGGGCCGCGGTCGGCATTTGGATTTCATCGTCCGCGGCTGGCGTCTCAATCGTGGCGGTGATGAACTGACCCGAGCGCAGGCGGCCGTCAGGGTTATCGACATAACCGGTCACCAGCACCGTGTGTTGCACCGGATCGACGATGTCGCGAATCTTGTCGATGGTGCCGGACATGCCGATCGAGTTGTTGTCTGCTTTCACGTTAATGGTCCAACGGATGGGTCTCGGCAAGCTCAAGAGCAGCGGCAAATCCTCTTCATAGAGATGGGCCCAAACCGTAAGGCGCGTGAGATCGGCGATTTTGAACAGATCGAGCGCGGTATCGACTTGATCCCCCACGGCGAAATTCTTCTCGAGGATGACGCCGTCCATCGGAGCGCGGACTTCGACGCGGGCCCAGGCATCTTCCTGCCTGGGATCGCGCTTGTTGCCCGGCAAACTGAGGCGCTTTGCCTCGGAATGCAAGGCGGCGATCTCGTCGTCGCCTAGTCGCCAGGCGCGCAAAGTGCGTTCGGCCTTGGCGATGGCGTTCTGACTCGCCTCGACGGCGCGGCGGGCCTCGTGAATCCGCGCCTCGGGAATCGCATTCTCCCGATAGAGGTTTTCGACGCGCTGCAGCGCGCCTTCATCGAGGCGAAGCTGCGACAGGGCATCCACTAATTCGCTTTTCTTTTCGCCCAAATCCTTGCTCCAGACGACCGCAAGAAGTTGGCCTTTTTCGACTTTGTCGCCATATTGGAGCGGCCGCGTTCGATGTTCGCTGCCGTTGTCATTGTCGTTGGTGCGCGACACGCCAACCCCAATGACTTCGCCGCTAAAGCGCGAATGCACGCGGGCCAATCGGTCAGGATCGAGGGCAAACGAGCCGGGCAAAGGCGCCAGCCCATGTCCGCTCTTGCATTTGGTCGCCCGGGCCACCTGGACGCCAAGTGACTTGAAGACATCTGGGGCAAGCTCGATCGTGTCCTTGCCGATCACCTGAGGTTGATTTTTCTGATCCGCTTCGCCGGTGCTGGCGGGCGCCGCTTTCAAAAACTCACGCAGAAATGGAATGCCGAAGAACAGAAATGCGACCCCGGCGGTCAAGAGACTGAGCTGAATCGTCCAGACCAGGATTTTTCTCCGCATCTCCATGCCTCCACCCTCATTCTTCCGGCAGCGATCTCCTTCGTTCTCCGAATTATATCTTGGTACGCTTCGGACCCTAGAGAGGATGGCGGTATTAACGGAAATGTAATTGCCATAGCCGGCTGGCGTTTGCTTACCTTGATGAAAGGTTGCCCTGGCGTTCCGCTGGCCATTGTGTTAGTTTTGCCTTACCATGAGCGGTAGGCATGCCTAATGAATGTGGAACCATGGAAACGACCAATAATACTGGCGCGGGCGCACGCTCCTTGGAAGGACTGCACGGCACCGTCGAAGTGCCGCCGGCTACCGCCGGATTCTGGAGGCACCTGCGGGCCTTCGCGGGACCGGCGTTCCTCGTAAGCGTCGGCTACATGGACCCTGGCAACTGGGCGACCGACCTCAAGGCCGGCGCCCTCTATCGCTATGAGTTGCTCTGGGTGGTGGCGCTCTCCAGCTTCATGGCCGTCATCTTGCAGATCATTTCCGCGCGGCTGGGAATCGTCACCGGCAAAGACCTGGCTCAAGCCTGTCGGGACTACTACCCAGGATGGACGCGCTGGCCCAACTGGCTCTTTTGCGAGTTGGCCATCGCCGCGTGCGATTTGGCCGAGGTGCTGGGCAGCGCCGTGGCGCTCAATCTGCTCTTCCACATTCCGTTGCTCTGGGCCGTGGCGATCACCGCCTTTGACGTCTTGTTGCTCCTGACGCTGCAGGGCTTGGGCATGCGCTTCATCGAAGCGATCAT
The DNA here is from genome assembly GCA_016195405.1 of Planctomycetota bacterium. Taxonomy (GTDB): domain Bacteria; phylum Planctomycetota; class Planctomycetia; order Gemmatales; family Gemmataceae; genus JACPZP01. Next base: position 15,935 of record JACPZP010000031.1, on the reverse strand, counting down.
CGTCGTGCTTGTCGGGACGATCGGCGCCTGCTACTACATCGAGATTTTCGTTTTACCGCAAACCCAGCCCGACTTCGCGGAGATGGGGCGGGCTTTGCTGTCGCCCGGATTGCGTAATGATGAAACGATGATTGTGCTCGCCATCGGCATTATTGGCGCCACGGTCATGCCCCATAACCTTTACCTTCATTCAGCGCTGGTGCAATCCCGCCAAGCACGTACGGATGAACACTGGATTCGCAGGGCGAATCGCTTCAACACCATTGACACGGTCGCCGCACTTTCCGTGGCGTTCCTCGTAAACGCGGCCATCCTGGTGCTGGCGGCAATTGTGTTTCACGGCCAATCCAGCGTGGAGATTCCCGGGCAGGAGCCTGTGCCTCTGAACGACGACACCGACTGGATTCAAGTCGCCTACTTAACCCTGGCGCCATTGCTCGGCACGGCGTTGGCCAGCACGCTATTCGCGGTTGCGCTCCTCGCCAGCGGCCAAAGCAGCACCATCACGGGCACTCTGGCCGGGCAAGTCGTGATGGAAGGCTTCATGTACTGGCGCGTCCGACCGTGGGTGCGGCGGCTCATGACACGGCTCATCGCCATCGTGCCCGCGATATTCATCATTGCGAGTCGGGGCGAGCGGAGCGTCACCGACCTGATCGTGCTTAGCCAGGTGGTCCTGGCGATGCAGCTTCCCTTCGCCATGTTTCCGCTACTGCACTTCACAAGCTCCAGGAAATGGATGGGAACGCACGCCCTCGGCTGGTTCTTGCTTATCGCCGGCTGGACTTCCTGCCTGCTCATCACAGCTCTGGACATTTACGGCCTACCTAGAGCATTCGACGACGCCTGGAAAGTGATCGTCGGGCCTACGTCGCCATAGATTCGACTGATTCCTAGGATGAGCGGGTAGTCCCTTGTCTTAGGAGATTCCCATGAAGGGCGATCCGCAAGTCATTGATACGCTCAATCGGGCACTTACCGTCGAGTTGACGGCCATCAATCAATATTTCTGCCAAGCCAAAATGTGCAAGAATTGGGGCTTCAACAAGCTGGCGAAGAAGCACTACGAAGAATCGCTGGGCGAGATGAAGCACGCCGAAATGCTAATCGATCGCATTCTCTTCTTGGAAGGAACGCCGGAGATCGCTCGCTATGACGTGATCCGCGTCGGCTCCAATATCAAGGAGCAGTTCACCAATGACCTGGCGCTCGAAATGAGCGGCGTCAAACACTACAACGCCGCCATCGAGCTTTGCACGAAGCTCAAAGACCACGGCAGCCGCGAGTTGATCGAGCCGATCCTGGTGGAATCCGAGGAACACGTCGATTGGCTGGAAACGCAGCTTGGGTTGATTGAAATGGTAGGCCTGGAGAATTACCTGACCGAGCAGATGGGCACGGAAGAAAAGAAATAATTCAAGCCCGCAGGCGAGTCTTCGAGCGTGCGGGGTTCTTGAGGCACTCCGCACGCTCGAAGACTCGCCTGCGGGCTTGTTATGCTTGCCATCTCAAGAGTTCACAGGCTGCTTCCCAATCACCACTTTGCGCTGCGGCTTTAGCCCCTTCAACTCTTTCCGCCCAAGAACTATTGAAAGGCATGGCCTCGCCCGGAGGCGGCGCCTCTGGAACCAAAGTCGCGGCAATGCGTTGACATAGCGCCGTCAACCCTTCTTGTGTCTTGGCGGAAAGCCGACACGCCTCAATCTCGTCCCAATTCCACGCCGGCGGCAGATCAATCTTATTAATGACAGTTAACACTCGGGGCCACTTCTTTTCGGCATAGACCGGAGACGCCGAGCCGTCGAGCAGCCAGAGCACCAGGTCGGCGTTGTCCAGAGCAGAACGAGCCAGACGCATCCCCTCGTTTTCCAAAGTCTCACCGGTTTGGCGCAGGCCGGCGGTGTCGAAGACATCCACGGGCCAGCCGTCGATGGCGAGGCTTGCGGTCACCACATCCCTTGTTGTGCCGGGGGTCGGCGACACGATGCTACGGGAATAGCCGGCAAGGGCATTCACCAGGCTGCTCTTGCCGACGTTGGGCGCGCCCGCGATGCCGACGCGAAAGGGGGTGACGAGATGCCGGCCTAACTCGGTCCAACGCGCTAGCCGCTCAAGGTGCGCAAACGCGCACGCGTCCTTCTGTTCGAAGCTGGTGATGATCCGGGCCAACGCTTCCCAAAATGCGCCGTGATATTGATCGAGCAGAATGGCGGCGGTGCGGACGGTAGGGGCCTGGAGCAACATTTCCTTAGCAGCGATCTGCCATTCCGGTGTGCCGGCGTTTGCTTCAAATTCTTGCCAGGTGCAGGCACGGAGTGAACGTGAAACGAAGAGGTCGTGCAGGAGACGGATCACTTCCGCGCCGCCGTGACAGTGGACCTCAAGCCACGGCGCCGGATCGGAAGCTTTCACGGCGAGGACAACGTCATCGCGCGCGTCTTCGCCGAGCCGGCCTGGCCAAACGCTCCCCACATCGGGAGTCTCCGGCAGATTGACAGCGGGACTTAGAGGCGCGAAGCGTTCGCGAATGACGCTCCAAACGCGCGGACCGCGCAGCGCGAACGTGGCGATGGCGCCGGCGCCGGGAGGGCTCAAGAGACAGAAAAGGTTGGCTTGATCAGACATGCTCGGCGCTCAGCCGGATACCCTCCAGCGTCATCTCGGGCCAGAGGACAACGTCGCGGTCCGCCAGGTATGGTTGGAATAAGCGACCGTCGCCGCCGCCAAGAAAAACTGGTAGCGGACCCTTTCTTTGGGACTGAAAGCATTTCACCAGGCTCATGATGCCGCCCGCCGCAGCATGAAAGATTCCGGTGGCGATCGCCTCTTCCGTGAACTTGCCCGGTGGATCCGAAGGCTTCTGGACCCGGATCTCCGGCAAAACGGCCGTACCGACGTGCAAAGCTCTGCCCATGAGACGCAAACCCGGAAAAATCGCCCCGCCCTGGAAAACGCCGGCTTCGTCAACCAGGTCCACGGTCACCGCCGAGCCAGCGTCCACGATGACCGCCGGTTGACCTTCTGCTCGGCGCGAGTTGACCGCCACCGCATCAAGCAGGCGATCCAGGCCGACGCGCTCCGGAAAATGCACGTTCAGTTGAAGCGGCAACTGGCGATAATCCTTGAGAACGCATACTTGTCGTTCGCTAAGCCGCGATAAGAAGTGAACGTGTTGATCGCGAACCTCGGCGTTGGAGCCGGCCACGGCCCACGAAAGCGGATCTCCGCGCGCCAAGCGTTTCCATTCCTCGAAGTTTTGCAACCAATTCTGCTGATTCGTTAAATCGAGACAGGAAACGTCCCGCACCGCGCCATCGCGCACCATTCCCCATTTGATGGAACTGTTGCCGACATCGACGACGCAGTTGACCTTCACACTGCTGCCTCCGGGCGGTGCGTAGGGGACATCGCGAGAATTCCGACTAACCCGAACGTTTGCAAGTTCGGCTACACAGATTGGACCTCTTGCACACTCCGCGCCACCGCGCTCACCAACTTCGCCAACCCCTGCCCCGTTACCGCCGATATGCCTAAAACCTCCCGGCCCAACTCTCGTTCCAGGCGCGCGCGTACCTCTTCGCTGTCAGTCAACTCGCTCTTGCTCACCGCCACAATCTCGGGCATGTCGCTCAGTGCTGAGCGATACAGTTCCAGCTCGCGGCGGATGTTGCGGTAATTCTGCAAGGGATCGCTGTCATCGGGCGGCAACGGCTCCACCAAGTGGACGAGAACGCGCGTTCGTTCGACGTGTCGCAGAAACTCGTGGCCTAGGCCGACGCCCGAGTGCGCCCCTTCGATCAGACCCGGAAGGTCGGCAAGCACGAAGCTCTTGTCGTCACCAAAGCGAACAATGCCAAGATTCGGATACTTGGTGGTGAAGGGATAGTCAGCGATCTCCGGTTGGGCCTGGGATAGCCGGCTCAACAGCGTCGACTTGCCGGCGTTGGGTAAACCGATTAGACCGGCGTCAGCGATGACTTTCAGCTCCAGGATCAGCCAGCGCTCCTCGCCGGGTTCGCCGGGCTCGACTTGCCGCGGCGTACGGTTGACGGCGGTGGCGAACGCCTTGTTGCCGCGGCCTCCCCTGCCGCCCTTGGCGACGATCACTTCTTCGCCCGCTGCCGTCAAGTCGCGCAGAATGTGGCCGCGTTCGCGATCGTAAATGATGGTTCCGGGCGGCACAGCCATGGTGAGGTCCTTCCCCTGCTTGCCGTAGCAGTTGCTGCCCATGCCGCCTTCGCCGCTCTGGGCCTTCCAGTGCTTGCGATTGACGATCTCAGCCAGGCTGTCGGTGCCGGCCACGGCGCGGAGGATGACGTCGCCGCCCTTGCCGCCGTCGCCGCCGTCGGGTCCGCCGCGAGGAACGTATTTCTCGCGCCGGAAGCTGCAACAGCCGCGGCCGCCGTCTCCTCCCTTGACAAAAATGGTTACCCGATCGACGAACATAAGTATATTGTAGTGGCCGCATCCACAATCTCGTTTCGCCTCCACAAATGGAGCCGAGCGCAAAAGGAGAATGCCATGTCCAAAAGTTTCTGGGCCGGGGCAGTTTGTGTCGCTCTGTTGTCATTGGCAGGATGGGCGCTGGCCCAACAAGGACAACCGGGGCCGAAGAAAACGGAAGGCGAGCGCTATATGGTCGCCCCAGCGGGCGATGGCGCCATCCTCTTGGAGACCACGACTGGAAAAACTTGGGTGATGCGGATGAACACGGATCCGTCGTATTGGCTACCGGCAATGCGTTTTGACCGGGAAGAAGATTTTCAAGCCTGGCGCGAGGCGGAACGGAAAAAGGTAGAAGAAAAGCGTGTCTCTCCAAGGAAGTGATATCCGCAGGAATTGCTCCAACAATTACGATTTGTCATTTTGACCGCAACCGCGGTCTGAACTAAGGTTGTAACAACCCCTTCCCCATCCGCGTCCGTTTCCCGTCCTCGTTCCCGTCCGCCTGCCCATCGCGTGCCCATTCGCGTGCCCATTCGCGTGCCCATCCGTTCGCCTCCCCATTACTTGCCTTCGCGTCGGGCTTGCTCTGCAAGTCCTTGGGATCACGCCGCCATGATCGACTGGCGAACTCTCGAGCCGACGTGCATCACGCGAAGCGTCAAGCTCCAACCGATTGATCGCTTGGTTTGGGCGGCCATTTTTGCCGTGAAAACAACTATAGGAACGGACTTGGAGCTTTGGCGGATCCTCGAAGGCGAATCGTACGAGCGCTTTAACTGCCACGGCTTCACGCTCCGGACCCAAGACGCGCCCCAAGGGCCGTTTTGGGTGCAGTGGTCGGAGATGTTCAAGGTGTTGATCGACGGTTACGTCGGACTAGAGTCGGCGGTGGAGGTGCTTCCAGGCGACGTGATCGTTTGGGGCAATGAAAACCGGATCGAACATTCAGCGCTGGTGAGGACGCCCGTCTACCATGCCGACGGCATCACCGAGGAGACTCGCGTTGATGGCAAGAACGGGACGCGACCGCCTGACATGGATGTCCCTTTGAGCGAGTTTCAGGGTGAGTTTCGCGGATGTCGGAGGATGTTCTTCAGGAGTCGCGGGTACGAAGCCGGCTGCCGGGCCGTCGAGTGAGAAATCGAGAATTCAGGCGATTATTTCATTGACAGCCACCCAGACGCCGCACACAATCGCTGGCGACCCGACTTGATACCCCAAGGTGAGTTGCGACGCCGAAGGGTTCTATCGGGAGGAGAACGACCCGGGGGCGCGCCCATCGCCACCGGGCCTATCTCACCTAGATTTCCGAAGCCCTTTACGGCGATCGCCCTGCCAAAGTCCGGATGACGGGAGCGGCGAATTCGTGGAAGGATGCCATCGCCGACGTCGGAAACCCAGCCAGCAACACCACGGGCACTCTTCTTCCTCTGGGGACGGCACACTCATCTTGCCGCGCGCGGCTTAACGGGAAACTAATGGGCTGGCCTCGAGGGGGCACGTCCACGGCGGCGAGGCAGAAAGGCTTGGCCGGGTCTTGGGTCGTGCCTTGAACAATGACGCCAGGCCGGCCCAAGTTGGCCGCGGCGCGAGACGCGGGGTCGCCTTCCCCCTTCGAGGCGCCGCACGAGAGCAGGATCACGTCGCATGCCAGCGCTTGCCAGAGCGCCCGCTGCAAGGCGATTTCGTCGTCCGGGACAATGCCATAGTAAACGGGCTCGCCACCGAGTTCGCGGACGGCATCGCAAAGCGCTGTGGCGCTGCCGTCGTAGACCATGCCGGGGCTCCATTCCCTCCCGGGTGGAATCAATTCATTGCCCGTCGAAAGGATCGCAGCCCGTGGCTTGGGATAGACCTGCACGCGGGCGATTCCCAGCGCGGCCAGGATGCCGGTTTCACGCGAGCCGAGAAGGTCGCCTCGATTTAATGGCCTTTGGCCGCGAGCGATTTCGGCGCCCGCCGCGGTGATGTTCGTTCCCCGCGTCACCGGCCGGCGAATCGACACCAAGTTTCCGTCCACCATGGCCTCGGCGGCCGCCACTACCGCGTTCGCCCCTGGCGGAATCATAGAACCACGGATCACCCTGCCTGCGAACCCCGGATCAACTGTCTTCGCCGGCGCCACGCCAAGAGCGGGAGTCTCGCCCGTGAGAGTGAAGGAGCGCGGCCGATCTTCCACCGCGTCATCAGTGTCTTCGGCGCGCACGGCGAAGCCATCGACGAGGGAGCGGTCGAAGCACGGAACGTCAACGGGCGCGACGACGTCCTCGGCCAGCACGCGCCCCCACGCCTGCCACACGTCTTCCTCTTCGGGAGTCAGCGGGCGCAAATCCAGCGCGGCCCGAAATTGCCGCCCAGGTGCATCGCGATCCATCCCGATGGAGACGTCTTCTGGTTGCATGGCTTCCGTCCGTCCGTGGTCCCTCGATCCTCAATCCTTGGTCCCGCGCAGCCATTTCAATTCTTGCGAAGACACGGGACGCGAGCGCCCCGTGCCCAGGCGTCCCAGCTCCAGTCGCCCAAGGGCCAGGCGCTTGAGGCGCATTACTTTGTGCCCGAGCCGGGCAAGCATACGGCGAATCTCGCGGTTCTTGCCTTCGTTCAGGACGATCCGCAGCCAGGTGCTGTCGCCTTGTTTCTTGAGCGGCTTGACGCTCTTGGCCCGAACGTGCCCGTCGCTCAGCCAAACGCCCTTCTGCAGCTTTTGAAAATCGTCGCGCGCCGGCTTACCCGCCACTTGCACCAAATAAGTCTTTTCCACGCCAAAGCGCGGATGCGTAAGGCGATTGGCCAAGTCGCCGTCGTTGGTCAGAAGCAGCAACCCCTCGCTGTCCACGTCGAGCCGGCCTACGGTGTAGATGCGCTGTGGAACGTGCGGCACAAGGTCGATTGCCAGCGGCCGGCCGCCCGGATCGCTGTTCGTGCACAGGTGCCCGCGCGGCTTGTTGACGAGCCAGTAGACGAAGCGTTCGGCCTTGATCGGCCGGCCGTCCACCTGCACGTTTTGTTCCGGCGCCACGCGCGTGCCAAGTTCGCGCACCGGGGCGCCATCGATGCTGACGCGCCCGGCGAGGATGAGTTCCTCGCAATGCCGCCGCGATCCGAGTCCCGCGTGCGCCAAGAATTTGTTCAGTCGCTCCACGAAGTCTTTGTATGTTTGCGCCGCGCCTAGCCCCCGACGCGCCTGCGAGGGTGAACGCGCACCCTCGCTGGCGCTTCGGGCTCAAACCACGCCAAGTTTCTCTTCAAGGGAACCAAGCCGGGATTTCAGCGCCGCCACTTCGGCTTCCAGGGCTGCAAACCGTGCCTCGAGATTGCTTGTGCTCCCTGCTCCATGCATCGCTGGATTTACCGCTTCTTCACGCGGCCGCGTCGCCGACGCCGATTCCAATTCTTGGGGTGAATGAAAGCCGTGTGTGATCAGAGATCCGCGCCGCCCTTCAGGACCGAGGAAAATAACCAACCGGCGCTCCGCCATCGGCTTGAGTCTCGCCCGCAGCGTCTCCAGGTCGTCGATCGGCTCCATGCGGCTGGCTCGGCCGCGCAGCTCCCCCTCGGTTTGGGCGCCGCGCAGCAGCAACTCCGCGAGAATCGCCAATTCAACCTTGTCCACCTGCCACACTTCGTAGAGATTGTGGCGCCAGCGCTCGACGCGCCCGCCCTGGATTCGCGTCACCAGGCCCATCGGCTGCAGTTCTTCCAGGGTTCGCTCGACGTCGTCGTCGACGAGGCTGAGGATCGGATCGCGGTTCGATTTCTGATTGCTGCCGCTGACGACGGCGTTGACGCTGAGTGGATAGATGTCCGGCGTCGTCTTCGCCTTCTCGACCAGCACGCCGAGCACGCGCCGCTGCGTGGAGGTCAGCTTCGGCCAGGAAACGGCGGCGTCGGCTGTCATGAAAAGCTCCTCGGCTAAACGATTATCCAACATCGTCTTGAAAGAGGGCCTGCACAGCAACGGCAATCATACGATTGGCGGGGCGCACCCGCTTGCGAACGACTACCGTTCACGTTACCATCACAACAGACGATTTTTTGGGGGGACCTAATGCTAAGCATTCTCGGATCGCCGAAAACGCTTTGCGACGGCGTCACCCGCCGCGACATGCTTTGGGCCGGTGGCCTCGGGCTGCTCGGCGTCGGTCTCGAAGGTTTCTTGCGACTGCGCGATGCCCAGGCATCCTCACCGGATCGTTCCTCGCCGAATCGTTCCGCTGGTTTCGGCCGCGCCAAGTCTTGCATCCTCCTCTATCTCTACGGCTCTCCCAGCCAGCTCGAGCTTGCCGACATGAAGCCGGACGCCCCCGCGGAGATTCGCGGCGAGCTGCAGCCGATCCGCTCCAGTCAACCCGGCTGCGACGTCTGCGAACTCTTCCCTCGATTGGCCCAGGTTATGGATCGGATGACCGTCGTCCGTTCGATGACGCATCCTTATCCGATTCATGGCGTGGCGTATGCAACGACGGGCGTGCCGACCACCGACATCCCCATGGAGTTGAATCCGCGCGACGGCCGGCATTGGCCTTTCATCGGCTCCGTCGTCGATTACCTCGAACGCCAGAACCCCGCTCGCCGCCGCCGCGAGATGCCGTCCAACATCGCCTTGCCGTTCCCTTTCAGCAGCCGCCGCTCGGGCGAAGTCCCTCGTGCCGGTCCCTATGCGGCCTTTCTCGGGAACGCCTTCAACCCGCTCTGGACCGACTTCCACGGCCAAGCGAACCGCACCATCGTCAAAACGCTCAACAATGAAACGCTCGAGGTGGCGGAGCCGTACGTCGGCATCACTCCGGAAAGCGGCTTCGAGCTGGCCTCGTCAAGCGGCATAGTCCCCGACCTGACTCTGGACCGCCTCGATCGTCGCCGCAGCTTGCTCGAGCAATTCGACCAGGCCCGCACCCAGGTCGATCGCAGCGACGCCGGCCGCAACCTTGACCGCTACCGTTCGACGGCCTACGACCTGATCGGCTCGTCCAAGCTGCGCGAAGCCCTCGACATCGGCCGCGAGCCACGCTCCGTCCGCGATACGTACGGCATGACGATATTCGGTCAGGCCTCGTTGGCGGCGCGGCGGCTCGTCGAAGCCGGCTCGCGCTTCGTCACCGTCTTCTGGGATGAATACGGTCTCGCCGGCTCAGGCTGGGACACTCACTGGGAACACTATCCACGAATGCGCAACGAACTGGCACCCGGCCTCGATTGGGGCCTGTCCGGCCTCATCCGCGATCTCGATCAACGCGGCATGCTCGACGAAACGCTAGTCCTGGTGCTGAGCGAACATGGCCGCACGCCACGGCTCAACAACGCCCGAGGCGGCGGCCGCGATCACTGGTCCGAAGCCTATACTTGTCTGTTCGCCGGCGGCGGCATCGCAAGAGGCCGCGTCGTAGGCCGCACCGACCGCCACGCCGCCACCGTAACCGAACGGCCTGTATCGCCGAAGGACATTCTGGCAACGACATATCATCTTCTAGGCATCGATCCGGAAACGCACCTCACCGACCGCACGGGACGACCGATGCCGCTGGTGCAGAATGCGGCCGTGGTCGGGGAGTTGATGGAATAGGCGATGAAAGCTCCGCACGTTTACGATAAGGCGAAGTACCATTTCGAAACCGTCCAGCAGTACGGTCTGACAGAAGAACACGCGTTTAATCACACGGTGTTCTTTCTCCGCTGGCTCATCGAACACGGCTTGATGTCCAGATTCTTCGTGGAAGAATCGGGCGACGTCTTGGAGAAATTCCGCAACAGTAGTGCCAGCATTCACGAAGTTTACGAGTCTTGGGACCGCTGTTTGCTCGATGACATGTTGTCGGAAGAGGGCAATAATTTCGCAATGCACTATTTCGATTTCGACAAGGGCAAATATCTTCGAGACTACACCAAAGCGCTCCAAGGCTCCTTGCAGTCAGAATTCCATGTTGAATACAATGAGGAAAATTACCAGCGCCTGAAAGAAGTGATTGACCGGCGGTTTAAGGAATGGAAGTCGCCGAAGAATGGATGGTGGCCTTCTTGATGGCCGCCAGGAACTGTAGGACTGCAAGCGCTGCTTCACCCTCGGCCGCACATCGGCTATTTTGATCACAACTACCAACCGTGGCCGCCATGATCACATTTCGGATCACGACACATGTAAATGATGATCATTGCGTCGTTCTAATTCTGCCGCCCGAGGTTCCGACCGGACAGGCCGAATTGGTTGTGAGTATTGCGCCACCACCGCCAGACAATGCGCAACTGCCAAGCGGCCTTCCTGATTGGGCGGAATCCGCGGCCGAGTCCAAGGGAATTCAGCAGACCCGTTATCCGCTGCGCGGCAGCGTGATTCGCTACGAACAACCGACCGCGCCTGTGGCCGAGGATGACTGGGAGGCGCTGCGGTGATTTTGCTCGATACTCATATTTGGATATGATGGGTTGACGGCAGTCTGAACCGACGGTAGAGGGCTCTCTGGCAAATCCCACGGTGTCTCGCAGCTTGCGTTTTCCTCCTCCACGGCATAGGCTGGCTCCATTGGCTCATCACCTTTGGAGGACACTTCCATGCAGCGGCTCATTGTTTGGAGCCTGGCCGGGCTGATTCTGGTTCCCGCAGCCTGGGCCGGGGGCGACAAGAAGAATGGGAACGACAAGGTCTTCAAAATCGAAGGCACCCTGGCCAAGGACGACCCGGCGGACAAGCTCCGCAAGAATCCGCACAAGGTCCATGAGTACAAGATGAAGGCCGGAGCGAACTACGTGATCGACATGATCACCAAGAATGCGCAAGAGCTGGATCCCTACCTTCGCCTTGAAGACTCCGCGGGGAAAAATCTGGCCGAGGATGACGACGGCGGCGGCTTTCCGAACGCCCGGATCATTTTCAAGGCGCCCAAGGACGACACGTACCGGATCATCGCCACCGCCTTCAAAGGAGTGGGTGACTACACTTTGACGGTGCGGGTGGCTTCGGAAGCCCAAAGCATATTGGAACAACTGAAGGAATCTTTGGGGACCAAACAAAAGGAGTTGTTCAAGCAATTCCCCGCGGCCAAAACCGAAGAGGCAAGACAGAAAATCACGGACCGATTTTACGAGCTGACCGCCGACTCCTTACTTCCTTTGAGCGAATTCGCCCAGAAATACGCCGATGATCCGGCCGCGAAGGAAGCCAAGAACATGGTGCGGAACAACCTGCGGCAGCTGGAGCAATCCGATTCGCCCGGCGTGGGCAAAGTGCTGCGGACGCTGCGGGAAAAAGGCCCCAAGGAGATGCATGGCCAGGTTAGTCTCGCGCTCAGCCAAAACTTGCGGTCCCAGTATGAACGCAGCTATCAGCGTAAGGACAAAGATGCCGGCAAATTGCTGAAGGAGATCGAAGACTTGCTGAAGCATGTTGGCGAAAACCATGCCGACCTGGCCAGCCAAGTCAAGGACGTGCAGTTCACGCTGAAGAACTTGACCGTCGGCCGGCCCGCCATGGAAATCGAAGCCGAGGACCTCGACACCAAGACATTCAAGCTGTCGGACTACCGTGGCAAGGTGGTGGTGATCGACTTCTGGGGGCATTGGTGACCGCCTTGCCGGGCCATGTACCCGCACGAGCGGTCGCTCGTGAAACGGCTGGAGAACAGTCCTTTTGCTCTGATCGGCGTCAACAGCGACCAGGATCGGGAAAAGCTGAAAAAGACCTTGGAGGATGAAAAAATCACCTGGCGGTCTTTCTGGAACGGACCCAAAGGCACCGGCGGGCCGATCTCCGCGGCCTGGCACGTCCAGAGTTGGCCGACCATTTATGTATTGGACGGCGACGGCGTGATACGCTATCGCAACGTTCGCGGCGAAGCTATGGATCGCGCCGTGGATGAACTTCTCAAGGAGTTGGAAGCCAAGAAGAAATAAGTTCTTTCAGGCAACCGCTGGCGGCAGGCGGAATCGCTGCTGCCAGCGGCTGTATTGAGAGTCAGCGCTATACGTTTCACGGGCGGCAATTCCTTTCACCACGTGGAGGATGTCGTGAAATGAAAGGAAATTAACCCAGACGCACCTGGGGGTTGCGACGAAACGATGCAATAAGTTTCATAGGTTTCACACTCGGAAATAGGTTTCACGACGTTGCCCGAGAGGGTGAGATGGAACGAATCCAATTCTAAGGCCGTGTACTTTCAGGTCACGCCGCGAACGCGCGATCAGGCCCATCAAAGCCGCCGCCAGCAGCAGGAACGCCCATGTGTACGCCCCGTAGGCCTGGGCGAGCTTGCCGGCGCGATCGTGGCCATCGAACAGGCCGGTGCTGGCGGCGGTCATGAACGCGTTCGTCAGTCCCAAGGTTGCGATCAGAAACCAGCGCAAACCGCGCTCTTGCCAGCGCGTCGTCAGCAGGTACGCCAAGACGGCGAAGGGCAAGAGCAGCGTGACGCAATGATGCTTCCACGTCCGCTCGCTGAAGAGCAGCATGCCGATGAGGATGACGCCAAACTCCGCCGCCATCGGCCAGGCGCGCCGCTGCGAAAGCGGCGTGCGGCACGTCCACATCACCGCCAGGGCGAACAAAATCATGACGCCGCGGACGAGCCAATCCACAAAGCGCGGATCGAGATCGGCGAAGTTGTGGTACTCCAGCGGCTGATAAGCGCCATCTTCGTAGTGAGTGAATGAAGGGCTGCGCGTGAGCAGTCGCTCCGCCACGGCGGGCAACGACTGGTTAGTGTGCTTGCTGTAAAGCACGTCTCCCTTGGTCAAGAACGGCTGCGCCATATGCGCGTACCAGCTTGAGAGGTTGCTCCAATTATCGCTCCACGTTCCGAAAAGGCTCGGAACCACCAAGGCGAACAACGCGAGTCCGACGAAGGTCGCCGCCGCAGTCCGCCACGCACGCTTCCACAAGAAATAGGGCACGAACAACGCCGGCGTCAGCTTGCAGGCGATCGCAAGCCCCAATGTCAGTCCGGCGGTTACATCGCGGCCCCGTGTGAATGCGAACAGCGCCGCTATGACCAGCATGAGGATGAGGAGATTGACGTTGCCATGCACCAGGTCGCCCTGAAAGGCGCGCGCGCTGAGAATCAACGTGAGGACTTTGCCCCAGAAGGGAAACGGGCGCTCCGAGTCCTCAACCATGGCGAAGACGAGATAAATGCACGCCAGTGCCATGGCCGCCTTCACGGTGAACCAGATCACGGCGGCCATGCCGTGCGGCACGAGTGTCAAAGGCGCCAAGATCAAAGCCATGATGGGCGGACACGGAAAATTGTGCTTTTCCCAGATGTTCTCGCCCTTGGTGAAGTCGTGGAGCTGCGGCAGCCAGCGCTGAATCGCGGAGCGGTCGGCTGATTCGACCGAATCGAGTTTGCGAACCTTAAAAAGGTACTGGACGTTGATGGCGGCGAAGAAAAGCAGCACGCCGAACAGCAACCAGCGTTGTTGCGGAATCCGAATGGAACGGAGCGAGACGGTGGCTGCCATGATGCGTCCAAGCATTCATGCGGCAAGGGCAAATAGTGCGGCTAAGAAGGGCGAAGCGTACCAGGGCCTGCTCAGGCGAACAAGGTGGGATTGTGTGGGATCTTCCGAGATTTCCGTCTTGCGAATGAGACCAACGACGCTGCCCGGCAAATTCGTCAGCATCGCTCTTGGCGCAAAGTTTTTTTGAGTCATAACTTATATAGGAACGGCTGGGACACCATGTCCGGTTTTCTGCGCTGTTCCTGAATTCATCTCAGGTTAGCTGCGCCATGAAAACTGACGAACCCGAAGCGCCATCGCCGGCGTCGCTGCCCGAATCCCCAACGACCGCTGTCGTCGCAACTGCTCCGCCCAAGCCAGCGTCCCCAATGCCTGCGTCCCCAATGCCTGCGTCCCCAAAGCCCGCGGTTTCAAAGCGCGCCGCTCCCGCGAAACCCGCCATGGCCAGGTCCATTGATTATTGGTACGTGAGGCTTACCAACGGCAAGGTGGTCCGCGCTCGCAGCACCAAGGTGCTCCGCGCCTACATTCGCTCAGGTCGAATTTCTCCGCAAGTGCGCGTGCGTCGTACGAAGACCGAGGACTGTGCGGCCTTGGAGTGGACCCCCGAATTCTCCGACCTGCTTTCTCGGAAGAAGCCTGGCGAGTCCGGCTCCGGCACTCATCGCCCCGCGCCGAATCGAGCCGCCGCGCCGGTTCCGCGGCCGCGCGTCCGCAGCAAGACACGACGGCAGCAACTGCGGCCGATCGGCGTACGCGGCCTGGTTGGCGAGTTGCTCAACGCCCTGGACAGCAGCTTCAATCGCCTCAAGCTAACGACTGCCGCGGTCACGGGCTTCTCACTCGGCCTCGGCCTCATGGTGCTGATCTGGCTTCGTGCGTGGTTCGACGAGCCTTGGGTGTTGGGCGCGTCGGGCGTGATTGGGTTGCTGCTGATGGTCGCCTTCAGCCTGGCGACGGCCGTTCTCACGCAAGCGACTTTTATCGAGCTTTCCCGTCTGCGCCCGGCCCGTCAGCAGGAAATCCGCCAGGGGATGGCGGGTCGCGTGCTCCATGTGTTCGTGGCCCAACTGCTGATGGCCGGCGTCTTCGTGCTCGCTCTCATCTACTTGCGTAGAGTTCCGGGCTGGATTCTCGCCCCGGATGAAGACGGCCAAATCCTTTCCGATTGGATCGTTGCGCCCGTCCTAGCGCTCCGCATGATCGGCGAGGCGATCTGCTGGCCGATGCTGTCGCTGACTTTGCTCTTAGGGCCGATCCTGGTGATCGAGGACTGTTCGCTGGCGAAGGGTTTGGCGGACTGGTGGGGACTGTTGCGGCGGCATCTGGGCCGGCTGTTGACCTACGAGGCGCTCGCGCTGGCTGTCGGTGTCTTGGTGGCATCACCGTTCGTGGCGCCCGTCCTGGTCACGGCCTGGTCAACGGGCGGTTTCACAAGCTCGACGCTGAACCTGGTTCGTGAGGCGACCCTCGGCATGCTGGGCGGCATCGCCCTGGCGCCGTTCCTGGCATATATGATCGTGGCCAACGCGTTCATCTATCTCAACTTGAAGTACGAGTTCTATCACACGCAGCGCTAACACCGCTTGTTATTCCCATTCGATCGTCGCCGGTGGTTTGCTGCTGACGTCATACACCACACGGTTAACGCCTTGCACCTGGTTGATGATGCGCGTCGACATCTTCGCCAGCAACTCGTAAGGAAGATGCGACCAGTCCGCGGTCATGAAATCATCCGTCTGCACCGCGCGGATCGCAATGACGTTTTCGTAGGTTCGGCCGTCCCCCATCACGCCGACGGATCTTACCGGCAACAACACCGCGAATGCCTGAGCGGTCTGGCGATACCAGCCGGCATTTTTCAACTCTTCGAGCAGAATTGCGTCTGCATGGCGCAGTACGTCAAGACGCTCGGCGCTAACTTCGCCCAGGCAGCGAACTGCCAGACCGGGGCCTGGAAAGGGATGTCGCCACACGATTGCTTCCGGCAACCCCAATTCCTGGCCGAGCCTGCGAACTTCGTCCTTGAACAGATCTTTGAG
>JACPZP010000170.1 GCA_016195405.1 Planctomycetota bacterium | reverse complement strand
GTTCTTGGGGCACCCCGCAGATTCGCTGCGCTCATCCGCGGGCTTGGAGGGAGAGTCATCATGAAAGTCGTCGAATTGCAAAACGCTTTTGGGATCGATTCACTGACGGTCGTCGAGCGACCGGAGCCAAAGCCGGCGCCCGCGCAGGTGCTGATCAGGATGCGGGCGTGGTCGCTTAACTATCGCGATCTCATGGTCGCCAAAGGCCTTTACAATCCGAAATTGAAGTTCCCCATCGTACCGCTGTCGGACGGCGTCGGCGAAGTCGTGGCGCTTGGCCCAGGTGTTAACGACGTGAGAATCGGCGCACGAGTGGCCGGGACCTTTTTGCAGAAATGGGTAGCCGGTGAAGTGACGGATGCGAAGGCGAAGTCCGCTCTGGGCGGCGGCGGACCCGGCGTGTTGGCCGAGTATGTCGTGTTGGAAGCTGACGGCCTCATCCCTGTCCCGGAACATCTCAGCGACGAGGAGGCGGCCACGCTGCCCTGCGCGGCTCTCACCTCGTGGCACGCCTTGGTCAGCGCTGGGCATGTTCAAGCGGGGGATACTGTGCTCGTTCAGGGTACGGGCGGCGTGTCCCTTTTCGCGCTTCAATTTGCCCGTATGCATGGGGCGCGAGTGATCGCCACCTCGTCGAGCGACGACAAGCTCCGCCGTGCGTGCGAACTTGGCGCGTCCGACGGCATCAACTACAAGACCACGCCCGATTGGGATGAGGCGGCACGGGCGCTTACCGGCGGCGTCGGCGTCGATCACGTCATCGAGGTCGGCGGCGCGGGCACTCTCGGCAAATCGATGAAGGCGGTCCGAATGGGCGGCCGCATCAGCCTGATCGGCGTCCTGTCGGGCGCGGCCGCGGGCGTCAACCCGACGCCCTTGTTGATGAAAACCATCTGTTTGCAAGGCATCTTCGTCGGCAGCCGGGAAATGTTCGAAGCGATGAACCGCGCCATTGCGCTGCACAAGATGAGGCCGGTGGTGGACCGCGTGTTCGGCTTCGCGGAAATCCGCGAAGCGCTCAAGTATATGGAAAGTGCAGGGCACTTCGGCAAGATCTGCTTGCGGCTGTAACAATAGGACGCCACCTGTGCCACGCCCACGCCAAACCATGCAAGATCAGTATCCGTGCGATTCGAGGCGTGGGCGTGCAGCCCCTGGGAGCCCATGAATATGGAGCAGAAGCACCGAAAGAGAATACGACACTTCGACGGCACCCTGGACGCGAGATTCCTCACCTTCTCGTGTTACCAGCGTCGCGCTTACTTTCTAAAACCGCGGACTTGCGGTTGGATGCTGCATGCTCTTGCACTCGCGAGAAGGGAACATTCCGTACATCTTTGGGCATACGTGATTATGCCGGAGCACACTCACGTATTGATTTGGCCCACGGTGAGGAGTTTTGAGGTAAGCGCTTTTCTTTCAACGGTGAAGCAATCGGTCTCGAAAAGGGCCTTGAACTATCTGAAGAAGCATGCTCCGCACTATCTCGAAAAGCAACAAGGTTCGTTTCATTTCTGGCAGGATGGTCCGGGTTTCGACCGTAATCTTTGGGAGCCGGCAGCCGTTTGGGATGCGATCGATTACATCCATCTTAATCCAGTTCGGCGCGGTCTATGTGAGCGGCCCGAGGATTGGGAAGGGTCGAGTTGCCGGTGGTACGCGGGGCATCGTCTGAGGACTTTGGCAATCGATGCTTCTTCGTTGCCACAGGATCCTCGAGTTAGTTCGTAGGCGGTGGCGGTTCAGCACGCCCACGCCTTGACATCCCAAGTACATGATTCAGCACGGTTTGGCGTGGGCGTGGCACAGGTTGCATATGTTGCACAGAAATGGCACGTAGTCTCTAACGGTTCGGCACGCCCACGCCTTGACATTCCAGGTACATGATTCAGCACGGTTTGGCGTGGGCGTGGCACAGGTTGCACAGGAATGGCACGTAGTCTCTAACTGTTCGGCACGTAGGCTCGCCGCTAAACGAGAGATTTCAAACTGGGCGATGTTTCCGCAGGGCCGCCAAGGTCCGTTCGAAATCGGCCGGCAAAGGCGCTTCCACGGCGATCACTTTGCGTAACCGGGGATGAAACAACCGCAACCGGTGGGCGTGCAGCGCTTGCCGCGCTAGAAGGACCTCGTCATTTTCGGCCGGCAGCGTCGGAACCAAGTCGGACAGGCGCAGCGAATCGCGGCCGCTATAGATCTTGTCCGCCAACACCGGGCAGCCGACGCTCGCCAGATGCACTCGAATTTGGTGGGTGCGGCCGGTGCGCGGCTGGATGCGGCAAAACGTGTAGCCGCGGAAACGCTCGATCACCTCATAGAAACTGCACGCCTCCTTGCCGCGCTCGGGGTCGTCGGTCACGATCATCTTGACGCGGTCGTGTGCATGATGGCCGATGCGGCGCTCGATGTAGTCGCTGTCGCGGTCGAGGACCCCAGCGGTGAGGGCGATATACTCCTTGAACACTTTGCGCGTCTCGAACTGCAAGCTCAGATCGCGGTGGGTTTGCTCTTCTTTAGCCACCAGGATGACGCCGCTGGTGTCGCGGTCGAGGCGATGGACGATGCCCGCCCGATAGGCGCCGTTGATCGCGCTCAAGTGTTGGAAGTGAAACTGGAGCGCGTTAACCAGCGTGCCCGACCAGTTCCCCCTAGCCGGGTGCACGACCATGTTGGGCGGCTTGTTGACAAGGGCGAGGCAGTCGTCCTCGTACAGAATGTCGAGCGGGATGTCCTCCGGCACGGGCGGGCCATGGGACGGCTCGGGCAGGCAGATGCGAATCTGGTCGCCGACGCGGACCTTGTGGCTGGCCTTGGTCGTGCCGTCGTTGACGAAAACGCCGCCGGCCTCGATGGCCTTTTGCACCAGCGAGCGGCTGAAATCGGGAAACTGTGCGGCGAGATATTGGTCGAGGCGCATGCCGGCAGTTTTGGGCGCGACCGTGAGTTCGACGGCGCGGCCCACGCCGGGAACGGGAATGAGTTCTTCGGACTGATCGAGATCGTCGGACTCTTCGAGATCGTCGGACTCTTCGAGATCGTCGTAGTCAGTCCGTTCGTCGATGGGCTCAGTCATGACAGCCCGGGGACGCCGTAAGATCGCGGACGTCGCAGGCTCACTTCTTGATAGTTGGCTCGGGAACGAGTGGAGGCGGCGGAAGAATATTCGGGAACGGGATTTGGGCCTTTTCACGAAATCCAAAGAACTCGCGCATTTGAGTATAAAGTCGCGCGGTATTCTCCCCGCGGGCGTCGCTTAACATTTCTGCCCGTCTGCCCGCCAGTTTACCCCACGCGCTGGCTTTATGTTCGTTGGCCACCGCCTCATATGCTGCCTTGGCAACCTTCAGGTTATCCGGGTTCGCGATGGCCCGTGCTTCCTCGATGACGGCAAGGTGGTAAGCAGCCTCAGGTTCCCAAAACGGATCGCCGGCGCAATCAGTTTTTAGCGACGTGTACCGCTCTTGGGCGACGTCGAGAAACTCGAAGGGGCTGATTTCCTTCACAACGGGCACGCCTTGTTGGTCTCGAAACGGCACTTTCATCACGGGGCCTTGACCCAGGAAACGAACGCCTTTCCAAAGAATGTCCCAAGCCTCTTGAAATCGCGCCGCTTTCCCTTGGTTGGTGTCGCCGTGAGAACGTCTCAATAGCTCCATTGCCGGGCCGGCGCCATCGTCCAGCAGCATCCATCGTCTGGAGTTTTCTTCTTTATTGGTGCTGATGCGATTCATGAACAGATACGCCGCCACCACGATGATGACGCCGGCGACGACATACAGAGTTGTGCGGCGACGCGGGTTCTCGCGCACGCGCTTGACCATCCGGCCCATGCGGTCGGCCAGCACGTTGGTTTCGAGTTCCTTGCGATGTTCCGCTTTCATGCGGCTTGCGCTCCGCCGGTTCCTTAGAGTTCTTATCCTGAGAGGACTGAGAGCCTGTGGCAAAAAAGGGGACTGGACCTGTGATTCTAGAGGTCCAGTCCCCTTTTTTGCCACAGGCTCTTAGGTGATCATAGAAGGGCGGCCGATTGCGGTCAAGTGAGGCCCGGCTTTGGCGCGGGGCCAACTTGGTAGCCGGCGCTCGTAAGCGCCGCGGCGAAGCGAGTGCCCGCTTCGGCGCCCTTCAAAGAGTCGACGCCAGCGCGGCTGATGGCCGCGAACCAATAACGCTGCCGATCGCGCGGAATGAGCTCTAAGGGGTCGATGCCGAGTTCGCGCACCATTTCGGGGTCCCAGCGGACCTTCTTGAGCCAGCCCGCCAAGTCGCGCCATCCAAGTCCATTGGAGATGATGGATTCGCCTAGAGAAATGCGCCGGCCGATGAGAACATTAAGGAAGCCGAGGAAGTTGCCCTCGGCCAGCTTTTTCGTCTTCAGCTGATCGAGGAAGTCAGCCAGTTCATCCATGGGGGAACTCCGTCCCGCTAATTCCATGCCGCCCAGAGCGCTGTCCATTTGCCTCCTTTACCCAGTTTATCACCTTGAACTTGTTTACCAAAGGCAAATAATTTACAAAACGTGGAGAATCTATTATGCCGTTTCTGGAGTTTGACCGCTCTCGCCTTCTCATAAAGCCGCTCGTCGAGCGCTGTCACGACTTGGACGCGTCGACGTTGCTGCCGCTTACGGCTTCGCTCGACGACTTTACCCATCCTGCGCTCCACATTATCGGAGAGCGCCTGATCCACGCGCGCACGGCCGGCGCCGCGCGCATCCTGATGATGGGCGCTCACGTGTTGCGAGCCGGCACATCGCGGTTTCTCATCGATATGATGGAGCGCGGTTTCATCAATCATGTGGCCATGAATGGCGCCGGGCCGATTCACGACTGGGAGTTGGCCCTAATCGGCGCCACCACCGAAAGCGTTGCCCGCTACATTCAAACCGGAGAATTCGGGCTTTGGCACGAGACGGGCCGGATGAACGACGCTGTCGTCGCCGGCGCGAGACAAGGACTCGGCCTGGGCGAAGCGCTGGGGCGGACGATTCTGGACGGCAACTTCCCCCACAAGGAAATCAGCGTGCTGGCCGCGGCCGCGCGCTTCGGGGTGCCGCTGACCGTTCACGTCGGCATCGGCTACGACATCATTCACGAACACCCGAATTGCGACGGCGCCGCCCTGGGACAAACGAGCTATCGCGATTTCCTGATCTTCGCACAGACGGTGACCAAGCTCGAAGGCGGAGTGCTTCTAAGTTTTGGTTCCGCGGTGATGGGACCGGAGGTTTATCTCAAGGCACTGGCGATGGCGCGGAACGTGGCCCATCAGGAGGGCAGGCGAATTCGAAACTTCACCACCGGTGTTTTCGATCTGCTTTCGCTCGAAGCCGACACGAGCCGTGAAGCGCCCAAGTCCGATCCGCGCTATTACTATCGCCCATGGAAGACCATTCTCGCTCGCACCGTCGCCGATGGCGGCGAGAGCTTCTACGTTCAGGGAGATCACCGCGCCACGATACCGGCGCTTTACCAGGCCGCCTTGAACGCAACAGTTTAGCTCTGTTGCCTTGCTTCCCTCTCCCGCCCTTCTTCCGGCCTTTCCGCTTTTATCCGCAATTGCCTTATAGTCCGCTCGCTTCCGGCTCCGATGATACTTGGCGTGCGGGTAACGGTGCGCCTCCAAGAGGAGCAGCGGGGCATGTTCCAGCGATTGGGGCGGTTTACGGCCGAGCATCCCTGGAGGGTCTGCGCCCTTTGGGTAGTCGTGGGCGCTTTGCTGGCCTTGGTGGCGCCGCACTGGGACACGCGGACCCAAGACGACGACATCCGCTTCGTTCCCGATCGTTTCACCAGCGTCCGCGCGTATCAAATCCTCGAGAAGGCCTTCCCCCAGGATGTCTTCGCCAGCCGGGCCGTGTTCGCGCTGGAACGCGAGGACCGCTCCCTCTCCGACGACGATTTTCGCTTAGTCGAACTGCTCGTGCAAGACCTCGAAAAGCTCCGCCAGGACGCGCCGGAACTCAAGCTCGGCAAAATCAACTCCTACCAGGACGACGTCATCGGCTTTCGCCTCATCAGTGCCGATCAGCGCTGCACCCTCATTCATCTCTCGCTCGGCACGCCTTATCTGGCGGTCGCGACGCAATGCGCGGTCGACCGGGCCGACTCCGTGCTTCGCAAGCGCTTGGCCCTGGAAAAAGGCGCGGAGGGTCTGAAATTCTACACCACCGGCGCCGCGGGGATTGGCCGCGATCTCATCAAGGCGTGCGGCGACAGTCTCGACGGCACCAGCGTTGCTACCGTGATTCTGGTTGTCGTCGTCCTGCTCATCGTCTACCGGGCGCCCTTGTTGGCCCTCGTGCCCCTGGCCACCATCGCGTTTTCGGTGTGGGTGTCGCTCAATCTCCTGGCGATGTTGACGCTCGTGCCCGGCGTCCACCTGGTCAACATCAGCAAGATCTTCGCGATCGTGATTCTCTATGGCGCCGGCACCGACTACTGTTTGTTCCTCATCAGCCGCTATCGCGAGGAACTGCACGGCGGCCATGATCTGGATGAGGCGCTGACCCGCAGCGTCGGCGGCGTCGGCGAAGCCCTTGCGGCCAGCGCCGGCACCGTCATGGTCGGCCTCGGTATGATGGCACTCGCCGAGTTCGCCAAGGTGCGCTACACCGGCCCGGCCATCGCCATGAGCCTCGGCGTCGCCCTCTTGGCGTCTTTGACCTTAACGCCGGCCCTGCTCAAGATCATGGGGAAAGCGGTGTTCTGGCCCCGCCAGGCGCCGCGGCCTGTCATCCATCTCTCGCGCAGGCCGCGTCTGCCTCGCCTGGCATTTTGGGACTGGGTCAGCCACAAAGTGGCGGCTCGGCCGGTGCTCGTGTGGTTCCTCGCACTCATCGTCTTGATGCCGCTCGTCGTCATCGGCATGCGCGTTGAACCGAACTACCGCGCCACCGGCGAATTGTCGCCCAGCACCGAGAGCTTGCAGGGCCTGGCCGCGCTTCAGCGCCATTTCACGGCCGGCGAGATAGGACCCGTGACCGTGCTGTTGACCTCGCGCGAAGATTGGAGCAAGTGCCAGGGCCTACTTGAAATCGACCACCTGAGCCGGGGCTTCGCCCATTTGCCCAATGTCGCCGAGGTCCGCAGCGTGACGCAGCCGATCGGATTGCCGATGATCGATCTGACGCCGCAACCCGGCGCGGAGGGCTTGATCGCCAGGATCCTCGAATTCCTGCAGCCGATCGTGCAGAGCTTCCGCGAGGAGATGCAGGCCCGTGCACGCGATTACTATATCGCGGAGATCGACGATGATGCCGACGGCGCCGCCCGTTACGTGACTCGGCTCGACGTCGTTCTCAAGAGCGACCCGTTCGATCCGGAAAGCGCCGCCACGCTCAAGCTCATCCAGACCTGGCTCAACGTGGAGTTGCCGCGCTTCAGTTTTCATCCGGTAGCGCAAGCCGAATGCTACGGCATCACCGCGAACACGCAGGACCTTGCCCAGGTGACCGAAGGCGACCGTCATCGCGTCAATGCCTTGGTGCTGGCCGCCATCCTGGCGATTCTGCTCATCCTCGTGCGCCGATTATGGCTGGCGGCGTACTTGTTGGTGACGGTGCTGGCCAGCTACTTCGCCGCCCTGGGTGCTACGGTCCTTGCGGGCGCGCTTTGGACCGGCGCCCCGCTGGAGCATGTTGATTGGCGGGTGCCGTTCTTTCTGTTCACGATCCTGGTCGCTGTCGGCGAAGACTATAACATCCTCCTCGTCAGCCGGGCGCTTGAGGAACGCAAAAAGCACGGCCCCGTGGAAGGCATGCGCCGCGCCCTAGCGCGCACCGGCGGCGCCATCACCTCGTGCGGCCTAATCATGGCGGGCACATTCGCCACCTTGATGCTGGCCGGCCTAAGCACGCTCATGCAAATAGGCTTCGCGCTCGCTTTCGGCGTCCTGGTCGATACTTTCGTGGTCCGTCCCTTCCTGGTCCCCGCGTTCGCCATGATCTTCTGGCGCGACCAACAAACAGCCGTGGACCGCCCCGCCCCCAAATCCGCGCACGAGGAAACGCTCTTGAACGCCGCGGAGATCGAGCGCATCCTCGACGATTTGCGCGGGGCGGCGTAATTATGATTCCTGCTTGCGCGCAAGCGCGACTTGAACCTTGCAAATAGTTAACGACGCTGGTGTACACGGTGAGGGCGGGGTAAAATCGCTTCCATCATGAAGCGATCTCTGCTTGTCTTGGGCCTAATTGCGTTCCTTGGAGCGTTGCTTGCAAGTACGCTTCGCGCGTTCTCAACAAGAACCGCATGGATCGTCAATCTGAAAGGGATCACACTCGCACTTCACGGCTACCATGATGTGTTTGGCCGTTTACCAGACGACATCCGCGATGCCGAAGGCAAGCCCAATTTGAGTTGGCGCGTGGCCTTGTTGCCTTTCGTGGAACAGGACAGCTTATTCAAAGAGTTTCATCTTGATGAGCCGTGGGATAGCGCTCACAACTTGCCTCTCGCCAAGCGGTTTGTCCGACCCTACGTGAATTTTCGAAAAGCCAACAAAGACGAGTTTGGCTTCTTCACTTATGTCAAGGGAGAAGGAACTCTCGTGGGCGCTGGGCCGCCCTGGAACTTTCCTGGAAAAAACCTGAAGAATGCTATCGCTGTTGTAGACCTCGATGAGGACCACGCCGACTATTGGACGAAACCGGATATTTGGAAATACGATCGCGCCGACCCTTGGGGTGGATTAGAAAAGTGTTCCTGGGGTCGAAGGTATCTCAATAAGGACGGATGCTTCGTAGTCACCTGGGAAGGCGAAGTTTGTTTTCTCACCCGAGATGCAAATCTCGACCTTGTGCGCGCTCTTTTCTTGGGAGACGCTTCCAACTCCAGGCAGTTGGTCTCAACCGGGATAGAAGCCATTTCAGGGTCACGGTTTGCAGTTGCGTTCTGGCTTTGGCTGGGCCTTGGCGCGCTCGTGGTCCCGTGGGGCGCTTACGTACTTTTGCGTTCATGTCGTGGCTTGCCCACGTCTCCTGGTGAGCTTATGGTCGTCATACTCGCGGTTGAACTTTCCACTTTCTTGATTGCATGCTCGCGGTCTTTCGAAGTCTGGTCCGGGCTTCTTCCGTGGCGTTTCCGTGCAGCCTACGAGCTTTGGTATTGCCCACGCGTCGCTACGTTGGTGACCTGCGCGCTTCTGTTGGTGGCACTCCGCGCTCGAGTTCCCTGGCGGCCGTTTTTTGTCGCTCTCATGGCAATGCTTTTGCTGAGTTGCGCGATCGCCACCCGCCAACCGCCTGGATTGGAAGACGTTGAGGCGCTCGTGAACGGACTTTCGCTCACTCTGCCGCTCTTGAGCATCGCGATGCTTTTCTGTACGCGTTTTTCCGAATACGCTGTTGCCTTGGGCCAACGTCGCTTGGCACATCTAGCCGGCCTGTGCGTTAATCTCGTGCCGCTCGCCTGGCAAGCCGTGTGGGTGTATTTTGGGAGGTTCAATCTGACCACGTGGAGCTATTTCATGGCAATCGATTGAACGGGGCGTTCTGATGATGCAGATCTGTGCGTTCTAAGCTGACACTTTCCGCTTTCGCAACGCGGAACGGAATCTTACAATCATTCCCAAAACTGTATTCTCTCGTTTCGGAGTCTTACCCATGTCGTACCTCGCTTGCTCGCTCGCCGTCTTCGCTGTCGCATCCTTTTCCGCCGCGGATCATGCCGATGAACCCCGCGAGAAGCCCGACAAGGTCCGCGTCTACATCGGCACCTACACCGGCAAGGACAGCAAAGGCATCTATCGCTGTGATCTCGATCTTGCGAGCGGTAAGCTTTCGAATCTTGCCGTCGCCGCGGAGACTATCAATCCGTCGTTCCTGGCCCTTCATCCCAATGGACGCTTTCTCTACGCCGTCGGTGAAGTCGAGGAGTTGAAGGGGAAGGAGAGCGGCGGGCTGAGCGCCTTCGCCATCGATGCGAAAACGGGCGATCTCAAGCTCCTGAATCAGGAAGCGTCCGGCGGCGGCGGGCCTTGTCACATCGTCGTGGACAAAGCCGGCAAAAACGTGCTGGCGGCCAACTACGGCGGCGGCAGCGTTTGCGTCTGTCCCATCAAGGGCGACGGCTCGCTCGCGCCTGCGAGCGCCTTCATCCAGCACAAGGGTTCCAGCGTCAATAAAGAGCGACAGGAAGGGCCGCACGCCCATTCCATCAATCTCGACGCCGCCGGCCGCTTCGCGTTCGCAGCCGATCTCGGCCTCGACAAAGTGCTCATCTATGAGTTCGATCCGGCCAAAGGAGCCCTGGAACCCAACGACCCGCCGGCCGTCGATTTGGCGCCAGGCGCCGGCCCGCGCCATTTTGCGTTCCATCCCGGCGGCAAGTTCGCCTATGTCATTAACGAAATGAATTCCACCGTCACGGCCATGAATTACGAACCGGTAAAGGGTTCGCTAAAAACGACGCAGTCGATCTCAACGCTGCCCAAGGATTTCAAAGGCAATACGTCGACCGCTGAAGTCGTGGTGCATCCTTCCGGCAAGTTCCTCTACGGCTCCAACCGGGGCCACGATAGCATCGCCGTGTTCAAGATCGATGACAAGACCGGCGAATTGACGTTCGTCGGCCATCAAACCGAAGGGATCAAGACGCCGCGCAATTTCGCACTCGATCCCAGCGGCAAGAATCTATTGGTAGGAAATCAGGGTTCGGACAGCGTCATCGTGTTTCGCGTCAATGAGAAGACCGGCGAGTTGATGCCGACGGGAAATCGCCTCGAAGTGCCGGCGCCGGTGTGCCTGCGGATGCTGGCGCGCTGATGCTCATCCGCTTGCGGCGACGGTTTTCAGGTCCGCGCGGGTGCCTTCGTACGTTTCCGAGTAGGCGAGCACTTTGGAATCGGGGTCCATCCCTTGGTGGGCGCAAAACTGCCGGTACACATCGGGCCACCAGTTTGCGTGTTGAGTAAGCCCCTGGTCGCGGACGCTCTGCCAGTTGCTGAGAATCTTCGACCAGCAGCGGTCGCCGTAATCGATCGCTTCTTTCCAGTTGCCGATCTGCGGGATATACCATTCGCGGCCCAGCTGGGCGTGCAGCACTTCATCGGCCCAGTCGTAGTCCTGAAACGTCGCGATCAAAGGCAGTCCTGATTCCAGTCCCGTCTCCCACTCGAAGCGCTTGCCGGTCTTCGTCATCAACCCCTGCTCGATGAAATACAACACCGCATGGCGTTCGATGGGTGTGCATTCCGTGTTGAGCCGAAAGGACCAGTTGTGGGTGATGCGGGCTTTCGTCCAATCGACGCCCAGCGCGACGAAGCCGACCTCGCCCATCATGGCATGGCGGGCTTCGTCCCAGAGCTGTCGCGACATGGCGAGGTAGTAGTCCCACGGCTTACCCTTGGTTTCATGGATGATGCCGGCCATCATCTCCGGCACGTCGATTTCACGCAGCCTCTTAAAGAGCATCATCAGCGCTTTGGGCGGCGCGGGGAACTCGGGATTGTAAAGGAACGCCTCGGGATTGACGCCTTGGTTCCAGAGATCTAGGAAGCGCTCATCGCGGCGCGGGATGCGGTCGTAGACGTAAGGCTTCGCGGAGAAGTGTCGCTGGGGCAAGGGCGCCGTCGCTTCGTCGGCGCCATCGAGGCCGCCCGCCGCGTTCGAACATTGATGGAGTAAGCTCAACCAGTCTTGCAGGCTTTCGAGCGTGGGTTGATCGATCAGGGCCTTAAGACTGCGCAGACCGAAGCGTTTCATGTCATCGAGTTCCAACCGAGCGAAACGAACGAGGCGAACAGTCGGGGCATCCGTCAGTCGATTGGTGTCCGCAAGATGTCTTTCGAGCGCCTGGTCAACGAACAGCAGAGCGAATCCGTAGAGCCCCATGAGCAGCGCTTGGGTGGATGGAGCGCCCAGAATCTCATCGAAGAGTATTTGCAATCCTTCGTGCGGAATCTCTTCCAGTCCCAGCGGCGGCTCGCGCATCTCGGCAATGCGAGTGCGCAGGGCCTGCTCGTGCTCGGCACAGAGATAGGCGTGGTGGGAGAAGGCCGTCTTGAGTTCGTAGATTGGCTCGGCAGTGATGCGGGCCGTGAAAATCTCGTGGAGTCGATGAAAGGCGTAGTGATAGCGCTTGAGCCGGTCGACGCATTGTTCGACCGAAAGACCGGGCCTGGCGGCTTCGGCGATGGTACAGAGTCCTGCAAGCGCCGGCACGCCGCGGTAAGATCGGTAATTCTTGGTGCCGTTCATGGTTGATCCCTCGAACTTGAGCGATTCTTTCCGATAATAGCGTGACCGAGTCCGAAGAGTCCGCGCACTCCATCAAAATCCCCCAGTCCCGCGACTGTGTCCATCGCGATCCCTAAAGAATTGTACTCTTCCTCCCGAACGTAACCAAAGAGTGTGTTTCAATGCGGGATGGGGCTATGACGGAATTACTCCAGCTCGACACGGTCGAACTCGCCTTTCCAATCGCCGTGCGCGACTTGCCGCAGCTGTCTCGGCCGCTTAGTTTCCAAACACGCGAAGTAGCGCTCATGACGCGGACGCCGTGGGTGCGCGGTCTGGGCAAAATGACGATGGACGTGAGCACCCACGGCTGGCGCTTTCCAACGCCCCTAGAACCGCCGCCGAATTTCAGGTCTCGCCGAACACTACAAAAGTCGGAGTCGACCGAACCTGGCCCACTCCAGGAGCCGCGGCCACGCACGCATCTCAAGCCACCCGGCGACCTGACGATTTTCAAGGATCGCTTGCTCTATCTTTTGCAGCCGCCGCTCGAGGACCTGTTCGCGGGTCGCGAAGTGCATTTGCCATTTCCACCGTATCCCTATCAGGTGAAGGGCATCGCGTTTCTGATGCCGCGTCATGCCGCCCTGCTTGCCGATGAGATGGGCCTGGGGAAGACGGCCCAGGTGCTGATCGCGCTAAGGCTGCTTTTTCAAAGCGGCTTGATCCGCCGGGCCTTGGTCGTGTGTCCCAAGCCGTTGGTCCTCAATTGGACTCGCGAAATCAAGATATGGGCAGAGGATATGCCTTATGAAATCATCGCCGGCGACTTGCCGACGCGCAAGTTTCAGTGGCTCGCTTCCAAGTGTCCGGTCAAACTGATCAATTACGAGCTGCTGACGCGCGACGCCGACTTGATCGACGATGAGCGGGTTCAGTTTGATGTGGTGGTTCTCGACGAAGCCCAGCGTATCAAGAACCGCGAAGCCAAGACCGCCCAGGTCGTGCGCAGCCTGCGCCGCGCCCGCAGTTGGGCCATGACCGGCACGCCGATCGAAAATCGCGTCGAAGATCTGATCAACATCTTCGCGTTCGTCGATCCCGACCGCATTCCCGCCGACACGCCGGCCAAGGCGCTGCCCGATTTGACGCGCGATTCCATTCTCCGCCGCGTGAAGGAAGAGGTCGCCGCCGACATGCCGCCCAAGGTGATCCACGACGCGCATTTAGAGTTGACGCCGGCTCAGCGCGCCAGTTATGACCTCGCCGAGGACGCGGGAGTCATTCACCTCAACGAACTCGGCGACACCATCACCATCCAGCACGTTTTCGAGCTGGTGATGCGCCTCAAGCAGATCTGCAATTTCGATCCGCGCACCGGCGAGAGCGCCAAGCTCGAACAGCTCTTGGCGGACCTGGCTGAGGTCGCCGACAGTAATCGCAAGGCCATCCTCTTCTCACAGTGGGTCGAGCCGCTGGAAATCCTGGCGCGGGCATTGACCCATTTTGGCCCCCTGCTCTTCCACGGCCAGGTTTCCCATCGTCAACGCGAAATGGTCCTCGAACAATTTCGCAAAGACCGAACGAAACACGTTCTTTTGATGAGTTACGGCGCCGGCAGCGTCGGACTGAATCTTCAATCCGCCAATTACGTGTTCCTATTCGATCGCTGGTGGAACCCGGCCGTCGAGGATCAGGCCATCAATCGCGCCCACCGCCTCGGCCAAAAGGAAACCGTCTTCGTCACCCGCTTCGTCAGTCAAGACACCATAGAAGGCCGTATCGCGGAGATTCTTGAGAAGAAACGCCAACTCTTTGAAGAGATGCTTGGCCAAAATGGCCCGCCCGCGTCGCTGGGCCTCAACGAGGACGAGGTATTTGGATTGTTCAACGTGAAGGCGTGTCCGCGACGCTCAACAGCCTCACCGTTTCATTAGACGCGGTTCTTGGAATTGGATTGCATTGCGCAGCGGCGCGCGCGCACCCACATTTCAGTCGTGGACCGGAGTCACTTCGGCAAGGCAATGGGCATTCTTATCAGATACGCGCTATTGAACTCCGGCGTCGGCCGACCGCGGGGGCCGGCGCCCAGCGCCACGGTGCGGCCATCCGGACTGAGCGACAAGCCGAAGAAATTGCCCAGCGGCATCATTTCGCCGTAAAGCATCTTACCGTCGTTGGGGTCCCAGATCGCCAAGAAGCCCTTGTTGCCCGGTGCGTCGCCGACGCTGACCAAATATTTGCCGTCGTTGCTCCAGCGCATTTTGTAAACCCAACCGGGGTGCGACGGGGCAGGGTAGCCAGGGGACGCTTTGATGTTTGGATTGGCCAATTCGCGCACCACCGCGCCGTCGGCCGTGTTCCAGATCTTGATTATTCGTTCGAGTCCGCCGGAGCCGGAAGCCAGCAATTTACCGTCGGGGCTCAGAGCGAGCGCGAACACCGGCTCTTGATGGCCCTTCTCGAAATCTTTTACCTTGTACGCCTTGAATTCCCGGACCAGGTTGCCGCTGGCCACGTCCCAAAGTTTCAAGCTCTGATCCGCGCTGGCGCTGGCGAGTTGCTTGCCGTCCGCGGAGAACGCGAGGGCGTAGACCGCGGAAACCGTATTTGGGTTTGGGGCCGGGTGAGCGTTGATCTCCTTGACGGGGGCGTTCTTGACGTTGTCGAAGAGGCGGATCTTGCCGTCGTGACAACCCGTCGCGATGAGCGGCCCGCCCGGCTGGAAGGCGACGGCGTCGACGAGATTGGGATGGGGGAAATTGCGAACCGGGGCCGGCGAGGCCAGCTTCCAGGCGTAGACCGATTTGTTGGCGTTGCCGGTGTAGATCGTGGCATTGTCAGGCGCCGCAGCGAGATCGAGCGTCGCCTCGGGCGCCGTGAATTTCTGCACTGCGCCCAGAAAGTCCGGCGGCAATGGTTGCCCCGCGGTGAAGTTCGCGCTCCACGCTTGAATCGTTTTGTCGCCGCACGCCGCCACCAGGATGAGATTGTTCGGCGTGAAGCTCAGTGTCTTAACCGGCGCTCCCGGCCTGATCGCTCCCAGTTCCTTGGCGTCGTTGATGTTGAAAACGCGGATCGCCTGGTCCGCGCTGGCGGCGGCGACGAGCAGATTGTTTTTCGAGATCGTGACCGAAGTCAATGGCGCGGTCGCGCCGGTGAAAGAACGCTCGTTGTTGCCATTGCTGATGTTCCACATCTTGACCGTCTTGTCGGCGCCGGCCGTCAGCACGTGCGTTCCCGGCGGATTGACCGCGACCGCAGTCGTCGGCCCCGCGTCGGCGACGATGACTCTCGCAAGGGCCAAAGTTTCGAGACGCGGCGTCTTGCCTCCGGCGGCCACCAGGCTCGTATTGGCCGGCATCACGATCACTGAGGCGACGGCTTCATCCTGTGGAAACGACTGCAGCTCCTTGCCCGTGGCCGCATCGAAAACGCGAGCCAACTTGTCGACGGCGCCGGTCGCGATCTTGGTCTTGTCGACGCTGAAGGAAAGCGAATGCACGTCCGCGGGGTGGACGATGTTGAGAACGTCCTTGCCGTCAGCGATGTTCCAAACCTTGATGTTCTTCCCGGCAGCGACTCCGACCTGCGTGAAGTCGCGATTGAATGTCGCGGATTTGATCCCGTCCGGCAGCGGGCCGAAAGTCTTCACGACGGCGTTCTTCGTCAGGTCC
The DNA here is from genome assembly GCA_016195405.1 of Planctomycetota bacterium. Lineage (GTDB taxonomy): Bacteria > Planctomycetota > Planctomycetia > Gemmatales > Gemmataceae > JACPZP01. Next base: position 26,252 of record JACPZP010000170.1, on the reverse strand, counting down.
CAGAGCTTCACCGTCTTGTCGCCGCCTGCCGTCAACAACTGCGTGCCGTTGTTGTGATATTGGGCGGCCACTACGCCGTCCTTGTGCGCCTCGAAAGCCGCCAGCACGCCGACGTCGAGCAATTTCGCATTCTTATCGGCCGAAGCGGTCAACAACGTGCGATTGTCGGGCAGGAATTGGAGCGCCTTGATCGGCCCGGCATGTTCGGCCAACGCCTGGATTTCGCGGCCAAGCGCGATGTCATAGACGCGGATCAGATTGCCCTGCTCGCCGATGCCAAGGGCGATGCGCTGACCATTGGGACTGAGGGTCACACTTTGGGCCGCAGCGGGTAATGCGAAGGCGACAGCCGGCTTATTCTCCTCGGGACTGCCGGCTTTGGCGGTCAGGTTCCAGATCTTCACTGTCTTGTCCGCGGCCGTCGTTGCCAGCCGGGCGCCATCCGCGCTCAACGACATGCCGGCGACTGGGCCGTCATGCGCGGCAATCGTGCGGATATCCTTGCCGTCGCCGGCGTTCCAGATTCGGACGGTCTTGTCGTCGCCGGCGGAAAAGATCTGGTCGCCTTTCGGAGAGAAGAACGCTTGCCGCACCGCTCCCTGATGGGCCTTCTGCCAGACGAGCGACGACGTCCAAACCCTAGCCTGCTTATCGGCACTCGCGGAGATAACGCGCTTGGCGTCGATGAACCGCACGGCATGCACGGGGCCGTCATGCGGGAAGCTCTCCACGAGTTGGCCGCCGATCTCGTAGATGCGCGCCAGCTTGTCGCCGCCGGCGATCACCACGCGGGCATTGTCGGGTGAGAAACCGACGCCGCGCGCCTCTGCCGGCGTGTTGATCGTCGCCAATTCTTTGCCGTCGGCCAAGTTCCAGACCTTGACGCTCTTATCGGCCGCGGCGGCGAGCCGGGTTCCATCCTTGCTGAGGGCGAGATGGGTCACCGGGCCGACGTGATCGAACTTCGCTTTGGGAGCGCCATCCGGCATCGCCCAGCTTTGGATCGTTTTGTCGGCGCTCGCGGACCAAAGCAGGTCTCCCTTCGGCGTGTATGCGAGCGCATTCACCGCGCCCTTGTGACCTGCGAGCGCCTTGATCTCCTTGCCGTCGGCGGGGTTGATGAGCTTGATGGCGTTGTCGGTCAGGCCGGCGGCTAGCGTTTTGCCGTCGGGGCTGAACGCGATTGCCTGAACCGCCGCGGGAAGCGGAACTTTCTGCAGAAGCTTGGCGTCGCCGATTGCCCAGACGTGAACCGTCTTGTCCGCGGAGCCGGCCGCGATTTTGCCGTCGCTGCTCAAATCGACCGACGTAATCGGCAAGGTCGGTCCCGCGTAATCCTTTTCCTTCTGCCCATTGGCCAAGTTCCACAGATGCGCTTGCTTGTCGAAGCCGCCGGTAACTAGCTTGGCGCCGTCCCCGGTCAGCGCCATGGCTGTGACTTGATCGGGATGCACCATGCCCTTGGGACCGGCAACAGGGATCTGCCAAATCTTGACGCTGCCGTCCTCCGACGCGGACAGAAGCTGGGTGCCGGCAGGGTTAACGCCGAGTGCCGTCACCGCTCCCGCGTGGCCGAAAACGGTTTCCGCTTCCTTGCCCATGGCCTGGTTCCAAAAGCGGATCGAGCCGTCGACGCCGCCAGAGACCAGGATTTGGCCGTTGGCACTGATCGCCACGGCGCTGATGGGACCTGGGTGGCCTGTGAACTGCCGTTCGACCGCGAGCTTGGCGGCGTCCCAGACACGCAGAATCTTGTCGGCGCCGCCGGTAATGATTTTGTTGTTGGCGAAGACCGCCGTTTGAACCGCGTCCGGATGGCCTAAGACGCGCGGCGGCACGGGCGGCATCGCCCAAAGCTTGATGAGCCCGTCGGCGCCGCCAGTCGCAAGCTGATTATTTTGCGGATGAAAGTTCACCGCGGTGACCGCCCCGGCATGGGCGGGCGTCTGCGTCACCGGCTTGCCGTCGGCGGCGTTCCAAAGGAACAGCTTCTCGTCCGCGGTTCCGGCGGCGATCAACGTGTTCGCGGGATTCAAGGCAACGCTCGTGACCGGCGCATTCGGGCCGGTCAACGCGCGCACCTCTTTGCCGGCGGTAAGTGTTTGCCGAACGACCTTATCCGCGCCGGCGGTGACCACTTGATTGCCGTCGCCCGAGAGCGCCATCGCCAGGATGGGAGCGCCATGGCCGGGCAGCGGCTTCGTTCCCGTAGGGGGCACGGACCAAATCTTCAAGAGACCGTCGTCGCCGACCGAAAACGCTTGATAGCCGGCCGGATTGATCGCAACCGCGTTCACCGGGGCGGTGTGTGCGCCGACGACCGCGATATTCTGTCCGTTGGCAACGTTCCAAAAACGCACCGTCCGATCCGCGCCGCAGGAGATGAGAATCTGGCCATTGGGGCTGAAGGTCAACCCGGTGACAGCGCCTTGATGGCCCTCCATCTTGAACAAGTCCTTGAAGTCGGCCGCATTGACGAGCTTGACCAAGCCATCCTTGGAACCGACCGCCAGCTTGGTGCCGTCCGCGGTCAGCGCCACGGCTCCGACCGCCTCGCTGGCCGCCAGGTTCCGCAGCGGGCTGTTCATGGGCACGTCCCAGACCTTGAGCGTGTTGTCCCCGCTTCCCGAGGCGATGAATTGGCCGTCGGGACTGATGGCCACGCTCACCACCATCTTCTGGTGCCCGGCCGGTCCGCCGAAGGTCTTGAGTTCCTTGCCGGTCGCGGCTTCCCAAAGCTTGACGGTGTTGTCAAAGCTGCCGGTGGCCACGTATTTGTTGTCCGCGCTGAAGGCCACGCTATAGACCAGCTCGGTGTGGCCTTTGAGCGTGGCGAGAATCTCCGGCCCTTTGTCCTTCACACCCTTGTCCTTTTCGCCCGCGCCCAAACCGTCAAAGCCAAGGAAGCTGATTCCGGCGCATGCAAGGGCCAAGACAAAGCGAGCGCGAAGACTTGTAGACATGGGGAATTCCTCCGGAGGGCGGCTAGAAAGGCGGCATGGCAGGCGGGAGGGCGATGGTGTTTATGTAGGTCGGAACTCCGGTCCCGACAAGCGGCGGCAGCGCCATGGGACATCGATTGGGCCCGAAAGATTGCTTCAGCCACCGATAACGCAATTTTTCGGACGTAAGTTGTTTAAGATTTGGTCTTTAGAGAAATGGTTTCAACGGGATGCGGGGACACAATCAATCCGGCATGTTGATGAATCAATTGCGGACTTTGGTGAAGCAATCCGGCACATCGATGAATGAATCCGGCCGCTTGGTGAAGCAATCCGCGATTTTGGTGAGGCAATGCGGCCCTTCGGTGAATCAATTCGGGGCCTTGGTGAAACAATCGGCCACTTTGATGAAAGGATCCCGCGTCTCAGTGAAACAATACGGCACATCGGTGAATGGATGTGTCATTTCCGTGAATGAATCTGACCTTGCGAGTCGCTTCGAGTAGCTTGCGAACTCGCCGCACCGCATTAGTGTCCAATCGCTCATTCGATTACTCTTGTTATTTGCGAAGGAAAGGCGGTGGATCATGGACCAGCAAGACCTTGAACGTTTGCCGTTTTTTTCGAGACGATGAGTAAGCGCCGCAAGGGCTTCCCTTCCGAGACGCATGTGAAACGCGGCCTCCGCGTCGTCCGCGGTCACAAGGAACTGACGGAGAAGCTGGGCAGGAACGACCTTTGCCCGTGCGGATCGGGCAAGCGTTTTCGCCGATGTTGCTTGAAGTCGGGCTGCTTTTGACGGCGTCAATCGAAACCACTACTTTTAGGGAATGAACGCGAATCCTGCCCGGCGAAATGAAGCCGGGCAGGCGCCGCACTTTCGCGGGATCCTTTGGTCAATTACATTGAATAGCGCCATGAGAAATCTTCTCAAAACCGGCAAAAAAAATACTAATTGACATGTCGCAATGTTCCGATATAATTGAGCATGGAGACGCACGATGATCGCCAAAATGAAGAAATCGAAATCCATGGCGCTCACTCCCATGAAGGCCCTGGAGCAGGCGGCTGAGTGCCTGAAAACGCTCGCCCACCCGCATCGCCTGCGAATGATCCAGATGCTCCTTCGAGGACGCTACACGGTTGGTGAACTGGCCGAGGCGTGCGAAATTCCCAGCCACATGGCCTCCGAACACCTGCGGCTGATGCAACGGTGCAGCCTGCTCCATGCCGAGAAAGACGGCCGGAAAGCGTACTACCAGATCGCCGAGCCGCACCTGGCGAACATCATGGCCTGCGTCGAGGCGCGGTTTGGCGGCGAGACGGGTTGATTTTTTTGCGCCTGATGATCGTAATATCGGGACATTACCAATAATGAGCGGCGACTTGCTACCGAAGGCAAGAAAGGCGCCGCGTTCGGCCCCTACCGAGGTCCGCAAGAATCACCTGGGAATCGACCGTGATGCAAGAACCGAAAGGAGATCGCAATGAGCGTTTCGACCATCAACCCGCAACAACTCGCGGAGCTTTGCAAGCAGGGCAGGATCGAACTCATCGACGTGCGGACGCCGGCAGAGTTTCGTGAAGTGCATATCGACGTCGCCCGCAACGTGCCGCTGGACGCCCTCGACCCTGCGGTGGTGATGCAGTCCCGAAGTGGCCCGAAGGATGCGCCACTGTACCTTGTCTGTCGATCCGGAAGCCGTGGCAAACAGGCATGCGAGAAGTTCCTGGCGGCAGGATTCACCAACGTCATCAACGTCGCGGGCGGCACCCTGGCTTGCGTTGAATGTGGTCTGCCGGTCATCCGCGGCGCGAAGAGGATTTCCCTGGAGCGGCAGGTTCGCATCGCGGCGGGCGTGCTCGTGCTGATCGGTTCCTTGCTGGGCTGGTTCTTGCATCCAGCCTTCATCGGTCTCTCGGCCTTCGTTGGAGCCGGGCTTGTCTTCGCTGGCGTGACCGACACCTGCGGCATGGGTTTGATGCTGGCTCGGATGCCCTGGAATCAAGTCAAGGAACCAACCAGCCCGTGTTGCGCCACGGAGGAGGTCTGCTCATGAAGCTGCTCATCGTAGGCGGAGTGGCCGGTGGAGCCTCCGCAGCGGCCCGTGCCCGCCGCTTGTCCGAGGAAGCCCAGATCGTGCTCTTCGAGCGTGGGCCGGATGTGTCCTTCGCCAACTGCGGACTTCCATACTACGTTGGCGGAGAAATCGCCGAGCGAGAAAAGCTGCTCGTCGTTACGCCAGAGCGGTTGCGAACCCGATTCAAGCTGGACGTGCGAACTCGCATTTCGGTCGAGCAAATTGATCGTTCGGCGAAAAAGCTGCGAGTGCGTGATCTATCCAACGGTCGGGAGTACGAGGAAGCCTACGACAAGCTGATCCTGGCGCCTGGGGCGGCGCCACTGAGACTCCCGATCCCTGGCATCGATCTGCCTGGAATTTTCACTCTGCGAAATCTGCAAGATGTGGACCGCATCAAGCAGAGGGTGGACCAAGGCGTGAAGCAAGTAGTCGTGGTCGGGGCCGGGTTCATCGGCCTGGAACTGGTCGAAAACTTCGTCCGGCGTGGGATCGCAACCACCGTAGTCGAACTGCAGGAGCAAGTGCTTCCGCCGTTTGATAAGGAGATGACGACGCCGATTGCGGAACAGTTGGCAGCGAAGGGCGTTTCCGTCCTGCTCGGCCAATCCGCCGAGGCGTTTGAGACGACAGCAGACGGCCTGATGGTTCATTTGAAGTCGGGTCAACGGCTGCCTGCTCAACTGGTGATCCTGGGCGTCGGCGTCCGGCCTGATAACAAGTTGGCCGTTGACGCAGGATTGAAAGTCGGGCCTCGTGGCGGCATTCGGGTCAACGAGCAACTACAAACCAGCGATCCCGACATTTACGCTGTCGGCGATGCAATCGAGGTCAAGGACTTCGTGATGGGCGAGCCGACCCAGGTGCCCCTGGCCGGTCCTGCCAACCGCCAAGGCCGCATCGCCGCCGATCATGTCTTCGGTCATTTATCTCGTTATCGAGGCACTCAAGGCACCGCCATCGTGCGGGTGTTCGAGCTCACAGCGGCGATGACGGGGGCATCGGAAAAGACGCTGCAAAGGGCGAAGCGGGCCTACCGCAAGGTCTATATCCATCCCACGAATCACGCTGGATACTACCCGGGCGCCAAGGCGATGACTCTAAAGCTGCTCTTCGACCCGACGACCGGCAAGGTGCTTGGCGCCCAGGCAATCGGCGGTGCAGGTGTAGACAAGCGAATCGACGTGCTGGCCGTTGCGATCCAGGCAAGCATGACGGTATACGACTTGGAGGAAATGGAATTGGCCTACTCGCCGCAATACGGTTCGGCGAAAGACCCGATCAACATGGCGGGATTCGTTGCCGGCGGGATCTTGCGAGGCGATCATCCCCAGGTTGACGTCGACGCGGTTCTGTCGGCCTCTCCCGGCACACGTGCCTTCCTGGTAGATGTCCGCACATCCCAAGAATTTGCCGGCGGGCACATCCCCGGCGCCTTGAACATTCCGGTAGACGACCTCCGGTCTCGTCTCGGCGAGCTACCTCGTGATCGCCAAATCGCCGTCTACTGTCAAGTAGGACAGCGTGGCTATCTTGCCACCCGCGTTCTCCTTCAATCGGGATTCAATGCGGTGAACATCGGCGGCGGCTTTAAGACTTACAAGCTCTTCTTTTGAGGAAAAGCTCGCTCACCGGTCGATTTCCCCCATCACAATATCGATCGACCCCACGATCGCGGGCACGTCGGCGATCAGGCAGCCGCGGCAAATCGCGTTGGTGACGCTTAGGTTTGAGAAGCTCGACGAGCGGGCGCGGACGCGCAGGGGGACCATGCTCTTGGCGGGGCTGCCGACGACGTAGAAGCCCATTTGGCCGCGCGGGCATTCACTTTCGACGTAGGCCTCGCCGGGATGTAAATGCTTGGGCAATTCGACGCGGTGCGAGCCTTGAGCCGTGGCGTACCGCTTTAATCCCTGGCGAACGATCTTGATGCTTTCGATCACTTCGCGCATACGGACATAAAACCGGTGCCAGCAGTCGCCGATGACGGCTTCGGGCGGCGCTTCGGGAAAGGGCGGGATGATGACGTCGAATTCGTAATTCTCGTAACCGCAATAGGGTTCCAGGCGGCGCAGGTCCCAATCGGGATCGCCTTCCGTGCGGCTCAAGGAGCCGCGCAGCATCGGTCCGGAGCAGCCGTAGCTGATGGCGAGTTCTTTGGACATGACGCCGATGTTGGCGGTGCGCTTGACGAAGATGTGATTGAACGTCAAAAGCGTGTGATATTCGTTGATGCGCGGCTCGAGATAATCGAGGAACTTGGCGCAGCGCTCGACCCAGCCTTCCGGCAAATCGTCATGAGCGCCGCCGATGGTGATGTAGCTGTAAGTCAGCCGGGCGCCGCAGACTTCCTCGAAGAGATCGAGGATCATCTCGCGTTCGCGGAAGGCGTAGAGGAACGGGCTGAAGGTTCCCAAGTCGAGGCCGTAAGCCCCCATGCCGACTAAGTGGCTGGCGATGCGGTTCATTTCCGCGATAATGACGCGTATGACTTGAGCCTTTTCCGGAATCTTCATGCCGCACAACTTCTCGACGGCGAGTGAATAGGCCAGATTCATGTTCATGCCGGCCAAGTAATCCATGCGATCGGTGTACGGGATGAACTGGATCGGCGTGACATTCTCGCCGATCTTCTCGGCGCAGCGGTGGAGATAGCCCAGGTGCGGCGTGCATTCGGAGATGATTTCGCCGTCGGTGCGCAAAACGAGCCGCAAGACGCCGTGGGTGCTCGGATGCTGTGGCCCCATGTTGACGAGCATCTCGTCGGTGCGGACGTCGAACTCGACGATGGTCGGGTCTTGAGTGGTTTCGGTTGCGGTAGCCATATAAGTCCTGCTATGTCTTTATTTTGCGCGCCTCAACCGGCGAATACTATTCCGGCGCTTGTTTGCCAATTTGATTGGTCTGTTAATGGATGCCCCATGTTCTGGGGTCTTGTCTCGTTCCAACATGGCGATGACAGTCTTGTCTTTCACTTCGGTGTCAGTGAAGTGACTCAGGTAGTAATCCTTTTGCATTCTGTTGGGGGAAACGTAGCTCTTGTGGCCTGGCGGTGTGCTGCCGGCGCAACCATCGTGTTTGGGATCCTCGTCATTGTCGCTCCACTGAAAATTGCCGGACGAAGAGTAACACCAGTGGACGCCCCTGTGCCCCTTAACTCCCTGACATCGGCCATAAAAGAATACTTTGGAGGGACACTGTGCCTTCCATTGACGCCGGATCCAACGACCTCTGCCATCGCCATAGTAGGCGACGCGTGATCCGTACCTCATGCTCGCTCCCGGCAATGCTTCTTACCGCCCGCGAATGCCGTGGTATTCCAGCGGAAATTCGTAATCCTTTCGAAGCGGATGCCCTGCCCAGTCTTCTGACAACAGAATTCGCCGTAAATCGGGGTGGCCGTCGAACCAGACGCCGCTTAGGTCATAGACTTCGCGTTCATGCCAATCGGCGGCGGCCCACTGTGATGTCACCGACGGAACGACCGGCATGTCGCCGGCCTTGTTTTCTTTCCAGCGCGGAAGAATCAGCTTTACGACGAAGCGATGCTTGTGTGGAAAGCTCGACAAGTGATACACGACTTCCAAGTGCGGCTCATATCCTGCCTTCGGCGCTTTTTTCGGATCGAGCTCCAGATAATCGACGCCGCTGATGCAATTGAGTAGATCGAATTGGAGTCGCGGATCGTCGCGCAGGAATCGGCACACTTCGACTAGGTCGGCTGGATCGACGACCACGAACGGATCGATGGCGTCGAGCTTCTTGGATTTGATGCGCGGGCCGAACTGAGCTTCCAGGGAGGCGGCGATGTCGGGGGCGTTCATGAGTGGTTATCCAAGATTCCGTATTCCGCTTGCGGTTTCGTGCCCTCTGCGCATTACGCGAGCGCGAAACGGCAAGCGTTAGGCTTTGCTTGGGGCGGCTTCTTCCTTGGTTTTCTTGGCGAAGGCGAGCTGCTTTTCCATTGCTTTCAACGGATTGGGGTCGTCCAACTCCGGCGGCAACTGTACGTAGCCGGTCCGCGCGGGGATGGGCACCTCGATGGGTTGATTCTTGGTCAAGTAACGCATGCCTTTGACCTTGTCCTGAATGCGCATCAAGCCTTCGAGAAGGGCTTCCGGACGCGGCGGGCAGCCGGGGACATACACGTCAACCGGCACCACCAGGTCCACGCCTTTGACGACGTTGTAACCGTATTTGTAGTAGGGTCCGCCGCCGCACGTGCAGGCGCCCATGGCGATGACGAATTTCGGATCGGGCATTTGATTATAGAGACGCCTTACCCGGCTGGCCATCTTGTAGTTGACCGTGCCGGCGACGATCATGAGGTCGGCCTGGCGCGGCGTGGCCCGGAAGGCGCCGGCGCCGAAGCGGTCCATATCGTAGCGCGACGCGCCGGTGGCCATCATCTCGATGGCGCAACATGCCAGCCCGAACGTCATGGGCCACATGCTCGACTCGCGGGCCCAATTGATCGCCTGCTCGAGCGTGGTCGTGATGAAGTTCTCTTCGAAGCGGCCTTCCACCCAACCCATGTGTTTTTTTCTCCAGTGATTCCAGTATGGTTCAATCGTGGGCGTGCCACCAACTGGGCGTTATTTACCGGCGCCGACTAACTCGCCTTCACGCTCGGAGCGCACCGCCAACTCCTCCATGGGCGGGGCGGCTGTGCTTTCGGCGGCGGTGCTGCGGACCCAGTCAATGTCGCCGCGCCGCCATAGATAAGCAAAGCCAACCATAAGCACGCCGAAGAAAATCAAAAGGTCCACGAATGCCAGCCAGGCGTACGACTTGGCGACAGCGGGCTCGATGACCGGGGGTAAGGTTTCGCCGGGAAGCAACGGCAAGTAAGGCTCAACAGCACCGTTAGGCAGTTCCTTGGCCGGGACCAACTGCCGGGTGATCTGCTGGCGTTTTTCCATGGAGAAATCCGTCCGGGCCAGATCGTTGGCGCCGCCGAACACCACCGCCCAGGGAAAGAAGAACGCCACTTCCACATCGAAGATCACGAATAAAAGCGCGACCACATAGTAGCGGAGATCGAACTGAATCCAGGCGCTGCCGACGGTGGGTTCGCCGCATTCGTAGATCGTAAGCTTCTCCGACTCCGGCTTGGAGGGACGGATCATCTTCCCCATCATTAAGTGGAAGAAAAGAAAGAACGTGCCGATGCCGAGGAACACGATCAGGTAGAAGACCAGCGAAGTCATGGTTTCGACTCGTAGGACGGATTTGCAATCCGTCCGCTTGGAACGCTTGTACAAATGGGACGGTTTACAAAACCGTCCTACAAATGGGACGGTTTGCAATACCGTCCTACGTCAAGGTCATGAAATCCGCGGCAAGGGTTTGCGGCCCGCGAAGCCGGAGTCGATCTCGTGCCAGTGCGCCACCTCCGGCTCGCCCAGCCGCCAGCACAGATAGATTACGCGGTCGTCCTTCCAGCAAGGAAAATCGATCAGGCCGGTGAAGTGGTCCTTGAGTTCCACGTTCAGCTCGCGGAGTTCATTTTCGAAGTCCCGCATCCGATCCTGGCCGCGCTCGAACTCGGCGAGGATGTGCTGGATTTCCTCCTGGTGGGCGCGGTCGAGCTGGCCCGCGCCTTCGAGACGCGACAACTGCTGGCTGTGCCGGCGCAGATCCTTGGCCAAGTCGGTGATGTCGCGCAGGATCGCCCGCAAGAGCGGCAGCGTGGCGTTCGCTTCCTCCAGCGTGAAGAACTTCTTCTGGGTCTGTTGCTCGGTAGCCATATCTTCTGTTCTCGGTTCATTCGCCCCGTAGGACGGCCTTCCCAGGCCGTCTATTCCGAACTTCGATGACGGCCTAGGAAGGCCGTCCTACCGGGTTCGCCACTAAGTCTGAGCCGGCGCCGGCGCTGGGGCGGCAGGAGGCGCGGCCGGCGGCGGAGCGGCTTTCGGCGGCGGCGGCGGATCAGGCGGCTTCGTCCATACCGGTTCCGCCACCAACTTTGAGGCTGCGATTCCCGTCGGATTCAACGTCGCCTGTCCCCACGCGGTCTCTATAGGAAGCTTGGCGAAATCGACAATGCAGCCATCGCGGCTATAGCAGCTTTGGTCGTAAGTCGATCCCATGAAGATGCAGTCGACCGGGCAGGGATCGACGCAAAGCGCGCAGAACATGCACTTGGTGTAGTCGATCTTAAAGCCGTTGACCCGGAACCCCTTGCCGACCGGATTCTTGATCTTCTCGATATAGATGCAATCGACCGGGCAAGCCCGGGCGCATTTATCGCAGCCGATACAGGTCGTCAGGTCGAAGCGATGAAAGCCCCGGTAGCGCGGCTTCACCGGCACGGGCAGCTCCGGATATTCGAAGTGCTGCGTGAAGGCTTTCCGCTTGTAAGTCTGCAGGAAATACCAAAGGGTGACCCACATACCCTGACCGACGGTATGAACGGCCACCACGATGTTCCGAAACCATTGCCGCATAAGACTCCGCCTCTTCGGCGACTCCGCGTCCGGCGCCCGCGTCCGGCGCCCGCGTGTCCGTTTGCTGACGAGGCTATTATAGAATCGGCTATGGACCCCGCAAGGTGAGCGCTTGCGGCCTGACGGCCATGCCCGTAAACTGGTGAAGGAGGAAATACATGACGCGAAAGACGATGAAGACCGAGGTGGTCGCCTTCAAGGTCGAGGAAGAACTGGCCGAATTCCTTAACCAGCTTCCTAATAAGAGCGAATTCATCCGCAAGGCGATTGCCGCCCAGATGAGCATGGCCTGTCCGCTCTGCCACGGCTCGGGCCAGGTGAGCCGTTGGGTGCACGATCACTTTCTGCCGCTCTTGCAAAGCTGGGCGGGCCGCAACTGCGATAGCTGCGGCAGCAAAGTATCGCTGCCCGGCGACCCCGGCAGCCTCTCGCCCGAAGCTCAGGCCCGCTTGGAGCAGTTCTTCCACGGTGGACCGCTCTATTGCGATCCTTGCTACGACAAGGCGCCCACCTGCGACGATTGCGGCTGGCACATCGACGAAGATCTCGCCAAAGAGCACAAGCACGCGCATTGACGCTGAGGAGCCATGGCGGACGAATCCCGTCTTGACGAATCTCGTCTCGAAGAACTCCGTCGTCTTTGTGCTGCGCCGTTGCCGCATCCCGATGTCGCGGAAATGCGAAGGGCAGGGGAGTCGGTGCTTCGTTTCGCGATCAAGGATTACACGGACTTGCCGGATCGGCCCATCGGGGCTTACGCCACGCCGCGACATGAGATGGAAGCGATCTTCCGCCAAGAACCGCCTGAGCACGGGCAGCCCTTCGAAAGCGTGATGGCCGAATTCGAGCGCTTTGTCTCTCCCAATTCCCTGCGTGTGTCCCATCCGCGCTTCATGGCGTTCATTCCCGGCGCGCCCTCTTTTCCCTCGATTCTCGGCGATTGGCTGGCTTCGACCGTCAACTTCTTCGCCGGCGTGTGGAAGGAAGCGCCCTCGGCCACGCTGGTCGAGCTGGTCGTCCTCGATTGGTTCAAGGAATTCCTTGGCTATCCCGCGGAGGCGCAGGGCATTCTCACCTCCGGCGGTTCGGAGGCCAACCTGACGGCCCTCGTCGTCGCGCGAGAACGTCTCGTCTTCGCGGATCGAAGCCGGGCGCTGATCTACGTCTCCGAACATCGCCATTGGTCGGTCGATCGCGCGGCCCGCGTCATGGGCTTGGGACAGGATCAGATCGTCGTTCTGCCGGCGGCGGCCGACGGGCGCTTCTCGATTCCTGATTTGGAGAAGGCAGTCCAATCGGACACACGCGAAGGTCTTTTGCCTTGGGTAGTGGTCGCGAATGCCGGCGCCACCAACACCGGCGTCGTCGATCCGCTCGACGCGCTTGCGGATTTGTGCGGCCGGCGAAAGCTCTGGCTACACGTCGACGCGGCATATGGTTGGCCGGCGGTCTTGTGCGCCGGCGAAATGCTGCGCGGGATCGACCGGGCCGATTCGATCACGTTCGATCCGCACAAGTGGTTCGGCCAAACCTTCGAGGCGGGCGGGCTGCTCATACGCGACGGCAAAGAGCTGACACGCTCGTTCGCCATGCTGCCCGAGTACATGCAGGACGTGGCCGCCGACGAGGGTGAAGTCAATTTCGCGGACCGGGGCATCGCGCTAACGCGCCGTTTCCGGGCGCTCAAGATTTGGTTCTCGATGAAGATTCTCGGCGTCGGTTGGTTTCGCCGGCTGGTCGAGCATTGCTGCTGGCTCGCCGAAATGGCACAGCTACTAATCGAAGAGAGCGGGCGATTTGAAATCCTTAGTCCGCACCAGCTCAGCGTCGTCTGCTTTCGCTATTTGCCGGAAACGCGAGGGAAGACGACGGACGAGGAGTTGAACCGCCTGAATCTTGCGATCTGCGAAGACATCCGGCGACAGGGGAGATTCTTCCTTTCGACGACGCGCTTGCGCGACCAGGTGGCGCTGCGGCTGTGTTTCGTCAATTGGCGCACCCGCTCGGAGGATGTGGCCGAATGCATTGAGGCACTCGTCAACGTGGGTGAGCGGTTGAGTGCGGGCAACGTTTAGCCGCGAGCCTGCGGCGAGCGCGGACGGTTTGCCACGACCGCGCGGCGCATCGCCCGCGCTCGCCGCTGGCTCACGGCTCAACGAGAATCATCGTCATTTCTTGGGCGACAGGATTTCGAGAACCGCGCGGTAGTCGTCGCGGTTCCGGAGCGCTTGCCAATCCTCGGCCATGACGCTGCCGAGGTCGCGGAAGCCGGCTTGCACCGCTTTTTCCAACAATCTCATCGCTTGGTCGCCGTAGGTCTTGCGAAGCGGGGAGGTCTTGTCCACCAGGCCGGCGCAGCGCGCCAGAACCGTGGCCGCGACGTGATCTTGCCGCGGTGCGATGTTTTCCATGGTGACGCTCTGCTCTACAAGCTTGGCGGCGGCAGCGTGATCCTTTTCGCCAAGATGTGCCTGAGCCAGGTTGAGACGCGTCGCGTACAGCGAATTGGCATAGGCCTTGGCGTTCTGCTGGACAAGCGAGTGGAGGTGGGTCACTGCGCGTCCGTAGAAATCGCGGGCCTCCGCGAATTTCGCGTTGGTCAGCGTGCGATTGCCAAGCGCGCACAAGACCTCGACAGCCGCGGCGCGCTGGAGCTGGTCCTTAGGGAACGACTGAACGAGCTTCTCGCGCTCATCGAGGATGCGCAGCCAACTTTTTTCCGCCTCGGCGGGCCGCTTGAGGCTTTCCAGCACATTTACCAGATTGCTGTGCGAGCGAATGAGTTGTTGCCGGACCTCCCAGGTCATGGCCGGCTTTAGCTCGGGCGCTTCCAGAAGATTGACGGCGGTGCGAAACGCGGCCACCGCATCCTCCGCCTTGTTCTGCTTGTTGCGGAGACCGCCCAGGCTGTCGTGGCCGATGGCCAGGTCGCGGCGATGGTTCAGATTCTCCGGAAAGCGCTCAAAGAGGTTTTTGAAAAACGCGACGGCTTCATTCAGCACGATTTCGGCTTCTTGCAGCCTGTCCTCGCGTATGTATGAAGTGCCGAGGTCGTTCAGATGCCGACCAAGCTCTTGCTGGAAGTCGTGGTTGTCCGGAAAGTCGTTGACGAGCTGGCGGAACAGGTCGACCGCTCTTCGCCACGATTTCTCGGCATCCCCTGGCTTGTTCGCCTGTTGCTGCAGGTTGCCGAGATTGTTGAGCGTCAGGGCCAACATGCGGGGATAATCGGGATTACGCGCGTCGGTCTTCTGCAACTCGCTGAAGATGCCGACCGCCCGTTGATAGATTTTTTCCGCTTCTTCGGGCCGTTGCATGATCTGCATCAAGGTCGCGCAGTTGAGCAGCGTGTCGCCCAGCTTTTGTTGGTGGACGGGTGCGTCGGGATAGCGACTCGCCAGCTTCTCACGCACGGCGAGTGCGCTCTCAAAGAAAGTCTTGCCTTCCGGGATGCGATTCGATGAAAACGCCGCCGTGCCCAGGTTCAAGAGCGCCGTGGCCAGCTCGGCTTGATACTCGGGGACGTCGGGGAATTTTTTCGAAAGCGGTTCGAGCAGATCGTGGGCCTTTAGAAAGTCTGCTTCGCCCTGTTGGAGCCGATTCGTGCCCAAGAGCATGTTGCCGCGGTTGATGTAGGTCGAAGCCAGCCGGCGGCGATTGTCGGGTAGGAGGGGAAAATCGTTGGCCGCCTTGATCTGAATGTTGAGGGCTTCCTCATAGGCGGCGTCGGCCTCCTTCTGCCGGCTCGCCGCCTGATACAGGATCGCCAAATTGGCGTAAGTAGCGGCCAGATCCTGGCGATAAACCGGAACCTGCGCGAACTTCTCGACGAGGTCGGCGCGAATGGCGATGGCCGCCTTGTACTGCTCTTCAGCCGCCTTGGCATTGGAATCGCGGTATAGGTCGCCGAGATGATGGTGGTTGAGACCCAGCGAATACCGGTAATCGACGTTGCCCGGAACCTCCTTGGCGAGATGGAGCAGCCGGCGATTGGCGTCGAGCAGGCTCTCTTCGGCCTCCTTCGAGCGTCCCAGCTCACGTTGCAAGTTGCCGACGAGGTCGAACGACACCGCCAACTCCTCGCCGAAGCGAAGATTGCTCGGGTTCTTGTCAGCCAAAGCGACCAGATGTTTGCGGCCGGCGTGGTAGCCCGTTTCCGCCGCGCCGGTCTTGCCGAGAAGATGGGAGATCATTCCCAGATTGAGCTGAGCTCGCGCCAGGTTGAAAGCATAAGCGGGGTTCTGGGAGTCCGTATCGTACAAGTTCTGGCGAATCGCAAGTGCT
This sequence comes from Planctomycetota bacterium, assembly GCA_016195405.1. Lineage (GTDB taxonomy): Bacteria > Planctomycetota > Planctomycetia > Gemmatales > Gemmataceae > JACPZP01. The sequence goes on along the minus strand of JACPZP010000170.1, from coordinate 10,496 downwards.
TCACCGTAGAACTTCTCGGCGTCGCTGTTGCGCTTTAGGTCCTTGAGCAAGTTGGCGAATTGGTTCGACGTGTCGGCGCGGTCGGCTTGGAGTTCCGGCAGCGTGGAGTCGAGCCTTGCCAGCAATTCCAGCGCTTTGCGGTAAGCCTTTTCGGCAAGGCGATGCTCGCCCAGCCTCTCGCGGATGTCGGCGACGCGCTGCTGGGCGCGGGCCAATTCACGCTGCAAGCTTTGGTCGCTTTGCTGCTCCTCGGAAAACTCTTCGTAGAACTTGAGCGCCTTCAACAGCAACTCGCGGCGTATTTCCTGCATTTGCGGGATGTGCGCCAAGCGGTCCTGACCGACCTGGCTGAGCATCTCGTCGACCGCCCCCTTCGCGCGTTGGTAGTTCTTCTCGGCACGCAGAAAATTCCTGACGGCGTCGTCGTGAAGCTCCTTTTCCTTCTCGGCCCGCTCGCGCTGGCTTTCGGCCTCCTTGGCTTCAAGCTGCGCCAGTTCCTTCTGTTGCATTTCGCGGTCCTCGGCGGCGCGGCGCTCCGAATCGAGATAAAGTCCGCCCAGCACCAGCACGGCGAGCACGCCTACGACGCAGACCGACAAAAGGGCGGCCACCGCGGGACGCCGACGGGCCCACTTCCAGGCCCGTTCGTACAAGGGCGTCGGCCGGGCGAGTATCGGCTCGCCTGCCAAGTAGCGGCGCAGGTCCTCCGCCAATTCGCCGGCAGTCGTAAAACGCTTCGCGGGGTCCTTCTCCAGCGCTTTCAGGCAAATCGTCTGCAAGTCGTGCGGCAGGCTCGGTTGAAGCCGAATCGGCGGCAACGGTTCCATGTTCTGAACTTGCTGTAGCGTTTCCAGGAGCGTCGTGCCGCGGAAGGGCGGCCGGCCGGTGATGAGATCGTAGAGGATGGCGCCGAGCGAATAGATGTCGGCGGCCGGCCCGGTGTTCTTCGTTTTGCCCTGCGCCTGTTCGGGGGCCATGTAGCTGGGCGTGCCCATGATGGCGCCGGTGCGGGTTTGGCCTTCGCCTTTGTCCTCGAAGCGCTTGGCGAGGCCGAAGTCGGTGATCTTGGGCACGCCGTCTTGCGTGAGCAGAATGTTGGCCGGCTTGAGGTCGCGATGGATGATGCCGCGCTGGTGGGCCAGGTGCATCGCCTCCGCCAAACATTGGACGAGGCGGGCGCTGTCCTTGGGCGGCTGGGGAACGCCGTCGATTTTTTTGCCCAGGCTGTCGCCGTCGATGTATTCGAGCGAAAAAAACGGGCAGCCGCCTTCCTCGCCGACCTCGTAGAGCTGGACGATGTTGGGATGCTGCAGGCCGGCGACCGCCTCGGCTTCGAGTTGGAAGCGCGCCAGCGTCTCGGCATCGACATGGCCGCTGGCCAACACCATCTTCAGGGCGACCACGCGATTGGCGCCGGGTTGGCGGGCCTTGTAGACCACGCCCATGCCGCCGCGTCCCAACTCGCCCAGGATGTCGTAACCCGCGACGCGCGCCGGCAGGGGCTGCTTCTCGCGCCGCCGGGGTCTGCCAGTCGCCGGGATTTCCGGCATGTCGGCGAGTGTGCGCTGGCCGACTTCCACTGTTTTTTGCAGCCGCACGGAGTCGGACACTTCCGCTACCGTGTGGTCGGCAGGCCCATGGCGGTCCCGTGTATGACCGCCTCTGCCAAAGTCGGCTATCGTTGGGTCCGAGCTTCGGGGCTCGCGGCTCTGCGTTTTCGGCGTGGACTCAGCCAGCGCCACGGTGGCGGCGAGGTCGGTGATGTTTTCGGTCAAATCCGGATCGTTCGCCTGATTCGAAAGCGCGACGGTGTCGCCGGTAACGGGAGCGGCACTCGAAGCACCATCACCGTCGAGGGCGATGGTGGCGCCGCAGTCCGCTTGCTCTGTTGGTTGAGGAACTTGCGGCGTGCCTTGGTCGTTATCGAGGGAAACGGTGGAGTCGCTCGGGTCATTGACGGCGGCCTCGTTCGTGTCCTGCTTCAGGGTGGCGTCGCTCTCGTTGGTCGCCGTCTTGCCGGCAACCGGAGGAGCGGACGCTTCCCCGGCCAGGGTGCGGTCGTTGTGCGCCATTTTCGCGACTCCATGCGGTCGGATTTCATTGCAAGAGCCAATCTACCAGAATACCGCCGCGAGGGCCGTAGATGCTAGTTGACTTCCGGCGTCCGCGAACTGGTTCACTTCGTCGTCAGGAACCACTCCAGAACCCGGCCAAACAGAACCTGCATCCCAGGCGCGCCGTCCTTCGCATCGTCGGCTTTGCGAAAACCGTGATCGGCCCCTTCGATTCGCTCCGCGGTTATGTCGCGCCTATGCGCTTGAAGTTCCGCTACCAGAACATCGTGCGATGTGACTGGGACAGCCGTGTCGAGCGTGCCTTGGGCGATAAAGATCTTCGCCTTGGTGCGCAACAATTCCGCCGTGACGCTGGTCTTGAGAAAGGATGACCAGCGCCGATGCGGATGGCCGAGCCAAAAGCGCGTGATGCTGTCCGGGTCGGCCTGGACTTTGGCCCACTCATCGTAAACGGCCTGCATCCGGCGGGCCGAGTCGCCGGGTTTGTCGTTGGGCCGCGGCTGACCCCGGCTTTCGGCCAAGCTGAAAAGCTGGTTCGGACCGCCGCCGGCCAAGCTGGCCACGTGCGTCACGCCCGGCGATTCGGCCGCTATACGGGCAGCCACCAACCCGCCTTCAGAGTGTCCCACCAACAGCGATCGTGAGCCGTCGAGGTCGGGCAATGTCCACGCCGCGCGCAGCGCCGACTTATTGGCTTCGGCCCAACGCGGCAGCGTGTGTTCTTTCAGAAACTCTTCCGAAGCTCTCTGGGCGGAACCCGGCCGCGGCGGCGCATCGAGGAACTTGACCCCCGGCTTTTCAACGACCAAGACGCGAACGCGCCCCTGGGCGGCATTCAACAACAAGTTCTGCAAACCGCCCGTGATCGTGCCGCCCTGCTTGCGAAATAGCGACTGGCAACCCGACCCCTGAATGAACAGCGCCACCGGCAGCTTCGCCGCTTCTTTGTTTTTCGGGACCGTCGAAAGATAAAAGGTGGTCGTGCGGCCCAGAGCATCCTTGGTCGTGTAGCGCTCGAAAGGAATGCCGAGTGAAATTGGGTCGAGCTTGGGTACCGGAGCATCGCCGGCGCCGGCGAAGAGAGCGGTGAAATGCAAAACGAACGTCATTCGATTTCCCCCATCTCACTCCCGCGGTTGAAACTGAGAATCGCCAGTTTCGACAAGATATCTCGTCCCTTCTTTGAACGCCGCTCGGACGTCGCCGCGCAGCTCCTTTGCCCATGGCGGATTCTCCTCGCCGCGAACCCAGGCGAACAGGGCCAGGGCGTAACCATACATGGGCATCGTCACGTAACCGCGACGGCTCATGTCCCAACCTGACACAGCCCCGGCGTGCCAGTATTTTTCGCGAATGACTGAGTTCGCCGCAATCACGCCCATGCCCAGGAACACCGTCAGCAAATCCGTGAGCGGCTCATGGTCTTCCGCATCCGCCGAGATGCGACCTTGTCCCAAGAGGAGCACGTGCCCCAACTCATGGGCCATTGTGGCGACCAAGGCCAACGGATCATCAAGGTTGCCGACTTCAATCCAAATTTGGTACCTGCCGCGAACCTGGTCGTACAAGCCTGCGGTTCCCTGACGTCCATGTTCATCGTGCACCGGATTGCGATCTTCGTAGATGTCAATGTCCACGGTATCCGGATCAATGTCCATGTACTCACAGACTCTGTCGAGTAGCGCTCGCAGATCATCGATTTCGCCCTGGTATGGATCGGGAAAATACTCAGGAAGTGGAAGAACCACTTCGGCGGAAAGCAGTCGATCCCACCCAAACTGCTCTCTAAGCCAAGTGAGCCGTCGCTCAATCCATTCCTTGGCCGTCGGATCGACGGGGCACCGCGGTTCCGAGCGAAACAAACCGAACATGCGCTATGCTCCGGGTGGAGTGCGAAGAATTCTCACAGTCGCTCGTCGTTTATCGTGCGTTTCATCAGCAAATTCGACGGCGCCGAATTCGGATCGAGCATCTTGCGCGCGGTTTCGACGCCGGCGACCGGCAAGTTCTTCGAGTCCAGGAGCCCCAATTGCACCAACGCGGACGCCTGGTCCCAGTGAATGTGCTCGTGATGGATTTTGCCGTTCTCGAAGCTGACGAGCACCACCATGACAAGCTCCAGCTTTTTGCCGGTCGGCGGCACGCCGGGCAGCAGCCAATCCATTTGCTTGGTGTGCGTGCAGCGGAAGACGAACTCGTCGACGATCTTGTCATAACCGACGGTACGCGAAATCGGCACGAGTTCCACGTCGGGCGGCATGCTCGGGATGAAATACTTGCCGTAAAAATGCTCGAGCTGCGCCCGGCCGACGCCGCCTGTCAGCACCGGAACATGGTTGACGAAAGGCCGCGCGACCATGGTGTCGCAAGAGGCGCGGGCGTCCTTGTCCTGGAACTCGGCTTGCAGGTGTTCTTCCCAAAGTTCGAGCAGGGCACGTTGTTGGTCGGTGAGCTTGGAGAGATCGAGGGGGAACATGCACGTCCTCTCAATTTCTTCGCGGCCATAGCTAGCGTTTGGCCCTTCGTCGTTGCTTAATCGCTTCGTCGATCTCACGGAGGGTCTTTCCATGGCGTTGAGCTGCGCGCTTGGATTTGTCCAGCAGGTCTTCATCCGCTATTCGGGCTAGAAATTCACGTAATGCGCGTTCCGCTAGCCGCTCTGGTTTTTTTTGCTGGCGTTTCGCCAGCGCGACCAGTTTTTTCCACGTGCCCGGGTGCAATGTGACAAGTGCCATATCTTCGCTCCTTTTCACGACATGATACGGCGATCGACACTCCCACGGAAGAGGTCAGTTTACTCCCGTGTCCGGCTGAACAATATCCCCATCAATGCGCAGGCCACGGGCAACACCACGGCGTAGCCGGAGATGGCCAGAAATTGCAGTCTCATCTGGCCGAGCAGCGGTCCGAGCGAGCCTGCTACGCAGAGCGCGCCGGACAGGGTCGTCGCGGCCCAAACGGCTTTCTGAAGCCCCGCCCCGCCGGTGAAGACCAGACCGGCGAATACGAGCGCCAGACCCAGGAAGACGTCCCAGGCCAAGAGATCGAGCGCGAGCGCAATGGAGGGCCAGGGGTACAGCCGCATAACGGATTGCTCGAGCGCCGTTTCCGGCAGCCGGCGGGCGACGACCAACTGCACGAAATGAACGCCGCCGGTTAGGACGGCGAAAGCCGTCATCAAGGCGAGCGCCGCCAGCGCGCAAGTCTTGCGGTCGGGAGCCGCGTAGGAATGCACGGCGGCCATCAGCGCGATCAGAATGGGAGCGGACAGCAGGATGAGGAGTTCGAGGATCGAGAGGTACGGTTCGGCGGGTTCCAAGGGTTGCGGCGTCGACGAACCGCCCGTAACAAGCCAGACCAGCCCGGTGAGAAAATAGACCACTCCAATGATGGCCACGCTCAGGGCGGACCACATGCCAACGCGGCGATCCTCCTTCGTCCACGCGCTATTCATCTTGCCTCGGTTCAAGCTAGTCCCACCACAGAAAAACCGGGTTCGGATCGGTCACATCCAAAACTTCGGGCTCATCCAACTCATCCTGGCAACGCCGGCAGACTGCGGCACGCGCGTCGGCCACGGACGGCAGGAACACTACCAGAGCATCGGCATAGGGACCGTCGTCGTCGTCGTCTTGGATGTGATCTTCGGGAACGAGCACCCGCGTAGCGCCGGCCGCATAAAGCTCTTTCACGAAGATGCGGGCCTTCTCCGCGGAGCGAAAGTGGTTGGCGCCCAGCGGGGCCGGATTACGATTGCGCCCGAGCCAGCGCCGCGCTTCGGGGCCGGCGTAGAAGTCAGGCGGCGGCCGGCGAAAGCGCCCCTCGTGGTTGGCCCGCGTGATGCGCTCGTCTTCCTCCACGATCTCCCGCGGCGGCGCGGCGAGACCGGCCAGAAGTTCGACGAACGATCCCGCCGCACGCTTCAGTTGCTCGGTGCGAAACCGCTTGTTGTACTCGCGCCACAAGTAGACCGTCCCAGAGTCAGCGGCGGCGACGGAGACCAGCAAATAGTTTTCCTTTGTGATGCTGCCGATCTGGGCCATGGGGAGATAATGCGGCGGCATCTTTTGGTATTGGCGAAATCTCCATGCCGTCGCCCAAAAATTCACGGCGCGCACCTGACCCCGCTCGTGGGGCCCTTCGGTCGAAAGGAAGTAGAGGATCGGCCCATGCCATTCCAAGCCCGCCGGGGTGGGAACGCTGAACCATGCAGGGCAGGGCGTGGCGCTGTCGTGGGCGAGAATGAACGCACGAACCTCCGCGGGAAGTCGAATTTCCAAAGCCTGTTCTTCCGCCGCGATGTCGTCCTCGGACACGGAGCGCTTGGGCAGATACTCAAGATACTTGAAAGTGACTTCCATAAGAAAAAGATCACGACCAAGATCTGCACGGTCGCCGCCGTCTCAGCGGTAGCCCCACGCTGCAAGGGCGTCCTTGACTTTCTTCGGGTCAAGAAGCGCGTAATAGCGCCGGTTGCGATTGCCGCCGCGCGTGGTGTAGATTCTCTTCAAATATCCCATGTGCGCCAACACGCGCAAGGCCGATTGGTGGAACGAACGGCCAAATTTCTTGGCGAAGCGGGCGCGAATCCATTTGTAGGTCACGGCGCGTTGGGCGGGCTCGCCACCTTCGTCCTCCCATTGCGCGTAGCAGGCCCAGAGAATCTGGCGCAGTTCGCGCGGAACTTGAATCGCATCCATCGCCGGCCTCCCAAGCCAGTCGACCGCGAATTTGAGTTTCTTCTTGGTATTAGGTGTTGCGAGCGCACCGGCGCTACGACTGCGCCCGTTGGAGGGCAGCGTAGCAGACTTCCGGCATGGCTTCAAGAAGCGAGAAGAAAAAAAGCCCAAGCTCACCGCCACCGCCGCCAAGCAGTTTGGCGGTGAGGGTGTTGATGCAAGTCTTTGGGTTCGTGTTCCTTAGGGCGGTTGGTGAGTCAGGGACCCACAGTCCCAAACTCACATACCCCCCCCGAGCGACGATGTTGGATTTTTCAGAGTAATCGAACAACCAAGCTTGACTTTCGAAATGTCGACCAACAAATCGCGACGCAGCTGGCCACCGTTATCGCGGCCGTGTGCCATGCAAGTTCAAGCCTGAAAGCTCAAGCTTGATGCGAGTGCAGGGCGACGCGATTGCCCTCGGTATCCACAATTACCGCGCGATGGCCGTGGGGGCCGATGGGATGCTTGTCCTGGATGATGCGGCCGCCGCTTGTGCGGGCCGCTTTGATCGCGTCATCCAGGCGACCTTCCACGCTCAGGTAGACCAATGGTCCCTGCTCGGAAGGCCGATTGTCGGCCGTCTGGCACAGGCAGCCGGAAGCGTTGTTCTGGGAATGGGGAAGCAGGCCGAACTGGAAGCCCGGGCCGGACTCTTTGGCGACCTTCGCGCCGAGGACCGTGGAATAGAATCGGATTGCCCGGTCCAGGTCGAGCACCGGTATGTCCGCCCAGCAAACCGTGTTGTTAGTTGTGTTCGTGGCCGGAGTGTTCGCGCTCATGTGGCATCTCCTTGTGTTGAATGGTTCGATTACGCCCTGGCATCCGCGGACATTACGCGCGCCGAGCGTTGGACCTCCGAAGAACTATAGCGAAGGGAGCCGAGGAATTGCTTCTCGAAAATTGCGATGGGGGAGAAATTCTTGCTTTCAGGCGAGCGGGAGGCGCAAATCTACTGATGGCGTCGATCGATCGGGAAGCGTGAACTTACCACCACGGCAGGCCGAGCCGGAAGCGCATGTTGTCGAAGAAGCTTAGCGGCGGACCTTCCTCGAAGTGTTTGCCGATGACACAGCCATCGTCTCCGAGCTGGACCGCGATGCCGGTGCGTGCTCCTCCCCAGCACATGATCTTGGAAGCGTCGGGCCGCGCTTTCGACCAATCGTTGCCGTCATGGCGAATAGTGTCGGGAGGAACCCACTTGATGCGGCGCTTCTTGAACAGGATGTCACACATCGCGTCGATGTCTACCGCATGCATGCCGATGAGGTCTTCCACTTCTCCGAGCGTCATGCCCAGCTGAATCTTCTCGTAAACGGCGGCGTATTCCGGCTCGCTTGGCCAAAAGAGCCAGACAGGGACGAAGAGAGGGACGAGTGCGGCGGCAGACCATGCCAGTTTTCTCTTCACGGCGAACCTGTCCTGCAATGAGTGTTAAAAAGTGTGAATGACTTGCTCTTATCGAGCCAACAGGTTTCAAGCATTGCCTAAGACCGGCCCTCTCGTTACAACCCTCTCGTTACAATCCGTCCGTCAGGTCTGCCAAATCCTGTGCCAAGTGTCCTTCTGCTTGCAATCGAGCACGGATTTCAATGGAGATTCTCGGCGCAATCGACACGCGCTCAACTTTCCATGATCTGTACCGTGGAACTTCTTCAAAAAAACGCTCAATGTGGCCATTGAATCTGGGTAGGTCAGGGATCAACCGATCAGCCGCCCGCTTGCAGGAACCAAACCGAATTATTTGGTCGGATTCATTAAGGGCCACGAGAGCAATCTCCGTGTCGCCACGGTTCCAATAGCCTTGTATCCGCTGCGTCAGAGCAAAATCGCCGATGCCTTTCTTGCTTCGCTCTTCGTAAAGCACGCCGACAAGTTTTTCCAATGCATGGCCTTCGACATCGCTTAGCCGTTGGTTAGCGGTCGCAACCAAGTCTTCCGCTGGCCGGAAATTGACGGCGGCGACAGGGCTGGCGATGGCAGCCAGCCAGGCACGCAGAAAATTGTCGGTTAAGTAGTAGCGGGTTCGGCGCGCTCTTGGGGAGGCGAAGATCGGCAGTTTTTTTTCGATCAGACGGGAACGTTCTGTGAGCACGCGAAGATAGCCAGCAACTTGTTCGGAAGCGTCGCCGCTGACTTGGCGAACGTAGTCCACGAGTTCGTTGTGCATACAGCCATCGTGACGAGCGACAAATTTCAGCACCACGTCGTATCGGCCGCGCAGTTCTCGCAAGAACCAGTTGTCAGCCTCTGTCCGCAGGGGAGACGAGCTTTCAAAAAAAGTCCGCAACAGCAGACGCTCGCGATCAGAAGCCAGGACGCCTTGCTCGTAGCAATCTCGGTAGAATTTTGGAACGCCCTCGAACAGCGTCCAAAGAAAAAGAAGTCGTTGAGGGCTTGGGTCGGCATGTTGCCGCAAGATTTCCAGAACCGACGCAATGTCGAGATGCGATAAGTTTATCTCGTCTGTGATTCGGTTATAGAGCGGGGCCGACCGATTTTCTAGCAATGCCACCATTTCAGTGTGGATCGAGCCAAGGACAATCAGCCCGCCAGGAATACTTTCGGAATTGGCTGATAAGGCGTCCACTTCTGCTTGCAAGAGGGAGCAAAACGGCTCCAGGTGAGCGCGATTGAAGTATTGGAACTCGTCAAGGACAACAACGAAACCGCTACGCGCCAAATTTCCAATTAACCTTGCCAAATCTGGAAGGGACTGGGGTCGCGCGAATTGGTCCGGTGGAATGTCGAAGGTTTCGAGAGCGTCTGCGACCGCAGATGAAACACCCCCTGGGCCTGAGTCGGGGATTTGGACGTATAAGACACTTCGCACTCCGGCTGCCCTTAGTGCGTGCTGCGTCAGCGTGGTCTTGCCGATTCGACGGCGCCCGGTCATCTTAGCGAAGAACCAGCGGTTTCTTTGGAAGATCTCGACCAACTCACGCACTTCTTGAGAGCGGCCGTAAAAGCCCCACGCCATCGTCGTTTCTCATAAGATAAAAACTTTTATCTTAATGAGATCGTATGACGCAAGTCATTTATTTGCAATAGTTAAATTGATATAATTAGAATGCTCACACCGGGAATTGCAGATTGAATCTAATATCTTCTATCTCCCAAAATCCTCCGCCGCCCACAGCTTCAAGCGCGTTCGTCGCGTCGTTCGTGAGGCAGTGTTTGCGGCGGCAACGCCGAGAACCAGGCCGCCTAGCGCAAGGCCGGCATCAGCGTCGGTGGCGCGGTCCGTGGCCGAGAGGATCGGATTGAGCGCGTCGAGATGGAACGCGAAATCCAGTTGGCCGGCGGTCTCGTGCGCATCGTCTTTGAACACGCTGTCGAGCATGTCGAAACGCGCCTTCTCGAATTCCGGCGGATTCTCACGAACCTCCGGCGGCGTTTGGCGGGCTGCCGGGGCGGCGTTTTCGGCGGCCGGAGGCATGGGTGCGTCGATTGGAACTCGGGCAGGTTGCTGTTGCGGCGGGTTCCAGTTGTTGAAAATCCAGCCGACATCTTCGAAGCCGGCGAGGTTGACCTGGAAGTTGCCGCCGGCTTCGGCTGTCGCGATGGTGCTGGCTTCAGTGCGGCGCGAGGCCACGTCGGTGCCTTGCGAAACTTGCAAAACTAGGTTGAGCTGGTTCGTGCTCGTAAAGGTCGTTTGTACGGTGATGGGAGGAAAAGCGTTGAGGCCGTTGTAGACGAC
>JACPZP010000171.1 GCA_016195405.1 Planctomycetota bacterium | reverse complement strand
TGGCGTTGAGCGGAGCCGAATCCTGAGGCGGCGCTGGAGGAGGCGAAACCTCCGGACCGCTCGACGTGTTCGGCGCCGAGGGAGGCGGCGAAAGTTGAGTCGGGGGTTGCGACGCGCGCGGCATAAGTTGCCCGGAGTTCCGCGTGTATTCCGGCAGACCGGGCCGCGAGAAGAGCGATGCGCCCTTGCTCGGCGGCGGCGCTGGCCAAGGGGTGGCGGTCATCATTCCAAGGGGCGCCGGCGGCCGCAGGCGAGCGGTCAGGTTTTCGCGGTTGAGTCGCTCCCGGATCGTGGACAAGACGAAACTATACAAAGCGCCGCCGTCACGAAAACGGACTTCCGCTTTGGTCGGGTGGACATTGACGTCGACGTGGTCGGCGGGCAGATCGAGGAAAAGAAAGGCCACAGCGTACCGACCCGTCATCAGCAGGCCGCGATAGGCCTCTTGCAGTGCATGGCTCAGACTGCGGTCGCGGATCCAGCGTCCATTGAGAAAGAGGTATTGCATTTTGAGATTGCCGCGCTCGCAGGCGGGGTCGGCGACGAAGCCGTAGAGACGCGCCGGCCCCTGGCACGCGTCGATACCGTAGAGCTGGTCCTTGATCTCCGCGCCGAAAAATAGTCCGATTCGATCCAAAAGATCCGTATCCCCTGCGACTTCGTAAACGCTCTTGCCGTTGTGGGTCAACGTCACGTGCAGGCCGGGTCGAGCGAGGGCCAGCCGGGTGTAGATTTCACAGATATGTCCCGTCTCGGTACCGGCGGTACGGAGGAACTTGCGGCGGACCGGCGTGTTATAGAAAAGATGGCGGACTTCGATGCGCGTGCCGGCGGTGCCGTTCCATGCTCGCGGCTCGGAAATTTGGCCGCCGTGGCAGGTGACCTCCGCGCCAATCATCTCGGCGGCGGGCCGGGATTGCAGGCTCACTTGGGCAATGCCGCCGATCGACGCCAGCGCTTCGCCGCGAAAGCCAAGCGTGTGAACGCGGAAGAGATCGTCGGCCGAGGCGAGCTTGCTGGTGGCGTGGTTGGCGAATGCGAGCGGCAAGTCGTCGGCCGCGATGCCGCAGCCGTCATCGACGACGCGGATCAGCTCCGCCCCGCCCTCTTCGATGTCGATGTCGATGCGAGTGCTGCCGGCGTCGACCGAGTTCTCCAAGAGTTCCTTGACAACGCTTGCGGGCCGTTCGATCACTTCACCGGCCGCGATCTTGGTGATGACCGACATGGGAAGCTGTTGGATGCGCGAACGAGTCGACCCGAGAAGTGCGGTCATGGGAATGGTCACATCCTGAGGCTGCGAATTCTCCTGGGCTTATTCTACACAGGCTCCAAGCCCGCAGGCGAGTCTTCGAGCCTGTGAGGGTAGATCGACACCCACGCAGGCTCGAAGACTCGCCTGCGGGCTTGCATATAATCTCCACATGCGCAAAGGCATCCCCGTTTTCATCTTCCTTGTGTTCTTGGCGCCGCTGCAAGCCGGCGGCATTCTCAAGCCAACCTCGGAAAGCGAAATCGTCCTCAAGGATTTCAAATTCAATTCCGGCGAAACTTTGCCCGAGCTGCGCATGCATTACCGCACCTGGGGCATTCCGCGCCGCGATGACGTGGGAGTGGTCCGAAACGCCGTCCTCGTCCTCCACGGCACCACGGGCAGCGGCGAGAATTTCTTGAAGAAGGAGTTCGCGGGCGCGTTGTTCGGCAAGGGACAGCCGCTCGACGCCGAGAAATACTACATCATCATCCCCGACAGCCTTGGCCATGGCCAATCGACGCGGCCTTCGAGCGGGCTGAAAGCGAAGTTCCCACCATACGGCTACCACGATATGATTGGCGCCCAGCACCGCATGTTGACCGAGGGACTAAAGGTCAATCATCTGCGCCTGGTGATGGGCACCTCCATGGGCGGCATGCACACTTGGCTCTGGGGCGAGCTGCATCCCGAATTCATGGACGCGCTTTTGCCGCTCGCTTGCCAGCCGGTTCAGATCGCGGGCCGCAACCGCGCGTGGCGCAAGGCGATCAGCGACGCTATTCGCAACGATCCGGCATGGCGCGACGGCGAATACACCAGTCAGCCGCCGAGCCTTAAGACCGCAGCGGAGATCATGTTTCTGATGGCGAGCAACCCGACTCGCCGGCAGAAGGAAGCGCCCACGCGAGAATTGGCGGACAAGCTTCTGGCGAAGGCGGCCAAGCTGGTGCTCGACAAGAAGGACGCCAACGACGTCCTGTACGCCATCGAAGCGTCGCGCGACTACGATCCGGCGCCAAACCTCGGCAAGATCAAGGCGCCGCTCTTGGCCATCAACTTCGCGGACGACCTCATCAATCCACCGGAAATTGGCATACTGGAAAAAGCGATCAAAAATGTGCCGCAAGGACGGGCCATCGTGTTTCCGGAGAGCGAGCAAACAAACGGGCATCAGACGCACACCTTGGCAGCGGTGTGGAAGAAACACCTCGTGGAGTTGTTAGCCTCCAGTGAAAAATAGAGTCAAGTTTAGCGGGGAGCCGCAGGCGACCGCGGTAGGCGGCGCAGGCGGTCGCCCGCGGCTCCACGCTTAACGATGGATTCCAATGAGCTGATAAGGTATAACAGGTGAAGACGAGGGGGGGCCGCATGCTTTCAATATTCGATCGCGACCGTCGCCACAATCGCCGCGCGTTTCTGCAAGTCGGCGGCCTCGCCCTGGGCGGGCTTACGTTGGCCGATCTGTTCGCCGCCAAAGCGCACGCCGTTCAGGAGCGGCGGCCAATACTCAAAGACAAATCCGTCATCTTCCTCTTCTTGCACGGCGGCCCGAGCCAGATCGAAACCTTCGACCCCAAAATGACCGCGCCGGCCGAGTTTCGCAGCGTCACCGGCGAAGTGGCAACGCGCATTCCAGGCGTCACGTTCGGCGGCAGCTTCCCGCGTCTCGCTTCTTTGGCCGATCGTGTCTCGGTCGTTCGCTCGTTCGTCGCAGGTGACGGCAATCACGACATTAAGCCAATCGTCGGGCGGGACACCTTTGGGGCCAACCTCGGCTCGATCTACTCCCGTGTCGCCGGGCGCAGTCACCCGGCTAACGGCCTGCCGACCAACGTTCTGCTGCTGCCGCGGGCCGTCGATGCTGCCTCCCAGCCTGGCACGATGAACTTTGGCCGATTCAACGCCACCGGCATGCTCGGGCCGTCGTTTGCACCCTTCGATCCTAGCGTAGGCGGCGACCTGCAGAGTGACATGCGGCTGTCAATGCCGATGGACCGTCTCGGCGATCGCCGCTTTCTTTTGAGCCAGCTCGACTATCTGCGTTGGGAGACGGCCGAAAACCGGCTGCTTGAAGACATGGATCGCACGCGCGAGATGGCGTTCCAGACCGTGCTGGGCGGCGTCGCCGACGCCTTCAATCTGAATCAGGAAAGCCCGCGCGTCGTCGACCGCTACGACACCGCACGGTTGGTCCGTCCCGAGCATATCAACCGCCGCTGGAACAATTACAACAATTACGTCGACAACGCCCACTCGCTGGGCAAGCTGCTGCTTCTCGCCCGCCGTTTGTGCGAACGCGGCTGCGGTTTCGTGACCGTCACGACGAATTTCGTTTGGGATATGCACGCCGACGTCAACAATGCCCCGGTCGGCGAGGGCATGGGCTACATGGGCCGGCCCCTCGACCACGCACTGTCCGCGTTTCTGGAAGATGTCGACGCGCGCGGCTTGTCGGAGAAGATCCTTCTCATTGTCTGCGGCGAGATGGGCCGGACGCCGCGCATCAACCAAAACGGCGGCCGCGATCACTGGGGCAATCTCGCCCCGCTCCTCCTGGCAGGCGGCGGCCTTAATATGGGCCAGGTCATAGGCCGCTCCGATAGAAACGCAGGTTCGCCGGCTACGAATCCGGTCCGCATTCAAAACCTGATCGCCACCATTCTGCACACGCTATTCGACGTCGGTGAATTGCGCTTGGTGCCGAGCCTGCCGCGCGAGATTACGCAAATCATGACGGGATGGGAGCCGATCGCGGGGTTGTAATCTTATCTACGCTTACTAAAGGAGCCATGTCATGAAACGACTGTTCGTGCTCATTCTGGCGCCCGTGCTGATAATTGCCGCCCACGCCGGCGGGCAAGACAAGAAAGCGATAACGAGCAGTTTCAGGGAAAATGGAAGATCGCCTCGTGGAATTCGCTTGATCCTGACACGTTTGAATCGTGGCGGTTCGTCTTCACGAAGGACAAGTACGAGTTTCAAGCCGGCGACAACAGTGAGGAAGGAATCTTCAAGCTGGACTCAGCCGCCAAGCCGAAAAAAATCGACCTCGCCATCAAAACCGGAAATTGCGAGGGCAAGGCCCAAGTCGGCATTTATCAGTTTGAAAAAGACAAATTGAAAATCTGCTTCGCGCGTGCTGGCGATGAGGCTCGCCCCAAGGAGTTCGTCACTCAAGAAGATCCAGCGACCTTCGTGCTCGTCTTGGAGCGCGACAAGAAATGATCATCGGCGAGCCGGGAGCGTACGCGACCGGAGTTCGACGTACGCGTGTTCCAGTCGCTTACGCTCCTGACTCGCCCCATTTGCTCCGGATGCTCTCATTCGTCACCGGCCGGATGATGCCTTTTTCGGTAATGATACCGGCAATCAATTCGGCCGGCGTCACATCGAACGCTGGATTGTAGACTTTGACGCCCTCAGGCGCGGTCTGCCTTCCGAATGCGTGCGTGATTTCACGGCCATCGCGGTTTTCGATGGGGATTTGGTCGCCGGACGATAGGCTCAAATCGAATGTGCTTGACGGCGCGGCGACATAGAACGGAATGCCGTGGGCGCGCGCCAAGAGCGCGACGCCGTAGGTGCCGATCTTGTTGGCGGTATCGCCGTTGGCGGCGATGCGGTCGGCGCCGACGATCACCAGTTGCACCCTGCCCTCTTTCATCACTTGGGCGGCCATGTTATCGCAGATCAGCGTCACGTCGATGCCGCGTTCGTGCAGTTCCCAGGCAGTGAGGCGGGCGCCCTGCAAAAGTGGTCGCGTTTCATCGGCAAAGACATGGAAGCGTTTTCCCGATTCGGCGGCGGCGAACATGACGGCGAGTGCCGTGCCGTAGTCCGCAGTGGCCAAACCGCCGGCGTTGCAATGCGTCAATACGCCCTGCCCTTCGCCGATCAGATCCTTACCCGCCAGACCGATCGCCCGGCACATGGCGCGGTCCTCGGTTTCGATTCGCAGCGATTCCTCCAAGAGTAACTTGCGAAGTCGCTCCGGCTTGACGCCCTCCGGGTGTGGCTGGAGGTGAGCTTGCATGCGCTCCAGCGCCCAAAAGAGATTGACGGCGGTTGGACGGCTCGTGCGCAAGTAGTCACACACTTCTTGGAGTCGCGATGCGAAGCCGCCAAGCGGCACGTTCTTCTGCATCCCCACAACCACGCCCATTGCCGCCGCGACGCCGATGGCCGGGGCGCCGCGAACGCGCAAAGAGCGGATCGCCTCCCAGACCTCTTCGACAGTCCGGCAATCCCGATACTGCACCGTCGTCGGCAACAGCGTTTGATCGATGAGCCGTACAAAGCCATCGATGTCGCCGACCCATTCGATGGTGCGGAAAGGGGGATTTTGTGTCATGGTTGCGCCAAGATCTGCATTGCCGCCTGGTGCAGGCGTCCGTTGCTTGCCAGCACATCGGGCCGTTCGATGTCGCGACTGCCGTCCCAGGCGCTCAAACGGCCGCCGGCCTCCTCTACGATAGGGATCAAGGCGCCCAAGTCCCAAGCATGGACTCCGTGCTCGACCATGATTTCGCCCGATCCCTGCGCGACTAACACGAAACCGTAGAAATCGCCGAAGCCGCGATTGCGTTCCGCTTTTCTGAGTAGGTTTAGGAACGCGTTTTCACGGCCGGCCTTGGCGAACCAGCTCAAGCTCGAATAGAAGACATGCGCCTCGCTCAGATCGTTGACCGCCGATACATGGATGGTGCGATGGTCACGGAAGGCGCCGTCGCCGCGCAGAGCGCGAAACGTTTGTCCCATGGCGGGCAAGTAGGCGACGCCGGCGATGCATTCGCCTTTGTATTCAAGGCCGACCAGCGTGGCCCAGATCGGCACGCTACGGACGAAGCTGCGCGTGCCGTCGATAGGGTCGATGATCCAACGATAACCGGACGAGCCGGGAGTCGATCCTGACTCCTCGCCGAGAAAGCCGTCATTTGGGAATTTGCCGAGAAGCATGGTCCGCAACATCGACTCGGCGCCTTTGTCGGCGAGAGTCACCGGGCTATGATCCGCTTTCCACTCGACGGCGGCGTTTGCCTCGAAATGGCCCATCGCGAAACTGCCCGCCTTGTGAGCGGCGTCAAGCGCTAGCTCAT
Organism: Planctomycetota bacterium; assembly: GCA_016195405.1. GTDB lineage: Bacteria > Planctomycetota > Planctomycetia > Gemmatales > Gemmataceae > JACPZP01. Next base: position 41,478 of record JACPZP010000171.1, on the reverse strand, counting down.
AGCGTGTGCGCCAATCGGGATTCACGGGCTCGTCTCTTTCTTCGCCGGAAAAAACCGATAAGGCACGGTGTTGGGCGTCACGTTCGGCGGCGGCTCGTAAGGCAGGGAACGTAGGAAAGCGACCAGGTCGTCGAGTTCATTCTTGGCGAGATGACTTGTCTTGCCATGCTTGTCTTCTTTGTTGCACGACGTGAGCACGTCGTGAAGTGACTTTGCTTTGCCGTGGTGCAGGTATGGCGCGGTGCGACATACTCCCAAAAGCGTCGGCGTGTCGTACTTCGGCCCCATCTTTTCACTCGGATCGTCGTTGCCGGTGCCGACGTCGTGCAGCTTGAACGGCTTTTCGAGCGAGCTGTCCGTGTAATATGGTCCCGAATGACAACGGGCGCAGCCCACGTCCTTGCGGAAGAAGATCTCTTTCCCGCGTTGAGCGTCCTGCGTCAGCTTCCCAGGGGCGGCGATGTGCGGCGAGAGCACGAAATCGAACGAATTACAATAGATGGCGAGCGCGTCGAGGTCCTTTGATTTGCCACTTGTGACCATCTCCAATTCCGCCTTTTCAAAGCCGCGTTTGGGTTTGAGGCCTCCGGACATAAGGCCCGAGCCCTGCATGAGCTGGCTGCGTATCGTGTATTCAAAGTCTTGGACTTCATCGCGGTCGGCCGACCAGTGCAAAGGATGGGTGTGCGCCAGCCCGAACAGCGCCGTGGTCTTGCGCAGGCCTTCAGGATTTTGCCAAACGCGGGCGTCGTGATGGCCGTCGGGATGGCACGATGAACAAGCGACCCAGCGGCGGGCGCTCATGGGCGCTTTGGCCGTGTTGAACAGGACTTTGCCGCGGACCCATTCCGGCGATTTGGGCGGCTCGCAGGTCTTAATCGTCGCCAGTGAACGCATGCCGTCTGGTTGGTAGACGGCGACGGCGAAATCCATGGCGTTGTAAACGTAGACCTCATCATTGCTTGGATTGACGCGAACGGCGCGTGGATTATGGCCCACCTGGCGAGGCAAATTGATCCGCTCGATTTCGTGGTAGTCGTCGTCGATCACATTGCAAACGTTCATGTCGTCGGTGCCGGCATAGATGATGTAGATGCGCTTGGCGTCGGGCGACATGGCCGACTCCCAAGCGTTGGTGACGACATAGACGCCGTTGAAAGTGTCCATCGCGACCGAAACGCGGCGCCGACCTTCACCGGGCTTGAGATCGCAGATCGACATCTGCGGAAAGATCGACCCGGCCCCGTGATTGACATTCACAATCGAGCGAATGTGAGCGAGGTACGCCTTGGTCCGCGTTGGATGAAGCAGCAAGTGGCGCGACAAGTTGTCGGTGCTATGGCCCTTCCAGGTGTCGACGACTTTGCCGCTGTCAAGATCGATGGCCCGCAGGACGCCGGTGTAGAATTCGCTGACAAGCATGCGCTTTTCGTCAGGGCTGAGTGCTAGGCCGCGGACCATGGCGCCGGCCTCAATCGTGCGGGTCACCTTCTGTGAGGCAATGTCGATTTCGCTGACCAGGCCGGGATACTCGTGGGTCACCCAGGCGCGTTTTCCCTCTTTGTCGGTGACGACGGCGTAGGGCTCGGGCGCGACCGGCAAGCCTTTCAAAACCTTTCCGGTTTGGGTATCGACGAAAACGACAAGGTTGTCCTTATACGCCGTGACCAAGGCGTTGGGGCCGTTTCCAATCCAGGCGACGCATTCAGGCTTCTCGCCGACCTTGATCTCGCGGATTGCTTTGCGCCCGACAATGTCGATCAAGGTCACGGTGCCGTTATCGGTATTGGCGACGAGGAGCAACTTGCCGTCGGGCGTCACGTCCATGAGGCTGTTGTTGGAGCCGGCGTGAACGGCACTAGGAACGAGAAGACATAACGCGGGCACTAAATAGAAGAATCGCGCCGTCATTAGTTGGTTCCTTGGGATTTTTTTGGGCGCTCGCGAAACCGGCGAGCGAGGTTCGAATACGCAGCAGGTTGGATGCCATTTTATCCGTTGCGTCGTCGAAACTCGCTCGTCGGTTTCGCGCGATCCTAAACAGCCGCGGCGGTGTGGCGTGGCCGCGTCGCTTCATTTTTTTTTCCTTCGCGCCTCGCGATCGCCGCCTGAACGAAGCCGCGGTACAAGGGATGTGCCTTGGTCGGCTTCGACTTGAACTCGGGGTGACACTGTACAGCGACGAACCAGGGGTGCTCCCTTAATTCGACGACTTCGACCAGCTTTCCATTCGGACTGGATCCGGTCACCTCAAGGCCGTTGGCGGCGAACTGCTGGCGAAATTGGTTGTTGAATTCGAAGCGGTGACGATGACGCTCGTGAACCAAGAGTGATCCATATGCTACATGCGCCTTGCTGCCCTCGACTAGCTTGCAGGGATAGGTTCCGAGCCGCATGGTGCCGCCTTTGTCGGTGATGCCGTACTGATCGTCGAGCATGCACACCACGGGATATTGGCAGTTGCTGTCGAACTCGGTGCTGTTGGCGTTCTCCAGGCCGACGACATTGCGGGCAAATTCGATGACCGCGCATTGCAGGCCCAGGCAGATGCCGAAGAACGGCACCTTGCGCTCGCGGGCATAGCGGGTGGCGTCGACCTTGCCGGTGGAGCCGCGATAGTCGAAGCCGCCGGGAACCAAGATGCCGTCCAGGCCGCTCAAGACGCGCTCGGCCCCTTCGCGCTCGATTTCCTCAGCCTCGATGCGGCGGACTACGACGCGCGTCGCCAGGGAGATGCCGGCATGGTCGAGGGCTTCGTACACCGACTTATAGGCGTCGCGGTGCTTGATGTACTTGCCGACCACGCCGATGGTGACTTCGTGGGCGGGATTCTTGATGCGCTGCAGCATCACACGCCAATCGTCTATGTCGAGCGGCTTGGCCTTTAGTCCTAGCTTCTCGACGATCAAATCGTCCAAATGGTTTTCCACGAGGCTGAGCGGAACTTCGTAAATGCTGAATTCCTTGTCGCGCTCCTCGATGACGGCCCGCTTCTCGACATTGCAGAAGAGCGCGATTTTCTCGGCGTCGTCCTTCGACAGTTCGCGCTCGGTCCGGCAGATGAGGATGTCCGGCTGGATACCGATTTGGCGGAGCCGTTCCACGGAGTGCTGCGTCGGCTTGGTTTTGGCCTCGCCCGCCGCCTTGAGGTACGGAATCAAGGTGAGATGAATGTAAAGGACGTTAGCCTTGCCCAGGTCCAGCGCGATTTGGCGGATGGATTCGAGGAATGGCAAACCTTCAATGTCGCCGACAGTGCCGCCGATCTCGGTGATGACCACGTCGACGCCGTCCGTAGCGAGCTTGCGGACCGCCGCCTTGATCTCGTCGGTGACGTGGGGGATGACCTGCACGGTGCGGCCAAGATAGTCGCCGTGACGCTCCTTCTGGATGACGGAAAGGTAAATCTTGCCTGTGGTGAAGTTGCAATCGCGGCTCAGGGGGGCGTTGGTGAAGCGCTCGTAATGGCCCAGATCGAGATCGGTCTCGGAGCCGTCGTCGAGCACATAAACTTCGCCGTGCTGAAACGGGCTCATGGTGCCGGGATCGACGTTGATGTAGGGGTCGAATTTTTGCAGGCGGACACGCAGCCCCCGATGTTCCAGGAGCATGCCGATGGAGGCGCTCGTCAGGCCCTTCCCCAAAGAACTAACCACGCCGCCGGTGACGAAAATGTGCTTGGGCACGCTGTTGTCCTCTCAATCCATGATTGGGATCAATCCATGATTGGTTACCAGGATTGGGTTACCAGGATTGGGTTACCAGCGTTATCTTAGCGGATGATGGCGCAAGAGCAAACGCGTCGATAAAGCGCCACGACAGAACCTCACCGCCATCACCGCCAACCACTTTGGCGGTGAGGTGGCGGACGTAACTTGTTATTTTAATGGTGCTTGTGTCGATTTTTTTAGCTCACCGCCACAGTTCCACACTCATATACCCCGGAGCGCTTGGCGAGTGCTTTTCTGTGCAAAACGGCGACTTTTTAGGCAACGGAGCTTGACTTGAAGGGGTATTCTGCTTGCGTTTCGCGCTCCCAGAGTGCCAGCGAACGCGAAACGCAAGCGGCGGCCCGCATAATCGTGAAGGCTGGCCTATTTCATTTCATCTGCACGTTTTACGGACGGCAGTCACGGTGACGACTGATCGTCGGCTGTCGAAAACTCCGATCCGGAATGATAACCCCTCTTCCGTTCCGCGCGGAGCGACTGGCGATGGCTGCTCAAATCACGTCGAACTACGCCGCCTTGGCAGCTGACATCGTCGCGTTTAAGAGCTACATGGAAGCTGAACGCGGTTTGGCGAAGAACACGGTCCTCGCTTATGGCCGAGATCTGGAACGCTATCTGATATGGGTGACGAGAGGCGGCTTGAAGAGCTATCTTGATCCTTCGGTACGCGAGCTTAGCCATTTTCTTGGCTTTCTGCACGAGGAGCAATTGGCGGCCCCTTCCGTGGCGCGGCACCTGGTTGCTCTCAAGATGTTCTACCGCTTTCTTCGCTTGGAGGAGAAAGCGACTCATAACGCCGTTGAGTTGCTTAGCTCACCGGCCTTGTGGGAGCGAATACCGCATGTGCTAAGCCCCGAAGCGGTGGACATACTGCTCGCCGCTCCGCGCGGCGGTGAGCGTTTCTACATGCGCGACCGCGCTTTGCTGGAAACCCTTTACGCCACGGGCAGCCGGGCCTCGGAAGTCGTGGGTCTGAAACTGGCGGACTTGTATCTCGACGCCGGCTTTTGCAAGTGTTTCGGCAAAGGAAGCAAGCAACGCATCGTTCCCTTGGCGGCGCCGGCGATCGCCACTTTGCGGACCTATCTGCGCGAGCAAAGGCCCAAGTTGGTGCGGCCCAGTCCCGAGGCGCCCTGGGTGTTCGTGAGCCGGGGAGGCAAGGTGCTGACTCGTGAAATGCTCTGGATGCTGGTGAAAAAGTATGTCCGCCGCGCAGGCCTCAACTCCAAAGTTAGCCCCCACACGCTGCGGCACAGTTTCGCCACGCATCTGCTTGCCGGCGGCGCCGACCTACGGACCGTGCAGGAATTGCTGGGCCATGCCAATATCCGCACCACCCAGCATTACACGCACATCGACCGTGACCGGCTCAAAGCGATCCACCGCCAATATCATCCGCGCGGCTGACGGTCACTTCGGGATGAACTTTTCGTAGGTGTCGAACGCCAGCAACTTTTCGGTGGGGGCGGTCTTGGCGTTCACGAGGCTGTTGCCCATGCGCCAGACATAGAAACTTTTGCGAAAGTCGCGCTCCGCCCAAGCGTTGCCTTTGAAATCGACCACATCCTCGAGGTATTCCATGATGGACTTGGTCGTGCCGGTTGACTTCTGCAACAGGTTCGCGCCAGCCAGCTTGCTGTCGGGAATCTTTACCGCCGCCGTGTATTTGTAGTCACCCTTGGCGTCGGCGCCTTTGATGGCTTTTTCGCATCCCTTGGCGATGGTCTTACCGCTGGCATCGGCGTCGCCGTACAGAAAAGTCATGGGCGTTTTGCCGATGCGGGCCGGAAGGTCCAGAATCTGCGACAAGCTGACGGTACGGGAGCCGAGCTTGGTGGTTGGAGTCAGCCAGATAGCGGCGATGACGTCCTTTCCCTCGGGGGTCTTGTTCAGCTGCGTAGGTGCGAAGCCGCCGCTCAACTGTTGATAGCGAAGCCACTCGGAGTTGAGCCAGATCGCGCCGAGAGTGGCGCCGGACTCCGCTCCGATGACAATCATGCTCGACGTGTTGCAGTCGCGAGCGTCGTTGCGTCCTTCGAGATAAGCGCGGGCGGCCGCGATGTCGTTGATCAATGCCGGGAAGTACTCCTTCCGCATGTTCTGATAGTCGATTTCCGTCCCTTTGGGCGCCCCCTTGACATTGTTCTTATTGATGGGGTGTTTCCAAAACTCCGTGGCATCACTTAGATTCTTGCTGTTGCCGTGGCCGCGGAAATCGAACGCCAGTACGGAGTATTTCTTTTGCAGCTCGACGGCAAGATTCGTCCAGGCATTGGTGCGACTGTGGTCTCCCAGGGCGTGCAGCAGGATCACCGCGGGCGCCTTGCCTCGAGCGCTGGGATAGTACGTGCCGACGATTTCGACGCCGTCCACGGTGTGGAAGCGGACTTTCTCGCCTTTGGAATCGGCGTCCTGCCCCGCCGACGGGGTTTGAACCAGGGAGAGCGACGCGATCGTTAAGAGAACGACGCCCAAAAACCAACAACGCGCACCACGCATGAAGAACCTCCGGAGCCAGCTGTGACCGCACCAACTCCTGTCGATCATATCCGCAGCGGTCGGCAAGCGCCAAGGCTTAGTTCCTGGATTCTCCGTAACGACGACTGGAATGGATTCGCTTGCAGCCGACTGCTTTGCAATTCTGTTGCCCCATGCGCCGTTTCCAAGTAGAGTCGGACAGGCTTTTGCACGTCAAAAATGCCGCTACAGGGGCGACAAGATTATGTCGAACTCCATCGCAACGCGCGAGCGCCATCCCAAGGGCCTCATGGTCCTTTTCTTCGCAGAGATGTGGGAGCGCTTTAGCTTCTACCTCATGCTCGGCATGCTGCCGCTTTACCTCACCGACTCGCAGAAGGGCGGACTGGGCCTCAACAGCAATACCATGGCCATCATCGTCGGCACCTACATGGGATTGGTCTACTTTACGCCCTTCATCGGCGGACTGCTCGCGGATCGGCTGCTCGGCTACCGATTTACCATCTTGATCGGCGGCGTGCTGATGATGATCGGTCACTTGGTGCTCGCGTTACCCACCGAGATGGGCCTGTACTTGGGGCTGGGCTTCATCATCTTGGGCAATGGCGGCTTCAAACCGAACATCTCGACGCTCTTGGGCAACCTCTATCCGCCGGGGAGCAAGCTGCGCGACACCGGCTACAGCATCTTCTATGTGGGCATCAACCTCGGGTCCTTTCTGTGCAACATCGTGGCCGCTATCGTGCGCAATTACTTCGACAACCATCCGCTCCAGATTACTTCGAACTGGACAATTGGAGGCTGGCATGCGGCTTTCACGACGGCCGCATTCGGCATGCTGTTGGGCCTGGTGGTGTTCTGTTTGTTTTATCGCATGTTCCGTGATGCCGACCAGAAAAAAGACGTGGCGGCCACCAGCATCCGGCTGACGCCGCTCTGGGTCCAGTGCCTTGCGCCGGCGTTCGCCTTGGCTGCGGTTTTCTGGTTCTTGGCCGCCAGAAACTTCATTCCATTGGATCCGCCCACGGCGGCTTTTCTCGGGGCCTGCCTCCCGGTGATCGCCTTCTTTATTCGCATTTGGCGCGACGTTCCCGGCCGCGCGGACCGCGATCGCGTCGGCGCGCTTCTGGTCGTATTTGGCGTGGCCGTGATTTTCTGGGGCGTCTTTCAGCTGAGCACCACGGCCCTGCCGACATGGGCGCGCGACAACACCGATCGAGTTCCCGGTCCCATCGCCCAGCGGATTGTCGACCTGGTGCCGCCCTTCGCCGAGAATGCGCCGCCGGGCTACTTCGCCAACGCTGGACCGGACACCGCCAGGCCCGCGCGGGAGACCTTTGTCGTTGTTGATGAGGGATCGTACGAAGAACTTAAGAAGGAAAAGAAGCTCAACGTCAAGACCGGCGAAAAGGTCTACGTCACCCAAGAAATGCTCGACGACATCGAACGGAGTGTGACCAACGACACGCCTCGATTAGTGACCTACGAGCATCTGCGACTCGTCAACCCGGAGCTTTTCAACTCCATCAACGCCGGCTACGTAATCTTGTTGACGCCGCTCGTGGTCGCTTTTTTCGGCTGGCTGCGCTTGCTCGGCAAGGAGCCGTCCACTCCCGGTAAGATCGGCTTGGGGCTCCTGCTCATCGCCTGCGGCCCGCTGGTAATGCTGGGCGCCACCTACGTCTCCAATGACGGCTATACCAAGGCAACGGCGTGGTGGTTGTTCGGCACGTATGCCATGAACACGCTCGGTGAACTGTGCCTGTCGCCGATGGGCCTATCGCTCGTCAGCAAGCTGTCGCCGGCCAACATCCGCGCCTTCATGATGGGCGGCTGGTTCCTGGCCAGCTCCTTCGGCGGCAAGCTCTCCGGCGTCTTCGGCCAGTTGTACTTCCGAATGGACCACTACGTGTTCTGGCCGATACTCAGCGCGGCGCTCGTAGCCACAGCCATTATGGTGTTCGCGCTGTTGCCGTGGTTTAAGCGGAGCATGGGGCAAGAGCGCGAGGCAGAAGTCTGACGAACGAGCTATTGCGTATAATCGGATGGCGATAGAATTACAAGATAACCAGAGATTGCCCTATGACGAAACAAGTCACGATTATCGAACGCGGTCGCGGACCTCAGCTTTCCACTAGCCGCATCACCGTCCAGGATCTGGTTCCCTATTTTCAAGAGAATTTCAGCTATGACCAAATCCGCGTGGTCATGCCCATTTTGACCATTGAAGACATCCAAGCGGTTGCGCGATACGTGCGCGAGCACTATGATGCGGTTATGGAGCAGGACCGACGCATACGAGATCGTGCTGCGCAGCGCAAGAACGCGCCGGAAGTCGAAGAAATTCTGCGCAAAGGCGGACAGAAGATGGCTCAGCTGCGCGAGTCGTTTCGCAAGAAAAATGCCTCCGCGGAGCGCAACGGTGATCCGTCTTCTCGCTGATGTAAACATTCAAGGGCACGTTGCTCGTCTGACAGCCTTGATGCAAGGGGCGGATGGGGCGGACTTCTGGACTTACCTTGATCTTCGCATCGTAACGTTCAAGGATATTGGCCTCGATCCTTCCGAGCGCGATAAATCGATTTGGCAGTTCTGCCAGGAAAAGCAGCTCTATCTGGTAACCAATAATCGAAACGACGATGGACCAGATTCTCTTGAAGCAACGATAAAGTCCTTCAATCCGCCGGCGAGCCTTCCGGTATTCACTATCGGTGACGCCGATCGCGTACTCGTGGAACGAGAATACGCAGATCGAGTTACTGATCGGCTCTTCCGCTACCTCTTGGAAGCCGAGAATATACGCGGCACAGGACGGCTGTTCCTGCCTTGAAAAACCTTGAAATGAGACGCCTTTGATTAGCTAATACCGTTCGAGCGTCTACACCCTGCAAAGGAGGAACCCCATGAAACGTCTTTTTGCGTTCGCGTTGTTTTCGCTTGTCGTCGCGCCCTGTTTGACCGCAGGAGCCCAGGACAAGCAGCCGGGCGGCCGCCTGGCGATCAAGTCCGAGGTAATGGGCGAGGAGCGCGTGATTTTGGTGCGCACACCGCCTGGGTATGAAACCGGTGACCAGCGTTACCCGGTCCTTTACATGACCGACGGGGCCGCGCAACTTGGGCACACCGCATCAACCATCGAATTTCTGTCGCGCAATGGCCGGATGCCCGAGATGATTGTGGTCGCCATTACCAACACCGACCGCACCCGCGACCTGACCCCGACCAAGGCGGCGATGCCCGGCCCCGGCGGCAAAGACGCGCAATTCCCGACCAGCGGCGGCGCCGACAAGTTCCTGAAGTTCATCGAAACCGAGTTAATTCCCCAGGTTGAGAAGACTTACCGCACGCAACCCTATCGCATCTTCGCAGGGCATTCATTCGGCGGCTTGTTGGCGGTGCACGCATTTGCCACAAAGAACGACCTCTTCAACGCCTATATCGCTGTCAGCCCTTCCTTGCAGTGGGACAAGGAAGGTACCGTGAACAAAACGGCGGACTTCTTAAAGGATCGCAAAGACCTGAAAAGCGCGCTCTATTTCACGATGGGAAATGAGGGCGGAGGCATGCTGTCGGCCTTCAACAAAACCAAAGAGCTTCTCACGAAGCAGCAACTCAATGGGTTTACATGGGACTCGGCGTTGATGGATGACGAGGACCACGGCACTGTCGTTCTTCGCAGCCACTACATGGGCCTCAAGAAGATCTTCGACGGCTGGCAGCCCGGCCCCAAGATCGTGGTTGGCGGTGCGGATGCCGTTGAAGAGCATTTCAAAAAGCTTTCCGCCAAGTTCAACTACACGATCGTGCCGCCGGAACAGATGATGAATCAGCTCGGCTATCAATTGTTGCTCGGCGCCAAAAAGAGCGACGAGGCCCTTGCTGTCTTCGTTTCGAACGTCAAGCGTTATCCAAACTCCGCGAACGTCTACGACAGTTTGGCCGAAGCCTACGAGAAGACCGGCAAGCTCGATTTGGCCAAAACCAATTATGAACGCGCCGCGCAGCTTGGGGCAAAGAACAGCGACCCAAACCTTCAGCTTTACAGAACGAATTTCGAGCGTGTAAGCGAAGCCTTGAAAAAAGGCGGCAAAGCGTCGGAAAAGAACTAACATCGCAACACTTGGAGTCGGGCGGGCCGGGAGCGTAAGCGACCGGAATGCTCGGGAAGCTTTCCGGGTAACTCCGGTCGCTAACGCTCCCGGCTCGCCATGGGAGGATTTTCCGTGACGAGAGCAGCTTTAGTTGTCGCCAGTATCGGCATGTTTACCGCGGTTTTGTTCGCCGGGTCAATGAACGAGGATCTGTTCGCCGCCGCCCGCAAAGGTGATCTCGCGGCGGTCAAAGCCCTTCTCGATAAGGGCGTGGATGTCAACGCCAAGACCGAATACGGCGCCACGGCTCTCTCGTTCGCGGCGGAGAAAGGGCATCTCGAAGTTGTCAAACTCCTGCTGGACAACAAGGCTGACCCAAGCGTTAAGGATACCTATTACAAAGCGAGCCCCATGACCTGGGCGATGGGGAAAAATCGCATCGAGATCATGAAGCTGCTGGTGGAAGCGGGCGCCGAGGAAGCCGACGCCGCCCTGCTCTATGCGGCTCAAAGAGGCAATCTCGAATTCGCCAAGTTGGTGCTGGAGAAAGCCAAACCGAAACAGGCAGCACTGGATAAAGCCCTGGCCGCGACGCCGAAAGGCAGGACCGAGCTTGTCGAGGTTTTGACCAAGGCGGGCGCCAAAGCCGCCGATCCTGCCGCCGCCAAACCAGCCGTTAAGGTTGCCCCGGAAATTCTCAAAGAATACGTCGGCATCTACCGCAATGAAGAGACGATGACCGAACTCAAAGTCGTCTTGCCGAATGAGCGGTTACTGGTGAAGGCCGGCTCGTTTCAACTTTATTCCCTCAATCCCATCGACGATAACACCTTCCAGCCGACCAGCGACAACAACGTGACCGTCGCCTTCCAGCGCGACCAAAACAAAGTCGCCGCCATGGTCACGAAAGGCGGAAATCTTGCCAACACGTACAAGCGCATCGAAGCCCGTGTCGACACCCTCGCCAAGGATGACGATCCGCCGCGCGAAGTGAATGCGCCCGCGAATTGGCCGCAATTCCGGGGCAAAGGTGCTACCGGCGTCGCCGAAGGCCAGTTTCCGCCGCTCCGCTGGGATGCGGTCGCGAATCAGAACATTCGATGGAAAACGCCGATCCCCGGCCTGGGCCATTCCTGCCCCGTCATCTGGGGCGACCGCATTTTCCTGACGACCGCCGTCAGTGGCGCGGAAAAGAACACGCTCAAGGCCGGGCAGTACGGCAACGTCGATTCGGTCAACGACACTTCGCCGCACACCTTCCAAGTCCTCTGCCTCGATAAAGCGTCGGGCAAAATCCTCTGGGACCAGGTCGCGCATAAAGGCGTGCCGAAGGTCAAGCGGCATACCAAGGCCACCCACGCCAACTCCACCTGCGCCACCGACGGAAAGCGCGTGGTCGCCTGCTTCGGCTCCGAAGGGCTCTACTGCTACGACTTCTCTGGCAAGCTGCTGTGGAAGCAGGAGTTGGGCCTTTTGGAATCAAGCTGGTTCTACGATCCCGACTATCAATGGGGCTTCGGCAGCTCGCCGATCATCTATCAGAACATGGCGATCGTGCAGTGCGACGCCGGCAAGAACTCCTTTCTCGCGGCCTTCGATCTGAACACGGGAAATCGCGTTTGGACCACACCGCGCGAAGAGGTGCCGTCGTGGGGAACGCCTACCGTTATCGAAACAAAGGACGGCGCCGAACTCGTAACGAATGCCACCAAGTTCGTGCGCGGCTATGACCCTTTGACCGGCAAGGAACTGTGGCGGCTCGGCAAGAACTCCGAAATCACCGTTCCCACGCCCTTCGCAGCACACGGACTGGTGTTCGTCACCAGCGGCTACCGCAACCCGAGGCCGATCTACGCGATCCGTCCCGGCGCCCGCGGCGACATCACGTTGCCCAAAGGCGAAAAATCGAGCGACTACATCGCTTGGTGCAATGAAAAAGCCGGCCCTTACATGCCGACGCCCATCGTTTATGGCGAACATCTCTACGTCTGCACCAACGACGGCGTGGTCACCTGCTACGAGGCGACTACGGGCAAGCGCATCTGGTGGGAACGGCTTGGGCCAGACGGCGGCTTCACCGCCTCTCCGGTGGCAGCTGACGGCAAAATCTACTTCCCCTGCGAGGACGGCCAAACATACGTCTTGAAAGCGGGCACTCAGTTCAACCTGCTTGCCGTCAACGCGTTGGGTGACCCGGTCCTGGCGACTCCGGCCATTTCAGATGGAATGATGTTCGTACGCACCCAACGCTACCTGTTCGGAATCGGCCGACCGAAGTAAGGAATATGCAGTGCGGGGACTCGTCGCCGCACTCCATATTCGGAGCGTCACATTATGGCCGCTCAAAAACTTTATCGTCCAGCTTTTCGCTGAGCCGGTAGCCATAGTAATTCGATTCGATGTAGAGTTGCCCGTCCATCAGGACTCGGAGTTGAGTCGGGCGCTTGAGCCCATCGAAATCCTGGTATTCGTCATAGAGAATCGCTTGCTCGACTTCCTTGTCGGCGCCAGACCGTTTCAGGCGGTGGACGCTCTTACTCAAAAGCCCCGTGTTCTTATCGAAGTAAAGATGCATGTCGGCGTGACCCGCATGTGTTACCTTCACACCAGACACCACGCGTTCTCCGATCTTCTCGTCGGGAACAAGCGACAAGGTGTAACTCTTGTCCGCCAGAGGCGTCAACGACACGACGAGATCGCCGTATAGGTTCTGTTTGCTGTAAGCCAATACGGCGGCCTCAAGATCCTTGGTCTCGCCGCCGCGCTTGACCCAACCATGGTCGCCGTTGAGCACCAGGACAAACGCATTGCCCTTGTCGAAGGTCATGTCCATCCGCTGCCTGTCCGGCAGGTGCATGGCAAATCCGCCGGTAAACGCGTTTGTCTTGCCTCCCTGGTGAAAGGTTCCTTTCTCCTTCCATGTCGTCGCCTTCAACTTGGCTTTCTTTCGGCGCCTCCAAGAGCTTTGATGGCAGTCTCAACGACCGTTTGAGCGGTTTTTTGGTCGCCGCTCTGGCCAAATCCAAAGTAGGTCGGGGCCAACAACAGGAAGCCTAGGGCACATGTCACTAGCCGCATTGCACGCTCCTCAATCCAAGGGTGTTTTGTGATTGCCGACGAGCAAGAGGATTGTTTCGTTAGACGCTCGAGTTGTGCTGGATTATTTGAAAGATCTAGCACGCTCCTCTTCAACTGCTTCCGCGCGCTCCAACAGCCGTCGCCGCGTCTCCTCTTTCAGCAACGGCAGCCGGCCGGCGCGGACGTGAGCGTTTGTTTTTTCCAGCAATTGACTAACGACGCCCACCGAATCGCTCACAGTGATTGCGTCCGCGTGAGACGGCATGAGGCGGAGCAATCCTGCAAGCAACGTCGGTTTCGCGTGCAAGAACGCCATCATTTGGCGAAATTCCGCTTCGGACCAGCCGTTCGCAAGCTCGGGGTGACGCCTAATGACCTCCGACCATACCGGCCGGACCTGATTCCAGCGGTCGACACGACCATGCTCCAAGGGAAGAAAGGGAGTGCCCTTGGGCACCAGCATCTTCTTTCCCACGCTTGATGACAACCATTCGGACGGATGGGCGGTCAACTGCCATGGCTGGTTTCCCACCCACCGCGCGCCCACTTCGTTGTCGCCGAGGCACGCCCGTGTAAACTGCTCCGGAGCACGCCTTTCCGAGAGGAATTCGGTCGCAAACCATTCCCGATCGCGAATGCGACCGAATCCGGAAAACGGCGTCAACACTTTTGACATTGATTCGATTTGAACGAGGAAGCCACCAAAATCAAGGAACACCGGTTTCTTGCATTTGCGAATGTGTTTGGCACGGCCCAGTGTGAAGAAAAAGCGTTCACCCGACATCATGCCCGCGAAGCGATCCGTTGCGTCGAAAACCCAGACCATGTCGCCGTAGAATCGCTCCCGTTCCTGAATTGTGGCGGGGCTGATTGGCGAATGTTGCAGTTCAATGACTGTGTCCGCGTTCCCGAGAATGTCCGCGCGATGCTCGCCGATGCAAACTTCCACAAACTGCGGGCGAGCCATGTCCTGCCAAGAAATGTGCCAAGGGCCGATGTTTTCCGACCACGCGTCGCAATCGGCCGCGGAAACGTGAGCCCAATGATGAATGTTGATGCGCCCGCATTTGGCGATGACTTGACCGCCGCAAGTCGGACAAACGCCGCGGCCGCGCGGGAAGGGTTGGCTTCGCTTGCCGTTCGTCATTGCGAGTCGCAGCATGGGAGCGTTGTGGCAACCTACTTCACCGGCAAAAACCGGTCATATCCATCGAACGTCAAAATCTCCTCCGTCGCGAGCTTGGCCGGAATCTGAATGGCGCCGATGCGCCACATGTACTGCGTCTTGCGAAAATCCCGTTTCGACCATTCGTTGCCCTTGGCTTCCGCGACCTTCTCCAGCCATTCGACGATTTTCTGGTCCGCCTTCGAAGACTTCTGCAAGAGCGCGGCGCCGGTTAGCTTGCCGGCCGGCAATTCCACGGCGCCGGTGTATTTGTAGGGATCGTCGCCCTTCTTGTTTCCTTTGATCGCCTTCTCGCATGCCTTGGCAAGAGTCTTGCCGGTCTCGTCGCCGTCGCCGTAGAGGAAGGCCATCGGCGTCTTGCCGATCCGCGCGGGCACGTCGATCAGGTCTCGAAAGCTAACGAGGCGGCTGCCGAACTTGCCAGTCGCCGTCAACCAGATGGCGGCGATCACGTCCTTGCCCTCGGGCCGATTCGACAGGGTCGCCGGCAATCCGACAGTCACGGGCGGCTCCACGCGATAGCGATACCACTCCGAGTTAAGCCAAAGGGCGCCCAGCGTCGCCCCGGTGTCGGCGCCGATCACAATCGTGCTGGCGACATTGCAGTTGCCTTTGTCATTCTTGTTTTCCAGATAAGCGCGCGCTGCCGCGATGTCGTTCACCATCACCGGATAATAGCCTGGCGCCATGCCTTGGAAGTCGATCTCGCTGAGTTTCTTTTGGCCGCCCTTCACCATCGCCAGGTTGGGCTTGTACTTCCAGAACACGTCCGGATCGACCGTCTTGCTGTTGCCATGGCCGCGAAAGTCGAACGTGAGCACGGAGTACCCGCTTTTCTGCAACTCCTCGGCCAGATGGATCCATGATTGCTTGCCGCTATTTTCTCCAAGGGCATGGAGAAGGATCACGGCGGGTGCATTGCGCTGGGTGGCCTGATAGAAGGTTCCTTGAATTTCGACGCCGTCGGCCGTTGGAAAATGCACCTTGGCCACGCTGTTTTTGTCTTGTGCAGGATTGCCTTGGCCCGACGAATGAGCCAGCGTGGATAAAATGCCGACACAAAGACCAAGACCGACGCAGAAGTGCAGCCGTCGCGGATGGGGCATGAAAGACCTCCCTCAAAGGGACGCACCAACCTGTTTGGATGATAAACCGGTTGCTAAATTCAAGCAAGCCGTACCGCTTGCCTCGTTTCCCACGGTTTCCTCAACTGCCGATTCAACAATCCAGGCCTTGACCCAAATTAATCATTGGGCATAATCCGGCTCCTCTTTTTTGGCCGAAGAATCAAAGTGGAGGAGCAGCCACCATGAAGCAATTTACGTTGATGATGTTAAGCGTGATCCTGGCCGTCGGCTGGTGCTCGAATGCCCAGGCCGGCCCGTGGGGATGGTCGGTCGGCGTGCGCATCGGCGTGCCCGGGCCGTATTATTATTATCCGCGACCTTGGTATCCCTATCCCTACGGCGTCTACGTGCGACCCTACTTCCCGGTGTATGTAGCGCCTGGCCCAATCGTTTACGAACCCGCGCCTGTCCTCGTTCAGCCTGTAGGCGTCCAGCCGGCGCCTGTGGTGGTGCGTTCCAGCGATCCGACCCAGGTCACTTCCAATTCCACGCCGACGATCACGACGACCAGCGCGCCGGTGGATGGATCGAACAGAAAATCGTCAATGGATTACAATTTGCAAATGCTGCGCTCCGCGGAAGAATCCGTGCGCCGCGATGCCGCCATGGAGCTGGGCCGAATGAAGGCGACGCGGGCCGTCGATCCGTTGACCGCGACCTTGGCCGGCGACCGCAGCCCGGTAGTGCGTGACGCCGCCGCTCGCGCTCTGGGGTTGATCGCATCGCCGAATTCGCTCACCGCGCTCATCCGCGCCGCCCAAGCCGACACCGACCGCGACGTCCGCCATAGCGCCCAGTTCGCCGTCGAAATAATTCGCACGAACCTGAAGAACTGAAAACTCCAAGAATCCCACCAAGCCCGCACAGCACCTGACTTATACTTTGGGGGACCAATCATGAAGCTCATTGCGACAGTTTCGTTCGTTACCGCACTCGCCGGCGCATTTCTCACGTCCGCATCGGCCCAGGACAAATCTGATGACAAGGACATCCTCAACTACGCCGCCCAACGAAACGCTCCGAAGGACGTGAAGAAAATCGTTTTCATCGCCGACGTCGGCACCCACGGTCCCAAGGGCAACCACGAGTTCCGTGCCGGCGCGGTCTACTTGGCGAAGACGATCAACAACCACTACAAGAACGCGTACGCCGTGGTGCATCCCAACAAACAGATGCCCAATGACCTGTCACACGCCGACGCAGTTATCGTCCTTCTCAACCACGGCGGCCCTGTCGTCAATCCCACGGTCAAAGCGGCCATGGATCGCGGCGCCGGCTTTATGGCAATCCATTACGGCGTTGAAGTCAACAAGGGCGAGCAGGGACAAGCGTATCTCAAATGGCTTGGCGGTTACTTCGAGCCGTTCTGGTCGGTGAACCCGTTCTGGACACCCGAATTCAAGACCATACCGAAGCACGAAGTCACCCGCGGCGTGAAGCCGTTCTCGGTCAATGACGAATGGTATTATCACATGCGATTTGTGGACGGCATGAAGGGCGTGACGCCGATCCTGAGCGCGGTGCCCGACATCAAGACGGTGCACTGGGACGGCAAGAAACCGTCGTCACACGGCGGCAATGAGTTTGTCTTTGAAGAAGTGAAAGCCGGCAAACCCCAGCACGTCGCCTGGGCCTTTGAGCGACCCGACAGCGGCCGCGGCTTCGGCTTCAGCGGCTACCACAAATACGACAACTTGAAGAACGACAGCTTCCGCACGTTGCTGTTGAACGCGGTGGCGTGGACGTCGAAACTCGAAGTGCCTGAAAACGGCATCCCGTCGCCGACGCCGACCGACGCGGACCTCGATAACTGGTACAAAGACGGACTGCGCGTTGGTCAATAAAGGCGCCTGTTCGGGCCACCCCCCGCGACGAATCTGTTCGCTGCATTCAGTAAGTCCTTGCTGCCTCGTGAGTTAACGTGCAAGGCATTCAATGGATTGCGTCGCCAGGGGTGTGGGGGGGGGTGGCGACGCAACGAATTCTTGGTCCGCTGTCACCAGCCGATACAGCACGGGCAGCCGCGTCCCAGCCAAGGAATCGATGCTTCAACGAGCGTGCCGCGATCCATCTCGCGCATCGGTGTGTGCCGCCAGCTCGCGCTTTTGGATCCACCGTAGGAGTTGTAGTCCAGCTCATACGGCGGCGGCGCTCCGCCTGGCCCTTTCAAATAGTGCTCCATCCACTGCAACAGACGTAAGTTGTAGTCGAGCCGCGATGCCGCGCGGCGGTTGCCGTGGCCTTCGCCGGGGTAGAGGACTAGCCGCACCGGGGCCTGGCCGCGCAGCTTAAGGTGGCGATAGAGTTCCAGCGATTGCGACGGATGCACGCGCGGGTCGGCTTTGCCGTGCATGATGAGAAGCGGTGTCTTGGCTTTGTCGGTGTAGGAGATCGGGCTGCTCTTCTTGAAATAGTCCCAGTCTTCCCAAAGCCATTTGCGGTGATGAACGAGGTTCATTTCCCAGGGAATGTCGGTGGTGCCGACCTTGGAGATGCAATCGCTGATGCCGACGAACATGACGCCGGCCGCGAACCGGTCGGAGTAATAGGTCGAGCCCCACGCCGTCGCATAGCCGCCGTAGCTGCCGCCGGTGATGCCGACTTTCTTGGGATCGACGAGACCCATTTTCACGAGATGATCGACGGCATCGACCAGATCATCGAATTCCTTGCCCGCCGCTTCCTTTTGGCCCATCATCGAGAACTCGACGCCGCGCCCGGTGCTGCCTCGATAGTTTGGATAGAAGACCGCAAAGCCGCGCGCGGCGCCGACCTGGCCCAGGGAATGGTAGAGTGTCGTCCAGCCGTCGGAAATGTGCGCCTCGGGGCCGCCGTGGACGGTAAGAATCAGAGGATAGCGCTCGCCCTTCTTTTCATCGAGTGGCCGGACGAGAATGCCTTCCAATTCGAGGCCGTCGCGTGCTTTAAAGGTGACCTTTTCCTGTTTGGCGAGGCGCATGTTGCGCAGCCAGGGATTGGAATCGGTCAGCCGAAGGAGTTGAGGCGCCTGTATGGAAAGTCGGCCCTTCTTCCGAAAATCGTAGTAGACTTCGGGCGGATTTCTAGGGCTATGGCCGACGTAGCACATCGCCGTGCCATCATTCGAGCATGTGAGGTGCGTGAGAACTGCTTCAATGGCGGAACAATCTGCTTGGGTTGCAAGTGTAGTGTCGCGGCCCAATCCGTTTATGTTGCCCAGTTGAGATCGTACACCATTTGCTGCAACATAATCAACGTTGGCTTCGCGACTCCATGCGAAAGACTCAATATGAATCGGCTCTGAGGCACCGATCAGATGGCTCCAGTTCTCGTGTTCTGTGTCCCAGACCCAGAGCCTGCCTTCCTTCGGATCATGCTTGTCCGCCCCCGAAATCAGAGCCAGCAGTTTGCCATCCGGCGACCACGCGACTTGGCCCATCTTGCCGGGGTTCTTGAGGACGGTGCTTTGGCCGGTATTGAGATCGACGATGTGAACCTTGCGAAACATGAGTTGGTCGTCGATTAAAGGCGTCGGCGCAAGGGCAACGGCGAGCTTGTCCATTTTCGGGTTCCAGTGCAATTCCGACGCGGAGCCTTTGAGGTCGAGCATCCGCGTCTTTCCGCTGTCGAGGTCGGCGATCCACACGCGCATCGGCGGCACATCCTCTTCGTAGATCTCTTGCGAGTAGCCCTGGTCCTGTTGCGCCTTGCGATCGCGTGGCGCCGGCTCCGTGGCGAGGAAGGCGATCTGCTTGCCGTCGGATTTCCAGCTATAGCCCTGGATGTCGCTGCCATGGCCCAGGACGCGCCGTGATTCGCCGCCGCGCATGGGTATGACGTAGAGGGCGCGATGCTCATCCTTGTCGCGCTTAGCCAGGAACGAGATGCTCTTGCCGTCGGGCGTCCAGGCGATGTTTTCGATGTTGACCGGCCCGGTGATGAACGGCGTCGAATTTCCCTTCGTATCCACGACGTGCAGCTCCGACCAATTCGGGCCGTCCTTCTCCTTCGGAATCATCAGCGGCACGCTGAGGATGTACGCAACCTGACTGCCATCGGGCGCGATCACCGCCGACGTAACCACGCGCAGCTTGGCGACATGGTGCGGCGTGAACAGGTTGTCCTGGGCAAAGGAGAACGCGGGCAGAATCAACAATACAAAGGCGAGGACGAAGCGGCGCATGAGGCACCTCGGACTGCGGGGGATGACTTGATGTCGTGGCATCCAGCCTAACACAATTGGCAAGGGAATAAACACGTTTTTTGGGCGACACCGAGGGTGGGTCATCCTGTTTACATTTCGCGCTCGCATGGCGCTGAGCGAGCGCGAAACGCAAGCGGCATCGCTACATTAACGCTATGACCTTCCGCTTCGAACTTCTCCAAACCGATGGCCGCGCTCGCCGGGGCCGCATCCACACGCCGCACGGCGTCATCGAGACGCCGGCCTTCATGGCGGTCGGCACCCAGGCGACGGTCAAGGCGCTTACGCCGGATCAGCTCGAAGCCATCGGCACGCAGGTCGTGCTCGGCAATACCTATCACCTCACCCTGCGGCCCGGCGACGAGTTGATCGCGGAACTCGGCGGCTTGCACCGATTCATGAATTGGCGTCGCCCCATCCTCACCGACAGCGGCGGCTACCAGATCTTCAGCCTTGCGGCAAATCTCAAGATCGACAACCGGGCGGCCGTGTTTCGCTCACATCTCGACGGCTCGCTTCTGGAATTGACGCCGGAAAAGGCGGTTCGCATTCAGGAGAACCTTGGCGCCGACATCGCCATGTGCCTCGATGAATGTCCGCCTGGGAATGCCGATGCGGCCAGCCACGCGGAAGCTGTGCGGCGCACGATTCACTGGGCGGAGCGCTGCAAGGCGGCGCATCGGCGTGCAGACCAGGCACTGTTCGGAATCGTGCAAGGCGGCACCGACGTCGAACTGCGTGGGCGATGCGCGGAGGGTTTGATCGCGCTCGACTTTCCGGGCTATGCCTTGGGCGGGTTCAGCGTCGGTGAGACGGCGCAGCAGACGCTGGATGCGTTGGCTCCCAGCGCTAGTCTCTTACCCGAAGACAAGCCGCGTTATTTGATGGGCGTCGGCAAGCCGGAAGACATCGTTTATGCGGTGGGTAGTGGCATCGATCTGTTCGATTGCGTGCTGCCGACGCGCAACGGGCGTAATGCCAACGCATTCACCAAGTTCGGGCCGGTTCGGCTGCGCAATGCCTCTCACAAGCGAGATTCGGGGCCGGTCGAGTCCGGTTGCGACTGTCCGACGTGCCGGCAGTTTAGCCGGGCGTATCTGCATCATTTGTTTCTGGCCAACGAGATGCTGGGACCGACGCTATTATCGCTGCACAACCTGGCGTACTACAACCGGCTGATGGAGGAGCTTCGCCAGGCCATCACCCTTGGGCGGTTCGGCGAGGTTTCAATCTTGCCCGGAGGCTTGGAGAATCAATAAGATAAGCCCTTTGACGCGTCGAGAGATACCTGAGGAATCCTGTTCATGCTGTATAGCTGTCTGTGTAGTTTGATTTTGTTCGCGCAAGAGCAGGCCAAGGATGGCGAGAAGTCGAGCCCCGGGCAAACGCTGTTTCAGTTCTTACCCATCCTCTTAATCGGTATCGTGTTCTACTTCATGATCCTGGGGCCCGGGCGAAGGCAGCGCCAAGAACAATCCAATTTGCTGAAGGCGCTCAAGAAAAACGATGAGGTAGTCATGCAGGGCGGCATCATTGGCGTGGTGCTCAATCTCAAGGAAGGGACGGATGAAATCACGATTAAGAGCGATGAAACGAAGCTGCGCATGTTGAAAAGCGCCGTCGCCCGCGTCATCCCTGCCAAGGACTCAACGGAAACCAAATAGCCGCAAACAGATCTCCTCGGTATTGGACGCCGCGGAAATTTCTCGATCTTTGAACCTGTCGAACGGAATTCGCCATGAAATCGTATTTCTGGAAGTTTCTGATTTGCATCGTCCCCTGCGCGCTGGCCGGCTGGGTGTCGTTTGAAGCCATCTCGAAATACCGGCGCGGCGAACCGGGCGGATTCAAGCTCGGCGTCGACTTGGTGGGCGGCACCATCCTCGTCTACGAAATCGATCTCCGCAAGAACGTCGACGCCGACTCGAGCGGCAAGTCTTTCGACCCAACCCGCGACATCAACGTGCTCGCGGAATCGCTTAAGCGCCGCATCGACCCCAACGACCTTTACAACATCGTGATCCGGCCGGCCGGCGAAGGCCGGGTCGAGATCATTCTTCCGACCGGCGGCACCCACCGCATCCGTAAGGCCGAGGAATCGTGGCGCGAGTTGCTCAAGACTATGCAGGAAAAATGGAAGCTCTCGGACAGGGATGTTGAAGTGGGCCGCGGCAAGGTGCTGGAGTTGGCCGACCGCATCCAGACGGCGCTCTCCGAGGAAAAATGGAAGACCAAGCTCTTCAACAACCCCGAAGCCTGGAAGCGCCTCATCGATCACGCCGTCGACATCAAGAGCCCCGATTCGTTTCCCGAACTCGACAATCCGAAAGCGCGGGCCGAGTTGAACGCAATTTCACCGGGCGACATCGGCAAGCTGGGCCAGGTCATCATTCGCATCGTGCAGCCTGAGGACAACTCCATCAGCGAGAAGTCGGTCAACCAGTGGATCAAGAAGCAGGCTTGGAACGAGATGATGGAGCAGGCCCGCGAGGAATGGCCGGCCTTGAAGCCTTTCAAGGAGGACATGGAGCGTATTACGCCCGATAGCTTCGAGCAACTGGTGATGTTCATCCAGGCGCGCGGCAACATTATCGGCGCCAGCGGCCTGGCCGTTATTGAGCCGATCGTCGGCAAAGAGTTCCTCGACAAGGCCCCAGGCGCCATCCCCTACGCGAAAATCGCCAAATTCATCGAAGACAACTACGGCCCGTCGCTCACGGAAATCCAGAAGAGCATCAACGAAATCACGGAAAAGACGGGCCGCAGCCGCGACCTGTCCATCGAAGAAGTGCAGCGCATCAAGGACCTGGTGGCCAAGGTCGGAAGCCTCGAATTCCGCATTCTGGCCAACAGCAAAGACGACAAGATCGGCCTCGAAGAGGCGAAAAAGACGGTCGGCGAAGCGCGCGACCTGGAAGAACGCGCCAAGAAGGGACAACCGCCGCCCCCGCCGCCTGGCGTATTCGAGATCAATCTGCCGCGAAGCAATAAGAGCCGGGTTACCTATAGCTGGGTCGAGTTGGGCCCGCAGGAGCGCAAGCAGCTCAATCTCGACAATGCCGCTCGCAACGATACCACGCGAAGCGGCACTTGGATCGAGGCCACCAAGGAAATGAACAAGGCGCTTCTGCTCAAGGACTTCACAGGAAGGCCGATGCTGCAAGGCGCCCTGTTTCTGACGCGTAAATGCGAAGACCGCAATCTGCCTGACGAGGAGCGCCGGCAGAAGGAGTACGAGTACTTCGTGCTGACGCGCGATCCAGAATTCATCGACGCCACCGACACCAAGCGCACGCCGAAGATCGACGGCAGCTACCTGGTCAGCGCCGTCAGCTCGCCGGGGCAAGACCTTCGTCCGGCGGTTCACTTCACGTTCAACGCGGCAGGCGGCGACCTCTTCGGCGACATCACGCGCAAAAATGTGCCCTCCGGCACTGAGTCCGGCGAAGACACGCAGGTCAAACGCCATCTGGCGATCATCTTGGACGGCCTGGTGATGTCAGCGCCGACCATCAACTCGGAAATTCGCACCAACGGCCAAATCAGCGGCAGCTTCACGCAGAAGGAAGTCGACAGCCTGGTCAACATTCTACGCGCCGGGCGCTTGCCGGCGACGCTCAAGCCTCAGCCGGTCAGCGAAAACACCATGGGTGCGACCTTAGGCCAAGATACGATCGAGGCCGGGGTCCGCGCCATCGGCATCGCGTTCCTCGCCATCCTGGGCTTTATGATCGTGTATTATCGCTTCGCGGGCCTGGTCGCCAGCGTCGCTCTTATGGCGAACCTGGTGCTGACGGTCGGCTTCATGGTTTCCGTTCAAGCGACCTTCACGTTGCCGGGCCTGGCGGGACTGGTGCTCATGCTCGGCATGGCGGTCGACGCCAACATCCTTATCTACGAGCGCCTCCGCGAGGAACGCGAGCGCGGCGCCAACCTGGCCCAAGCCATCCGCAACGGTTACGACCGGGCCTTGCCGACGATCATCGACACGCACTTGTCCAGCATTTTCACCGCCATCGTCCTGTATGTGGTCGGCAACGACCAGCTGAAAGGCTTCGGCGTGTCGCTCACGGTCGGCCTCATCATCAGCTTGTTCACGTCGCTGTACATGACACGCGTCCTGTTCGACTTTTGGCTCGTCAAGGGCTGGCTCACGAAGCTTCGTATGTTCCGTCTGTTCGCCAGGCCCGACATCGACTTCATGGGCATCCGGAATGTCATGTTCGTCGCCACGTTGACCCTGGCGATTCTCGGCATCGCCCTGTTTATCGGGCGGCTTCCCAACGACCTCAACATCGACTTTGTGGGCGGCACCGCGTACGGCGGCCAGCTCAACAGATCCCTAAACATCCAGGAGTTGCGCGAGTTGGTTGAGGAGCCGAACCAGAAGAAATGGCTTAAAGGGGTGACTGCGAAAGAGGTCGAAGGCTCGGGAGGCTACAGCTACCTGTTGACCTACGAGAAGGGTGAGCCGAAAACGGTGACCGTCAACGTCGCCAATTTGGCGCTGCCGACTCCGCCGGCGCCCACGAAATCCGAAGACCAAGCGAAATACCAAGAAGACTTGCGCAAGGTCGTCGCCCAGCGCGAAGCGATCATCGCCCAACGCGCCGGCGAGTTGCCCGACCCTTCCGCGGAACAGATCTTCATCAACTCGGACCAAGAGCCTGACCCGGCCAAGACAAAACGCTTCAACATCCGCACGTCGGAAAAAGAGCCCGATTTGGTGCAGGCGATCCTCGACCGCTTGCTGCGCGACCATAGCTCGGGCGCGCCTCTCATGCAGAAGGTCTTCATCAAAGCGGATCCGTTCTCCAACAATCGCGAAGCCACGCTGGTCTTCTTCATGGAGACCGATTTCAAGAACAAGTCGGCGGCTTCGCCCAGCTTTGTCAGGTCGCTTTTCAACAAGGAGCTGTTGCGGGCGTTCAACGTCACGGACAAGAATGAGCTGCCGGTGGCCTATGAATTGTTCGGCGAGGGACAGGCTGGCGAAGACGGACGTCACACGATTATCCGCATCCGGTTCGAGTCGGAGCTGAAGCCCGACCAACTCGCGAAGGTGCAGCAAGCGCTCGTACGGACCGTTGCGGATTTCGAAGCCCGCCCGGCGCCGGATCGCTTGGAGAACTTCGACAGCCAGCTCGCCACCGAGACACGCGTCCGCGCCATGTGGGCCATCATCTTAAGTTGGGCGGCTATCCTTATCTACTTGTGGTTCCGCTTCGGCAACTGGACCTTCGGCCTGGCCGCGGTCATCTGCCTCATCCACGACTTGTTCTTCACTCTGGGCGCCATTGCGGCCTGCCACTTCTTGCACGGCACGTTCATCGGCGACCTCTTGGCGATCGATGACTTTAAGATCGACCTGCCGGCGGTGGCAGCGTTGCTCACCCTGGTCGGATATTCGGTGAACGACACGATCGTCGTCTTCGACCGCATTCGCGAGGTGCGGGGCAAGAACCCCGACCTAACGCCGCAGATGATCAACGACTCCGTCAACCAGACTTTGAGCCGGACCATCTTGGCGTCCTTGGCGACCTGGCTGGTGGTGTTCGTGCTCTATGTCTGGGGCGGCCCCGGCGTACACCTGTTCGCCTTCGTGATGGTGGTCGGCGTCATCGTCGGCACCTATAGCTCGATTTACATCGCCAGCCCGCTGTTGCTCTTCCTTGGCGAAGGCACGCGCTCGACGCAGAGGACGCTGGAAAGTCGGCTGGGGATGAAACCCGAGGGCGCCACCGCGTAAGCGGGGAATTGAGATTGCAAATTGACAATGTTCAATTGTCAATTTGCAATTTCAATTGCTGGACCCATCCCATGCGGCGCATTCATATCTTGGCGCTGACGCTGCTGCTCCTGCCATTGGTTTTCGTCGCAACACCTAAAGGCTCGGTCATCGAGGGCGTGGTAGTCGACTTCCAGGGCCCCGTCCCCTTCGCAACCGTCCGCTCGCAGGGTCAGGCCGACTGCACCCGGACCGACGCCGCCGGCAAGTTCAACCTGCGACGCCGCGAGAACGCCACGCGCGTCACAGCCGCCAAACCGGGCTACCGCATCGGTTGGACGCCGTCGAATCGCCACCCTATACAAATCCGCCTCGCTCCGCTGCCGTCCGAAGACAACTTTGATTACACCTGGATTGATCCAGTCCGTGATTCGAAAAAGCCGAACAACTGCGGCAACTGTCATGGCGCCATCGAGCGCGAGTGGGCCGGCAGCGGTCACGCGCGCTCCGCAGTCAACCCGCGCGTGCTGACGCTTTTCGGCGGTACCGAAAGTCCGCTCGGCAAAGACTGGAATCTGCTCGAACAGCATCCCCTGGGGGCCGGCGTCTGTGCGTCGTGCCATGCCCCAACCATGTCCTCGCCCACGCTCGACTACGATCTGCGGTCGGTGAATGGCGTGGCTGCCCGCGGAGTGCACTGCGACTATTGCCACAAAATCGCCGACGCTCCGACCGACAAGCTCGGCACGCGCTTTGGCCGCGACGGCTATGAACTACTTCGACCGCACGGCGATGAGCAACTCTTCTTCGGCCCCTTGCCCGACGCCGTCCGGCCCGGCGATGCGTTTGTCTACGCGCCCTTTTATAAGGAGAGCCGTTATTGTGCGTCGTGCCACGAAGGCGTCATCTTCGGCGTCCACGTCTACGGAACCTACACGGAGTGGCTGCAAAGTCCGGCGGCGAAGGCAGGCACGCAATGCCAGGATTGCCACATGACGCCCACCGGAGCGATGACGAATGTCGCTCCGGGTCACGGCGGTATTGAGCGCGCGCCAAAGACGCTGGCGAGCCACGATTTCCCGGGCGGAAGCCTAGCGATGCTCAAAAAGTGTCTGCGATTGGAAGTTCGCATCAGGACCGAGGGAAACCGGACGCAAGTGGAAATGACATTGACAGCAGACAACGTCGGCCATCGCGTGCCGACAGGATTCTTCGACCGCAATCTCGTCATGGTTGTGGAAGCGACGGATGAAGCGGGCAGGACTGTAGATGCCCACGACGGACCACGTCTGCCGGCCTTCGCAGGCGCCAACGTCGCGGGCCAAGCGGGAGTTTTGTATGCCAAGACGCTGACCGACGACGCCGGCCGCACTCCCCTGCCCTTTTGGCTGCCTTACGAAACGATGACGGACACGCGGCTCCATCCAGGGCAACCGGATCGCCGCACGTTTACGTTTCCCGTCGTCACCAAGCTTCGTGTGCGCCTGCTTTATCGACACTTGTGGCCTACGGTCGCCGAGAGGATAGCATCGCAGGACAATGAACTTGTGATTTTGGATCAGGACTTGACTGCAAAATAGGAAAGCGGCGAGCCGGGAGCGTCAGCGACCGGAGTGATCCCTTCGTCACTCCGGTCGCTGACGCTCCCGGCTCGCCGAGTCTTCGTCCGTCTCTTACAGCCCGCCTTTGCGCGCGGCTGGCGCTTGAGCGCCGTTGCCGGGTTGAACCATGACCGCGGCGGGCGGCATCATTGGGGTCCCTTCCGCGGCAGGAACGGGCATGCGGCAGTGCGAGTAGTCGGGCGGAAACGGCCAGGGAGTCCAGCACGTTTGATAGTAGCCCCAGTTTTGCATCTCGCACGGATTACAAATGGGCTTGGGGCAGCCGTGCTGGAACTTCAAGCGCGGCGCGCCTTCCTGGCACCAGCGAAAGCACGGCGGGCAGTGATGCGTCTGGCACGTTTTGCAGGAATTGCACGCCGCGGTCGCGCATCCAGCCGTGCCCGCGCTCTCCTGAGCCCAGGCCGGCTGCTGCAACAAAACAGCGGCGCCTAGCGCGAGCAGCGTCTTGCCGATGATTCCGCGAAACATTCTGACCCTCCTTCGAGTTGATTCCCAACTATCTCTGTCCCGCGGAGCCGGTGGGCGCCGGACGATTGCCGCCGCCTTGAGTCATTTGCGGGAAGAAATGCGAATAGTTCAAGAAACCGCCGACAGCTCGTCCGGTCGCCGGTATGTTGGCCTCCGCCTCGGTCGCCTGCTGCGTCTGCTGCATTTGGATCCCTTGCAACTGTTGCTGCAGGGTCGTGACGTTATTGCGAAAGTCGAGCTGCGGCCGCACGATGCCGTAGTAGTCGATCGCCGTGTTCGCGACGCCGCCCGCGCCGCCGCGCACCAGATTCAAGTACGGGCTGAACGTCGGGTTGGGATTCACCTGCGGTCTCTGATAGCTTCCAAGGCGCGGTTGCGCTTGGGCGAGCGACGGCAGCGCCCACAGTCCGAGGACGGCCACGAAGGCGAAACGCCATCGGTTCATGGAAACCTCCTTGGTCTAATGTCGGCACGGAAAGTGGGCAAAATTAAGCGAATTTGTCGGTAATCACGGCACGTAATCACGGCACAATGAAGGCGTTGTTATTGCCGTTGTTGCGGAAGCTCTGGAACGTCTGCGTTCCCAAAAGCGTCACGCCGAGGACGCGTTCGACGGGCGCCAGAAGTTGCGACAGGTAGTTGTCGAACTGGATCAGGCGGTTGGCGCTGACGTAGACGCGATCGCCGGGGAAGATTTGATAGTTGGTCGGGGTCGAGCCGCCCTGGGTGATGGCGTTCCAGTCGACCGGCAGCACCTGGTTGCAGTTCGCGTGGACCGGGGACGGCCGAGCCAACCAGATGCGATGCTTCGAAGAAACCGGCGCCAGTCCTTGAACCTGGCTGATGGCGTCGAGCACGGTTTCGTTGCCGGTGATGGGCAAGCGGAACACTTGCTGGCCGAAGCCGCCGCCGTCGATGATCACGTAATAGACCTTGCTGTTGTAAGCGAACACGTCAACCGCCACCTGCGGATTGAGCAGGTAGGCCGCAAGATGGTTTTCGATTGCGCACTTCGTCTGCTCGAGCGACATGCCGGCGACATAGACCGAGCCGTAGGTCCCCAGGCTGATGGTGCCGTCTTGGCGCACCAGGTGCTCGCCGCGGATTTGCTGGAAGCCGCGGAATTGAGCCAGAGCGATGGTGACCTGGGCATTGCGCAGGATATTGGCCAAGTGCGTGCGCACGGCGTTCTGAATCTGGTCAAGCGTCATGCCGGAAACACGTACTGAGCCGTAATTGAAGCCAAGGCTGACGGTGCCTTCCGGCGAAACCACGAAGGCGCCGGAGATCGGCTGATTGGGCAGCGTGTCGGTGACGTTGATGAACAGGATTTCCAGCGGTTCCACCTTGTACGGCGGCCGTGGCACCAAGCGAATGGCGTCGATCGTAATGATGTCCTGCGGCGCGACGGTATACAGCGGGTGGGAGACCATGGATTTTTCGGTCGGCAACGGCATGCCCGTGGCCGCGCCGAGATTCGGCGCTCCACCCGCGGCACAGCCGGCGTCCGTCGGCGGTAATTGACCGGCGTTCGGCAACCTGGCGCCGGGTTGCCCATCGGAAACTTGCATGTTGGCGGCGCTAATGCTCGCCGGCAGCGTCGCAGGCGAACCGGCCTTCGGCCCCGACGCAGTCTGCTGGAGCTGCGCGGGCTGTATCGCCTTGACGGCATCCTTCGATTCGACCGGTTGCGGCTCGGCCGGCAGACTAGCCGTCGGCTGAATGTCCCGAGGCAGCCGATCGGGAACGGGGCCTGGTTTCAAGGCGCCGGTGCTCAGGCTTCCGGTGTTCCATGGGGTGGATGTCGTCCCAGTCGAACTGGGAGGCGGAAAGGTCCCTTCGATAACCATGCAGCCGGCGAAAGTCGCCATGCAGTAGCCGGCGAGAAGGGCCGCGACCCCGATGCGGCGGCATTTTCCGACCATGACCCACTCCTTGAAATGGAACCGATCAAGAGTCCGCGCCGGACTCACGAAAGGCGACAGCCCGGCGGGGCTTCCCCGTGGAGCCCGGGCGCTCCCTTAGCTTGTTTTGGAGAATGAGGGGAGGGATGTACCCAAAAAATGGAGCCGTTGCAAGAGCAGATTAAAGTTTCGGCCACGTAGGTCCGGCGAGCCGAGCCGGACCCAGGCCGATAAGACTCACCAGAATTTCAAGGCGAGAATCCGCTCGAGAGGCGCCCAGAGTTGCGACAAGCACAACTCCAATTGCGTCAACTGGATAGCGCCAACGTAAATGCGATCGCCGGGCAAGATTTCGTGGTTCGTCTCGTTGACGCCGCGTTCGGTAATCGCTTTCCAATCGACCGTCAGCACCTCATCACAATCGGTAAAAGGTCGGACCAGCCAGATTCCCCGCTTGGACGGCATTAGGCCAGGTATCTGGCCGATGAGATCAAGTACAACTTCCCTGCCGGAGATCGGCTGGCGATAAACATGCCGGCCCATGCCGCCGCCCCATTCGATTATCACGAAGTAGTGCGCGCGGTTATCAGTTTTAAGCCCGCCGTCGCCTTGGCTCTCCAATTCCTCGACAGTGATTTGCTCGGGGCCTTTCGGATCGCGCGGTGGAAATGACTTCTCTATGAGAGTGCAACCTAAAATCGTCGCTACGCAGCAACCGGCAACAATCGCCGCGACGCCGGTGCGGCCGTGTTTTCCGATCATGACCAACCCCCTGTCAATGACCCGATCCGCGGTCCGCGCCAATTTCTCGCGCAGCTGTTAGAACAAAAAGCGAAACTCGACGCGAAGTATATCTCGATACCACGACGGCCCGGATAAACAGCGGCCATACCCGACATAGAAGTCGGCGTTGCTGCCCAGGCCGAGGCGGGCGCCAAGATAGGCGTTGAAGATGAATGTGCTGCGAACATCGTCGACGGTGAATTGGTCGGGCGCCGTTGCGTGCATGACTTTGCCGCCCAGGACCGACCAGCCGACCACTTCCACCATGGGTGTTATCCAGATTTCACCGGCCGAGCGCTGCCCATAGGATAAGCACAGGCCGTAGCGGGCCACGTCGCCGGCGAAGTCGGTGCCGCCCAGGGGCGCCCAATAGCGGATGTCGCCTTCGAGCGTTAGGAAATCGGTGATGCGCCAATTGGCGAGCAGCGCCGGCTCGATGCTGACGTGGTTGGTGCCCAGGGCGCTGTCGGCGGACGTCGGCAGGTATGCCCGGAATTGCAAGGTGAATAGAAACGGCGCGTCCTGCCACAGGATCAGCTTGAAGCCCAGATTGAGATCGCCGACGCCGTGCTCGTTGCGATTGAAGTCCGGATTGAGCCAAAGAAACGGCGTCTCGAAAAAGATCGAAAACCACGGTTGCGGAGCGTATTCGGCGTAAGTGGTCAGCTCTTGGTAGTGAATATTGCGCTCGGGAATCGGCGGACCGGGGCTTCCGGGTATGCCTCCCTTCGGCTGGAAGAACTCGGCCAAGGTCGGCGTGCGGTTATAGTCCGCGATATCGAAGCGGAGCCGAACCGTATTGCGAGGCAAGGCGCTGTCGAGAAAGCTCGTGCTCGATTCGTTAATGGGCGTCGGGTCGGGTTGCGGAGGCGGCTGCGTCTGCGGAATGCCGGTGGTCGGCACGTTCGAAATGCGTGGCGCCGACAGCGCGCTCGCTTGGCCGAAGACCGCGTTCGGATACACGAGAAACGGTCCGGCTAGAAGCAGCACGGCAAGGCCGGCCTGTCGCAGCATGAGAATCTCCGTAAGAGAGCGGCGAACCATAACAGGGCCCTGGCTTTTTGCAAGCGCTGTTCACAACGCCGTAAGAGAGGCAATCCAGGCAAGGGAGCTTCAAATGTCATCTATGCCCATCACGCGCGTCGTCCTTTACAAGCACGGCATTGGCTATTTCGAGCGCGAAGGAAAGGTGGAGAACGAGGCCCGCTTGGCGCTTACCTTCAAACAGGCCGAGGTCAGCGACGTGCTGAAATCGCTCACCGTCCTCGATCTCGACGGCGGCCACATCGCGTCGGTCTCGTACGATTCAACCAAACCCCTCGAACAGCTTCTCGCCGAGGTTGCCCTGAACATCCCCGATGAAGGCAGCCTCGTGCAACTGCTCGCCCAGATCAAGGGCGCCCGCGTGGCCTTGCATTCCGGCGTGTCCGATCCGATCGAGGGCATCATCCTGGGCATCGACACCACCGACCGGCAAACCGGCGACGGCATCGTCAAAGTGGTGCTGCTATCCCTGCTCACGGACCTAGGCTCGGTGCGCTCGTTCGACTTGCACTCGCAGATGAGCCTGCAAATCCTCGATCCCATCTTGAAGCGCGATCTGGAGTACTATCTCAAGACGCAGCTTTCCGCCAAGAAAAAGGACTCGCGCACCTTCACCTTCTTCGCTGAGGGCGCCGGCCAGCGCACCATCCGCATCAGCTACACCCTGGGCGCACCGGTGTGGAAGGCGACCTATCGGATTCTGCTCGGCGAGGAAGCGAAACCAGCCATGATCCAGGGTTGGGCCGTTGTCGACAACACCCAGGATGAGGATTGGGAGAACGTGCAGCTCTCGTTGATATCGGGGCTGCCGGTCTCTTTCGTTCACGACCTCTACACGCCGCGCTACATTCGCCGGCCCGAAGTTCGCGTTCAAGACACGACCGGCGTGCTGCCGCCGGAGGTGGAGGAAGGCGTGATGCACGCCGCCTTTCTGGAGGACGCCGATGAGGTCGGCGACGAAATTCTTTCGGGGGCGATGCCCAGACCGGTCACATTAAGCGCGATGAGTGGGGTGGTGCGCAAGCTCGAAGCGCTAGCGCCAAGATCAGCCATCAGCTCCGCGCCCGCTCAAGTTCGCGAACGCAAGGTCGGCGATCTCTTCGAATACGAGATCGAGCATCCCGTCACGATTCGCCGCAACCAGTCCGCGCTCGTGCCCATCGTCTTGCGTGGCTTCGAGGGCCGGCCGGTGCTGCTCTACAACAAACATAACCGCGCCGAGAATCCGATGCGCTCCGTCGACTTCAAGAACACCACCGGACTGACGCTGGAAGGCGGTCCCGTCACCGTGCTTGAAGCTGGCAGCTACGTCGGCGAGGCGATGCTGGACACGCTCAAGCCCGATGAAGAGCGCTTGGTGCCCTACTCCGTGGAATTGAGCGTGACCGCGCTCGACAGCATCGATTCGCACAACGACAAAATCCACCGCGTGATCATCGAGCGCGGCATCTTGAAAACCGAGTACGTCAAGAATCAAGTCACGACCTACCAGTTCAAGAACAAATCGGATCAGGAACACGTGCTTTACCTCGACCACCCGCGCGGCGGTTCGGAGTGGAAGCTCTTTGCCACCGCCGAGCCGCGGGAAACCACCGAAAACTATTGGCGCTTCCGTTTCACCATCGCCCCCAAGGCCGTAACGCCGTTCGTCATTCGCCAAAAGCAAACCCTGCACCAGGCCTACGCCCTAGCCGACATTCAAGAAAAGCAGCTTGGCTTGTGGCTCGAACAGAAATACGTGGATGCCAAGACCGAGAAGACGCTCCGGCAAGCGCTCGATCTCCACCGCGAAGCCGCCGCCCTCGACGCCGCCGTGCGGACCCTGGATCATGAAAGGGCATCGATCAACAACGAGCAAAAACGCATCCGCGAGAACTTAGCGTCGCTAGGCGACCGCCCCGCCGAAAAGGACCTGCGTGAACGCTTCGCGAAAACCCTAAACGCGCAAGAGGACCGGCTTGAGCAGATCAATCGAGAGATCCAGCAGAAGCTGAAGGCGCGCGACGACTGCCGCGAGAAGATCGCCGGCGTGCTCGGCAAGCTCGAATATGAGGCGGCGGTGTAGCAACGGACCCGCGAGCAGCAAAGTGAGGGATCAGTTCGTCACTTGTTGGTCGTGCCGTTCCGAGCGTTTGCGCCCCGCGGATAAAGTCCTTTCCGCTTGATGGTTCGCATCAGCAGTTGGTTCAGTTCCTCGTATTCGGCCGAGCAGAGGAATTCTTGCCGTTCGTGGGTGTCGGGAAAGTAGCGCGCAATCAGGCCTTCCTGGGGATCGGAAAGCGCATTGGACAAGCCGATCCACGAGTCAACCCGACGGGCGATTTTTCTTGCCTCGGCGACGAGTTGTTTTGTCTTGTCTTGGTTCATCACCGACACCTCCTGCCGGGTCCGCCGTTTCCGGCAGACTTGACAGATCAATAATCTCCACCGAAGGTTCAGGCGCGTCGAAGTACATGGCCAACTGGGCTAGCCGACGCCCTAGCGTGCAAACGGCATCCCGAAGCAAGGAAACCCTCTCTTTGGGGACTGCGACTTCGTAAACGACGACCTCTTCCTGGTACAGTCGGCCCGCCCGGCTTTGCCATCGCCCTTGGCTGGTGGGATGGATGGTGAAACCGCGGAATTGCGCAAGCAACTCACGATGCCAATCGAGAAGCACTCTCGCGTCTATCGGCCGCCCCATGTTGTCCGTGAGCGGCAATTTGAAGCGGCAAGGTGACAGGCGCATTAACCAATGTTACCACCCACGGACAACCTCGCACAAGTCGGGGCAAGCGGAAAAGACTTGCGCGAGCGCTCCTGAGAACCCTAAGCACGCATGAGGACCGGCTTGAGTACTTCAATCGAGAAATCCAGCAGAAGCTGACGGCGCGCGACGAATGCCGGGAAAAGATTGCGGGCGTGCTCGGCACGCGCGAATATGAGGCGGCGGTGTAGGTCCAGTCACCATCGCGGGAGAGAGCCTTGGGATTGATCTGCGTCCCCACGACGTCGCCTTTTCCCCGCTGCTGTGCGTTGCGGTCCCTCTTCCGTTCGTGCATGTGCGAACTTGACACATTCATTGGTGAAAATGGACTCGTTGCTGCTTTGGCACGGCACTTGCGAAAGCGCTTCCGTCCTTATGTCGAGCCCAAGCATTCAGGATATCGGCGCGATCGTGGCTGCCAGGTAGGAGTTCAACGATGAAGGCGAGCGCCAAAATCATTCTTCCTTTGGCAATTGTCCTAGGACTGATCGTAGCTGTCATCCTTTGGCCGCGTCGCGAGTCCAGCAGCCAGGACCAAGTGGGTGACTGGACCTGTTCCATGCATCCGCAAATTCGCCAGCCCAAGCCAGGTAAGTGTCCCATCTGCGGCATGGACCTGGTGCCGGTGTCACGAGCTGCCAGCGAGAAAGAACTGATCGAAAAGCGCGCCGGCATCCTGACGGAACCAATTGGCTACCGCGCGTTGTCCAAAGAAATCCGAACCGTGGGCAGGATCGATTACAACGAACGGCAAACCGCTTACATCACGGCGCGCATTGCCGGCCGGGTGGACCGCGTCTTCGCTGATTTCGCTGGGATCCAGGTGAAGAAGAGCGATCATCTTGTCGATATCTACAGCCCCGACCTCTACGTCGCCCAGACCGAGTTGATTCGTGCCTTGGAATCCTCCAACACCGCCAAGAAAAGCCCTGGGAACCTCGAGCAGGGCTTCGCCGAAACCACGCTGGAGGCGGCCCGAATGAAGCTCCGCCTTCTGGGGCTTCTGCCCGAGCAAATCAAAGAAATCGAAGCGAGCAAGAATCCCAAGACGAACTTGACCGTTTTCGCACCGATCGGCGGAACGGTAATCGAGAAGAACGTCCGCGCCGGCCAGTACGTGAAAGAGGGCGATGTCCTCTATCGCATCGCGGATCTTGACCCCATTTGGCTATACCTGGACATCTACGAGTACGACCTTGGATGGGTCCGCTTCGGGCAAAAGGTGGAAGTCACGGTGGAGGCTTATCCCAGCGACGCGTTTCCGGGAACGGTCACTTTCATCGATCCGTTTCTGGACGATAAGACGCGGACCGTGAAGACGCGGGTCAACCTGCTGAATGCTCAGAAGAAGCTCAAGCCGGCCATGTATGCCTCGGCTTCGATCCGGGTGAAGCTCGGAGAAGGCGGCACGCCGGACCCCACCGGTCTCGAAGGTAAGTACACTTGCCCCATGCATCCGGAAGTTGTCCGGGATAAGGGCGGCAAATGCCCAATCTGTGAGATGTCTCTGGAACGCGTCCCCGATCTTGTGTTTGCGAAAAAGCACGTTCCCAAGAAGGAAGGCCATGAAGGCGACAGGGAAGAGCCTGGCCACCTTGGGCATGCGGCAAAACCAGGAAACTCTCTTGCGATTCGCGCTTCGGCCGTTCTCGACACGGGCCGGCGCAAGGTCACCTATCGGCAGACGAAGGAAGGCGCTTTTGAACTGGTCGAACTTCAGCTCGGCCCGCGCGCCGACGGCATGGACGATGCCGGAAGGAGCACCAGCTATTACGCGATCCGCGCCGGACTGAAAGAAGGCGAGCGCGTGGTCATTCAAGGAGGGTTTCTGCTAGATAGCCAGCGTCAAATCGAAGGAATGCCCAGTCTTCTCTTTCCGGAGGGGCTGTCGGGAGTTGATTTACACTCCGGCCACGGCGGTTCTGCAAAGACCCCGGAAAAAACGGACCACAAGCATTGAGGATGCTCGAGCTGACGGCGTTGGCCGCGGATATCGCCCAAGCGTGAAATTGCTATGGCCACTGTCATCAACTTCATCATCGGCTGGTGCCTCAACAATCGCTTTCTGGTGATTCTGTTCACTCTGGCGTTAGTTGCAGTGGGCTACTACTGCCTCGTCAACACGCCGGTCGATGCGATCCCCGACATTGGCGAAAAACAGGTAATCGTCTACGCCGATTGGCCGGGGCGCGACCCCAAAGTCGTCGAAGACCAGGTGACCTTTCCCCTCACTGTCGGCCTGCAGGGAACCCCCGGGGTGAAGAGCATTCGCTCCATGTCCGGATTCGGGTTCTCGATGGTCTTTGTGGTTTTTCAAGACAGTGCGGATTACTACTGGGCACGATCGCGCGTGCTGGAGCGCATGAACGTCGCCGCCCAGAAGTTGCCCAAGGAAGTCGTGCCCGTGCTCGGACCCGATGCCACGGCCCTGGGACAGGTTTTTTGGTACACGCTGGAAGCGGATGGCGCCGACCTGGCCCAGCTCCGTTCGCTACAGGACTGGTATGTTCGTTACCAATTGCAAGCGGTGGAAGGCGTCTCGGAAGTCGCCAGTTTGGGAGGGTTTGTCAAGCAGTATCAGATCGACGTGGATCCCGACAAGCTCCGTGCCCATCGCGTGACATTGCCCGAAGTGCGGGAAGCGGTCCGCAAGAGCAATATCGACGTGGGAGCCAAGGTCGTGGAGCAGAACGGCTTGGAGTTTTTCATACGGGGTGCGGGCTTCGTAAAGAACATCAGCGACGTGGCGAATATCGTCATTCGGCAAGAAGGCGGAACTCCGATCCTTGTCAAGAACGTGGCCACGGTGCAGCTGGGGCCGGAGTTTCGCCGCGGCCTGCTTGACAATGCCGGCCAGGAAGCGGTTGGCGGGGTAGTGCTGATGCGCTTCGGCGTCAACCCGCTGGAAGTCATCACCCGCGTCAAAGAGCGCATCAAGGAAATCGAGCCAGGATTGAAGATCGTCCTGGCCGATGGCCGACAGGTCCCGGTCAAGGTCGTTCCCTTCTACGATCGCTCCGACATTATTCACGAGACCATGGACACGTTGACCGAGGCTCTCACCGAAGAAGCCATGGTCGTCGGTCTGATCGTACTCTTGTTCTTGCTCCACGTTCGCAGCTCGCTCGCCATTCTGCCCACGCTTCCGCTGTCGGTGTTGATCAGCTTCATCGTCATGTACTGGCTCGGGATCGACGGCAACATCATGTCCCTGGCCGGCATTGCCATTGCCATCGGCGACGTGGCGGACATGGGCATCATCATGACCGAGAACATCTACCGCCGCCTGGGTTTGGAGCCCAACCGACCCTATTTCGAGGTGGTCTATGACGCCGCCACCGAAGTGGGAAGCGCGATGTTTGCCGCCGTCTCCAATACCGTCATCTCCTTTCTTCCCGTCTTCGCCCTCACCGGCCCAGAAGGCAAGCTCTTCAAACCGCTGGCTTACACCAAGACCTTTGCCATCGCCGCATCGATGATCCTGGCGATCACTCTAGTGCCGGTGCTGGCTTATTACATGCTCAAGCCCGTGCGCTGGTCGCGCTACCGGTCCATGGTCCTTGCAACCATCACCGGCATGGTGACGACGATTCTCGTGTTTGGCGCCCTTCATTGGGGCTTGGGCACAAGCAGCCGCTGGAGCGGCTGGCCGACCGCCATCGGCGCCGGGATCATGGTCGGGGCCTGCGTGTACCGAATTGGCCGCGAACAAATCCTTGAAATGGAAAAGAACATCGTGTCGCGCGGCATCTACGCCATTTTCCGTCCCGCGCTGCGCTGGACACTGAACCACAAGAAGACTTTTCTCACATTGCCTACGGCATTGGTGGTCGTGGGATTGATGGTCTGGCTCGGTTTCGCCAAGGTCGCCTACCCCGTGGAGGCGGGCCTCCAAGCGGTCGGTGTTGATCCGACTGAAACCACGGCCTGGAGCGAAATGAAGCGAGTCTTTCCAGGAATCGGCCGGGAGTTCATGCCACCCCTTGATGAGGGGTCCCTGCTGTACATGCCGTCGCTGTTGCCATCCGCTTCCTTGTCTCAAGGGAAGGAAGTTATCGCCAAGCAAAACAAGGCGATCCGCGAAGTCCCGGAGGTGGAAAGCGTCGTCGGCAAGGTAGGCCGCTCTGAATCGGCCCTTGATCCAGCGCCCACGAGCATGATCGAGACGATCATCCTCCTCAAGCCGGAGACGACGTGGCGCACGCTCCGCCAGGAGCGCTGGCACAGCGGCATCGGCTGGCTGCGCTGGTGCAATGGATTCTGGCCCGAAGAACGGAGGATCACCAAGGAAGAACTGATGAAGGAGTTGCAAGAGAAAACCGCCATACCAGGAGTCTTGCCCACCTGGTTGCAGCCGATCCAGACACGCATCGTCATGCTGCAAACGGGCTTTCGGGCAATGATGGGCGTCAAGGTTTTCGGGTCCGATCCGAAGGAGATCGAACGGATCGGTCTGCAAATGGAGAAGATCCTCCGCAAAGTGCCCGGCGCGACGGACGTGGTGGCCGACCGTATCATCGGCCGGCCGTACATCCAGTACGACATCAACCGTGAAGCCGGCGCTCGCTATGGCGTCAACATCCAGGACGTGCAAGACATCATTGAGATTGCCATCGGCGGAGAAAACCTGACGGCCACCGTGGAGGGCAGGGAGCGCTATCCCATTCGAGTCCGCTATCCGCGTGAACTGCGTGAACGCTTTGAAGACTTGGAGCGCATCCTGGTGCCAACCTCCACCGGCGCCCAGGTGCCCATCGGCATGGTGGCCAAGATCAGCTACATCATTGGGCCGCAAGAGTTAAAGAGCGAGAACGGCCTTTTGGTTGGCTACGTCACCATGAACACG
The DNA here is from genome assembly GCA_016195405.1 of Planctomycetota bacterium. Classification (GTDB taxonomy): domain Bacteria; phylum Planctomycetota; class Planctomycetia; order Gemmatales; family Gemmataceae; genus JACPZP01. The sequence goes on along the minus strand of JACPZP010000171.1, from coordinate 2,463 downwards.
CGCGCGCGTGATGAAGTGAGCGTCGTCGAAGACGCCGAAGCCTTGTTGCAGGCCGAAAAAGCGAGAAGCGATGCCCTGGTCAAAGCGGGCAAGCATGAGGAAGCAACGCTCGTTGTTCCGCCGGGCTATTACTGGAGGTGGTCCGGCCAGTTTGAGAATCAGCAGCGCGCCACGGCAAGCCTTTCCTGGATGGTTCCCGTGGTGCTTTTCGGCATGTTTTTGATGTTGTACATGGGCCTGGGCAAATGGTGGCTGGCATTCGTCGTCTGGTTCTGCATTCTCGTCTCGGCCGCGGGTGGTTTCGCAATGCTCCTTTGGTACGGTTCCAACCTGAGCGTCGCCGTTTGGGTGGGCTTCATTGCGCTGTTCGGCGTTGCCGACGACGCGGCCGTCGTCATCCTCAGCTTCTTGGAGGACACCTTCAAAGACAGAAAGGCCCGAACCGTTGCCGAAGTTCGGCAAATGGTCATCGACGCCAGCCTCAAGCGAGTCCGGCCCTTGCTCATGACCACCGCGACGACGGTCATCGGTCTGATGCCTCTCTTCTTGACCTACGGTCGCGGCTCCGATGTCATGCAACCCATGGCCATTCCCAGCGTGGGTGGCATGGGAGTTCAACTCATCGCGTTCCTGTTGGCGCCATGCCTCTATTGCATGGTCAAGGAATGGCAGCTCAGGCGTTACGTGAGAGAACATCCGGAAGAAACGCTCGATCTCAATTCTCTTTCGGAGGAGGCGTCCCCGCCCGCGGAGGCAGGGAACCACCAATGACTCGTTCCAGCGTGGCGAGTCGGCGAAAGTAATCCGCGGTAACCTCGTAATAGCGAGCCTCAAGGTTGACCAAGTTCCGCTGCGCCTCGATCAGACTCAGGAAAGGTATCTTCGCGGTGGCGTACGCTTTCAGGGCGGCGTCCACGTTCTCCTTGGTCCTGGGCAGGATGGTCTTGTCGTAAAGCGACAGAATTCGCTCGCTCTCTATCACTTGCTCGTACGCCTCTTGCATCTGGAAGTTGACTTGGTTCAGCCGACTTGCCAATTCGGCTTGCTTCTGGGCTATCTTTGCTTGGGCCTCGCTAAGCGCGGCGTTTCTTCGGCTCAGGCGCAGCGGAATGTTCAAGCGCACCGAAAGCTGCGGCGCCAAATCCCGCGCTGGGCCGTTGCCCATGATCGTGTCGTAGCCGGCCGCGACTTCCGCGTCAGGGTAGTATTCTCGCAGTGACAAGGCGAACGCAGTTTGCTCGGCCGCGATGCGGTTCTCCAGAGCTTTCAAATCGGGTCGCAGAGCCAACGCCTGGTCCCGTAGCGTCTCAACCGGTGGAACGGCCGAGACGCTTGCCAGTTTTTTCGGAGCGGGCAAGAGGGGATCATTTGGCGGAAGGTTGCGCAAGGTGTTGATCCGTGCGATGGCCACGTTGCGGATTCGCTCCAGCATCACGCCACGCTCTTGTTGTTTGCCGATTTCGACATCCGCCTGCAGCACATCCTGCGACGATACGGTTCCGGTCTTGAACTTGGCCTCCGCGTTCTCGCGGAACTGTTTCAAGAGCTGCAATCCTTTTTCGTTCACCGCCATCGAACGGTCAACGAGGTAGTAGTCGTAAAATGCAATCTTCGCGGCTTCGATGAGCTGGACGCGCATGTCCTCGACATCATTGCCGGCTGCGCCTGCTTCAGCGAGAGCCCCCTGGCCGCGCAGCCGCAGTTTCCCGGGGAAAGGAATCTTCTGACTGACTTCGACCCGATAGCCGGCTTCGACTGCGTTGGAGCCAAACGACGCCGGAGCGACAACCCCAGTGAACATCGGGTCGTCCAAAGACCGCACCTGGGGATATCGGGCCGATGCAGCCTGCCAGGCAGCCACCATCTGCGCTAAGCTGGGATTGCGTGCGAGAACGTCTTGGACCAACTCTTCCACGGACAGTTCTTGTTTCAAGCCGGTGCTCGCAGCCTTTTCTTGTGTACTCACGACGCGAATTTCGGTGTCGGCGCGACTCTCCACCACCGGTGAAACGTGGCTGTCTATACCTAATGACGAGTTCTTGGACGCTTGGAGAAGACGAGCGTTTCGGCTTGGCTCGGAAGGTAATGCTGAGGAGCGGACGAATGCCGGCTGGCTGGGTAGACATCCGGAAAAAATGAGCAGCAAGAAGGATAGCGGCAAGAAGTTCGAATGTCTGGCCCGCCGATCCATCGACCTTACCCTTCCTGCCGCTTCACATACAGTTCATGTGAAATGAAGAAAGTGCGCTACGGAGCGTCTCCGAGGTGGATTGTCACTCTATCGGAATTGACTAGGCGCATTCTTCAACACGATCCGGGACGAGAAAAGACTGCCATGACGGAATTGGGATTTGCGCAAACTACGGACGGCGGACGCGGCCGTCGATGACGGCTTTTTTACGGACTCGCCAGAGGTAGCCAAGAGTCGCGCATGGCGTCCTCTCCCGGGTCGTGTTCACCTTC
>JACPZP010000018.1 GCA_016195405.1 Planctomycetota bacterium | reverse complement strand
GAAGAAATAACCATCGCGGAAATGCCAGCGCTGGAGACTGCCAGCGAGCCGGCAAAGCCGGCGGCGGAGGATTCCGGTTTGCCGGCATGGCTACGCGCGGATTTTCGCGAAATGTCCACGCCCGCGCAACCGGCGCCTCGCACGGCCTTGAAACCAACTATCGGATTGAAATCGGCGTTGCCGCCGTGGCTGACTGGTTTGCCGGAAATTCCATCGCAAACGACAGAACCTCCTCCGCCCGCGTGGCTGACCGCGCCGGCAATTATCGAAGCGTCGGCGCCGGAACCAAAAGTTGAAACGGCGATCGCGCCAGAACCGATCGAACTGACTCCGCCGGAATGGGCGGAGGCGTCGCCGCAAAAAAACGGAAACGCGCGGAATGAATTGCACGAATGGCTGCGCGATCTGCGCGCGACTGGCGCCGAAGAGGACGCGCTGTCCGCGCAAGAGGAGCAAACGCCGATTGATTTGGCGGAAATTTTGCCAGCGCCCAGCGAGCCGGCGAGAGTAGAAGAAGCCGCGCTGGTGGAAGCGCTTGCGCCGGTTATTGTTCCCGCGCCCGAACCGCCGGCTGAAGAAATCAAGCCCAAACGAAAACGCCAGCCGCGTGGGTACGCGCATCTCGCGCAAGCGCGCGCGCTCCGCGATGCAAATCGCGTGGAAGAGGCGCTCGTCGAATATGATTATGTGGCGCAACGCGGAACGCATCCTGAGCGGAGCCCTTCGCCGTTGCTCAGGGTAGACTCCGCGGAGTCGAAGGATCGCGCGACGAAGAAGTTCTAAGCCGTGTCAAGTAGCTGAACCTTAAAATTTCACATCAATCTTCAATAACGCTCAACCGTCGACTAGGCGCGTGCGACCATTCGCAGCAGTTTTTGGATTTGACACCCCGCTGCGCCCGCATACAATCTCGGTTGAGGGAAAGTTGACCCCGGATGAGGAAGCCTTCGGCTTGCCTCTAACCTACGTGGGGCGACTTTCCCTTTGCGTTTTTCGTTCTGCCCGCTTCTCGGCTCGTGCGCGCCGTGCCCGTTGATTGTTGCGTTCCCGCACTTCTTTCGGTACGGTGTAACGAGCCGCAATGATTTCGCGCGCTTGCTCGGACGTGACCGCCGTGCCGTCGACATCGCGCAGCACGTAGGGACGATCCTCTTGGAAAATTGTCAAGATGCGATCCAAGAGATGCGTGCCGCAGGCACACACGGCTTGGCAGTGGTGCTTGCCCCCTTTCACCATCTGCGCGTAATAGATGGCGGCGATTTGCGGGTCCCACTGCCGCGCCGTCTCGGCGCCGAGATAGACAAACTTTTTGATCAGGTCGGGACCTGCTTGCGTGATGTGTAAACCCTTCGCCTCGTGGTCGCCACTCTGGTGACTGTTCGGGATCAGACCGCTCCAACTCCGGAAATGACTGTGATCGGCAAAGCGTTGCGGGTCGGCGATGAAACTGACATAGACTGCGGCGCCGTCTTGTCCGACCCCATACAGCGTTTCGAGGTTGCGACTGGGATGGAGTTGGCGATACAGCGGGCGCACCGTTTCGAGTTGGAGGGTGTGATGTTGTTCCTCCAACTCCGCGAGGCGGGCTTGCTCGCGCTGGACTTCGGCGTGCACGGCGGCGTAATCCAAGTACTGCGCTTCGCGTCCATACAGGGCCAGAGCGCGCTCGGCGAGCGCCACGAGTTGCACCGCCCAATCCTTGGCACTCTCGCTCGCGGTCGACTCAATTGGAGCCGTTTGCCACGCGTGTTCCAGTGCGGCCGCCCCTGCCGCCAGGACTGCCTGCGGCTGATACCAGTGGTCGCGAAACCAGCGGGCGTGCGGGCTGAACAGCGCTTTTTTGAAGACCTGGTCCAAGCCTGGCCAGGCAAAGCCGTCGATGGCTTGCACGCGATTCTGAATCGCGACGCACTGGGTCATGAGACGGTCGAGTTCCTTGCAGCCGCGTTGGCAAGCGAGATGCCGTGCACTGGCGACATGGAGCGGATGCAGTTTCTCGGGACTGATCAAGAACAACTTGGCGAGCACGCGCGCATCAATGCGATCACTCTTGGCGTGTTTCTGGTAGTAGCGCCGCAGATCCGCGACCTGCTGGCTGTTGACCAGATAGACGGTCACGGCACGGCGCTCGCAGAAAGCGGCCACTGGGAACCACGCCATGCCGGTGGGCTCCATGACTACGACGAGTGGCTCGCCGGGTGCTGCGCCTTCGCGCGCACGCGCGAAGAGTTTATCCAAATCTTCGGCGTTGGTGTGGACGCGAAGAATGGGGGTCAGAAAGAGTCCGCGCTCGTCCATGACGATAGCCGTGTGCTCGGTGACGAGCGCCAGATCAAGACCAATGATCCGCATGAAACCTCCTGTGCGTTTTGGGGCGCCCCCCATGGAGTAGAAAGAACAAGAGGTCGCCGAGGTACCCAAGTCCACGGGAGTCGGCGAGCGTGACACTGAACCCACGCTGGCAAATGATCAGAGGCGACGTGCGCACACGTCCCTCAATGTTCCCAATCGGGTCGCTTGGGTCGGAAGCGAGCAGTCTTCGTCAAGAGGCAGCCTAAGGCTCCTCAGCAATCTGTCTCAGCTCACTCCTGTCTTCCCCAGCCACCAGTGTACGCCGTTTCGTGCGAATTGACCAATGATGTGAAATTGTTAAAGTTCGGTCACTCTGAGTATACCAGCAATCTCGTTTTCAATAGAAGTCGAGATTGCTTCGCAAAAACCGCTCGCAATGACACCACGGGTTTTCCTCTGTGCCCTCTGTGTTCTCTGTGGTTAT
>JACPZP010000162.1 GCA_016195405.1 Planctomycetota bacterium | reverse complement strand
GCGGCTGATAACCGTCAGCCGCCCTCCTTCTCATTCCTTTCCCACCAAGCGCTAAACGCACCGTAAACATTCAGAGACCTAGTGAGTAGCAAATGAACTAAGAAACGCGTCTTGGTGGTCCAGTTTTAGGGGCGCAGTACAAACATTCATGTTTATTATTAGCCGCTTTTCTCTGATGGCTACTCGGCCCGGTTTGCCGAAGTCAAGCTCCGTTGCGATGAATTCCGTAGAAAGCGCGTTTTTTGGTGTCCAGACATCAGTGGGGGTATATGAGGGGGTATATGACTTTGAGTCTGTGAGTCCCTGACATTTTCTCCGCCGTAAGCTTCATATCATCAATGTCTTACGTCGACGAGCTCACCGCCAAAGTGCGTGAGTCTGCATGAGTCTGTGACTCCGAGTTGGAACCTCTGGCTTCTCAACGGGCAGCAAACGCCCTTGATGGACTTCGGAGCGGGAGGGCTTCAACACGGATTAATTCCGCGCGTTCCAGTCCGGCCCCATGGCGTTGCCGTCCCTGGGGTTGAACGCTTGGCGAAAGACGCGCAAAGGGGACGGGGACAGATTCCGGTGCTCCCCAAGGTTGCGCGTGTTTACTACGGACCCGAGGGGATTCTGATTGCTGTCAGGCCACTACGATGTCAAGCGCTCGCAGGGCGGATGCGAGCCCAGGGCCTTGTTGCCTCGGGGCGCCGAAGCCGAGCTGATCGGCGATCACGCGTTTCGTTCGACGCGGGCGTCGCGCTCCGGCTTGAATAAAAAGGAGCTTCAAGACAGCACTGCCTTGAAGTTCCAACTCGCGTGCGTCACGAACTGGCGCGATCCGCAACGGGCAATACCCTCGGCTGCCACATAGGTAAATTACCAGGGGTGTTCCTCACCAAAACGTGCACGTCGAGCGAAATGAAATCCGTAAGTGGCTTCCGCAGACAGACTTGCACTCCTCCCCTCGACTTGCACGTTTTCGCGGGCTGTGCACTTCCAACTATTGAAATGAGAAAGCCCTTCGGCCTGTTGGCCGAAGGGCTTTTTGGGAAAGACAGTGGAGGCGCCGGGAATTGAACCCGGGTCTCGGTGTACTTCAGCGCCGGCTTCTACGTGTGTAGCTCGTCAAGGTTGGCAGGCCGAACCTGCCGCGTTCATTCCGGACGCCCCGGCAAGCAAGGTCGTTTCGGAACTAACCGGCTGTGTTGTTTAGCGGACGCCGCCTCCGGCAGCGGCCGGCCTCGCGACCGACCCGGGCTTCCGCGATCCTGATTTAACGACCAAGCCGAAACCTCTCAGGCTAAGCTTCCGGACATGGGGTTGCCGTTATTAGGCAGCCATGGAGAACTGCGGTTCAGCAGTTGGTTGTGTGATCAGATTTTTAACGTGGCCTTCTGATCAACCACGACACGCCGCCAAACGCCTCAACTTACCCGATCGAAACCAGATCGCCCCCGTTGAAGCTGTGCCCCGCTTTTCTGGGGCATTGGCCATCTTCTTTATTATATCGTCGGCGCCAAAACTTTCGTGCCCAATCCCTGATACAGGATTCAAGCCCCCTTCGGTTTCACCTGCGCGAAGATCCGCTCGGGGGCTTTATCGAAGTACTTGAACAGCACGGGGCACAGCCAGCCTTCGATGCCGAAGTGAGGGCTGAAGTACCAATTCCCGCCGTACTCTTCGCGCCGCCAGTGGAACTCATGCTGGCAGCCGGGGAACGGCGTGGCCGAGAACAAGATCGTGACTCCCGCCTGCGCCTTGGGGATGTCTTCGACCATCCTGTCGATGATCGTGTCGGCGCCGGCGACGAAAGGCTCTTGCACGAGGCCGACATTGGGATCATCGAACACCCACAGGCCCTCGTGTTTGTACGGGTGGATGACGAGGATCGAGTTCATGCGATCTCCATCGGAACCACAGAAAAACTTGAACCCAGCAACGCTCCTGCGGACACTATATTACAGACATCCATCATCGTAGCCCGTCGAGTCCGCTCATGGCCAATCCGACTGCGACTTCGGTTGCCGGCTTCCTGCGCGGCTTGGCCCAGAACGGCCATCTTCGCGATGCTTCTGATTTCGACTTGCTCCAGCGCTTTGCGAGCCAAAGGGACGAAGCGGCGTTTCAGGCGATCGTGCGCCGGCATGGCGCCATGGTGCTATCCGTTTGTCGGGCGGCAGCGAAGAGCGAGCAGGACGCGGAGGATGCGTTTCAAGCAACCTTTCTCGTGCTCGCCCGAAGAGCGCAGGCGATCCGCAAGGCCCAATCGCTAGGGAGTTGGCTTTTCGGCGTAGCCCATCGCGCGGGACTTCGTGCCAGGACAATTTCACTTAAGAGCAAAATGCGCGAGGCAAGGGTGGCCAAAGGGGAAGCATCTACTGCGCCCGAGGCAACCGCCGCCGAGAGCTTGAGCTGGGCTGAGGCGCAGTCGGTAATTCACCAGGAACTGAATTGCTTGGGCGAACGGCACCGCGGACCTTTGGTTCTGTGCTATCTGGAAGGCCTGACCCAGGATGATGCTGCCCATAGCCTCGGCTGGTCCAAGTCCACATTCAAACGCCGTCTCGATCAAGCGCGCGATCTCTTGCGGCGTCGGCTGGTGCGTCGCGGCTTAGGGCCGGCAGCGGTCCTGGCCACGGCGGTGGTTCCGCTCGTCCGCCCGACGGTGGCTTTGGCTGCGACGACCGTGAAGGCGGCGCTCGAGACGGCCGCGGCCCAGACTGTTACGACAAGCATCGTTTCCGTTCAAGTCGCCAACCTAACAAGGAGTATCATGCACGCTTACTTCCTAACCAAGTTGAAAATGGTGGCAGCGACCGTCCTGCTCGCAGTCGGCGGCCTGGGCGTCGGCTATTCCGCGATCCTGGCAACGGCGCCCGGAGAACCACGGCAAAATGCGGACGCTCTATTACAGCAAGGCGAGAAGACACCGGATGCTGCCAAGGCCGGCAAAGAGGCTGCAAAGCCGGCAGCGGCTCAGAAAGAGGAAGAAATACAGCGGCCGCCGATTATTTCCGAGGCGGGCGCCGAAAGCGAGAACAACCTCAAGCAAATCTTGCTGGCCTTGCACAACTACCACGACCGTCATGGAGGCTTCCCGCCGGCGGCGATCAATAACAAGGATGGCAAGCCTTTATTAAGCTGGCGCGTGGCGATATTGCCGTATATCGAGCACGACAATCTTTTCAAGCAGTTCAAGCTGGATGAGCCGTGGGACAGCGAGCACAACAAGAAGCTGGTCATGCGGATGCCGAGAAACTACTCGGTGCCCGCTATACCCACCAAGAACCCCGGCGAGACGTTTTATCAAGTTTTCGTCGGTAAAGGCACGCCGTTCGAGCCGGTCAATAACGAAGGCGCCAACATCCATATTAAGCAGATCACGGACGGAACCGCCAATACGTTCATGGTGGTCGAAGCGGCCAAGCCGGTGATCTGGACCAAGCCGGAAGACTTGCCGTTCGAGCTCAAAGGCGCGCTTCCCAAGCTCGGCGTGTTCGCTGACGGCTTCCACGCCGCCATGTGCGACGGCTCGGTGAATACGATCCGCCGCAAACTGGACGCAGGAACGCTTCGCGCCTTGATCACCCGCAACGGCGGCGAAATCCTTCCGGCGGACGTTTTCAAGGAATAGCTTTGCCTGGTAGCCGCATTCTTCAGAATGCCGGTTTGCCGTTGGCGACCCTGCATTCTGACGAATGCGGCTACGACGTGATTTTCCCAGTTGATGTAAATGCCCCGCGTTAGCGGGGCATTTTTTTCGACTGGACCGCCATCCGAGAACCTGTTAGACCCGCTCTCGGCCATTCCCGGGCCTAGTCTCGAACAATGGAGGTCCGACCATGCGCAATCTTCTCGCACTTTTGGCGGCGGGCGTTCTCGTCTTCCTTGGCATCGGCTGGTATCTGGGCTGGTACAAGATCAGCACCACCCCAGGCGCGGACGGCCACCGGCAGATCAGCATCGACCTCAACACCAACAAGATTAAGGATGACGTGAACAAGGGCGAATCGAAGCTGCACGACGCCTTGTCCAACGACAAGAACCAACCCTCCTCAACATCCAAACCCGTCACGACGGGAATTCCGACGAGCCTGCGCCCGACGGACGACGGCGGCTTTGTGCTTCCGTCGGACAACTCGAATCCGCCGCCGTCTGCCGGCACACCCAAGCTGCCGATACCCCAATAGATCGGAACTCCAGAAATGCAACAGGCCCACGAACGGGGCAGTTCGTGGGCCTGGAGAAGACAAAATCGAGGTAGCGGCTCCCAGCGCGAGGCGGCAACTCCACGCGAGCGCCGCCCAGCCACTACCTCGACCAGTGCTGCGGTTTTTGGCCGCAACAACGCAACCCTACCTTGGGATCGGAATCTGAGCAAATCAGGGACTTCTTTCCTGTCAGGAAAATTGCCGCCATTTTGCTTATCCTGACGCGCCTGCCGCGCGCGCGGATTGTGCGGAATCTTTGTTGGAACGCTTGGAAGTTAATTTGGAACTCGTGTGAACTTTTGCGAGTTCAGCCACGGCTTGATTTGCGGTTCGGCGCGACTCACGAACCGAGATTATAGCGGCGATAGCGGTTATACCAATTACGCCGCTGCGTGGCGCCTTCGCCGATATCCAACGAGCGCAGGCCGAAGGCGACGACCTCCGGCAGCCGCGGATCGTCCGCCTTGTAATCGCTCGGGGGTAGTTGGTAGATGATCGCCGCCTGGCGGGCGCCGGATTGGTGGAGGAAGATCAGGATTCTCGGCGCGTCCTTTTCGAGGGGCTTGCACGCATAGTAGTCGCATTTCACGTCGGGAGACCGATCGCGTCCGAATTCAACCCGCGAAAACGGTCGGTTTTCTTCCAACTTGACTGGGGCGGCTAATTTGGACTTCCACCCGGTCGCTTGCAAGTATTGGTCAAGTGCCTTGAATACCTCATCATGGAATTCCTTGACGGGCAAGCCTTCCTTGAGCTTGCCTTCCTTGCTCCGGTCCTCGATCTTGGCGGCCGCAACGAGCACGGAATAGGCCGGCTCTTTCTTGGGCGCGGCTTCCTTGCCCTTAAAGCGGTAAAGCTTAAGCCGGTCGGTCCCGAAACCTGCGACCTTGCCTTCGGTCTTGTTGTTCACTTCTTTAGGTACGCGCAAGAAGATTTCGAACGGCCAGACCTGTGTCATGATGTCCTTGCCGCCCTTGTTCAGCACGTCGACCGGGCGGTCGATCGGATCGCCCAAGACTTTGTTTTCCTCATCAAAGACCTTGATGCGCGCCCGCTCCTGGTCGAGGCGCTGTTCGTAGTCCGATAAGCCACAGCCGGAAATGAGTGCAAGAAGCGTGCAAATCGAAAGGCGTCTCATGATTTGCATTCTACACGCGGTCACCCAAGAATGCGAAATTCGTTTGCGATCCGGGCCGATTTATGGTCGAATAATAGGACACGATGCGTCCACGAGGCATCGGTTCGCAAGTGGGGGGGACAATCGGATGACCAGATCGTTTTGCGACGGATTGCCGCGCCGCGATTTTCTTCGCATCGGCGCCGGCGGCCTCTTTGGTTTGACCTTGCCGGATTTGCTCGCCGCCCGCGCGCTGGCACGGCAGCAAGGCGGTGCGCCGCGCGACGTTTCGCTTATCTTCGTTTTCCTCCACGGCGGCCTCAGCACCATCGACACCTGGGACTTGAAGCCCGACGCCCCGGCGGAGTTCCGCGGCGAGTTCCGCCCGGCGGCCACCAAGGTTCCCGGGATACAAATCTGTGAGTTGCTGTCGCGGACGGCCCGGCAGATGGACAAGATCGCCCTCATCCGCAACTTCCGCCACAACAACAGCGATCACGGACCGGCAGATCATTACATCTTTACAGGCTACTTCCCGCAGGCCGGCTTCAACCCATCGCTTTCGCCCAACAATCAGCGGCCCGCGCACGGCAGCATCATCGCCCGCAAGCTCGGTCCGCGCCGCAGCGTCCCCGCCTATGTGTGCCTGCCGAAGATGCATCCGAGCGCCGGACCCGCATACCTGGGCAGCGGCGCGGCGCCGTTCGTTATCGACGCCGATCCGAACGCCCCAAACTTCGCCGTGCCCGACATCGTGCCGCCGCCTGCGATCCCAACCGCACGCCTGGAGAATCGCCGCCGGCTCTTGACCGATCTGGACCGCTACCAACGCGGCGTCGAGACACAAGCCAACCGGCTTGCCAACGAGGTCAGCAGTTACCAGCGCGAAGCTTTCAACCTGATGACTTCATCCGCGGCACGACGCGCCTTCGACATCCAACAAGAGAACGCCCGGCTCCGCGATGAATACGGACGGCACTCGCTGGGCCAATCGTGCCTGATGGCGAGGCGCATGATCGAAGCCGGCGTTCGCTGCGTCACCATCGATCACAGCAACTGGGACACGCACGACAACAACTTCGCCACCCTGCGCCGCGACCTCTTACCGGCGCTCGACAGCGCCTTGTCCACGCTGTTCCACGACCTTGCTGACCGCGGCATGTTTGACACCACCTTGGTCGTGGTCACCGGCGAATTCGGCCGCACGCCACGCATCAACAACAACGCGGGCCGCGACCACTGGGGCCCTGCCTTCACGGTGGCGCTGGGCGGCGGCGGCATTCGCGGCGGCCGCGTCCTGGGCAGGACCGACGCCCGCGCCGAAAGGCCCCAGGGCGATGCCCACGGCCCGGAAAACCTCTGCGCCACCTTGTACCACCTGCTCGGCATCGACCCCAACGACGAGTTTCACACCCCCGACGGCCGCCCGGTGCGCATCGTGAATAATGGCCGGGTGATCCAGGATTTGTTGTAAATCGAATTCCGGTGTTCACCTGAGTTCCGTACACTCGAAATCGAAGCTCGCTTGCGGTTTCGCGCTAACAGGTTCGCGCAAAACCGCCGAGCGGGTGACCTGACGCAGCCCTTTGGACGCTGTCAGCATGAAACGTTTCCTCCTCCTTGTCGTCCTGGTTTGCGGCGCTTCGACGGTTCACGCCGAGTCACCCGTCGCCTCCTACATCTTCCCCGCGGGCGGGCAGCGCGGCACGGCGGTGAAGCTGCGCGTCGGCGGCCTGTTTCTGCACAAGAGCTGCTCGTTCGAAATGCTCGGCCCCGGACTGGATTTCTCCAAGAAGCTGACGCGGATGCCGACCGTGTGGTTCGAAGGACCGCTGTTGCACTTGCCCGATTCGCAGCGGCAAGAAGACTATCCAAAGGACATGGCGGGCGAAGTGAAGATCGCCGGCGACACTCCACTTGGAACGCGTTACTGGCGGTTGGCGACCTCTCAAGGCTGCACGCCGCACATGAAATTCGTTGTCGGCGATTTGCCCGAAATCGTCGAGGAGGAAATCGACGGCGATCCAATTGCTGTTGACGTGACGCTTCCGGTCACGATCAATGGCCGAATCTTTCCGCGTGCCGACGTGGACTTGTGGCGCTTTCAGGCCAAGAAGGGGCAGTCGGTCACTTGTGAGGTTGTCGCCGCCCGTCTCGGATCGCCGCTCGATGCACACCTGGAAATTGTGGATGCGAACGGAAAGCGGTTGGAGGAAGCCCGGCCCCTTCCCGGCGGCGACGTGCGCTTGCGCTTCATCGCCCCAAGCGACGGCCCGTTCCAGGCCCGCATCCACGACGCAGCCTTCCAGGGGAGCCAAGCACACGTCTATCGTCTGACTATCACCGCCGACGCCTATGTCGATCGTGTTTTTCCACTTGGCGGCAAGCGCGGCGCCCGCGTGGACTTTGAGTTGGACGGCCAAAACGTGCCCGCGCGGACGACATGGTCGCTTCCGGTGCACGGCGCCTTCACCTGGCATCAAATGGCAGCTTCCGGTAAACGGAGCAATCCGATTTTGCTCGATCTTGACGACGTTCAGGAATTCCTGGAAATCGCCGACAAGCCGATGCAAGTTCCGATGCACGTTCCACTGCCCGCGATGTGCAACGGCCGGATCGAAAAACCGGGAGCGACCGGCGTCTGGCAGGTCCCTTTGAAAAAAGGCGAGACGCTCGAAGCGGAATTGCGAGCAGCCAGATTGGGATCGCCGCTCGACGGCATCCTCACGATCCGCGATGCCGCCGGCAAGGAATTGGCGCGCACCGACCAGCCCGTGCCGGAATGGAACGATCCCTTGCTGCGCTTCACGGCGCCCGTTGACGGCACATACGCGGTAGGCGTGCAGGATCGTTTCAAGTCGCGCGGCGGCCGTGATTACGCCTATCGCTTGCGTCTCAACACGACGCCTGCCGCGGAGTTTCTCTTGCGGATTCCAACGACGAGCCTCAACGTGCCCCGCGGCGGAAAAGCCGAGTTGCTAATCGCGCTGGAACGCGTAGGTGCTTTCAAGGAACCTGTCGCTCTAACAGTGGACGGCCTGCCGCGCGGCGTGACGGTGAAGCTTCCCGATCTCGCCAAAGGAGGCCCCGGCAAGATCGTGTTCGAAGCGGACAAAGAAGCGGCCATCCAAGCCGGCCGCGTCGTCATTCGCGGCACTGCCAAGATCGGCGAGCAGTCAATCGCTCACACCGCGGCGACGGCTAGTCCCTTCGGTCAACCGCCGGTCGAAACGATCCTCGTGAGCGTCGCCCTGCCGACTCCGTTCAAAATCAAGGGCGTCTACGACATGCGCTGGGCGGCCCGAGGCTCCTTGCATGAGCGCCTTTACCAAATCGAGCGCAACGGGTTCGACGGGCCGTTGGCAATCAGCCTCACCGATCGGCAAGCCAGGCACCTTCAGGGCGTTCACGCGGCGCCGATCATCGTGCCGGCAGGTGCGACCGAGTTTCGCTACGCCATTCAGTTGCCGCCATGGATGGAAACCGGACGCACCAGCCGAACCTGCGTGATGGCTGTCGGCGTCATCAAGGACAAGGACGGCAGCGAGCACGAAGTGAGCTTCAGCTCCGTGAACCAAAACGAGCAGATGGTGGCGGTCGTTGAGCCCGGAAAGCTCGATCTGTCGGTCGAAAGAACTTCGCTTGGCCTATGTCCCGGCAAAAAGGCTGAAGTTCGCTTTCAAGTGTCGCGCGCCAAAGGCTTGGAAGGCCCCGTGACCGTCGAACTGATTGTGCCCGCACACATCAAGGGACTAAATGGCCAACCCGTTACTCTCAAGGGAGACGAAACAGGTGGTCGATTTGTCGTGGAATTCTCCGACCTATCGTCCGGCCCAATCAACATGCCGCTTGTGCTTCGCGCGACGCTCCTCGACAATGGTCGACCGGTCACCGCGGAGACGCGTATCGAAGCGGTGCCTCTGAATTGACTTGGCGAGCCGGATTGACTTGGCGAGCCGGGAGCGTAAGCGACCGGAGTCGGCGCGACCCAAATCCGCCGGTTTACTCCGGTCGTTTACACTCCCGGCTCGCCAGGGTTACGCCAGCAACTTCTCCACAACCTCCCCATACACGTCCGTCAGTCGAAAATCGCGTCCTTGAAAACGGAACGTGAGCCGGCGGTGATCGAGTCCCAAGAGGTGCAGGATCGTCGCCTGCACGTCGTGAATGTGGACGCGGTCTTCCACGGGCGCGAAACCGAATTCGTCGGTCGCGCCCAGGTCGATCCCGGGCTTGACGCCGCCGCCCGCGAACCACATCGTGAATGCGTCGATGTGGTGATTGCGGCCGACGGTGTCGCGGTTTTCTCCCATCGGTGTGCGGCCAAATTCACCGCCCCAGACCACCAGCGTCGTATCCAGAAGTCCGCGCTGCTTGAGGTCGTGGATCAGGGCCGCGCACGGGCGGTCGATTTCCCGGCAACGCCCGTCGAGTCCGGCATCAAGAGTATTGCCGCCCTCGCCGTGATGGTCCCAATCCGTGTGGTACAGCTGCACAAAGCGGACGCCGCGCTGGACCAGGCGGCGGGCAAGAAGGCAGTTCTTGGCAAAGGAGGGCTGGCCCGGCTTGGCGCCGTACCTGCGTAAGGTTTGGCTGGTTTCGCCCGACAGATCGATGAGTTCCGGCCCCGAAGTCTGCATGCGGTGGGCCATCTCGTAGCTCGAAATTCGCGTGGCGATTTCTGGATCGCCGGTGACATCGAGGCGAGCCGCGTTAAGATCGCGCACGGCGTCGAGCACTTGCCGTTGCCGAGCAGGAGTGACGCCGGCCGGGCTGGTCAGGTTCAGGATCGGTTCGCCCGTGCCGCGAAACGGAACGCCCTGGAAAGTCGTCGGCAAAAAGCCGCTGCCCCAGTTGAGCGCGCCGCCGCGTGGGCCACGCGGGCCGGATTGCAGTACGACGAAACCCGGCAGATTCTGGCTGACGCTGCCAAGACCGTAGGTGACCCAGGCGCCCATCGCGGGCCTGCCAAACTGGGGCGAGCCGGTGTTGACAAAGATCTTGGCCGGGGCATGGTTGAAGACGTCCGTCGCCACAGTGCGCACAATTGCCAAGTCGTCGGCCACGCCTGCGAGGTGCGGCAACAGCTCCGAAATCCACGTTCCCTGCCTGCCGACTCTCAGGAAGCGCCGCCGGGTTCCCAAGAGCCGCGGCACTTCGCGTGTGAAGCTGTCCATGAAGGCGAACCGCCTGCCCTCGAGAAAGGACTGCGGAATCGGCTGGTTGTTCAACTCCCGCAAGCGCGGCTTATAGTCGAACAACTCAAGCTGGCTCGGCCCTCCGGCCATGAACAAATAGATGACGCTGGTCGCCTTCGCCGGCTGGTGCGGCTGCCGCGGCGCCAGCGGGTTTGTCAGCGGCCTGTCTTGGGCGGGAAGATCGTTCCCTAGGAGCGACCCCAGCGCCATCGCGCCCAGGCCGACGCCGCATTCCTGGAAAAAATGGCGGCGGGTGAGCTGGAGAATGGGATGGTGAAGCATGCTCTTTCCACTGTAGCGTGTATCTACGACGGAATCCACAACGATTAGTTAGGGCGTCGCCGACAATTCAATTGCGATTCCCGAGCTCCCATTGACGCCCTCCAAAGACCTTGTGAAAATGCACTCATGAAGACCATCGAGAATACCATGATTCCCTCCGATGCCCTGGCCGATCTGGAGTATGCCCTGCACCTGCAGACGACCGGCCAGCGCGACCCCGGGTTCGAGAAGCGGATCGGCGAACAGACTGAGGTGATCCGGCAGGAAATCCTCGCCGAACACGGCGTTCTCAACGTCGCCGTGGACCTAATTCGTGAAGGCCGCGACGAGGAATGAAGTACGTCCTCGATGCATCCGTGGCGCTCAAGTGGGTCCTAACCGAGCCCGATTCGCCCAAAGCCCTCTCCGTCCGTGATGACTTTCGCAACAAGTTGCACGAACTCCTGGCCCCAGATGTCTTCCCAGTCGAAGTCGCACACGCCCTGACCCGCGCCGAGCGGAAGGGCCTCATCAAGCCACCTTAAGCAACGCGCCTCCTTGCCGATGTCCTCAGCACCCCGATGCCACTGCACCCCTATCGCCCGCTTCTGCCGAGGGCGGTGGCCATCTCGTCCGCCATGCGCTGCGGGGTCTACGACTGCCTCTACGTCGCCCTGGCCGAGCGCGAGAGATGCGAGATCATCACGGCAGACGACAAGCTGCTCAAGAATCTTGGGGCACAGTTCCCATTTATCATTTCCCTGGCCTCGATGCCCTGAGGTCCCACGTAGCTGCCGAAGATGTCGGGGAACCAGCTCAACGCCAGAGGAAGCAAGAGAGCCGGGCCAAAAATCACGATGCGGCCATCGCGCCCTTCGGTGGCGATAAGCGCTGCGATCAGCTAACCCAGGGCCACCAGCGACGAATCTGCACGACTGGCAAATATTCCAACGTGCCGGGCGTGTATGTGCTTGGGGAATCAAGCATGGTGGGCCTCGTCGGAGAGGCTGGAGAAGGGACACTCTGAACTTCAAAAAATTGCCGCTCAACCCGTCTTGCGATGGGGCTTCTGTTCCGCCGATGCATGCCGAATCGCTTGCCAATTGATGGCCGCCACCCAACAACTCTCGGCTTCGTTGAAATGCACCACCGCGTCCGCCAAGAGTTCGTCGGACTGGCCATCGTCCGTGGCGTCATCGGTGTACAGCGTCAAGGCCATCCCTTCGCGAAGCTCGAGCGCTTGTCGTTCCAAGTCCCGACGCGTGCCGGCGCAGGTCAAGCGCAAGCGGTTTTCATCGTCGAGGTTTTGGAAGTCGGCGTATACTCGTGGGTGAGTCATGACGTTACTCCGTTTCTTTTGTCCGCCTGGGATTCTTGACCGTCGGCCGGAACAAGCTGCTTGCCTGTTCCGGCGTCAACCCACTGAGGGTCGCATGGTTCGGGTTCTTTTTTCTCGGGGACGGATCAACGACACCGCCATGTGCACGAATTCTGCCGACTGTTGTCACGCCAACCTGGTTATGCGGAATGCCGGGATAACCCATTTTGGCATTGGGTGCCGTAAGGTCTGTCACCGTGAGACCCGGCGCCGCATTGACCGAGACGCCTTGCACCTTGCCGCTCAGATCGACCGTCACGCCCGACCCCAGGGCGAAACTCTCCGGCAAGTTCTCGCCGCCACGCACAACCAAAGCATCATCGGGCAGGGCAGGCATTCCTTTGATCCCATTGTACCTGGCGTTTATTGTCGCCCCCAAGATCAAGTGTAGGAATTTTCCTACAGCCAATAATGACTTGCCCGGCAAGCGTTGCTCAGGCGTTGCGGCCGATGTCGTCGGTCGTGGAGATGATCAATCGGTAGTCAAATTGCGGCCGATTGGATTCCGAAAGAAACGATCCAGCTCGCTCTTTGGTATTCCAAGGTGCCGTGCGTGTATGTGCTAGGGGAATCAGGCATGGCGGGCCTCGTTGTCGAAATAAATCGAAGATATGGTAATGTCAAGTGTTGACCATTTCGAATCGAGCCGCGTAATCTGTTTGCCCGGTCAGATCACAGCGCCAACCACTCCGGCCATTCATTCGCACTCATCCATTCCCGCCGCCGCACCCGTGCCATACCGCTCCTCCAACGGCTTCAGCCACCGATTCAATCCCGTATCTTGCGGTGTCCGCAGTTCTTCCGGCAGTTCCTGTCCTTTTAGCAGCCAATAGACGTAAAGCTGGCGGCCGTGATAAACGCGCTCGCTGCGCATTTCCAATTGCGCGAAGGCACGCTGCACCGTGCGCCGCGATAGCCGCCGTCTCCCGGCGGAACTCCGCACTTCCTCGGACAGGCGCGGTCCGCGGGCAAGATACTCCTCCAGAAACTTTTTCGCCCGGTTGAGGCTTGGCGAGGGAAGCCGGCGGCTATTGCGCACCAGGTCATCGGCGCACCATGGCACGGGACCTAGCCATTCGACGGGTTGACCTGACTCAGGTTGGCCCGACTCAGGTTGGCCCGACTCAGGGGCTTCGACGATTCAAAATGGATACGGTACGCGAGCGAACTCTGCGCCGGGCCGAGGTTGCTCTTGTTCTGAGCCAGCACCGATCGCTGCGGATTGTCGGGCTCTTTGCCTACTAGCCAGGCCAAACGGCAAAAGCTGCTGAAGGCCAGCGAGCCGAAGCCGCGAAAGAGGGCTCGGCCGATGCCCCGTTTGATGAGGTGCCGGATCAGCAGCATCGCGCAATGGTGTTTTTCCGCCAGGCGCAGCAAATCGACGAGGAGCCGCTGCACGCTGTCGAAATGCGCCGACGATACCTGAGCGTCCAGAAATGCCAAGAGCGGATCGAGGACCACCAAGCGGGCCTTCGTGTGGCTGAGCGCGCCGTCGAGCGCGTCCAGATCGGCCGGCAAGCGCGGCAGCGCGTGTTCCGAAGGCCAAAGATACACTTTGCTGAGATCGGCGCCCAAGGAAGTCAAGCGCGGCACCAGCGTGTCGGCGTCGTTGTCTTCGGCGCTCAGAAACAGCGAGGTGCACGGCGGCAATCCGGGGGCGCCGCCAGGCCAGATTGCGCCCTTGCTGAGACGGGCGCAGAGATCGAGCGCGATCCAAGTTTTCCCTATCTCCGGATCGCCGTCGAGGAGAGTGAGCTTGCCGGCCGCCAACCGTCCGGGCCAGAGCCAATCGATCGGCAGGGCCTTGACTTGATCGACGCGACGCGGAAGCAGCAGCTGCTGACCGGCCTCTCTCATTCTTCCATCGTAACATTTTGGAAGGCGCGATTGCTATGTCCGTCGTTCGGTAAACAGGCGGAATCCGCCAAGATTTAAGCACCAAGGCCTCGGGGGGGTATGTGAGTGTGGCGCTGTGGCGCTGAGCTCGCAAAGTTGCCGTAAGGATTTGAGCTTGAATGTCTTATGTCGACGAGCTCAGCGCCAAACCGCTTGGAGCGGATGGCGGGCAGGTGGCGCACTCTTGGAAGAAGTTCAACCGAAGGACTCACTCCCGCGTGATGAACTCATCTAAGTTCAGAAGTACGCGGCTCAACACGGTCCACGCGGCCGCTTGCGGAACACTTACATTCGGCGGGATGGCCTCGGGCGCCAGTTTCCGCGCTTCGTCTCGACTTTCGGCGAACTCGCGCTCGAGCGAGCTCAATAACTCCGTCAGCCGGCGCGTTTCTTTCGCGCTGGGCTCGCGCGCCAAGCAGAGCCGGAAGGCGTAGGTGAGCCTCTCCGCGCTGCTTTCCTTGCTTTCTTTCAAAACGCGCACCGCGAGGCCTTGGGCGAATTCGTAGAACGCCTTGTCGTTGAGCAACGTCAACGCTTGCAGGGGAGTGTTGGATCGGTTGCGGCGCGTGCAGGTGGACGTGGAATCCGGGGCATCGAAGGCCATGAGCGCCGGATGTGGAGCCGACCGCCAAAAGTGCGTGTACAAGCCGCGGCGGTGGCGCTCCGGTCCCGTGGCGGCTTTCCATTCGCGCTGGATTTGCGTGAAGGCGAAGACTCCGTCCGGCTGGGGTGGAAAGACGCTCGGACCTCCGATCTTGGGATGGAGCAAGCCGCTCGCCGCCAAGGCGACATCGCGGACGATCTCCGCTTCGAGTCGCAAGCGGTTCTGCCGGGCCAGAAGGCGATTGCGCGGATCGACGCTTGTCGGTTCGCGCCGGGCCATGCTTGCCTGCCGATAAGTGGCGCTGGTTGCGATCAGCCGATGCAGAGCTTTGATGCTCCAAGCCGCCGTGGACTTGGCGCTCGGCGGCGCGCTCGCTCCGGACATGAATTCCAGAGCCAGCCAATCGAGCAGCTCCGGATGCGACGGCGGCGTTCCCTGCGAACCGAAATCGTTCTCCGTTTCAACCAAGCCCAAGCCGAAATAATGCTGCCAAACGCGGTTGACGAACACGCGGGCGGTAAGCGGATTTTCTTTGGCTACCAGCCAGCGGGCCAAGTCGAGACGATTCGCATTCGTGCCGTCGCCAAATGGATGAAGGACCTTGGGCGTGCCCGTGCCTACCACTTTCCCCTTGCGCAGGAAATCGCCTTTAATGTGCACATGCGTTTCACGCGGCGTCTTGCGCTCTTGCAGCACCAGGGTGGAAGCGACGATCGGCCGCTGCTTGTTCAAAACCGTGAGCTTCTGTTCGAGGTCGGATCGAAAAAGCACGAAGTGCAGGTGGCCGGCGGCAAGCACTGGGCCCGCTATGCCAGCCGCTAAGGGATCGCCCAAACCGGCTACGAATTGCGGTATCTGATCGAGATTGCGCAGCATGGCCGCGAGGATTTGCTTTTCCTTGCCGGTTCGCTGGTAATCGGGCTTGTCGAGGATATCCTTGATGGCGGACGGAAGCAGCAAGCGCGCTTCCGGCGTGAGATCGCGCTCCCACTGGGCCTGCCGGGTCGGCGACGTCCGGTCGAGTCCCTTGAGGGCCTTTTGAATTGCGCCTTGTTTGCGGCGCAACTCCTCGAGAATGCGCGCCTCTTCCAGGGTCGGCAGGGCAAGCGCCGGTTCGTCGCACTGGTTGAAGAAAGCGAACAATTCGTAGTATTCGCGCTGGGACACGGGATCGAACTTGTGGTTGTGACATTGGGCGCAGCCAAGCGTCAAGCCGAGAAAGACCGCCCCCGTGGTGTTGACGCGGTCCACCACGGATTCAACGCGAAACTGCTCCAGGTCGATGCCGCCTTCCTGGTTGAGGAGCGTGTTGCGATGAAAACCGGTTGCGATCTTGTTTTCGATGGTCGCGCCCGGAAGCAGGTCGCCGGCCAGCTGCTCGATAACGAAGCGATTAAACGGCAAATCGCGATTGAAGGCGGCGATGACCCAGTCGCGATAGGGCCAAATGCTGCGCGGCGCGTCGATGTTGAACCCGTTCGAGTCGGCATAGCGGGCGAGGTCAAGCCAGTGCCGGCCCCAACGCTCGCCATAATGAGGTGAGGCGAGCAGACGGTCCACCAAGCGTTCATAGGCGTCCGTCCGAGCATCTTTGAGGAATTCGTCGATTGCATGCAAGGTCGGAGGAAGGCCGGTCAGGTCGAGGCTGAGTCTGCGAATCAGCGTGACTCGATCCGCTTGCGGGCTCGGAGTTAGGTTCTCCCTTTCGAGTCGCGCAAGGATGAATGGATCGATGCCGTTGCGAATCCAAGCTTTGTCTTTGACGGGCGGTGGAGCCGAACGCTTCGGCGCCTGGAAAGCCCAATGATCCGTCTTGGCGGACTTTTGATCCCGTTCTCCGGCTTGGAGAAGCGCCGGCCAAATGAAAAGAACGAGAAGCGCCGAAGGCAGGAGTTTCATGGTCGGGTCCATGCCGGCTGGAGAAAAGCGCGTAAGGCAGGAACCCCTATCCTGAAATAAGATTGCCCGCGGGGCAAGCAAAATCCGGCGACGATCGGAAAGTGGAGGCGGGCGACGTGGTCAGCTCCCTGTATCGAGACGGGCGAGCGCCCCGAGCAGATTCGCCAATGAGGGGAAATTCACCAGCCGGCACTGCAGATACCAGATTTCATCACGGAAGCGACAATGAAGGACTTGAGCTTTTAGCGCCCAAGCCACGCCCGCGACGACGCCTCGGAGCGTCACGACCTTACCGCGAGGAAGGGGCCAAGATTCCAAGACGAAAAGCTGATGGATGATGTATTGGATCGTTGTCCCAGGTAGGATTTCAAGCCTGCAACGGACCTGGGAGTACGTCTTGTTTTCCGAGTTGTCTTGGTTGTCCTGCGGCGTTTCCTTGGCCGTGGTTTGGGTTGCCAATACTTGTTTCGGTTTGGACGAGAGTAGGCTCTGAATTTCGTCGTCATTCAACTCACTGATCAGCTCGCAACCGAGAGACCAGGTGCCGTCCGCTTGCGGCTGGACGTGCACGACTTTTCCCAGCACGGTGGATGAGTTCTTGCCGGCGGCGCCAGGCAGATCAATGGCCAGGCCGGTGCCGCGTTCGAAGCGCCGGCCGAGAGTCAGGCAGATCCCGGCTGGGGAGATGTTGCGAATCGTCGCCGACCATTTGGCCTCCTCGCTTCCCCAAGTGGATGCCGGTTGACAAGCGGAGGGGAGTTCGCAGGAATAGCGTTGCGGCCCGCGGCGATCTTCGCCTCCTACTGGCTGCGCAATCTCGTCGGGAGCCGTCAAGAGTTGGTCAGGCATGATTCCAATCCCAGAGAATGGGTTTCTCAAGATTAGTTCATGTCGGATTAATGTCAAATAACGTGATGAGTCAGGAAGGTGGTCAAGGCGGGGCAATCTTGTCCTTGCCGGATTTTTCTTTAGTGGATTTGTTCTTGGCGGCATTCTCCTTCTTAGGCAGAAGAATGGGTAAGTCAAAGAGGTCCTTTGAATCCACCCTGAGTGGGTCCATCCGTACAGGCACCCTGAGGATGGGTAGGATGTCCCAGGCGACGTTGGCCTTCTTGAGGAAAATAAGCGCAAAACAGGTGTCGGCCAAGCCGCTCGCCACGGTTCCCTGAGGCCAAATGCCATCCGCCTGCTGGCGCGGCAGCAGCATCTGAGCGCCGGCCACGTACCAATCGACATCAGTAATGTTCTTTAATTCATAAATAACGGCCACGCGCTCCAGGCTGAACAGGAAATAATACAATCCGCCGCTGCCGATCTCAATGCGCGGCTGGTTTCTGAGAGTCGGACCAATCAGGCTGAAGGCGTCACGCACGGGAGGTTCCTCGAGCAATTCCTTGGTAGTCTTGCCTTCGAGCTTGGCGCCTTGGCCGACGGCACATGCAAGCAATCCCGCACAGGTCATGGACGCGGTTGCACGGGATACGAATCCCTTGTTTTGCGGGAATAACTGCTCGGAGAAGGGTTGATAGGACCATCCGCCGCTCTCTAACGCCGAGGCACGGAAGCGTTCTTCGACCAAGGTGAGATGCTGGTGGACCGGCACACCATGTCGGCGGGCGACCCACAGAGCCAGAAGTGCAAACTGGGTGTTCGAATTGTCGCCAACCCCATAAGCCCCAAGCTCGGCCGGCGGCTGCATTTTTCGTTGCTTCAAGGATTTAATCTTCTCGGCGGCCCACGGATGCAAGCTGCGGGGCGCACCGGTATCGGTCGTAACAGGCGTCTCGTCGCGGACTTTCTTCACCGCAGCTTCCAGTTCTTTTACTTCTTCCGGTCCCGGTTTTCCGGATGTATACGACCAACCGCCGTAGGCGCTCATACCCTGTAGCAGCCGGATGCCCAACGCCTGGATGAGGAGTTCATCGGCCGGATCGCCAAGTTTGTCTAGAAACAGGATCATCAAGGAAAGGGAGTAGGTCTGATCCGCTTTGAGGGCCTCGGCACGGACATAGTCCGCAGTCTTGAGGATTTGCTTGTCCTTGGGCTCGACTTTGCATTCAAGCAAGGTCCAGCCAATCAGCGCCGTCAAGCCGTCTGACCACTTGTGATCGGACGAGCCGTCAGGACGCTTCAGGCTGTGTTCCCAGGTGCCGTCCGGACGCTGAAGTCGTTTGAGTTGGGCGACGCCTCTGTCGATCGCCTGGTTAATGCGCCGCTGCAAGCCCGCGTCCTGGCCCTGCAAGCCAGCAGAGGCGGCCAGGGCAACCGCAGCGACGAGCACGAAGACTACGATTCCGCGATAGGGGCGCATTTCTACGGCCTGTCCTTTTTCGGAATGAGCATCGGCAGATCAAAGTGGTCCTTGGGATTCACCTTCCGCGACTCCCTCTTGATAGGATTCGCAAGAATTGGGCCGAGGTCCCAGGCGACGTTGGCGCGCTTCAAGAAGAGAAGGGCGAAGCAGGTGTCCGCCTGCCCATGCCCCGAAGGCCACGAGCCTTCCTTAGATTGGAGCGCGATGAGCTTTTGGGCGCCGGCGACGTACCAGTCGATGTCAGCAATTGTTTTCAACTCATAAATGACCGCAACGCGTTCCAGGCTGAACAAGAAGTAGCACAAACCGCCCGTGCCGATGCTGCCGGTGGGTTTAGGCGTCAGAAAAGGGCCAAGGAAATTGAATCCGTCGCGCACTTGTGGGTTTTCGAGCAACTGCTTTGTTGCCTGCCCATTGTTCCTTGTTCCCTCCGCGACCGCGTAGGACAGAAGCCCCGCGCAAGTCATCGATCCCGTTGGTACGGGCTTTTCTCCCGTTTTGAGTGAAGGATCCTCGAACGGCTGATACGGCCAGCCTCCGCCGGGCAACATCGAAAGTTCGAACCGTTGCCGAATTAGATTTAGATGCTGATCGACCGGTAGACCGTGACGACGCGCGACCCACAACGCGAGGAGGGCAAACTGGGTGTTGGAATTGTCGCCGATGCCGATGGGATTGATTTCGTTGAGGGGGCGGATTTTTCGCTTTCTGAGAACGTTGAGCTGCGCCTCGGTGATGGGATGCAGCTTGGGGACTTCACCCTTGACTATCGTGGGCGGTCTGGCCCGAAACTGTTTTGCCGTCTCCTCCAAATTCTTCACGAAAATGTGATCTGGCTTGCCGCAGCTGTACGACCAGCCGCCGTATCCCGTATGTCCCTGCAGCAGGCGGACTCCAAGTGTTTCGATGAGAAATTGATCGGCCGGATCGCCAAGCTTGTCGAAAAACATGATCATCAGTGATATGGCATAGGTCTGATCCGCGCTCAAAGCCTCGCGGCGCAGGTACTCGGTGGCGGCTTTGAGCTTCGGGTCCGCGGGTGGGACGCCGCTTTCTAAGAGTGTCCAACTCACAATGGCCGTCATCCCGTCGGGCCGGCGTGGGCCGTGAGGCCAACTCCCATCGGCCCCCTGAAGTTGCAGGAGCCGATCAACGCCCTTTTGAATCGCAAGGTTGATCCGCTGCTGCAGATCTGCGTCCTGGCCGTCCGCCCCCGTTGCGGCTAAGGTCAGAAAAAAAGTGCAAACCACCAAGAGGCGGATGGGACGCATGCAAGTCTCCGAAGATCCTTTCTGTTAGGCTAACGAGCGGCGCAAAGAAACACCAGCAAATTCTTGAGCAGGCTCGGGATGGACAAAAAAAAGCCTCCGGTAGAACCGGAGGCCTGGTTATCGAGGATTTTTAGTGGTCACGTCGGCTTAGTCGTTCCAGTCCGGAGGAAGAACCTGGCCGTCGTTCGGCTGAATGGCAATCATCCAGGTGAGGGGCGAGATGCCGGGGTTGATGCTGCGGACGCTGGCATCACCCAGACCGACCTGCAAAGCGGCCGCGTTGTAGCTGTGAGCGTACGTGCTGTTGGTGCAGTCTACGTTGGACGGAAGCGGGCCAAGCTGGAAGGTTGGGATGTTGCCCACGCCGGAGGAGGGCGTCGTATTGGGCGTGTACTGGTTGGCGATGATGGTGGACTTCAAGTTGCCGAAAAACGCCCCGCCAGGAAAGGCTCCGGGGAATGGGTTCACTACATCCTGGTACGGTTGGGAACTGTAGTTGGAGCAATTCGGTGGAACCGGAGCGGTCGTAAAGGTATTGTCGGCATAACGCGTCGTGAAGAGAATCGTGTTGGAAGTACCGTCCACAAACGTGGCCGAAATCCGCGAGTTGCCGAGGTAAGGCGCGGAAGTTGTCGCCGCGTTCGCGGGGTCGAAGGGCGGCGGCGCGACCAAGTAGGTGCCATTGGATGCAGGACCGGCTAGATCCAGAAAATGGTCGAGCTGCGTGACGCCAGAGCTAAGGCTGTAACCGAACTGAACGCCAAAGTCCGAAAACACGCGGAGGTTGGCGGCGAAGTTCTGCAGGCCACGGTCGTCCGAAGTGGACGGATCCGACGGGGCCTTGAAAGGCGGCACAATGGCGTTGTTCGGGAACGGGATCGTCTTGTACAGGTTGTCCTGTTCAATGAACGGCAACAAGTGATAGTGAACCGTGTAATAGCCGACTACGGGCGGAGCGCCCAGTGGGCCAAACGCCGGCGGCATCTTGCGAAACACGTCGTTGCAGGAGTGGGTCGCCAGCGTGAGCTGCTTCAAATTGTTGAGTGTTTGGGTGCGGGCAGCGGCTTCGCGAACCTTCTGCACCGCCGGAACCAGGAGCCCGATCAAGATCGCGATGATCGCGATCACGACCAGTAACTCGATCAGCGTGAAACCTTGACGTTTCCTGACCATACCTACCGCCTTTCAGAAAAGAGAGAAATAATGAGGGGAAAACCCTCATGACATAACCCACGATGCGAGAGGGGTAAAGGAAATGAGCAGATAAGATTCAATTACAGCCCTCTATCATCGTGATTATTTTCTAACGCTCACGCTGCCGCATTGCAACAAAAAAATGGAAAAAAATGAAGGTGCTGGCATCTCCCTCGCCAAGAACCCTTTTCTATCAGGCGTCGCTGCCGGTGTTTTCGCTGAAACCGTTAAAGTTCGCCCAGCCGCCCAACCGATAACTTTTTACCAGGCGAGTCATGTCAATCACGGGCTACCTTGTGGGGGGAGCGGTTCATGAAACCCTTGTCACGCTGGATGCTGCTGGCTGTTGCCATCGCCTTGCCAGGGACGTCGGCAGGTTGTTTGGGGATTTATACCCCTCTCCCGATTCCTGCTTGGGTGCCGGATCGGATTGAAGAACGCCTGTGCAACCGAAGCGACTTCCAAACGCCGATTTTGCCTCCGATTCCTCCAGGACATCAACCGCTCTGCGAAGATCCACCGGACCGAGCCCAGATTCTTCGGGCCATGCCGCGCGTGGCGCGCGGCGTGCCCTACATCTATGAAGAGCATCGCGACGACATCGAGTTCACCATCGAAAAGCTGGTCGACCACGTCGATCCTCCGCGGTTCTATCCTCTCGTTGGACCGGCGCAACTTCATCACTGCCACTGGAAGTGCACCGTCTATTACACGGAGACCATCGAGTCGTGTCATCCGTTCCCCTTCCGCTGCAAGCGCAGGCGCGTGGAAGTGGTTTACATCGACAAAGACCACTTGCACCTGTGCATCTCAGGGCCCGACGCGCAGGCTTCGGTCACGCGCGATCTCGTCGGCGCGCACCGCTAATTCCCACAGGTTTCCAGACTTGCCCGCGATTTCTTGTCCTCGGCCGACCGGCCGCTGGGATGCAATGGAGGGAAGACGGGACATGCGCAAAAGATTGCGTTGTATGCTTTGGGCGAGCGGCCTGGCTGCGGGATTGGGCATCGCCAACCTGGCGCCGGGACAATCCGGCGACGGCCCGTTTCAAAAGCTGGCGGGCCTTTTCGGCCGCAAGGATGCGACTGCGGAGCATGCATCTTCCACTGACGGACCGTTGCGAAGCGTCGAAATCGAGATCGAGCTTGCTTGGATGGCGGACGCAGCCACCTTTCCGTATCATCTCGAAGTTCGAGCGAAAGGCAGCGGACTAGAGCTTCGTGGGACGGTTCCTTCCCGAAAGGTCCACGACCAGGCACTGAATATCGCCAGGTTGCATTGTGCCCTGGCAATCATGGATTCGATCCAAGAGAGCCCGAGGGTGGCGGCCAATTCCGTTCGTCTGGCGCCCGCGCAAATGCAAAGCACCGCTCAAACGGCCCTGCGCGAAGCCTTGCCCAAGCAGGCCAAATACTTGCACGTGCAGTGCAGCTCCGATGGCACAGCCCACCTAACCGGACAAGTTCTTACCGCGGAACAAAAACTAACCGCCAGCAGGGCGCTGCGCCGACTGCACGGCTGTGCCTGCGTAGTGAATCTGGCGCAGGTGCGGGAGCAGGAAGAAGGAGTGGCGCTGAATTCGCCGCGTATCAATTCGGCTAATCTTGCACCGGCGGAAAAGGAATCCCAAAAAGGCAATCGGGCACTTGGAGCGATCGGCAAGTCGCCGGACACTCCGAGCTCAGACAACTCGGAACTCGTGGCGCCCAGAATTCAAACGGTCAGCCAGACGAAGCCGTTGCCGAACATGCCGCCGAATCCGGACAGCATCAAGACGGAAATCGATCGTGCGAAGCCCGCTCCGACCAAGTGGAGCATTCCGCAGGCTAACAACGAATCCCGCGGCATGCTGATTGTGGGCACCGATGAGCCAGCGCAGTCCAAGCCGGCGGCCAAGGTCAATTCCAAGATCATCGCGAGCACAGCTTGGTCCGCAGCCCGCCTCAAGAAACGTATCGAAGAGGCCTGTCCGGGCGCCAAGGACGTGCGTGTAACCTTCACTTCGCCCAACGAGGTGAGAGTGGAGCTTCGAGCACGCCCCGGCGACGACCTCGGCCAAATCGCCGGCCAAATCCTCTCTCTTCGCGAACTCGAAAACCTCCGCCCCGATCTCCACATTCAGGTTCCGGACGAGAAGCGTTGAGTCAGTCACGCCTCGTCATTCCTTGGACCGGCTCATTCCCGACACGCCTACCACCGAAATCCGGGGCTCGGTCATATCGAGCACGATGGGATTCGGGGTTTCGGTGTGGGCCGTGTTGCCTGCTTGATCGACGACTTCGATCTTGACGAAGAACTGTGGACCCATGTCGCGTGGGAATGCCCAGCGATAGAGGCCGTCGTTCTTGACATTGCGCGCGATCACCTGCCAGGGCCCCTCCGCGCGGGCGCGGTAGAAAAGACTGACAGGCTCCGGGCCGAGGTGCTTGTCGGTTGCGGTCCAGCAAATCTCCAGGCAACCGTTTTGTGCTATGGGCTCGATGGGCCGCATCTGCACGAACGGCGCGGTGGTATCGACCTCGATGAGACAAGTTGGGACGTCGCCGCGCGTCGGAGGAGCGCCGCCGAAGCCGTTGCCGTTGGTGACGACCAGGCGAATGCCAAAAACGCCTTCGCCTGGTAAGACGATCTCCGCCGGACTGCGGCGGTCCGCGTCTTCCGCGTGTCGTTTCCAAGTCTGACCATTGTCCGTGGTGAGATAGACTTCCACTTTGCCCACGCCGCTTGGGCCAACCTGGGCGATGCGGTATTCGATGCTCGCCTGCGTGGTGCTGAGAAGCTGACGCGGCAGCGCGCCGGCGGGCAGCGTGCTCACGGGCAACAGCGCCTTTGCGGTGGACTCACCACTTGTCGCGGCTGATGCCAGGGGGTCGCCCGACGCAGGCGACAAGTTGCTTGCCGTGTTGAACTTCTCGACCGGCGGAAAAGCCGGTGGCCGCTTCGGTTCTTGTCGAGCCTGCTCCGTACCCAAGTTTGCGGGCAGCGGATGCGGTTCGGTCTTGTTCGCAGTCACCACAGTCTCGCCCACTTTATCGAAGCCCACTTTTTCGGTGCGCATGTTTTCAGCACGGACGTTCGCGGCGATCAGATCTTTGACGTGGACTTCTCGATTGGCGACGTTTCCACAAAGGTCGCTGCCCGTGACACGCACGGGATAGGCAAACATGTCCTTGCTGGGAAACTTGAAGACGCCCGCTTGTGTTCCCACGGGTTGCAGAGGCACTTCGCCCTGGTCGTAGCGGCACACTTTCATGCCGCGGTGACGGCAGGAATTGAGGAAGACGTGGATCCGATTGGCGCGGTCGCGGCACAAAATCACCGACTCCTCGCCCATCGACGACACGAAATAGTCGCCCGGCTTGGGGATCTGGCTTTCGTGGCCGACATGCAGCCAGGCGCGCGCGAAGATGCGCTCCTGCTCCTCGGCGTAGATGTGCTCGTTGACGAAGATCTCGCGGCTGATCTCGCCCGCCCGCAAATCGACCAGGCCGGAGCGATAACCCCGCCTATCGTTCATCGCCATGGCCGTCCCCTCAAATGAAGAACGTCAGGTTTTTCGTCAGCAGCACGTTCTGATC
>JACPZP010000161.1 GCA_016195405.1 Planctomycetota bacterium | reverse complement strand
TTTCACTCGAAATCCCTTTCTTGTTCGTGTCCTTGAAAGCGACTACACTTCAAAGACGCGGAAAAGCCAAGGGATTTCGAATTTTTTTGAAGAATTCTTGAACGGACGACAGGATTACGCTTGGTTAGGGACTAGCCCAGTGCTGACGGAATCAGGGTGGAGGCTCGGCATTGCCCAGCCTCTTTGGACTCGTTGGGTCCAAGCCGAAATCGGAACCTCCGCAGCCTTTCGGAGGCCAAAAACTCTGTCCGGTTACCGGCGAGCCGTTGGGCCCCCAGCCGATTGCCGTGGAAACTTCCCTCGGCAGGTTTGAGAAGCAGTCCATCTGGAAAAAGATCTTTGGCCAAGCCCAGGCCAAGGGACCGACCATCTACGTCTGCTGCCAGCAATGTGCCGCCAAGGTGCGCAGCGAACCAGCAGAATACTTCGTGAGAGTGCTTGAGGAAAAGAACCGCTCGGGCAAACTGGCTCCACCGTGACGCCGGTGTTCCCGAGCAAGAGCCTGACTGGTCAGTGGAGATTGCCATGAAACGCATCAAGACTTGGCTTTCCTGGAGGTGCTACCGTGGTTGGGCCCTCCTGTCGCTTTTGACGGTTGCTGTCACCTGGTTATGGGCGCACGAAGGCCACGCGCCCTTGCCCACCAAAGGCGTCGTGGTCGAGGGGAACAAGCTTTTCCTGACGCCTCCGGCTCGCGCCGTGCTGGGTTTGACTGTGAAAAACCTGGAAAAACGGGTGATCGAGGACAAGGTGCTGGCGTACGCCACTCTTGTTTCCCCATGGCAGCGGCATGCGTTCGTGTCCACGCGCCTGCCGGGCCGGATTGCGAAAATCCTGGTCCAGCCAGGTCAAACAATCTCCGCCGGAGCGACGCTGGCCGAGGTCAACAGTTTGGAGCTTGAGGATCTGCAACTCGACATCCTAAATGCTGAAAACGCGCGGGCGCTTTCCGCCAAGGTCGTGGAACAGGTGGGGCCTTTGGTAAAGAGCGGCGCCATCCCGGAGCGAGAGTACCGCGAAGCTGCTTTTAAGCACAAGCAAGACCTCAACGCTCTCGAAATTGCCCGGGCGAAATGGCTCAGCCTGGGTCTGGGCGAGGAAAAGTGGGGCCAGTTGCTGAAAGAGAAGAACCCTCAATTGGTGGCGACATTGCCGATTTCCAGTCCCATTGGTGGCACGGTGATCCACGCCGATTTGTCGCTGGGAAGGGTGGTGGAGCCGACTGAGCACCTGTTCGAAATCGTCGATTTGACCTCGGTTTGGGTCAAGGTGGGAGTGTTGGAAACCGACCTGCACAAGATCCAAGTCGGGCAGTCCATTGAGCTTCGCCTTGCGGCCTATCCGAACGAAGTCCAAACGGTCCAAGTCCAGGTGAAAAGCCTTTATCTGGATGCCATCACCCATCTGGGAACGGCTTGGGGGGAGCTTCTCAATCCCGCCGGTAAGCCGGCCCGATTCCTGCCCGGAATGCACGGCCAGGCATACATGGTCTTGTCCTCGGCCAAGCCAGTCCTGGCGGCGCCTTCCGCGGCGGTGGCGGTGGAAGGAGCTGAGCGTTACGTACTTGTTCAAACCGCCAACACCGACAAGGGCCAAGGCTTTGAAAGGCGCGCGGTAGTCGTCGGCCTCTCCAATGAGGAGTGGACCGAAATCAGAGGAGGAGAGGTGTTCCTGGAGGACCTGGTGGTGACCATGGGTCTGCATGAACTCGCGGGATTGTTCATTCCGGGCGTTCTCCGTCTGAGCCCCGAGGCTGTTCGCAATATCGAGTTGCGCTTGGCGACCGTCCAGCCGCATTCCGTGGAAGAGGTGCTGGAAATCCAAGGCACGGTGGAAGTTCCTCCAGACCGCCGCGCTTTCGCGTCGGCGCAGCTTGCGGGTAAGATCAGCACGATTGCCATCGAACGCAATCAGCCGGTGAAAAGAGGGGATGTGGTCGCCGAAGTTGCCAGCCTGGACTTGCAGAAACTCCAGCTCGATTTGCTCCAGGTTCATTTGCAACTAGCTCTGCTGAAAGAGACTCTGGAGCGCTTGCGCGACGCCGAAACGGTGGTGGCGCAACGGCGCTTGTGGGACACCGAAAGCCAATACAGCGAGGCGGTCAACCGCCAGGCCAGTCTCAAACGCAAGCTCGAGTCGGTGGGTCTCTCCTCAACCCAGATCGACGAACTGTTGAAAAACAAAAGGTTGGTTGAGACTCTGCCGGTACGAGCCCCCCGCAATGGAGTCGTGGTCCATTTCGACAAGGTCCTGGGGCAAGTGATCAAAGCCGAGGAGCCGCTCTTCGAGATTCACGACTTGTCGCAAACTTACGTTCAGGCCTTTCTGTCGGAGCGCGAAGTCGGTTTGGTGCGACCGGGACAAAAAGTCCGCGTCCGCCTCGTGGCTGACCCTGCCTTCGTGGAGGACGGCACCGTGGTTCGAAGCGGCCAGGTGTTTGGCGTGGAGAGCAGGGTACTCTCTGTTTGGATCGAGCAGGCCCACAAACCGGTTCAGCCATTGCAACACAACCTGCTCGCCCAAGTGAGCGTGTTGCTGGGCCAGTCCATAGAGACACTGGCGGTGCCGTTGACTGCGGTAGTTCGGGAGGGCACGCGGACCTACGTTTTTGTGCTTGGCGAGGCCGGCCGCAACCCTACCTTCGAGCGTCGTTTGATCGAAATTGGCCGGGCCGATGACCGCTACGTGGAAATCGTCAGCGGGCTTCGACTTGGCGAATCCGTGGCCGTCCATGGCACTCGATCTTTGCAGACCGCCTACGCGGGCGTTCGTTAAGAGGCGGCTATGCTCAATCACATCATCGCTTGGTCGCTCAAGAACCGCATCCTCGTGCTGCTGGCCGCCGTGCTCATGATGCTCTACGGCGGCTACCGGCTCCGGCAGATGCCGGTTGACGTTTTCCCTGAGTTAAACAGACCCACCGTCACCATCTTGACAGAGGCCCCGGGGCTGGCGCCTGAGGAAGTGGAGGTGCTGGTCACCCGGCCCATCGAGTACCTCTTGAATGGCGCGACCGCCGTGCAGCGCGTCCGCTCGGCATCGGGCATCGGTCTGTCCGTCGTGTGGGTGGAATTCGAATGGGGCACGGACATCTATCGCGACCGGCAGATTGTCGGCGAGAAGCTGCAGCTGGTGCGCGAGCGCCTGCCCGAAGGCGTCAATCCCGTGATGGCCCCCATCTCCTCGATCATGGGAGAGATCATGTTGGTCGGTCTGCGCTCCACGGCGGATCTGAAGACGCCGGAGGAACGCATTTCCAAAGCCATGGAGTTGCGAACACTGGGTGAGTTCACGATCCGCAACCGCCTCTTGGCTGTTGAGGGGGTTTCCCAGGTCACGGTCATGGGAGGGGTGCTCAAGCAATATCAGATTATCACTTCGCCCGAGAAACTGGCCGCCCAGAACGTCACATTGAAGGAGTTGGTCGAGGCCTCCGAAAAGACGAACGTAATCGCCGGCGGTGGCATCATGGTGCGGAAGGCCAAGGAATCACTGATCCGCATCAGCGGCCAGAGCTTGACGCTGAAGGACATTGAAAACACTGTCGTGGTCCCGCGCGATCCCCGACCCGTGCTAATCAAGGACGTGGCTCTGGTGCGCTTCGGCGGTCCCCTCCAGCGTGGCGACGGCAGCTTGCAGGTGCGCGAAGGGAAAAAAGTGAGCGGTGGGCCGGCAGTGATCATGACCGTCCAGAAGCAACCCGATGTCAACACCTTGGTGCTGAGCCCGAAGATTGAAGAAGTGCTGGAGCAACTCCAGCGGGACTTGCCCAGCGATGTGCTGATCGAAACGCGCATTTTCAAACAGGCCGATTTCATCCAAGTCGCGGTGGACAATGTCATCGAAGCGGTCCGTGACGGCACCATCTGGGTCATCGTGGTGCTGTTTATCTTTCTGTGGAATGTCCGCACCAGTGCCATCACGCTCACAGCCATACCGCTGTCGCTATTGCTGACTTCGCTCGTCTTCGCTTATTTCGGCATCTCCATCAACACCATGACCCTGGGCGGCCTGGCGGTAGCCATCGGCGAGCTGGTCGATGATTCCATCGTGGACATTGAAAACATTTACCGCCGGCTCAAGGAAAATCGGCACAAGCCTAGACCGGACAATCCACTCAAAGTCGTCTTCC
>JACPZP010000166.1 GCA_016195405.1 Planctomycetota bacterium | reverse complement strand
GGCCGAAATCGACGTCGGCGCCAACATTGGCGCGGAATTGCAGGCCAACCAGGCCGCGGCCGACTTACGGGTGGCCCAGGCGCAGGCCGAGGTGCGCCGCGCCGCCGCCGTGGCCCGCGAGCAGGAAATGAAGGCATTGGTCGAAGAGAACCGGGCCAAGGTGGTGCTGGCCGAGGCGGAAGTGCCGCTCGCCCTGGCGTTTGCGTTTCGCGAGGGCCGTATGGGCGTGATGGACTACTACAACCTGCGCAACGTCCAGTCCGACACCGAAATGCGCAACGCCATCGCGGGCACCGGAAACATGCGCAACGAACGAACGACACAGCCGCCGAGCAATTAGCTCTCGTTGTGTGCTGAAGACGTAGGACGGATTTGCAATCCGTCAAGACGGATTGCAAATCCGTCCTGCACTGCTGAGGATGCGGAATGGACTGGGTGCAATGGGTCATCCCGCTTATCGTCATCGCGGGATTCATATTGAAGCAATTGAGCAACAAGCAAGCCGACGGGCAACGGCGGCAGGATCGCGCGCCGGCGCCGCGGCCACCCGACGCTGACCAAGCAAAGGAGCAACCGATGGCCGGGACCAATCGTCCGCCTGAGGAAATTCGCAAATTCCTAGAAGAGCTGCGGCGCAAGCGCCCGGCCGCGGAAGCGAGGCCGGCCGTTCGCGAAGAAGACCTGACCGCTCAGGTGGTGAGGCCGAAGCGGCCACCGAAACCGCCACCCGCGCCGCCGCCGGTACCGCAGACGCGGAGGCCCGTGGTTCGTTCCGTAAGGCCGGCAATCGCGGAGGCGATTCCGGTAAGAGTGGTGCCGCAGACCCCAGGGTCTCCGAAACCTCCGGCCCAGCCGGCCGCTTTTAGTCCGACGACCATCGTCAAGCCGACGACACCCGCGATCCGTCAATTGCTGGAGCTGGTGAGGAATCGCCAAAACCTGGCGACGGCGTTTTTGCTGAATGAAGTGTTCGACGGGCCACGCTCGCAAAAGCCGCGCCGCAGACCGCCGTTTGCAGGTTGACATGTCGCTTATTTCTTTGCGTCCTTCAATCGCTTGTAGACGATCAGGGCGTCTTTGGTCCCCTCACGGGTCTTGAATTCTTTGGGGCGCACCTGCCCCGGCTCGCCGAACACGACACGCAGGTCCTCGCCCTTAAACTCATAAATGCCCGGCTGAACTTTGTCCTTGTAGGGGCCGTCCTTCGGCGTGGCGTCGATAACCTTCGGTTTCGTGCTCGAGTCGAGCTTGAATGTACCAGTCGTAAGCTGCTTGTCGTTGGCATAGATGGTGTATGTTTCTCCCTTAACGACGAGCTTAAGCTGCACGGAGTTGAAGTCGTCTGATGCGGGCTTGCCTTCTGCCTCGACAACCTCGCCCGACCAAGTTCCCTCCATGCGCTTGAAGTCTTCGGTGCCGCCGCTTAGGGTGGTAGCGGTCAGAATCAACATTGCGGATAATGCTGCGATTCGATGCATGGTTGCTCCCGTGATGGACTTAGTAGGTCGCGGTCAACTCCAGGCACGCGCCTTGCCGAACATACGCTTCGCCCGCCAAAATCCACGCCTCGCTCCTGAAGAGGTCGCTTCGCGCGTCCTTCAGGCGCTGGATCAGACGCGCCGGGGCGCTAATTCGAATGCATGCGCCGTGGCATGCGAGCCGGCAAGCACCAGCCTCGGCGGGAGGGAGCTGCCTCACTTGGCACCACGCTTGCCAGGCCCGGCGCCAGTCATCGACCGCAGCATCGTTTGTCAACTCGGGCAACACGTCGCGCGCGGCTGCAGCAAGGTTCAGGACTGGCTCGCGCGATTCCAGCACCCAGCCGTCCGGCCTCGCCGCGAAACCAAGCAGGCGCTGTTCCGCGGTCTCCTTTCGGCCAATCGCGAGGACCACTAATACTCGCTCAGGGCGGTCGACGATCACATTCTGCCAGTCGCCGTTTCCCATTAGTCGGAACACCTGTTGCACCTCGGCGGGGAAGCCGTAGCGTGACTTCCATTCGTCGGGCTGATAAAGGCATTGGTGAAGCAGCTCCGGGTCAAACGGCCCCTCGGCGGCAGCATCCCAAGGAACGCCGAAAGCGTCGCCAAGGCCAAGAAAGTGCGGTGTCGCGGTGCGCTGGCCGGAAACGGTCATGCGCTCCACGAAAGTGAAACTCCGCCGCCCCTGGTGCCGGCGGGGATAGCGCTCGTGAGCCAAAGCGTGCCGACCCAACTCAGTCAAGGTCCAATGATTGCCGGCGCTGTCGCGCAGTAAACCCTGGCCGGCCAATCCAAAAAGAAGTTGCCGGATGAAAGGCGCTTCGAGGCCCATGCGCCTTTGCAGCGCCTCACAGGTGCTGGCGGCAGTTGGGCTCGCCGTCGACGCGACGGCGGCGCGGCATTCCAAATCGAGTGCTTGGAGGAGGAAATGCCCGAATCGGTCGAGCGTCTGGGTTTCGAGTAGATCGACGCGCGCTTCAACGCGGTGGAGGAAGAGATAGCCGGTCCAAAGAGCGGCGGGTTCGTAGGGAGCGAGCTGCCGCCACCAATTGGCCAGAGTCCGACTGCCGGGGAAGGCCAGGGAGGACGCGCCGGTCATGCACCGCTCCACGAGACTACGCCAAACCACCGGGCGCCCACGGGCCCCTGTGCTATTATTCCACGGAAATGCGTGAGAGAGGGCCAGTGGCCTTCCGGAAATGTCAGCGAACATGCTGTTCGTCCGCCGAGCCGAGCCGGACCTAATCGCTGGACGTTGTTAAACGAGTCGTTCAACGATCATGACGCGCGGCGCTGCAGACGCTGGGCGGGAGCGAGATGGACTCGAAAGCTGAATCCGCCGAGCTGGAGGCAATCCCCCTCGTAGAGGCACGCCTCCTGCACTCTCTCGCCGTTGACGAAAACGCCGTTGGCGCTCTCCAGATCCACAACCCGCCATCGTCCGTCGTCGAATTCTAGGCGGCAATGACGCCGGCTGATTTCGGGCATGGGCAAGCGCACATCGGCTTGGGAGTGCCGGCCCATCAACGCTCGAGGCATTGTAACTTCCAGATGGAGCCCGCTCGGTTCGCTCTCCAATTGAAGGGAAACGAACTCGGCGGCGTCTCTATTCAAGGCATGCATAGGGTGATCCCCGAACCCGCGGGCCTGCAAATACCAGACAGCGGCGACGTTGAAAAGAGAAGGTTGGAATGTGCCCGTGCCACCGTTGAGTCTTTGCCATGTTAAGAGATCGCAAGACTTTCTCCAGCTTACCCAGCTTCGGGAAAGATCGTTTGTCAATTAATCTCGGCTGAGTTAGGATGAGGTAGCTGCCGATTTAGTTTGACTGGTCGGCGCCTACAAGCAGAATGAATTGGAACGGAAGAGGCGTCTTCCGCTTGCCGAAGCGCCTTCCCAACTTTCCCATCCCTTAAAGGGCTGAGTCGAAAGGATTACTTCATGTTGCGACGCATTTGGATCGGGTGCATGGTGGTTCTTGCCGGAATGGCGCCCGCGGTCCGAGCGGACGAACCTACCCAGCCCTATGTCGTGCTGGTAGGCATTGATAAATATGAGGACGCGCAAATCAAGCCGCGCAAGCACGCCGAAGCCGACGCCAAGGCGCTTTACGACGTTTTCGTCAGCAAGGACTACTTAGGGGTCGACAAGGCGCATATCAAGTTGTTGCTCGGCAGCACCGACAAAAAACGCGACAGCGAACCCGCCACCCGCGAGAACATTTTGAGCGCCTTGCGCTGGGTCGAAAAATCAGCCCGCAAGGACGATCTCGTCGTGTTCGCCTTTTTCGGCAATGGAGCGCCCTTGGGCGAGCGTTCCTGTTATTTTGCGATGGATTCGACATTTAAGAACCGCAATAAGGACGCGGTGGCGGCGCCGGAAATCGAAGCCATTCTCGACCATTTGAAGAGCCAACGATTCGTCGCGTTTCTTGATTGCAACTTCCTCGGCTTCGACGCCGGCTCGGACACGCTCCCAGACCCAAACTTGGCCAATTTCTACCGGGAATTTCTGGGAAACGACGACAGTTCCAAGCTGGAAGAGTCAAAAAGCGCCGTCCCGAGCAGGACCGTCTTCCTGGCCAACAGCGGCATGAAGCCGAGCCTCAACCTTGGCGATCACGGCGTCTTCGCCCAGGCCATCATCGACGGCCTAAAGGGGAAGGCCGACAAGGACGGCTACGAGCCGGACGGCAACATCACCGTCGGCGAATTGGCCAAGTTCGTTCGCGAGGAGCAGCGCCGCCTTGCCCGAGAGCAGGGACTCACGGATGAAGAAAAGGGCCAGCAGCCCATCATCCTCGAGGGCCAGACCAACGACTTCATCATCAGCCAAAACCCGAAAGCCTATCAGCGGGCTCACCAGAGAGTCGAAGCCTTCGAAAAGCTCGCGCAAAGTCTCAGCCTTGACAAGAAAATCGCCGAGGAAGGCGCCACCTTTCTAACGCGCATGCCCAAGCTCGAGGCTCAACAGAGCCTCCGAAAAGCCTACCAGAAACTCGTCGACGGCAAGCTCGATGAGTCCGCTTTTCGCAGCGAACGCGACAAGATTCTCGCCGGGACGCGCCTCGCGGACAAGGACGCCAACAATTTCGCCCTGACCGTCCTGAAAGCCGTCAAGGTTGTTCGCCAAGGTCATGTCAAGGAATTCAATCCCGGCAGCTTGGTCGATTACGCCGTCCGGGGCCTTTACAAGAGCCTGAACGAAAAGTTGCCCTCAGACATCAAGGACAAGCTCGACAGCGCCAAGGGCATGAAGGACGTCGACCTGCTCAAACTGCTCGCCGAGGCTCGGCAGCATCTGGGCAGCCGCGAGGACCTTGCCGACGGCAAGGACATCACCAACTCGCTGCATGGGATGCTCCACAAACTCGATAAGCACACCGACTACATCGATCCCGACACCGTCAAGAACATGGAGCGCGACATTCGCGGCTATTTCTACGGCATCGGCGTGCAGATTCGCAAGAACAACACCAAGGACATGCTTCAAGTCGTGACGCCAATCCGCGGCAGCCCAGCCTATCGGGGCAAGATTTACGCCGACGACATCATCACCACGATCATCCGCGAGGTCGACGAGAACGGCGCCAAGCTCAATCCGCCCGAGGTCCTGACCACCAAGGGCATGAACACCGAGGACGCCGTCAAGAAAATCCTCGGCAAGGAAGGCACCAAGGTGAAGCTTCTCATCGAGCGCCAAGGCGAAGAAAAACCGCTCGAGTTCGAGCTGCTCCGCGGCAAAATCGAAGTGGAAAGCGTCTTGGGGTCCAAGCGCAATGAGGACGATGGCTGGAACTACGTCATCGATCCGGAAAACAAGATCTGCTACGTGCGCCTCACCCAGTTTTCCTATAACACCGCCCGCGACCTCGAAAACGTGATGAAGAGACTTGCCAAGGCCGGCATCAAAGGCTTTATCCTCGACCTGCGTTTCAATCCCGGCGGACTTCTCGATAGCGCCGTCAAAATCTCCGACCTGTTCATTGACGACGGCCTCATCGTCACCATCAAGCCGCGCAACGGTCCCGAGACCTCCTACGTCGGCAAGAGCGACGGCAGCTACACCACCTTTCCCATGGTGTGCTTGGTCAATGGCGGAAGCGCCAGCGCCAGCGAGATCGTGTCCGCGTGCTTGCAGGACCATGGCCGGGCGATTATCATGGGCTCGCGCAGCTATGGTAAAGGCAGCGTGCAAACCATCCACCCCTTCGAAACCGGAGGCCGTCTTAAGCTGACCACCGCCACCTTCTGGCGGCCCAATGGCCGTAATCTCAACCGCGCCAGCACCCAGGGCAAAGAGGAAGACGAATGGGGGGTCACGCCGAACGACGGCTTCACACTGAAGCTGGGGCACAAGGAGCTGGGCGAGCTTCAGGAATTTCAGCGTGAGCGCGAGATCATTCACAGGCCGGGACATGCGCCGTCCGAGGCCAAGGCGGACTTCCGCGACCGGCAACTCGAGATGGCCCTCGATTATCTCCGCGCCCAAATTCGCCTGGCGCGCAACGGCACCGTCAAAAAAGCGGGATGATGCTTTTCCGCTTGCGGGTTCGCGCGACCTAAACCCCGAGGACGCGCGTGCCCGCAAGCGGGTCCTTATCTTGGATTCGCTATGGACGTTAAACTTGTAGTGGCCGAAGGCGCGAAGCGAAACCAAACTTTCCACCTTCACAGTGCGAACACTTTGATTGGCCGTCAGAAGGGGTCCGGCCTTCGCATTCCGTCTTCATCCGTCAGTCGCCGCCATTCCCAGCTATCGTTCGCCAACGGGCTCTTAAACGTCGAGGATCTCGACAGCGCCAACGGCACCTTCGTAAACGGCAGGCGCATTTCCACTTCGACAGTCTTGCGCCCCGGCGACAGATTGCAAGTCGGCGACATCGTTTTCGTCGTCCATTATCGACTTACACAGAATGCGGTCGAACGGCTTTCACAGGAGGAACGGAGGTCATCCGAGTTTGAAGCAGTCGACGTCGCGGAGGGCGAAGTTCCTGAAGTGGTCGAAGTCGTGGAAGAAATAGTCGAAGAAAGCGACGAGGATCTCGACGAAGCCATTCCCCTCAGCGATGAACATTCGCCGTCTCCCTTCGAAGTCGAGATCGTTGAAGATTCTCCTCAGCGCGCCAAAGCCGAACGGGCCAAGGCCGAACGGGCCAAGGACAAACGGGCCCAAGCGGGACGTGGCAAGAAAGACGACGAGAGCGCGGATCCCGGAAAGTTTCTCGATAGGCCGTGGAATGCACCCGCGGGCGACGATCTGCGTGACATCCTCACGCGTATGGAAAAAGACAACAAGAAACGCTAAATCGCTCGGCTAATCGCGCACAGCCATGCGAAAGCAATGATCGAACAGCAATTCCCATTCGCGCTGCTGCATGCGGCGGCATAACAGCTCCGCCTCGCCTTCTTCGACCTTAGACCGCTCGCACCAGTCGATGAATGCACAAGGATCCCACTCTTCCGCGCGCACCAAGGCTTTCCAAGCTGGGGGCTGTCCGAGCAAATCCGATTGGGCGGCCAACTCCGCGGCTGCCTTATGCAGTGATTCAAAAACCGGATGCCGGCCGACACGGCGGAACCAATACTTGGCATTGGCATAGTCGGGCTCGCGGCGATGCATCATGCCGTGCCAATAACTGCCTTCCACGCTCGCCAAATCCTGACTCCGCTTGTGCGATTCCTCCAGAAAATCGTGATAGAGCCACAGGCCGGCCAGACACGCTTCCGCCGGATGGGTGCGCTTCACCTGCGCGGGAGCGAAGGCGCTTTCGACCATAAGAGACTCGAGACGAGGCTTAGCCTCCAGATTGGGATTGCCCGGTCCCAGGGGCTGCAATCGTTCTGGATAAAGCAACTCGGCGATGGCGGGCGGGTAACTCTCAGAATTCACATTTGGGCCTTTCGCAAGAGTTCGTTCGCCGTTAACGCTTGCACTTCCCGTGTCTTAGCGCGAGCGCTCGTCTCCAAGTTCTCGTGGGATTCAAATGCAGACGCGCGAACCTAATCGCTCTTGCAAGAGAGTCGCGCCGTCGTTGCCGATGGGATTGAAACGCAGGTGCACAAGGTTGAGTCTTTCGACTAAGTGCGACTGCGCCAGAGCCCGGGCGCCGGGGCTGCCGATGTGATTGTCGGAAAGGTACAGTTCGCGGAGCCGGCCGAGGTGGGGCGAGCGCGCGAGCGCCTTCAGTCCGCTGTCGCCGACGCCGCTGGACGACAAGTTCAGGCCACGCAATCGTGCCAAGTGCGGCGACGCCGCCAGCCGCCGCGCGCCATGGTCGCGGAGTAAATTATTCGACATGTCGAAGTAAGTGGGCCGTTCCAGAATGTTCGAGTCGGCCAGGGAATCAATGGCGTCGCGAACGCGCACCAAATGCACTTCCTCGACAGGCGCCAGCTGAAAGAGCTGCTCGCCATGCTCCAAGAACTGCGCCGCGGTGGCGGATATCTCGTGAATGAAGCCGCGCCGGAAGACCCAGAAGTCGACCATGCCGGCGATGTCGCCCACCCATTCGGTCTCGAATTCGGCCAAGAGTTCACGCTCGCGGTTCTCCAGTTCCAAGAGGCAGCGCCGCTCGGCGACCTTCTGGCCCAACCGGCACTGGATGCGGATGAACTCGCCAAGGGGATCGCAGCGCTCGTCCAGCCAGGCGGCGTAACGCAGGCGCGGGCCGTCGTCCTCCGGATGCTCCAGGATCTCTTGCCAGAAGAGCGCGGGGTGACGCATGACGAGTCCTTTCTGCCACGATGGGAGCGCTTACAGCTGCATTGGCCCTACGCTGACTCCACTGCGCGCGAAAGTCAAGCAAAAAATATGGCGCGTAAAATACGACGGGTGTGGAAAGCTACAATGTGGACCGGTTATTCGTCGGCGGAAGCCGGCGGAGGAGGCACGTTCAACTCGTTGCGGACGTCGCGGACCCCCGGGGTGAGCCGAACGACCCCTTCGGCGATGCGACGTTCGCGGTCGTTGGCCACCTGGCCCTGAAGGATTACCAGGCCGCCG
Organism: Planctomycetota bacterium; assembly: GCA_016195405.1. GTDB lineage: Bacteria > Planctomycetota > Planctomycetia > Gemmatales > Gemmataceae > JACPZP01. The sequence continues at coordinate 13,509 of JACPZP010000166.1, read as the reverse complement.
TCCACGGCCACCTGGATGTTCTTGTCCTTGAAGAAAGGGGAAGTTTCCAGGCTGCGCACCAACTCGGCGCGAACCTGAACGGGTGCGTGTTTGACGAGCGGCATGTCGGCGCCAAGCGCCGTGGTGTACGAAGGCGCTCGGCGAATGCCGACAGTGGTGAATCCTTCCGCGCTCGACGTATTTCCCAAGGCGGCTGAATTGGCGACGGTGGTCCCGGTGGCGATGCTGTACATCGGTTGGCCGAATGCCTTGGTCGTCGGCGCCATGTTGGTTCCGCTGATTCCGGAAGTGAACGCGGTGGCCATGGGATTGCTGTAGAACGTCTTGAACGTGTTGGAAGCGGCTGGAAGGTTCGCGCCTGCGGTGGTGCCGCGGCCCGTTCCACCCATCGCGCCTGAAAAGCTCGCTCCGGTCGTGGTCGACGCGCCGCTGCCCAAGCCGCCGGTGGCGCCCATGCCGCTTGACGTACCGACTCCCGAAGTCGAGCCGACCTTGCTGCCGGTACCGATTCCGGAGCCTGAGCCGACCCCGCTTGTGGTCCCGCTTGATGTTTGAGCGGAAAGGCCCGCAGTTGAGGCTAAAAAGAAGCCCCCGATCAACAACATTCGACCCAGTTTGCCGCGATTCGCCATGTCAGACTCGCGTTTCTGGAAAAAACAGATCATCTCATTTTCTTGAATCGGACGCTGGGGCGCGTTATCGTCAATCCGTCTGGTCGGATTTCATTATGTACGTGGTCCGCTTCGTCTGCAATCACAAGACCGAGACTCTCCTTGATTTTTAATAAGTGGAACCAGCCATGCCCGACCTGCGTCTGGCGACTTTTTCATGCGACGTGACTCCACCGGTCGGCCATCCCCTGTGCGGCGGCTGGATCGAGGCGGTCCGCGGTGTAGACGATCCGCTCAAAGCTTTAGGCGTTGTTCTTCTCGGCTCGGGGCAGCCGGTGGTCCTGTGCGCCGTCGATTGGTGCGGCCTGCGCAACGAGGCGCATGAAGCCTGGAGGCGCGCCCTCGCCAAGGCGGTCCGCACCAGCGCCGATCGTGTGGCAGTCCACTGCGTGCACCAGCACAACGCGCCCTTCGCAGACCTAGAGGCGGAGCGACTAATCCAGCGCGCCGAGCTGCCGGCGGCATCGCTCGATTTGCGCTTCTTCGATCGGGTCGTGGAGCAGGTGGCCGCCGCCGCGCAGGATTCCCTGGCGCGGACAACCCCATGGACGCACATCGGCCACGGTCAGGCGGCCGTGCGCCACGTCGCTTCCAATCGCCGCATTCTCGGAGCGGACGGCCGCGTTCGCTTCACGCGCACCAGCACCACCCGCGACCCGAAGGTGCGGGCCGAGCCCGAAGGCCTGATCGATCCGCAACTCAAGACGCTCACGTTCTGGAACGAAGGGCGGCCTATCGCGGCCTTGAGCTACTACGCGACGCATCCGATGAGCTACTACGGCGACGGCCTGGTCAGCAGCGACTTCTGCGGCTTGGCCCGAGAGCGGCAACAGGACGACCTGCACGTTTTCCAAATCTACTTCACCGGCTGCGCGGGCAACATCACCGCCGGCAAATACAACGACGGCAATCCCAGAAACCGACCGGTCCTCCGCGATCGCATCCGTGACGCCATGGCCGCGGCGTGGATAATAACCCAGCGGCATCCGATCCATGATTTCACCTGGCGAAGCGAAGCGGTGTTGCTGCCGCCGCGGACCGAGCGCTCGTTTACCACCGAAGAAAGCCGCCGCGTGCTGGCGAACCCTAAAGAGAGCCGAGCAAGACGCAATAACGCCGCGTTTCAGATCGCTTGGCTGGAACGCATTAAGCGGCCCATCGACATCACCTGCCTCGATCTTGGTCCCGTGCAGGTCGTCCATCTTCCCGGCGAGCCGTTCATCGAGTATCAGCTCGCCGGGCAGCGAATGCGGCCCAACGGTTTCGTTTGCGTCGCCGCCTACGGCGACGGCGGCCCCGGCTACATCCCGACCGCTGCCGCCTACCTGGAAGGCGGCTACGAACCGACTGTGGCATTGGCCGGGCCACGAAGCGAAGCGATCCTGCATCAGGCGATTGCCAACGTCGTGAATGGGATAAGGTAGATCGGGAAAGCACGGCGAGCCGGGAGCGTAAGCGACCGGAGAAACGCTACCAAGATGCTCGATGACAGAGTTTGTCCTGCGTGCCAGGTCCTGTTGCCGGATGGGGTGCGCACCTGCGTGAAATGCGGAAGAAAGGTCGAGCCGGAAGACACCGGTCTCAATTTCATCGATCTGACACGCAAGGCATACCCCCATCTCGTTCGCTACTTTGGAACTCTCTGGGGTCGCGTTTTCGCCGGAACTGTGTTCCTTGTTCTTTTGATCTTGCTTATCGTGCTGGCTGTAATCAGATCATTTCCGGCCCGCTGACATTCTCCCGTCGAGAAAAATGGTCCACTCCTTGACCTCGTGAACGAGCAGCACGTCTTCTTTTGTCCACGGATCGTCCCGGTACATCTCGCGAACCTGTTCGGCATTCTCAGCCGCAACGATGACGAGGGAGCCCGTCCCATCCGCGAACGGCCCGCCCAAGATGATTACACGCGTCTCGAACACTGCATCCATGAACTGCGCGTGCTCGTCCCAGAAGGGCTGCTCGCGAGCCGACTTGTTCGGATCCCAGCCGCTGCCAGGGCGAAGGAATGCGGCGAATAAAGTGGTCATGGAGTTCCTCCTTCGGCCCACATGAATTCGTTGCGTTGCCACCCCCCCCACACACCCCCCACGACGAATCGCATTTTGGAAACTCCAGCGGGGAAGTAACTTAGGACATTCATCGGGGGGGTAGGCAGCACATCCAGTCCTTTTCACCTTACCACCGCGAACTTCTGCACGCGGTGATTCTGGGCATCCACCACATAAAGGTTTCCGGCTCTGTCCAAAGCGAGCCCGTGCGGCGTCGTGAATTCGCCGGGGCCGTTGCCGGTCTTTCCGATGCAGGTCAGGAATTTGCCGTCGGGTGTGAAAAGCTGCACGCGGTTATTGGTGGAGGCGACCCAGACGCGGTCGGTCTTGTCGATGCATATTCCAGTCGGGCCTGGAAGGTTCTTAGGGCGGCCGCCGAAGCCGCCGGGCTCGTCTTTGTTGCTGCCCCAGGCGGAGACGAACTTGCCTTCCACCGTGAAGCGGTGCACCTTGCCGCCGCGGCCATCGGTGGCGTGCAGGATTCCTTTGCTGTCGAAGGCGAGGAAGTTTGGGCCGCTGGTGCGAAAGCCGGCGGGTAGCTTGTCTGTCCCTTCGCCTCCGAATTGACCCGGGCCGACGCCGCCTTCGCCCCACTTGGCCAGGAACTTGCCGTCGGGGCTGAACTTCTGGACGCGGCGGTTGGCGTCGTCGCCGACATAGACGTTGCCATCGGGGCCAATGGCGACGCCAGCGGGAGATTTGAATTCACTGTCGCCGCCGCCTTCTTTGCCCCATTGCCGCAAGAGCTTGCCGTCGTCGGAATAGACCGCTATGGCGCTTTTGTCAAAAAGCGCTAAAACCAGGTTGCCGGAAGCATCGACGGCGATGCCGCTGGGATTGCCTGAGACATTGAAAGAGGACAGGAACTTGCCGTCGGAGTCGAACTTCTGCACGCGCTGGTTCTTGAAATCGGTGATGAAAATACGGTCGGATTTGTCAATGGCGATGGCGATCGGCGAATGGAACTCACCGGTCGCCGCGCCTTTCTTGCCCCACTCCAAAAGGAAGCGGACCTCGGGCGCTTTGGGGCTGGAGTCGCCACCGCAGCTGGCGGGAATATTGCCGGCGACGAGAATCGTAAGAATTACAAAACTCAAGGAAACCAGTTTGGTGAGCGAGATGCGCTGCATGGATCAGAAACGCATAAGTCTGAGTTACGTAGTTGAGCTGCGCTCATTTAGTTTCGCCGCAAAGGCCACGTGTTCAGCGCTTGCGAGGCCCCGATGCAAGCTTTCGAGCACGGCTCTGAGGTCATGTCGAACGAGCGCGGGAGCGTCGAGCCAAAGGCCGGGAAAAGCCGCGCTCTTCAGGATGCCGTCGGAATCGGGCGTTTGCTTCTGGTACTCTTCATTCTTCCAGATGAACCAATCGACTTCGCTATCCTGCACGCGCCAGACGATGTATTCCAAGACTTCATTTTTGCGATAGACACGGAACTTCTTGTGTAGATCGATGCTCTTGCTGCTTGCGGCGATCTCGGCAACCAATTCCGGAGCGCCCTCCACGTAGTCGTCCTCGCTGATCTTTGCGCGCCCGCCACAGTCTGGATCCACAAGCAATACCGCATCCGGTTGCGGTTCGCTGTCCACGTCCAACCGGATGCTGGCGTTGTCGCCTGCGAGAACACCTGGAGTATGGGCCTCATAAGTTCCCAACCAGGTGATTAGCTTCGCGTGCGGACCGGCATGCTTCCTAAGGCGAACAGGCGAGGGCATGTACACTTCTCCTTCGAGGAGTTCGGCTTTCTTAAGATCCAGCATGGCATCGTAGCGACGCTCAAATTCTTCGCGCGTCAGCAAGTCGCCTTGCTCCAAAGGTGGAATTGGCAGGTCTTTCAATTCCGCCGGCGTAGTGCCGAGGTTCGCCATGTCAACTTTCTCCTCGTTTAGTCATTTTCCCGAATCTTCCGTTGACTAACAAGCTCATTCGACAAGCTCACGCCGTTCCCGCCCCTTCCGACGCCGATCGCGCCATCCGGGCGTATTTCGCCAACACGCCGCGCTTTTCACGCGGCTCGGGCTTCACCCAGGCCGCGCGCCGCCGTGCGATCTCCGCATCCTCAAGGGCGACGTTGACCTCTTTGGCATCGGCGTCGATCGTGATGACGTCGCCGTCACGCAGCAGCGCGATTGGGCCGCCGACCCAAGCTTCGGGGGCGACATGTCCCACCACCAGGCCGCGCGTGCCGCCGGAGAAACGGCCATCGGTGATGAGGCCGATCTGCTCGCCAAGACCTTGGCCCGAAAGCGCCGCCGTCACGCTGAGCATCTCGCGCATTCCTGGGCCGCCGACCGGGCCTTCGCCGCGGATGACGACGACGTCGCCTGGCTTGATGGCCCGCTCTTGAATGGCCGCGAAGCACGCTTCTTCGCCGTCGAATACTCGGGCCGGACCGGTGAGCTTGCGTTTCTTGAGGCCGGCCACCTTCGCAACGGCGCCTTCCGGCGCAAGATTTCCCTTGAGGATGACGATGTGGCCTTTTGCGTGCATGGGCGCATCCATCGGTTTGATGACGGATTGCTTTCGCCGGTAGATCGAGGCTACTGGCTTCAGATTCTCAGACATTGTCTTGCCGGTGACCGTGGGACATTCACCGTGAATCAAGCCGGCTTCCAGGAGCGCCTTGAGGACCGCGGGAGTGCCGCCCGCTTTGTGCAGGTCATACATGACATAACGACCAGCGGGTTTCAAATCGGCAAGGTCGGGCGCCTTGTCGGCCAAGCGGTCGAAGTCGGCCAAGGTCCATGGCACGTTGGCCTCCCGCGCGATCGCCATCAAGTGCAAGACAGCATTGGTCGAGCCGCCAAGCGCAAGCACGAACGAGTAGGCGTTTTCCAGCGACTTGCGCGTGATCAGGTCGCTGGGGCGGATGCCTTCTTCGATGAGGCGAACCAGCGCCGTGCCGGCTAGAAACGACTCGCGCTCCTTGGCGGCGGAGACGGCCGGATTGCTGGCGTCATAAGGGAGCGACAGGCCCATGGCTTCAATGGCGGAACTCATGGTGTTGGCGGTGTACATACCGCCGCACGAGCCGGCCCCAGGACAAGCCCCGCACTCGACTTGATGGACGCCGGCGTCGTCGAGCTTGCCGGCCTGGTTTTGGCCGACCGCTTCAAAGATGGAAACGATATCGATGTCGCCGCCGTCGGCCCCGGCGCCGGGCAGAATACTGCCGCCGTAAACGAAGATGCTGGGAACATTGAGCCGGGCCATACCCATGACGCAACCGGGCATGTTCTTGTCGCAGCCGCCGAATGCCAGGATGCCGTCGTGATTCATTCCGCCCGCGACGATCTCAATGCAGTCTGCGATGACTTCGCGAGAGACCATGCTGTAACGCATGCCCTGATGGCCCATCATGATGCCGTCGGAGGCGGTCGGGGCGCCGAAGATTTGGCCGACGCCGCCGCCGGCTCGGATTCCCTCCAGACCTTTCCGCGCCAGGCGGTCGAGGTGTGCATTGCATGGCGTGATGTCGCTATAAAGCGAAGCGACGCCGATCATGGGCCGGGAGAAATCGTCGTCCAAGAAACCGACGGCCCGCAACATTGCCCGATTCGGAGCGCGACCAAGGCCCTCGGTGGTTAGCAAGCTGCGCCGTTTGTCCTTAGGCATGGGTCATCATCCTTTGTCCTCTCGATCGTTAGTGAATCCACCGAAATCACTCATGGAACGGTCAGATTATGCCGATAAGAGGGATTGGCGAAACTTTTCCGACAAGGATCGTCCGACAAGGAAGCGCAAAGATGCGATGCAACGGTAGGAATTTGAGATGCCCGCCACGTCTTGAGGCCCTCGAAAGCCGGTTGGCGCCTACCAGCCACATGGGTCCCGACCTGCCCGACGTCCAGACGCTGGCAACGACGTCTGTTGCCGATCAGACCGTAGTTCTTGCCCCAGTGGTCTTGTCATTGGACCGCGCGAGCAGCAGCGTCGGCGCAGCGGCGGCCGCAGCGCCCCACGAGCATGCTATCGACACGGATAGCCTGGCGGCTCTCATGGCCCAGGCCGTGGCATTTCACTATGCGGAAGCTTCGACTCCGATCGCCACGTTCGCCCTTCCACAGCACACGATTCAAGCGTTGCCGCCGGCGAGCCTGCCGCAAGCCCCGCCTGCGACGTTCAGACCGACGACATTCGGCGGCGCGGGCTTAGTTATCACAAAACACGAGGATCAAGCGGAACTTGGCGATCGAAATGGCGCGACGACAGCAGATGATGAACCCAACACGGACGGAATACGCGGCGCTGAAGTGAGCCCAACCGGAGCTGCATCCGAGAAAACCGCTGACGTGCAAGAGCAAGGCGACTCGGCAGACTGTGAAGTGGTGCGTGATTGAGCCCGAAGTGCAAGCGTGAGAGTGAGAATGCCCCGCTAAATAGCGCTTCGGGCTCAATGGATCTTAAGATCCTCAAATCCTAGCGACGCCGGACTTCGCGCCTCAGCTCTTCCAATTCGTGAATGATGCGGTCGAGCCGCCTCTCCACATCAGCATCGCGTCTTCGGTCGGGGCCGCGGCCATCACGTTCATCCCAACGGCCAGGCCCTTTGTCGCCGCCCTTGGAGCCGCGCGCTCCAGGAGGTGGTCCCTTCTTGTCGCCGGGCCTCCGTTCGCCTTCTCTCCATTTCTTTTCGAACATCTCGCGGAACTCCTTCATCTTCTCGAAGTCCCTGCCTTTGAAGCCGTCGATCATTTTCTTCCATTCTTCAGGGCCTTTCTTGCCCTCCTTACCCTCTTTTTTGGGAGGGCCTTCTTTCCTCGGCGGCGCTTGGACAGCCTTTTGAATTCGGGCCTCCATGTCCTGAATTTGGGCGCGTAGCTTGTCGATGTCCGCGCGCAGTTGCTTGATCTCGTCCTTCCCCGATCCCTTTTGTGCTTGCGCCGGCTGGCACGCAGCCAATAGAACACCCAGGGCGAGCCCTACGAACAATCGCGACATTGTACATTCCTCCAGCGGTGACGGCGGCGGCAAGCCAGCGCCCCCGACGGTCGCTGCCCCCGGCCGCCGCGCTTCTACCCAAGACCATTGAACACCGGTGGGGATTCTAGAGATCGAAGATTAAGGCGGGATAAACCGATGTGTGCAACGTAATTATCCGCGCAACGCCCGCATCCGCGCCTGCACGAGGGCGCTGACCTGCTTGAAACGCGGATGGCTCGACGCCGCCGTCCATTCGAAAACGGCCGTCTCCACGGTTGTCAAGATGGCGCCGGCGCCTTCCAGACGGCGCACGGTGATGTCGTGGTCGATGCCATAACGGCTGCCCATGGCGTCGACGGCGAGATAGACCCAGAAATCCTCGGCCAACAGATCAAGCGCGGTGTTGAGCACGCAGACGTGGCTTTCGATTCCGGCCAGCACGATGCGGGTGCGGTTTAGCTTGCGGAAATCCTCGATGATGCTGGGGATGGCGCAGCAACTGAAGGCAACCTTGGCGGCCCGAACCGGGAGCTTTTTCGCCAAAGCGGTTATGGTGGGACCAAGCCCTTTGGGATACTGCTCGCTGGCGAAAACCGGGATATCGAGGATCGCGGCGCCGTCGATTAGAAAGGCGAGATTGCGGACCATCGCCTCGGACCCGTGGATGAGCGGCACGAGCTTTTCTTGGGCGTCAATGATGAGCAGCGCCGACTCCGCGGCGATGAGCTGCGTGGCATGGTTCATGGAAAAAAATCTCCATTTAACTTTCTTTTCGCGCTGTCTTCGGAAATAATACGGTTTAGTGCGGATCCTGTCTGTCGACCATATTGTGAGGTCGATGCCATGGCTCTTTCCACCTCTTGCAGCTTTTGCCGTCACTATCCGCTTCTTGAAGTCTACCCCATGGGAAAGGCCGTGCGCTGCCCCACTTGCGGCGGAGAGCTTATCATCTCCGTCTCCGGGGCGCGCTTTCGGCTCGACCGGGAGCGCTGGGACAAGGCCGAAGAGACGCCGACCACATCGGCGTCGCGGGCGAATCCGGCAATCTATCTGATCGGCGCTTCGCTTGTAATCGTCGCAGTCATGCTAGCAGGCATGCGCGCGTCCGGTCCGCCTAATGCCTTGCCCCTGTCGGTGGCGACGGGATCGGCGACTTCGGAGCTGGAGAAGGTTGTGGAAGTGGCACTTGCCCGCACTGGTGAGTTCCCGGCCGGGACCAACGCCAACGGCCATTACTCTGAGCTTAGCAGGCGGGAGCACCAGCGCCGCACCGACGGCTTTGTCCTTCACCTGAAACAAAACCGTCACGACCTGCGCGGTCTGCCGTTCCTGATGTCGCCCGATTGCACGCTGCCGGCGACGACGGCGCAGAAGTTCGAACGCGCGGCGCTGGCTGTTCGTACATCCTTAGCGGGCATTCAACGACATTCGCCGGACTTTCAGAAGAATTGGGCCGATACCTTCTTTCACCAGATCCGCTCGGGGAAACCGGAGGGAAGGCCGAGCCGCAACCGAGATGAGGTGGCGATCTCGCAAGGCGATACCGTTTCTGCGCTGGTGCAGATTTTGGAGCCGGAAAACCCCGATATTCGGCACGGCGTAATAGGGCATCTGAAAGCGCTGCCGAGCGCGGACGTGAGCCGGTTGCTGGCGCGCCGTGCGGTCTTCGATCTCGATCGCGCGGTGCGGGAAAATGCGCGTGAAACGTTGCGTGGCCGGCCGGTCGCCGAATACGCCCCTGTCCTCCTCGAAGGTCTGCGGCATCCCATGGCTCATGTCGCCCAACAGTCGGCGCAGGCGGTGGTGTTTCTGGATGCCAAGGAATTGACGCCGCACTTGATCGACCTGTTGAACCAGCCTGAGCCGAACGCGCCGTTCACGATCCGTATCGACGGCCAGGATACGCCGATGGTGCGCGAAGTCGTCCGTGTCAACCACCATCGCAACTGCCTGTTGTGCCATCCGCCTTCCACAAGCACGGAGGATTTTGTGCGCGGCGTGATACCCAGCCCCCATGAGCCGCTCGCGCCGCTAACCCCGGCGTATTATGGAGAGCTTGATCTACTGAACCGCTCGTTTGTGCATGCCGACACGACTTTCTTGCGGCAAGATTTCTCGACTTTGTTGCCGGTGGCAGACGCCGCGCCGTGGCCGACTATGCAGCGCTTCGATTTTCTGGTCCGCACCCGCCCGGCTTTGCGAAGCGAACTGACCCAGTGGCAAGAGCTGCAAGCGCAGCGCGGCAACAGCCTGTCGCCGCACCGGGCGGCGGTCGTCTATGCGCTACGCGAGCTGACGGGGCAAGATGAAGGGACTTCGGCGGAGGCCTGGCGCAAGGCGCTTGGAATTGGACAATGACTTGGCGAATGATCTATAGCTTCTTGCGCCTCACCGCAGGCGGCTGTCTAGTGTTTGGGGCACTGACGACAATCAGAACTCAACCCATCGTGGTCGCGGTAATCATGGGCGGTATTGGCCTCGCAATCTTGATGCAAGAAACCGCAGTCCTTACGGCGCGATATCTGCGATCGCAAGATAATCCGTAATGGTTGCGTTCGGGTTCAGGCGCGTTTTCATTTTTTCTTTGCAATTCGCTTTTGTCATGCTTACGATACGCTTATCCACTCTACAAAGCTGGACAGCCTGATCCATTCATTATCTAAGGCGTTGGACGTTTAGGCGTTGGCAAACGGATTTCGCTCTTTCAAGAATCCAGCGAGGTGTCGCCATGTTCGATCATGTTCCGTGCCCCTATTGCATGGCGCTGCCGCCCATCGACAGGGCGCGCAAGGGGAAAGTGCAACGCTGCGCCTTGTGCAAGACCGAAATCCTGGAAACGCCTTCGGGAAACTCCTATCGAATGCGGACCGAGGACGGCGAAGAGATTCACCTCCCCGAGCACGCCGGCTGGGGTCGCTGGCTGACGTCCTTGTTCGCGGGCAGTTCGGTGTTGCTGATCGCCGCCGGCTGGCTGGGCTGGCACATTTGGCACGAAGGACGCGAGCCAGCGACTTCGCTCGCCGCTGTTGTGGATTCCAGCGAGCAAGCGCCGGCCGCCACGCCGCAGGAATGGATGGGTCGGGCCAAGAACGAGTATCCGGGCTTGTATTTTCTCGCCAAGCCAGCAGGGGCGATGAAGGGCGCGGTCAAGAATCGCGGAGTCACGCACGTGTCTGCCGCAGCCAAGTCAGGGGCCTTTGCGTCAGCTGCGAAGAGCAAGTCATTCGAACCAGCGGAGAATCTCGCCTCGTTCAATTCTGAGCCAGTCGGGAAAGCGCTCCCGGCGACCGCAACAAAAAGCGTTTCGTTGGCGCCGTCCGTCCTACTTGATCAGCTTGCCGTGACGCCCGAGCTTGCATTGACCGAGCCGCCCAAGGAGAAACTCTCGGCCGAGGAACACAAGAAACGCCTGAAGGAACAGGTGAAGAAAATCACGGAACAGAACGGAAACGGCGTCGACGGTTTCGTAACGAGTTTGAAGGAGTCGCGCTCCGACCTAGCCGGACTGCCGTTCCTAATGTCTTCGGAGTGCAAGCTTGACGCGGAGAAAACTCTTGCGCTGCGAGGAAGCTCTCGTATTATTCGGGAGCGCCTAGAACGTTCGCAGAACGCCGGTACAAGAGAGAACGCCTATGCGTTCTGGAGCGCATGGAGTTCCATGCGGACCCCTCGAAATCTGGAAAGTAGTCTGGCAGGACAAAAGCACAAGTCGTTGCCGGCGCTGCTGCAGATCGTGGGAGGCGAAGGGCCAGCGTACGCATCAGGCCTGGTCGGCTTCCTTAGCAACGTGGATGGTGCCGACGCGTCCAAGGCGCTCCTCAAACAGGCGCTCTTCGCCGTGGAACAGGAAACCCGCGATATCGCCGTTTTCGCTCTAGAGAACCGATCCCGCGAGCACTACACGGCGGAGCTGATTGACGGCCTGAAACATCCTTGGGCGGCGGCAGCGCATCATGCAGCGGCGGCCCTCGTCCAGCTTCGACGATACGACATTCTGCCAGATATGGTGAAGCTTCTCGGCGAGTCGGATCCGACGGAGCCCTTCGAGCAGCAGCAGTCCGGCAAGAAAGTTCTAGTCGTTCGCGAAATGGTGAAGGTAAATCACCATCGCAACTGCCTTCTGTGTCATGCGCCGGCGCCGGATAAGCTCGACCGTAATTCGGTGGTCGCCCAGGTGCCGAATCCGTCCCAGCCTCTTCCAATTTCGAGCCGGATTTATTACGACAGCCGCCCAGGCGAGGTGGTAGTCCGGGCCGAGGTCACTTACCTGCGCCAGGATTTCTCCGCCCGATTGCCTGTCGCCAATCCAGAGCCCTGGCCTGCGCTGCAGCGTTTCGATTTCCTCGTACGCGTTCGGCCGCTGACGTCCGCGGAAAACGAGCGCTGGCAGCAACGCGCAAAGGTAGCGGACGCCGCGCCCATTTCCGAGCATCGCCAAGCTGTGCTGAGCGTTTTGCGCGCTCTCACCGGACAGGACGCCGGCATGTCCGCCGCCGGCTGGCGGACCATCATCGCGGCACTTGACCGCGATCAGTGAGCGCCCAAGTGAAAGACTCCAATTACCCCCGGCAGGACTCGAACCTGCGACCGGCGGTTTAGAAAACCGCTGCGCTAGTGCTACAACTATCGACCAAGTAAACACTTCCGGCAATCCCGATAAGCGCCGTGATCGCGCCTTGACCATTCCAAACAATTCCGACCCCGACCTGGCCCGAGTCATCGCCGACTGGCCGGACCTGCCGGAGCCGATCCGACGCGCGATTCTGGCGCTGGTTGAGGTCACTTAGGGCCGGTGACACAATTGACAGAACTGCTGATTCAGAACTTCTCACCTTCCATCAATTTGACGGCAACCGGATCGGGTTTAACTGAACCCAACGTCGGGCGTCTCTTGCCAACGAATGAACTCTTATCAATCGCATCAGAATTGGAATCGACTTTGTGAAGGAATAATTGGCAAATCTGCATGCCTGGTACAAGGTTAATCGGGACTTCGCCCAGATTTGTAAGCTCAAGCGTGAGACATCCTGAAAAACCAGGATGCACGCCAGCCGCGGTAGCAATCACAAGGCCCCTGCGACCCCAGGATGACTTACCAACAACATATCCTGCCAAACGCGCTGGCAATCGAATCCACTCCATCGTCCCGCCAAGCACAAAACATCTTGGATGAAGAATGAATCCTCGCCCAAATGGGACGTAGTAACGTCTCGTCAACCGGGTTTCACCTGGTCCTTGATTTTCCTTTACCGCGATGTCAAGTACAGCGGATCGACTTTCGCGGAGAGTGACGAGCCATGTTCCGAGTCGCAGATCAACGGCGGCCGATCCGCTGTCCCTCAACTGGATGAGATCCGGTTGCGGCTTAATAACGAGGGGATCCGACGCGTTGGTTAGATTCGCCAATCGTTTCGCAATCTCGTCGGCTTTTAGAATCATGTAATCACCTTTGTCCGTGCCTCAAATTCGAGGATCTCGATGCTTTTGAGCACTAACTCATTGAGCGTTTCGACACGGTCGCCGACTTGCCCTTCCCATAGCCCCGAGTCGCGCGAAGCGGCCCATGCTGCGTTGAGAACGTTTGCTAAATCACCGACCTGTGATGCAGGCGTAAGTAGCTTGAACGAATCAAGCACCCCTTCAATTTTCTTGGCTGAACGTTCGGGCAAATTCGCTGTCACGATGATGTTGTTAGCCGTCTCAATCAGATTACTTGTCGCTCCTCTCCTAGCCCTTGAATAAGCGAAGGTTCGGGCCTTTTTATTCGTTGGTTCTGGCTTTCCCCAGAGCGTAGGTTCCGCGCTCCGCTGCGTCTGCAGGGGGTGGCTTCGGTTTGGGTTGGTTGAATGGTGTCGGCTCCTTTCGGT
>JACPZP010000165.1 GCA_016195405.1 Planctomycetota bacterium | reverse complement strand
GCGCGTCGGTCAGTCTCCTTCCATTGATGTGCTCTGCGCGCGCCTGGAAGACCAAGTGCGCATGGACTGTCCGCGCTGCGGGGTGCAACTGCGCCGCATCGATATGGTCCGCCATCTTTGGGACGAGCATCGGCTTCTCCTCGAAGGGCGGCGCGTGCGTGAGCCCTGGCGCGTGCTGGATGACTGGGTCGTGGATTATCAGCTCGAAAAGGACCCTGCCGTGTTGGCGCGCTGCCGCGACCTGGCCCGCAAGTTGGAAGGCGGCGAGGGTCTGCTCCGGCTGGAGCAACTCCTGTTGCGGCATGGCGTCGAAGATGCTGACGTGCTTCACCATCTGGAGGAAAAGGCCCGCGAGAAAGACTGCGGCTTGTGCCCGCATTGCTTCCACCTTCAGCCCATGCCACAGAGCATGCCGCCGGACTACCTAGCCATGAGCGACACCGTGATGACGGGCGCCGGCTTCCGGCTCGAATTGTCCGAAAACGGCTTGATCCCAATATTGGCGATCGACGGCCCCGGTGGCCGGTCAAGCGTGACGCGGGAACCCGGCGGGAACCTAACGCGCTGGGGAGGCGTAATATTGCTCGGCGGCACCTTGGCGATTTTGCTCCTGGCGGCCAGCTTGTGGCTCTTCGGCTCGCGCGTGCCGGGCGCGCTCTTGCTTGCGATCAATCTTGGCCTCAATCTCATTCTCGCGGGCGTCGTGTACTATCTCTGGCCCGGGCCGCGTCCGGCACGTGACCGCCTCGTGAACGCTGCCTGGAATGGGCTCGTTCCCGATCTGCTCGAGCGCAAATGGTCCGGCGAGGAGGTTTGTTATCTTGGCTCGTTGTGCAGGTCCAGCGCGGGAGCGGGCGATCCGCGTCTGCGGTCGACGACGCTGTCTTCGTGCCAGGCGGCGTTGGAAACATGGGCGGAGCAACGGCCCGAGGCGCTGACCGCGCTTGCCGCACTATGGCGGTTGGCCGCGGAGGATAAGTACGATATGGGAAACGATCCGGCGCCCTTGTTAGTTGAGCAGGCCTCGCGGTCGCTTCTGGGAAAACTGCCGCTTGCGTACGCCGAGATTCTCCTCGAAGGTCTACCGCCGGCTTCGGTGAAGGAGCGACAACATCGTTCCTGGCCGCGCGGTGAATTGCGGCGCTTGCAAGTTCAGTTGGCAGAAGCGGCCTTCGTGGCAGGTCTGGAAACAGCCGACATTGCAGAGCTGGCGCGTCTGTCGCCGGTCCTGGGCGCCGCGCTCGGGTGCGACGATCTCGATCGGTTGACCCAGCTTCGGCTGGTGTGGAGCATGCGCGGCGGCAAGGAGTGGAAGCATCTGGGCGAGGTCACAACCGTCTTCGAGCTGGCCCGCGAGCCGGTGGAAGGCGCCCTCGCTCTGCAGGCGCAAGCGGACTTGCTTCTCGTCGACCGCAAGAGCGGCCTAATCGCCGGCAGCGAGGGCGTCTGGCTCAAGGAGGTGTGCTTCACGACGGAACCGACGAACATCGAGGTTGGCTCGAGACGGATCATCAACGAGGACGGCTTTGATCTCGTCGTCGGCTCGCAGCGTTTCTGGTTCGCCAAAAGTCCGACGGACCTGGCCCGGCGACTGGAAAGCTGGTTCCGCTTCTACTTCCGCGAGTTCCTGCCGCGCGTCAAAGGCAAAACCCAAGGCCCGGTTTCCGCCGTGGGTCGGCGACTTCTGTCGCGCAACACGATCGCGTGTTCGGGCTGCCGCCGTGAATTCTTGCCGCGGATGGGGAAGGTTGGTTTGTCGGCGGAAGGGACCGCGGAATGATGCCCAGGAGCAATCAGCGACCATTCGTTTCATTCCACGCACTTGCACGAAGCACGACGTCGTGAAACGCGTTTCCGCTGGTGAAACATATGAAATGAATCGCGAGAAGGTGAATTAAGGACCCAAAGCACCAAACTCGGAGTCACGGCCTCACGCACTTTGGCGGTGAACGCGGGCCGCGGCTGGGAAGCCAGGCAGCCGTGCCTGCGCCGTCGAGCTTGATGTTTGAGCCACAAGATTGACAGACGGTTCCCGATTCAGGCGGATCGCCGACCTCGATCGGGCATTGACAGTGAGGGCAATTGATAGGCATGGCGGCGGCTCGAGTTTTCGATCCGAACGGGCACGACCACTATGTTATCGTAGGGAGTCGAGAAGTTCCTTGCGTTAGGTCCTTGGAGCAGCCGAGAAAAGGCCGGGTGGCACGCTCTGAGGTACTCCGAAGGGCGTGCGAAGCTTGCATCCATCTCGATCTTGACCGGCCACGTGCCGGCGAACCAGCGGATGGAATTCAGCTTTTGGTGACCGGGCTAAAGCGGAAGGCGATGACAGAATTCTAGCGGGATTGGCCCGCGTCCCCTTTCAAATGGCCCGGTTGGCCGGCCCGACCAGATTGCTGCGCATTGCGCCAGGCTTTGTAATCGCGTCGGCTGCCGAGGGCCAGGATCCCCGCCGCGGTAAAGCTTCCGGCCAACACGAACTCAAAGATCGGCACAATCATCTGATTGGCGCCTTTGCTATACGTGCTGGCTTGCAATCCAATCGACCCTACGATTCCATACAGCAGTCCGAGGACAATCGATAAGATGCCGGTTCCGAGAGTGTCTTTGGCCGTGCCTCGGACGTATCCCACGGCAATAATAATGAAGAACGGCGCGGCCATGCCTGCCAATAGAACGCCGCACAAGATGATGGCGAAGCTTGGCCCGTGGACAGCAGCTGTGAAAGCTATCCTTAAAAGAATGATCAACTCGAACAGTCCGCCCAGAACGAACCAGACGATGCCGGCCAAAGTGACCGTCCACGGAAACGCCGGCCTGGGCACGGTGGGGAGATCCGAAAAATCGCGAGAGTCGCGCATAATGCAGTCTGCGTCACAAAAGTGGCAACTTCTTTCTACACAATCAATACTCATCGGTGAATCATACGTGCTAATGGATTTGGGCAACGAGTTCTTCCTATGGCCGCGACCATCCTCGTGACCGGCGCGACGGGCTTTGTCGGTGGAGCGGTCGTACACGCCCTTCAAGCCGGCGCCGGACATCTCGCTGGGCTCACGCTGGCGGCCGATGCCCCACCCGTTTTTCTGCTGGATTGGCGGCGGCGCGACTTACAGCGCTCGCTGGGGCCTGGCATGCTCGATAACCGCTGGGAAGTGTTTCCCGAGGATATGCCTTCAGCGCAGGTCCTACAAAGCCGTGGGATTTCGCGCGTGGTGCTGGTCGAGCGTGGCCAGATTCAGCCGCAGCGCGATCTGACACGAGTGCTACGTGCCTGGCAAGAAGCCGGTATCGCGCTGGAATTCAAGGACACAGCCAACTCCGAGAAGCCGTGCCCGCTCATCATCGCGCCGGTTCCCTGGTATAGCCGCATGTGGTTCGGCGTTCAGAAGTGGTTCGGGCAGGCGCACAGCCCGCCCGAGGGCTTCGGTTACATCGTGCCCGAGCGTCGCCATGGATAAATAAAGGGACACGCTTTACTCGTTGCCCATGAAGCTTAAAGGGAAAAAGACTGCCATGACGCATTTGGGATTTTCGCAAACTACGGGTGGCACGCGTGCCACCCAACCGTAGCCCCTAGCGCGCCTTTTCGTTCGTGATCCCGATGATCACGCTCTCATCCGGCTCGGCGGACATTTGAAGAGTGACCCGCATCCCGGCTTTGAGGTCCGAGAGTTTTCCTTCTTTTCCGTCGATGATCACTTTGGCGTTCTTCGCCACCGCTACCCCTCCGGCTGTCAATTGAGCGGAAGGTATGGTGACGCTGACCGCATTCTTCTCGGTATCCACGGCTTTCAGCACGCCTTCCACGGTCGCGCCGTAGGCCGTTATGCCCAGCACAAGGTCCTTGACTGCTGACATTTGCAAGGACACTTTCGTGTTCGGTTTCAAATCGCCCGAAGTGACTGCTCGGCCGTTGATTTTGACTGGCACATTTTTGGCAACCTGGACCTCCTCTACTTTTCGATCGATGACAAATTCGCCGTCGAATCCCCGTCCAGTCTTTTTGATGGTGACGGTGTTCTTGTTAACGTTGACAGCTTGAACCACGCATTTCACTTTTATTCCGGTCGCGTCGATGCGGATGGCCGAGCCCTTGTAGGTTGCGTCCTTTCGGCCGTCGTAGGGTTCGAGTTCCGCTTCCACGAATATGAATTTCATTCCATCCCCTGAGTGGGGTTCCACCTTGATCGTTTGTAGATCGGCAAACTTGGCATCTTTGCCATCGATGGTGATTTTCGTGGTCGGCTTCACATCGAGTTCCCAGTGTTCGCCGCCACCCGACCAAAAAGTTCTTTCGGGATTCGTATTGCATCTCATGCCCTTGATCGTGGCCTTGACAAGATCGATGTCATTGGTCCACAGGATTCCCGACCGTTTTTCCGTTTTTGGCTTCTTCGCTTGGGGGGAGGATTGCTCTTGGGATACGGCGCCACGGAATTTCGCCGCTTTCGGTTTCGCATCCTGCGCGATGCCGAGCGACGCCACGGAACCGCCGATCAGGGCCGCGAACAGGCCGGCGCACAGCACGGCGGCTGTTCCGAGTTTCAGTTTGGTTAGGAACATGCTCTTCAGGACCTCCTGTGCCAGGGCGAGGACATTGGTCGCGACGACTCCTTCCGTGACTGGTTGCCCCGCGGCAAGCAGCATCGCGGCCTTGGTTGAAGTCACAACGAATGTGGGCGCCAGCGCGGCCTGGGCAACGCTTTCACCCAAGGCGGCAGCGGACATCACTGCCGAAAGCGTCAGACCTCGTTTGGTGAGATGTTCGCGCAGCACGTCCCGGGCGCGTTCGAGTCTGCCATGCATGGTCGTGAACGAGAGGCCGAGTTGTTTCGCCGCCTCGTCGCGTGTCATGCATTCGAGGTAACAAAGGATCACCGGCGCACGGTAACGTTCCGGCAAACGCTGTAACTCTTCGTCGAGAATGGCCTGCACTTCCCGCCAAGTGACTTCAGCGGCCGGATCCTTTGGCGGCCTTGCATCAACAGCACGCTCGTGGCTCTTTCGGCGCGCATGATCGCGTTTCAAATTGGCGGCCACTCGGCACGCGACGCCGTGCAGCCAGCTGCTTAGGGACGTCTTCTTGCGTACCGACGCCGCCCTGCGCGCCAAGACGAGAAAGGTTGCTTGGCACGCATCCTCCGCATCGTGGAAATCGGCCAACGACCGCCGACAGACGCCAAGCACCATCGGCCCATGCCGTTCGATCAAGGCGGTGAAGGCCGCTTCATCGCGGGCGCCGACGAAGGATTCCAGCAAGTCGCAATCCGGCAACTCACGGCAAGTCTCTACCGCCGCCACTTTGCGCAGATGCTGCAGCACGCCATTTAGCGACTGTTTGGCCATGGTTCAAAGACTCGTTTGCGACGGCGACGTTACTTCTTACAGTAATAGTTGCCGAGACTGCTTTTTCGGCACCCGGTTTTTTGCTGAAATTCCAAGAGCGGGAACAGGGGAACTGGAACGCGATCACGACCGTGTGGCGTGGCGCCCGTTACCATCGGCGCAATTGCCAAAGCGGTCAAGCTATGCGTGTATGCCAACGATCAGATTGGGACGTTCGATCCAAGCAGGTGGCGTCGGCACCGACCAGCTCGTTCCGCGCTTGACGCGGGTATTCCAACTTACGGAGGCGTCAGACGGGTACGATGACGCTTGCCTGGGCGCGTTATTCAGCCTTTCCGCGAGTCAGCTCCAGCCCGTCGCGAAATACGAACGGTATCTCAAGAATCCGTTGACCCTTCTGTTCGGCGTCTTGCAGGAAGCCGATGCTAAGTAGATCATCAACGATTTTATGCCAGTCTTTTCCCAGTAACTTCTTGAGCGCGGCCTCGCTGTATTTAGTCTTGCCTTTTGCGAACAGTTCGATTTTGGGCCAAAAACGAGGAAACTCGGCTTTCAAGTACGTGTCGCGTTTCCGCTTCGAGAGTTCCGCAAGTCCGTATCGAATTGCGGACGGGCCAATTACCCATTCGAAGGGTCCATTACGAGAAGCCTGGAGTTCATCCTGTTGCTTCTGTTTCGCTCTGGTGAGAAGGTCGATTACATCTCGCGGCGTCACCACGCCGTTTCCGTCCATGATATGCGTGTAAATCCAGTGAAGCGTCTTGCTTTGTCGAGATCCGGTATGAACAGTCGGCGGAAAAACCAAATAGAATACTTGTTGCTGATAGTTTTTGTTGGTCTTGAGTTTATCTTTGTCGATTTTCAAGTATTTTCGCAAAACCTCTGACGCAAAAAGTCGATTGACGATGAGCGTTAGAATCTGCCCCTCCGACCACTGCATCTTGTCGGATTGTCTCGAAGTGATGTGTGTAAGCGCTGTAAAGCCTTCACTCCCCGACGTGATTTGGCCGAGTATGTCATCGCGAAGGAAGATTTTCACACGCAGGTGGGGCGTTTGAAAAATCTGCAGCGTTCTCAGAAGTCCTCGTAGGGCGCGCGTTTCCATTTCAGTACGACGCGGAAAAATCTCATCCAACCGGTCGACCATCAACCACAAATACAGATCTGCTTTGGTTAGGATGGCTTCCAGGTTATCCTTGACCTGGTTAACATACCGCGGTAGACCCCCTGCTTCGTTCGGCTTCGCGGGCTCTTGCGGCTCCACTCGCTTGCCAAACAGATCTATCTCATACGATCCTTCTTTGTCTATTTTCAGTGTCGGTCTTGGCCATGGCATGGCTTGCAAGACCCATTCCAACACTTCGCGCAATGTTTTTCGCGCCTTGATCTCGGGTATCTTGGCTAATTGGCAAGAGCGCCGAAAGGCCTCAATTTCTTTCGATGCATATCGCAGGTATTCCTTGTACTTGTCGTCCTTGACGAACTGCTCGTGGGCGAGCGAAACAAGATAAATGCACCAGAAATTGATGAAATCCTGCTCACTGAGCTTCTCGAATTGCTCTTTGAAGGCGTGGAATACATTATCCCCTTCTGCCCGCACGCCGTGAGCAATCACGACTCTCCTCTGGCCAAGAAGAAAGGTAGGAAGGAAATCGACAAAAATTCGGTAGAGCGCGCTTTTACCGGATCCTTTTGTACCTGGAATTAGATCTACCCTGTCGTTGAGGAGGTCTGTAAAGACCGAAGTCTCCACCCGGGCCGTTTCCAGGAGCGTATCTTGCTCGGCGACGGATGAGCCAAGATCAAGCTGGCCCAAGATCTGAGTTAGCTCGTCTATTTCGTGTTTCATTTCCCCGCGCCCTTTTAATTCCGAGAACCCGCGTCACCCACGCTGATTACTTGCTTTCCCGTGCCATCTATTTCCGCCAGGCGGCGCTTCCGAACGGCCACCTTCGCGCCACCGAAACGCCCAAGCGCTTCCAGAGTTCGCTTCGGTTTTCGACTGATGGCTTCGGAAGTCCCTGCGAGGGAATTACCGACCGCCTTATTTTATGAAGGCCGCGCGCCCCTCCCGACCCTTGCTCCACTTTTGCAGTTTCATCCGACGAAAAGAGCCGTGCTGACTTGGAAGCGCTCGGCGAGTTTCCGCACATGGTCGAGCGTCAGGGCACTGTCGCCCTTGAGGATCGCCGAGATTTGAAAACCAATTCACGATGTCCGCGATTACCCGGTCTCCCCCATTGCCGGGTCCCAGGAGCAAAACGAGAGGACCTAAAACATCATTCTCCCCCCACCGGTGCGGCCCGCCTACTTACCCCATCGCTTGTCGACCTTGCCGTAGTCTTTCGCCTCGGGATTGACTCCTGACACGACGAAACTCGCGGTCCATTCCGGGCGAGGCGGCTGTTTGCCGGCGCGCAGGGCGTCGTGCCATTCGGCATTGGTGCGGCGTACTGCGTTTGGGGTTTCGAATTCGTAGTGGCTGAAGACTGGGCCGGCGTATACCATTCGGTCCTTTCCGTTGTCGATGGCAATGATTAGCGCATCGACGTTGCCGACGGCCTGATGGACCACGCAACCGGGATCGGGCACCGTCAGCGAGGGCGGATCGGTGTGGACGTCAGCGACCAATGCGACCCATTTGTGGGCGTCGTCCTGATCCTTGAAAGTGCTGCGGCGCGTGAAGAGATTCGGATACCAACCCGAGACGGGAGGCAAGCCAGAGCCGCCGCCGCGGACCACCACTTCTTTCAAGAACTTGGTCTCATCCTCGGACAATTCCTGCCGGACAATTTCCTTTTCGGCGATGGTTTGCAGCATGCCGGCTGTTTTGGCAAAGTTCTCTAGACTTCGCAGGTATCGCTCACGCAGGTGCTCGCCCCGCATCCGATAGGGATCGTCTGGAAAAGTCGTGTTGGCGACTACATCCTGGGTGCGCTGGATCATCTCTTTGAATCGCTTCCAGAAATGCGGCACCGGTTCGACGAAGCCGGCCGGATATTCGCACGATTGGCCGGAGGTGTACGACGGCTTCGCGTACAGGACCGTATCGTGGCGGAGCTGCGTCCAGGAAGCGAGTTGCGTCGCCGCCGTCTTAAGCGCCCAGGCCGGCGTGCGCATCGATTCGGGATACTGCGGCGTCACTGTCGGCTTCGACAGCTCGCGCAAGCAGCCGACCCAATCGGCGTACAGCGATTCCCGCCAGGTGCTTTCCGGCAAGCGTTCAATGACGTTGCGCACCGCGGCGAGATTGTGCTGATAGGGCAAACCGTCGCGGAATTTCTTCCCGGCTTGATCCTGCATACGCGCGGTCAGAAGCGGCGTGAAATGATCGTTGCCGAAGACCGCGAAACCGACATCGAGGCACGACGGAATGCGCCGTTGGACTTTGGTGGAATCTCCGGACTTCTCGTCGGTCCAAAGTATGTCGTCGTAAACGATCTTTGAAAGCGCCCAACTGTCGAGGATGAAACGCTGCCCCATGAAGGCAAAGGTGCGCGGCAACACGAACTTTCGTGGGTCGCCTGGATCGACTTTGAACCACTCGCCGCGTATGTGCTGCTCGCCGACGTTGCTTTCCAGGATGCGCGTGCGGAGGGCGGACAGACTTTCGTGTGTGACGTTGGCCGGAACGACACCCGCGGCGGCCAAAACCGCGCCGAGTTGGCTGAAGTTAAGGGAGTCCGATTTGCCAACGAGGTGCAAAAGCACGCGATCGAGCTGCTGCCAGCGTTCGACCATGCGAGCACGCTGCAACAGGTCGTGCAAAACGACGGCGCCCGAGAACTCGCGAAGGTCTTGATCGGCCGATTCGCTGCCGGCAATGCGGAAGTCGATGCGGCCCAGCCACATGACGGCCTGGAAATAACGCTGAGTTTCCTTGCGCTCGGCGTAACGGCCGCGCGGCTTGAACTGCGAGAAGTCGATCGGACGCAGCCGCCCGAACAGCGGGAATTCGTCCATCTCGTAGCGGGAGCAGGCGTTAACCGCATGAGCGACTCGCCCCTCTTGACCCAGCCGGCTGCCGGCGGCTTTGCCTTGGTCCAACAATGCGTCGGCAACCGCCAGGAAGAAGTCGACATCCTTGAGCGCGTCCGCCATGGGACTGTCGCCATACGCCTTCTGAGCGGCCGGAATCTGCTCGGCCAACTTGCTCAACATGTTCCGGAATTCAGGGCGGAAATAGTCTTGCTCCATTTGTTCGAGAAAACGATCGAAGAACCGATGCCATGCATGCAACATCGAATCGCTGCTGACGAACACCGGAAGATCGCGCACATAAAGGCGATAGTACAAATCGGTGAAGCTGTGCGAGCCCATCCGCTCGCTGACAACGAATCCGTTCCGGCGCAGGACCGATAGTTCCTGTTCGTTGGGACGAAAATCAAACAGATGTGCGGCCTCTTTCGGCCCGAGGTTGCGAATGGGCGTCATCGCCTTGGGGTCGTTCGGATCGAGCATGAACCGATCCCAATACTTGGCGGTCGTTGGGTCCCAGCTGACTTTCTCCAGATAGGCCGCTTTGGGAGCGTAGCGCCGGCCGAACTCTTCCGGCGTGATCTGACCAACCTTTTTGACTTCCTCCTCGAATGCCGCGGTAAGGCCGAAATCGTGAGCATGCTTGGCCCATTCGACAGCTTGTGCGCGGCCACCTCGGAAGCCTGGCCCAGTAATGGCCCACCAAGCTGCGACGACACACAAACCGGCCGACGTAACCCAAATAGCTTTCTTGCGCATGGGCCAACTCCTGGAAGGGGATGGCGTGAATGAATCTATTGTAACGACGATTGACAATGCGGTCGCGACCGGTCGCGACCAAAAAAGCGCTGGTTCGAAAGGTCTACGGCCGGGCGAACCCCGCTGATTCCAATTCCACCTTCGTGCCTATTCGCGGGTCTTGTTCTTGTCCGAGAAGAGCGGAGCGCACGTCGGGAAAAGCGAAGTACACGCGTAGGAGGTTGTCCATGGCCCGCGACTGGATTTGCGTTTCCGTCAACCAACGCGAAAGGGTCGCTTCGGCGATTCCCAAGCGGTCAGCGATCACTTTCTGAGTCATGCCGATGCGCTCGAGCGCAGCACGAATCTCTGCCGGAGTGAGTAGCCGCAGGTGCGAACGTAACGCGCTGTTGATCTGATCGTCCACTTTCTCCGTAAACACTTTTTCGCCACAGGCCCGGCAAATGGGAATCGCGAGATCAGGGACGGTGAAGGCGTACAAGCGCCCGTCATGGCGCGCTTCCGCATCGTAGCGGATCGTGGCCATCTGAACTTGGCTCTTGCCGCATTTGCGACAACGCCATGGAAATGGCCGGTCAGCGCCTACGGGACGTTTCGATTCGTGCATGAGACGCCCGTTTTCCTTGAGCGAGATGTTGCCGAACTCGCGCCGAACCCATCGAAATGCTTGCTCCGTCAAATCAAACTGGATGTAATCGGTGACGTTCCAATTTTGGAGGGCGTCGCCATAGGCCGCGAGTCGATCTGGGTCGGTCAACGGAGGCACCTGAACATCCCCCGCGGCAAAAGCATGACGCGTTTCCGAGCAAAATCACTGGTATTGTATCACACAGAATTGATGTATGTCAATTTTGTTTTCGGTGCGAGATCGGTGCATTTCATCCGACAAAAAGGGCCGTGCTGACCTTGAACCGCTCGGCGAGTTTCCGCACGTGGTCGAGCGTCAGGGCACGGTCGCCCTTGAGGATCATCGTCGCCGCCGATTCGGAAACACCCAAGAGCGCGCCAAGCTCCCGGACCATCATCCGGTGCTCTGCGACAAACTCCTGCAAGACCTCGAGCGGCTTGCGCTTCGCCTTGCCGACGTTGCGGTGGTTCTTCTCGAAAGCGGCGACCAGCACGCAGAGCGTGTCGAGGTAGCGGGTCTGGTCCGCGTTGAGAGCGGGGACGACGGCGAGGCGGCGGACCATCTCTAGCGCGTTCTCGTAGGCGCCCGTGTCGTGAACCGCGGTCGGCATTAACTCGCCGATCAATGCGTCGAACGTGGTCGGCACGGCTTTATGGAAAAGCTTGGTGTGGGTGCTCATAGTCCCTTTTTCCATCTCCCGGTTTGGTACTCGTCGTGAGTCATCATGGCCATGATGATCAGCGATTGCGTTTTGAACATGGAGATCGAGGAGGTTATGGATTCGCGGAAATGTATTTTGGCAGCCATGTCGGTCGTATTTCGCGCCGGCATCACTATCAGAATATCGACGTCACTGTCATCGTGGGGCTGGCCGTAGGCATACGAGCCGAAAAGAATGATCTTTTCCGGATGAAAACGCAAGGCGATCTCGCGGGCGAACTTGCGGATCAAGCGCATAGGGATATGCGCAGCCCGATACCAGCGCGGCGGCTTCTTGGCTTTTGTCGGTTGACGTGCCATGAGGTTACTTTACACCGTCGTGGCGTGAAGTGCCAACCGACGGCGATGTGCGGCTACAATGGGTGCGGAGCTTTCTCATGGCAAGAGCAAAAACCAAAGCGCCGATTGATTTAGGCCGGGCGCTCGTCGAGGCGTTTTTGACGAACGAGCGCATTAACCAGGTGCTGCTTGAAATCGTCAGTCCAGAAATCTGGCGGGCGCAGCCGCCTTGCTC
Source organism: Planctomycetota bacterium (assembly GCA_016195405.1). Lineage (GTDB taxonomy): Bacteria > Planctomycetota > Planctomycetia > Gemmatales > Gemmataceae > JACPZP01. The sequence goes on along the minus strand of JACPZP010000165.1, from coordinate 12,774 downwards.
GAAGCGGCGCAACATCGCCACGTCTTTCGCTCACATGCATAATGTGCGCTGCATGCGGCTCAAGATGTCGGCACGCGATCATAGAACTCCGAACAGGCTCGACCGCGCGGAAGTCAGCATTGACGAGGCCAAGAAAGCGCTCCGCGAAAGCGCGGCGGCAATCGTTGGTCTCATCGAACGCTCGTTGGCGGTCGGCGGCCATGTGCCGGATCATCGTCCCGATGTCGTGGCTCTCGTATGCGCAGCCATCACGCATGACGCCCATCATCGCGGTCAAATCTGCCATTGGGCCGCTCGACTCGGCGCGCCGTTGACGCCTGAGCAAAGCCTCAAAATGTGGGAGTGGGACAAGCGGTGGAAGGAAGTCAGTCGTTGAGCCGCAGGATGTCCGCAATGTACTTGCGGATCGACTGGCCGTTGACCTCGTAGACCAAATCGACGTTGGTCATGCCGGGTTCCCAGGGGCGCTGATCGAAAACGGCCATGCCGCGGGTCAGTTCGCCTCGGGTTTCCACGTCGGCACGCATGGAACGGGTTCGCAGCGCGTCGGGAACGGCCACGGCCGCAACGCCGAGCACATCTTTGAGGTGGAAACCTTCGATGCCGTAGATGTTCGAGGTTGCCTTAATGCCGTGGGGAACGATCTGCCGCAGGAAGCGACAGACTTTGGAGGAATCCGCGGGCAGGCCGAGCAGGTCGGTCGGGGAGAACAGCACTTTGCGCATGGCGTCGAGCGGGATGAGCGTGATCGTGGCGCCGCAACGGAGCACTTTGCGGGCGGCGGAAGCATCGCAAAAGAAATGGAATTCGCTTACTGGTCCGGCATTGCCCGGCTCATGGTAGCTGCCGCCCAAAACCACGAGGCGCTTCACCATGGCCGGCAGGTCGGGATACATTTCGAAGGCACGGGCGAGCACCGTGCATGGACCCAGGCAGATGACGGTCACTTCGCCCGGATAATGCTTGACGATTTCGGCCAGGAGTTTTTCGCTGCTGGGGAGGTTGTGCAGCGTGGATGTGGGAAAATCGACGCCGCCCAAGCCGTTGGCGCCGTGCAGGCTGGTGCCGTCGACGTCGAACTCGACGGCCGGCGCGGCCCCCAGCCTTGGCCAGCGCGGCGGGTCGAGCTGCTCGATCAGCACGTGAATGTTGTTGGTCGCTTGATCGGCGGAGACGTTGCCGGGAGTGGCCGCTAGTCCCACCACCTCTAGGTTGGGATCGTGCAGGGCCAGCGCCACGGCAAAAGCGCCGTCGATTCCCGGGTCGGCGACAAGAACGATTTTGTGGCCCATTCGACTCATGTTATCACACCAAGGCGGGAACGAAACGGAAAAAACGGCTTCGTTTGGATCGAGCCTTTTTGCCCGAGAGCGCCAGCGTTGTAGAATAAGCGAACGCGGAGTTGGGCAGCGAATTGATTGTCAGAATATCAAAGCCACCGATGAAACACCGATCATGAAATGTCTGGTGACGGGAGCCGCGGGGTTCGTGGGATCGCATCTTTGCGAGGAACTGCTGCGCGGCGGCCACGAGGTCGTCGGCGTGGATGCCTTCATTCCCTATTACCCCGAGGCCGTCAAGCATCGCAATCTCGACGGCTTCCGCTCCCATCCGCGCTTCGCGTTCCACCGCTGTGACTTGCGAAGTGATCCGCTCGAAGACGCGCTGGCCGGGGTCGAGGTGATTTTCCATCAGGCGGCCATGGCGGGTTTGGTTCGCAGCTGGAGCGACTTCGATCTGTACTGGACTTGCAACGTGCTCGCCACGCGCCGCTTGCTCGAGGCCATTCGTGTTCAGAAGCCGAGACCGCGCCGTTTGATCTATATCTCGACCTCCTCGGTCTACGGGCGCTTCAGCACCGGCGACGAAACCATGGCGACACGCCCCATATCGCCCTACGGCGTCACCAAGCTGGCCGGCGAAAACTTGTGCCGGGCGTATCTCGACGCCCACGAAGTGCCGGTCGTGGTTCTGCGCTACTTCTCCGTGTACGGCCCGCGCCAACGGCCCGACATGGGCTACCACCTGTTCATCAAGGCTCTGTTGCGCGGCGAGCCGATCACGGTGTACGGCGACGGCCAGCAGGTTCGAGGCAACACGTATGTAGCGGACTGCGTGGCGGCCACGCTGGCGGCGATCAAAGCGCCCGTGGGCGAAACATACAACGTCGGCGGCGGCGAGAGCGCCTCGGTCTGGGACATTCTTCGTAAGCTGGAAGCCATCGCCGGCAGAAAGGCGCTCGTGAAGCAAGAACCGGAGCGTTCCGGAGACCAGCGGGCCACGTTCGCTGACACGGCCAAGCTGCGCAGCCATTTCGGCTGGTCGCCTCAAGTCGGCCTTGACGAAGGTTTGGCACGCCAATGGGACTGGCAAAAGGGCGAAGGCACTGCGTAAGATTCCATAGGATGTTTTGGCTTGACTTATGCCAAACTGCGGCTTAGATGGTTAGAAGGACGGATTGAACACGTTTCGGGGCTAAACAAGCGATCGGGAATACAATGCCGTTGCTAGGGTTGGAGCCGTTCATTCACCCCCAGGACTTGTTGTCGGCCCCCGTCGAGGGTCGCGAAGGCTCGTGGCTCGCACTGCATACGCGTCCGCGCGCGGAAAAGACCCTTGCCCGTAAACTGCTTGCCGGCGACGTTCCCTTTTTCTTGCCGTTGTATAAGCGGCAATGGCGCAATCGCGGTCGGCTCTTCTGCTCGCATCTGCCTTTGTTCCCAAGTTATGTGTTTCTGCACGGCGACGGCGATGCCCGCCTTCAGGCCCTGGAAACCAATCTGGTGGCCCAGGTTTTGACGGTTTCCGATCAGCGGCAACTTAGCGACGACCTGCGCCGCATTTTCCAGGTGGTCGAAAGCGGCCTCGACCTGACGCGCGAAGAGCGCTTGCCTCCGGGCACGCCGGTGGAGATTATCAAAGGGCCGTTGGCCGGGTCTTGCGGCAAAGTGCTGCGCCACGGCGCCAAATTGCGCCTGGTTGTCGAAGTGCAATTCTTGAACCAGGGCGTCTCCGTCGACATCGAGAGCTGGATGCTCCGAGAAATTCCCGCTTCCTGTCTGTAGAACTCCGGCCTCCACAACTTTAGCGAAATCTTTCCTTTTCTCGGAAAAAGTGCCGGACGAATCGGTAATTCCGATTGAATCGGCGATTCCGGAAATGACGATAGTAAGGAGAGTAGGGAAGCCGAATCCCCGCCAAGGGATACCTGGCAAAGGGGCTTCGGGTCCGTCAGGGAGGATTTGCCAATGTCCGCGATCGCTCGAAGATTCAGGCTGACCGTCCTCGGCGTGCTTTCGCTGTGCCTCGCTGGCAGCGGCTGCCACTCGGTTCCCATCGATTATTGCGGCGCCTCGAACCTTCCCAGCGAAAAACTGAGGACCAATCTGCCTGACTATACCATCGAGCCGCCGGACGTTCTCATTCTGGACTCGGTCCGGCTCGTTCCCCGGCCGCCCTATGTGATTCAGCCGGGCGATGCAATCTTCATCCAGGCCACCGGCACTCCCGACGACGAGAAAATCAAGGGCGCCTATCGCGTGGAGCCCGACGGCATGGTCAGGCTGGGAGCATCCTACGGCGCGATCCGAGTCGATGAAATGACGATCGAAAAGGCCAGGCAGACCATCGAAAGCCACCTGGCCAAGATCCTTAAGACAACGACGGTCTTTGTAGCTCTGGAGGAGTCGGCCCAAATACAGCAAGTGCGCGGCGAGCACCTCGTGACCCCCGACGGCACCATCAGCCTTGGCATCTACGGAAGAGTCAACGTGACAGGGAAGACACGGGACGACGCCAAAAAAGTCGTGGAGGATCACCTTTCCAAGTACTTCGTCAACCCGAAGCTATCCCTCGACGTCTCCGGCTACAACAGCAAGGTCTACTACATCATTTTCGGCGGCGGCGGCAACGGTGACTTCGTCTACCGTTTTCCGGTGACCGGCAACGAAACCGTCCTCGATGCCATGAGCCAAGTCACGGGATTTCCGATTGTTTCTTCGACGCGCCGGATGTGGATTTCACGGCCCGCGCCCGTCGGCAGCGATTGTGACCAGGTCTTTGGAATTGACTGGTGCGGCATCGTCCAGCGCGGCCAAACGGCAACCAACTATCAGCTGCTGCCGGGAGACCGCATTTACGTCCGGATGGATCCGCTCATTCAGGCGGACACATTTCTTGCCAAGATCATCGCGCCGATTGAGCGCGTTCTGGGTGTGACGCTTCTTGGCAATGCGACCATCCGCGCCGTCAATGGCAACAACAATGGAGCCGGCGGCACGGGGTTCTAAGACTTTCTTAGGTTTGTCTAATGTCTGTCCAAGACTTGACCGAAGAGTTCCAGCGGGTACGATAGAGGGGGCGGTTTTCCGTCAGACCCACCGGGAGGGGAAGCGATGCGAACTCAACTCAGCATTGGCCTGTGCGGATTGGCATACTTCCTTCTTTCTGCCAGCCCGGCCATGGCTCAGTTTGACAGGAACTACCTGGCAAATCGAAACTTTTACAATAGCAGGCCTGCCTTTAGCCCCTACCTTAACTTGCTCCGCCCCGGTTCCAGCACTGCGGTCAACTACTATGGACTGGTCCGACCGCAACAGGATTTTCGGGCGGCCGCCAACACCTTGCAATCAGAGATCCAAGGCGTCGACACGGCCATCAATCGGCTGAGCTATCAGGATTATGGAATCCGCGAAACCGGACATGCCGCCGGTTTCATGACGCAAGGTCCCAATTTCATGTCCTTGCAGGGAGGCGGCTCTTCCGCCGGCCAACGCTCCGGCAGCAACCGGTCGAGCCAAATCCAGAGCAATCGTCCTTCTTCCTCGCGCGGCGGGTCCTCCTCTGGTCAGCGCTGATGTCGCTTGGCGCTCAAGCCGCTTGGCGCTCAAGCCGCTTGGCGCTCAAGCCGCTTGGCGCTCAAGCCGCTTGGCGCTCAAGCCGCTTGGCGCTCAAGCCGCTATTTCAATCGGCTTTCGATGTTGTGCCACGGCGCGTTCCTGCTCGGCCAGTTTTATATCGTGGTCCACCATGCGTCGGACCAGGCCCTCAAAATCCACTTTCGGCTTCCATCTAAGAACCCGACGTGCCTTGTCGGCGTCGCCTCGAAGCAGGTCCACCTCCGCCGGCCGAAAATAGTGTGGATCGATTTCCACGTGTTCCCGCCAATCCAGCTTCAAATAGCCGAAGGCGGCGTCGAGAAACTCGCGCACCGAATGGCTCTCACCCGTGGCGATGACATAGTCGTCCGGAATTTCCGCCTGCATCATGAGCCACATCGCTTCCACGTAGTCGGCCGCGTGGCCCCAATCGCGGCGGGCGTCGAGGTTCCCCAAATACAGCTTTTTCAACAAGCCGCATTTGATGCGCGTGGCCGCCCGTGTGATCTTGCGGGTGACGAAGGTCTCGCCGCGACGCTCGGACTCATGATTGAACAGGATGCCGTTGCAGGCGAACAGGCCATAGGACTCGCGGTAGTTAACGGTGATGTAGTAGGCGTAGGCCTTGGCGCAGGCATAAGGCGAGCGGGGATTGAACGGCGTCTTTTCGGTTTGCGGCGTCTGGACCGCTTTGCCGTAAAGTTCCGAAGAGGAGGCTTGGTAGAACCTCGGCCGGATGCCGACGTCGCGGATGGCCTCGAGCAGGCGCACCGTTCCCAGGCCGGTCACCTCGGCGGTGTACTCCGGAATATCGAAGCTGACGCGAACATGCGACTGGGCGCCGAGGTTGTAAATTTCATCCGGCTCGACTTGCCGCAGGATCTTATTGAGCGAGCTGCTGTCGTTGAGGTCGCCGTAAAGCATCCTGAGCCGCGTGCCCGGTTCGTGACGATCCTGGTAGAGGTGGTCGATGCGGCCGGTGTTGAAGGACGACGAGCGGCGGATGACGCCGAAGACTTCATATCCCTTTTGCAGCAAGAGTTCCGCGAGAAAAGAGCCATCCTGGCCCGTGATGCCGGTGATCATCGCACGTTTTGGCATATTCGTTCGCTCCGTTTGGCGAAATGGTAGCCGGAAATGCGGAGCGGGGTCAAGGGGTAGCTGAACTCGTCAGAGTTCGGGTCTCCGAAGTCTGACGACTTCAGCTACTCGAAAGGATTCCGAAGTCTGACGAGTTCAGCTACAGAAAAAGGGAACGTGACAGGGCACTATTCCTTTCGCGCTGCATCAATGCTCAAGAGCGCGTCGCCGGCGTTGACGCGGACTTCTTGATCGTCATCGCCCAATGCGCGGCGCAGCGTGGGGATGGCGGCGGCAGCGGCTGAGCCGAAGCTGCCGAGCGTCTTGGCAGCGGCGCGGCGGACACGCGGGTCGGGGTGGGTCATGACTTCGACGAGTTGCGGCACCGCGGACTTGCCGGCCTCGGCGCCGACGCTTTCGAGCGCGTCCATGGCAGCCTCGCGGCCTTCGACGTCGCCGTCGGCCACGGCGCGGGCCAAGGCGGGCACGGCGGCGGCTGCGCGGGCGCCCATCTGGGTCAACGTCCTGGCGGCCTCGATGCGGATGCTGAGGTCGAGATCGCCCAAAAGCTTGGCGAGCGCCGGCACGGCTACGTCGGCTTTGTCGAGACTAATATTGCCGATCGCCCGGGCCGCCGCCCAGCGCACGAAACGGTCCGGGTCGCTCAGGCTATGACTCAACTGCGGAATGGCCGAAGTGGCGTCGGCTTCGAGGTATTCCAGGAAGTCGACGGCGGCATGCCGAATCTGCGGGTTAGGATCGGTCAAAAGTCCGGTTGCGAGCGCGAGGTCTTTCTTGACAAAGCCGCGGAGCGGATCGTTGGCGGCGAGAAACTCACGGCTATCGGCGCCCTCTTCGCCTTTGACTTGAGGCACCGTGTTCACGAGCCGCTTAAGCCGCAATCGAATGTTGGCGATACCCTCGAGGCTGTTGAGGGCCGCCAAGCGGACGCTGGAATCGGGATCCTTCAGGGCGCGGGCCAAGGCGGCTTCGGTGGCCTGGAAGGATTTTAGCTGAGGCTCGACGTCCTTGAGCGCGAAGGTCACCTGGCCCTGGGCGTTTACGATTTCCGCTCTTTCCTCTTTGGTAAGCTCGCGGCCTTCGCGAGCGAAGTCTTTCTTTTTGAAGCCTTCCGGAACGTGGTCCCCGACCGCCGATGCCGCGGCCTGGACGACGTTGAGGCAGGCTTGGCGGACTTGCGGATCGGTGTCGTTGATGCCGGCGAGGCTGGTTCGCACGGCGCCGGGAAGTATGCCCAGCATGTATCTGAGCGCGAACAAGTTTCCCGTGAGCTTGCGATGCCTGAAATCCGCGTTCTTCACCATTTGGAGGAGGCCTTCGGCGGCGAGGCGGCGCGGTCCCAGCGTTCCGGTTTCCAGGATCTTCTTGAACACGGGCAGGGCTTGGTCCTCGTTCGGGAAGACATTGCCCAGCGCACGCAATGCTTCTTGTTGGACCGCTAGGTTCTTGTCCTCCGTGAGCTTTACGACCTCGGGGGCGAGCTGGTGCGGGAATCCCATGATGGACTCGATCTTGGCTTTTTCCTCCGGCACGGTGGAGCGCACGTCCGGCCCAATCTCGGCGATGAGGTTGGCGACGGCGAGCTTGCTGGTGGCGTCGCCGGTATGGACGACCTGACGGATGGCCGCGATCAAGCGGTCGCCGACTTCTTGCCGCAGCTTGCGGTCGACGCGGAAAAGGGCCTTGTCTAACAGACGGGTGGGGTCGTCGTTCCACTCTTGTAGAGACAAGGCTCGGCGCAGCTCGCCAATCGTCTTAAGGGCGGCGATGCGTTTGCGAATGCTGGCCTCGCGATGGGCCAAAATGCGCTCCTGGTCGGCATCGGGACTTACCTGCTCGCCCGAGCGGACTTGCAGGGCGGCTGCAAGTTCGTCAACCGCGTCGGCCCGGACGCTTCGGGTGTCCAGCAGCAGCAATGAGGCGAACGCAAGGAAGGCGAATAGGGGAGATCGCCAACGGGCAAACGACGAAGAAGCTGGCATGCGGAAGATAGTCAAATGCAACATGGATGCGAACCTTACCGTTTGAGGTGACATTTGAAAATGGAGATTTGTTTCGAGGAAACCACTCCAAACCGGCGGTCCGGAGTCGCAGAACGCTCCCCGCCTATCTTTCCATTATTCCCCCAAATTTCGCGTCATGCCATTGCCTTGAGGGGAAAACCTCCGTTTGCAGCCCAAAAACGAAAGCTGTGGCGAAGCAATCCGGCACGCGAGAAAAGATCCGCCGACATGGGATCACAGCGGCTTTTGATGCAACTAACCTAGTCGGCGTGCTTTGCCAAGTCGGAATTTCCGTGTGCGGTCCTCCGATGGGCATAATAATAATCTCAAAGGAGATTTCCATGACATCGAAAGACCGCCTTGTTGAAGATCTGCGGCGCGCGGTGTCCGGCGATCCGTGGCATGGTCCGTCGTTGGATGCCGTGCTTAGGGGCGTTGATGCGGTCGCCGCCTCGGCGCACCTTATTCCGGGTCTGCACTCCATCTGGGAGAATGTCGTCCACATCACGGTTTGGGCCCGCGAAGCCGCACGACGGGTGCAAGGCCATCCGGTGCAAACGCCCGCGGAAGGCGACTGGCCGGCCGTCGGCGCGACCAGCGAGCCACGCTGGACGGCCGCCCGCGCTGATCTCGCCGCGGCTCATCAAGAGCTGGAACAAGCGCTCGCCGGCTTGCCCGAAGGACGTCTCGATGAGAAGGTCGGCGCGACGCGCGACGCGGCACTGGGCGCTGGATACTCCTTTGCCGTGCTCGTAAACGGCGTCCTGCAACACGACGCCTATCACGGCGGCCAGATCGCGCTGTTGAAGAAGGCGTTGGCGGCGCCACGTCCGAGCTGATTTGATGTAGCTGAATTCGTGAGAATTCAGTCTTTCCGAACTCTCACGAGTTCGGCTACGATTCAACTCAGTGGATTCTCAGCCGCCCCCAGTTAGAATTCTCTCCGATGGCTCAGTCCCGTGATACGTCTGTTGGTGCCGCACAGATGCTGGTGCTGCTCCGGGAGCATGGGCTTATTCTCCAGCAAGACAAGGTGTTGCCAAGCGTAGTGGGTTTTATCGCAGGAGAATCGCTGTCAACTTCGTGGTGGCGGCACCGGCGCGCGCGGCAGATTTTCCAGAGCCTCAGCGCGCTGGCTGACCATCCCGATGTGCTGACGACAAAACTGGTGGCCGGCAAAGTCACGTTCGTGCATCGGCGACTTTGGCCGCATCTGCTCGCGGTCGCCGCTGCGCGCGCGGCCTGGCAGCTCAAAGGCATCACGAAAGAAGCCCGTGAGCTTCTGGCTCAGGTGGAGAAAGCCGGCGAGCTACTTGCTTCCGGATCGCCTGCCAGGGAACTCGAACGTCGTCTTCTGGTTCACGGCGAACAGGTGCACACGACCGCCGGCAAGCACCTGACCCGACTCGAAACCTGGGCCGAGTGGTCGCGGCGAACGGACTTCGCGACCAAATTGTCGCCGAGCAAAGGGCGGCGCGCGTTGGAGCGGACCATGCGCGAAATCGGCGGTGTCGGCGGTGAACTGCCGTGGGAATGAGTCAAATGTCTAAACTCACGATTCGCAACGATCCGTGTGCCCTCGATCTTCTCTCCCTGGGCGCACTCGTCCACCGCCTCGATCCCGGCGCGGTGCCATTTCGCAAGGCACGGTCGTTTGACGTCCACGTCTCGGGCGGTGAATACAACGTTGCCGCCAACCTCGCCGATTGTTTCGGGCTCAAGTCCGGCATCGCGACGGCCATGGTGAACTACGGCATCGGCGAATTGGTGCAGAACCGTGTCCGCGAGGCCGGCGTGACGCCTTTCTACAAGTGGTTCCAGCATGACGGCGTCCGTGGCCCGAATATTGCGACCGTGTATAGTGATCTCGGCTTCGGTGTTCGGCCGCCCGTGGTCTTCTATAACCGGGCGAATGAAGCGGGCGCGCTGCTCAAACCGGGCGATTTCGATTGGCCAGCGATCTTCGACAGCGGCGTGCGCTGGTTTCACTCCGGCGGCATCTTCGCGGCCCTTTCGGAAACGACTTCGGAGCTGATCGTGGAGGCCATGCAGGCCGCCAAAAGCGCCGGCGCCGTCACGTCATTTGACCTCAATTACCGGCCCAAGCTTTGGGCGGCGGCTGGCGGTCCGGGGCGAGCTAAAGAGGTGCTTAGTCGGATCGTCAATCACGTCGAGGCGTTGATCGGCAATGAAGAAGATCTGCAAAAGGGCTTGGGCATTGCTGGGCCCGATTTGGCGGCGCGGTCGAATCTCGATCCCGACACATTCTTCCTGATGATCGACCGCGTAAGCGAGCAGCATCCCAATATCAAGTTGGTGGCGACGACCTTACGCGAGGTTCATTCCACCAATCGCCACGAATGGGCGGCGGTCCTTTGGGTTGACGGTATGCGATTCGTCAGCCCGACCTGCCATCTCGACGTGTTCGATCGCATCGGCGGCGGCGACGGCTTCTCCGCCGGCCTCATCTATGGCCTGCTCACCGGCCGTCCGCCGGAAGAAGCTCTCCGTCTGGGTTGGGCGCACGGCGCTCTCATCACCACGTACCCAGGCGACGTCAGTATGGCCCGGCTGGAAGAGGTCGAAGCTTTCGCCAAAGGCGGTTCTGCCCGCGTGCTGCGCTGAGTGCGGTTTGAACCACAGAGACGCAGAGGGGCAGAGAAAAGGAATCGCGAGCCGGAATAGCGCATGTCTTTCCTTCTTTTGTCTTCTCTTTTTTCTTCCTCTCTGTGTCTCTGTGCCTCTGTGGTTCATGATGCAAGCCAAGACGCTCAGGCCGCGAGTGAGTTGATGCGGGACCGGAGTTCCTGCAAGATCGGTCCGCGGAGAGTGTTTTCGAGCCTGACCAGGGCGCGGGCGGCCAAAGCGCCGTCGAGCACGCGGTGGTCGAAGGTGAGGCGCACTTCGAGCCGTCCGTCCGCGTCGAACATTCCGTAATGAACGGTCGCCGTCAGTCCCGTGATAAGCGAGAGCATTCCAGCACCCTGCGACGCGGGAGACGAAAGTCCAAACGTGCCGATGATACGTTCGCGCCAGCGGCCCGAGCCGTGCAGGCCGAGCCACATGGAAAGCCGTCGGATGGGCCAGGGCTTGGCGGCTAAGCGCAGGGCCCGGCGATAGCGCGAGACTTCCATCACCGGGGTGTTCTTGAAATATCGTAGCTGCGCGTCGAGGTCGACAAGGCTCCGGTGATGGGCGCGGCGAATGCGTGTGAAGAAAACCGCCTCTTCCCCTTCGTACTCTCGTTCCACGGTCACGCAGGCGATGGGATCGGGATGCTCGTAAAGGTGTGGCCACGGCAAACGGATATAGCTGCGGCAGAGCGCCGGCGTCTGGGCCGACACTAAGGCAAACGCCTTCGTGAAGATCGCGGTCCACAGCGGCCGCTGTTCGCACGCGCCGCGGGCTTGGACAACTTCGGCGAGGTCCATGCGTCGCTCGGCGGTGACCGTCGGCACGTCGCGGCAGACGCGCATGATTTCGGCGATGAGCCGGCGCGGCAGCGACAGCGAACGCCATTTTCCCCGAGGTCGCGACATCCGTGTCCTCCAATACCCCGGACGGTAACAACTTGGAGAACAAGGGTCAAGGTGTCGGGAGCCTTTTCTGCGGGCGGGAGTGCAGGACGCCCTTTGCGCCGTAAAGCGAGGAGGGTAGGATGAGGGGACGAAATTCGCCTATTTTCTCTAACATCAAGGATGGCAAAGCCATGGCAACACGGAAGTTGTCACTTGAAGAATTGCAGGCCGTCACCCGACTCGCGAAGCAGTGGGGAAGAATTGTCGTCAAGCACGCGTTTGGGGAACAGGGGCCGAGCCTCGATGTGGATTTCGCACAGATGGAGGAAGTCGCTTGCGCGGCGGCGCGTGGCTTAACCGAGGGGGCGTTGGAAGCAGCAACGACTCAACAGGGCCAACTCTTGGGCGAGAAGCAGCCTTGCCCGCAATGCGGCAAGCTCTGCACGGTCGGCAGTGACGAGCGGCCCTTGCGTGCCAAAGGGAGGAAAGAAAGGGGACGCGGACCTTTTCAGTCTGGCCTTCTATCTCAATGAGGGCTCGCGCAAATCTTGCCGTATGTGGAACAAGACAATCGCTTGAATCAGGCGTTCAAGGAATACGGAGAACCGCCTGTCACTTTCGGTCCGCCGCAGCACGTGACGTAGTCGGCCATTGTTCCGATATTCATTTGCCGCTGACGCGCGCGCGGATCGGCCGCATAAGCATGAGCGAATTGAATGTCTAGCCCGGTAACTCCTATTCCTGCCCGCCCGGCCTATACCTTACCCCAGTTTCATGGTGCGCGCGCGTGCGCAAGCAATGCAATCCATAAGATGCTTTCCATCAATCGGTTATGGACAATCAGATCATTTCGCAACGGAGAGAGTAGAGTCGCAAGCCGGTCCTGCCGCAAGGGGGGGTATACGAGTGTGAGACTGTGAGTCCCTGACATTTTCGCCGCCGTAATCTTTACATTATCAACGTCTTGCGTCGACGAGCTCACCGCCAAAGTGCGTGAACCTGTGGCTCCGAGTTTGGATCCCTGACTTCTCCGTGAGCCTGGCGGCGCCCGATGGAAACCCCCTGCATTCGTTTCATTCGTTTCCTTCGTTCACGCGCGGCAACACGTATCTCCACGTCGAGCGTCGAGCGTCGAGCGTCGAGCGTGCACGTGAAATGAAACGAATTGTCACTCACTCCTCACCGCTCACCCCTCACCCCACACCCCCCCCCCCCCACCCCCCCCCCCCCCCCCCCCCCCGGGGGGGGCACACCCGCGGCCTCCCATCCAGGCCT
>JACPZP010000164.1 GCA_016195405.1 Planctomycetota bacterium | reverse complement strand
GCCGGGTGGTGCTGACTGGCAATCGGCAACTCGTTTTGGTCCGCGCCGTCGGCGACGTGCTCGTGATGGACCTGCTGCGCTTTCCGGAAGAGGTGCGGGCCCCAGCCTGGGAAGGCGCCGTGCGCAGCCCGGTTGCGACCAGCGCCACCCCCGAAGAACAGCTTGCGTCACGATTGGCGACGCTTTCAGGGTGAGCTGGAAGCTGCCGCCGCGGCGCCGGCGTCCGCCGGCTGATGCTGCCGTGTCCCCGCCATCGGTTGGGGACATTTTTAGCTATCAGAGAAGCAGAGAAGCGTGCCCTTCCTCGAACGTCTCAGCCTGAATAAGGATGCATGGAGAAGGCGACCTTGACCAAGGGTAGTTCAGCGATCAAGCCGGTATCAAAACCCTGCCTTCGCCGTCTACTCGGGGTAAACAGAATCGACACCACAGCGTTCCATGGTCAAGCGCCTTACCAATTCCGATCAGCGTGCTTAGCTCACGGGGCCGGCCGGTCTGGCGGGTTGGCATATTGCTTGGGTCCGGCAGGGTAGTCGCGCACTTGGAGTTGGTTGCCGTGAATGAAGACGCCCGAGTCGGCGCCCTTGGTGGCGCGAAACTGCAGGTGGATGATGCAGTTTTTGCTCTTGGCCTTCTCGACTTCAAGGTGAATGACCCCGTCGATCACGCTCCAACCGTACAGATTGCCGGTCCAGTCTTCCAGGTCCTTGCCATTGTCGAGCCGCATGAAACCGGCTTCCAGCTTGAACTCTCCTGCATAGGCGGCGAAAGGAAAAGCGCAGAACATGCCTAGGAACGCCAGCGAGAGTCTTGGCGCCATTTCGGTCTCCTTACGGGCGACGTTTCGAAGTTGTCTAGCTTTGGCGTGGCAGGTTCGGCGTGCCGAGGCGGACTTTTTCCGCTCGGCATACGGAACCTACGTTAGTCCGGGGATTGGGTGAGCCCGGTAGAGTTCGTAGGGTCGACCGTCGGTGTCGTGCCAGGTGGCATCGCCCGGAATTCCGAGGGCGGAATAGAGCGTAGCAGCCAGGTTTTCCGGGGTTTGGCGGTCGGCGACGGGCTGGCCACCGATGCGATCGGAGGCGCCAATGACCCGCCCGCCCGCCACACCGCCGCCGGCCAGTAGCAAGCTCATCACCGGACCCCAGTGGTCTCGACCGGCATCCTGGTTAATCCGCGGCGTGCGGCCAAACTCTCCCGTGACGATTACCAGCGTGTCTCGCAAAAGGCCGCTGTCGGCTAAATCGTCGAGCAACGCCGCGACCGACCGATCAAAGTAGGGGAAGAGATTGTCCTTCAGATTGACGAAGTTGCGGCGGTGGGTATCCCAGGACGAGTTCTTTCCCAGGTTCACTTGCACAAGATTGACACCCGCCTCCACCAGGCGATACGCCATCAGCAACGAGAGGCCGAACTTGTTGCGGCCATAACGGTCCACGGTTCGTGCGTCCGCACGTTCCACTTCGAAAGCGCGGCGAGTTCGCGCGTCATTCAGTACGCTGACCGCTTGCTGGCGGTGGCGGTCCAATTGCTGGCTCTCGGCGTTTTGCTCCAGCGTACGACGCTGTTGGTCGAGGTTGTCGAGCAGTCCGATCCGCCCACGCAACCGCTCCAAACCGCCGTCGGGCAATGTCAACGGCGGAGTTTCGAAAATCGTTTCTGGCTCGTGGCGGAAAGGCGTGCCCTCAAAGCGGAAACAATGCGGACACGCCCCGTTGCCCAGCGCGCACCTCGTCGCCATATGGAGATGCCACGCATCCCAACGGGCGCCGAGCCGGCCCGCATACTGGCCGGGCCTCACTCTCCCCACCTCATTAATGCTTGGCTCGGGCAGGACCACGGCCGGCGGAAGGCGGTGGTGACCCCGGCCGTTCTTCGCATAATTGACCTGAGCGGGCATCGACGGCCATTCGTTGGGATTGGGAACGTTCTGCACTGAGAAGCCGGCGGGCAAATCGAGCCGGCCGGTCAAGAGCATGTGACATGCGATTTCATGTCCGTCGCTGCCCGTGGCCATGGAGCGAACCAGAGCCCACTTTTCGCTGCGCTGGGCGAGCAAAGGCAGATGTTCACAGATGCGGATGCCCGGTGTGTGCGTGGCGATGGATTGAAACTCGCCACGAATCGAGTCCGGCGCCTGTGGTTTCAAATCGAAGCTATCCAGATGGGACAGGCCGCCCGTCAAAAAGACGAAGATAACCGAGCGCGCACGCGGCGTTTCCCCTTGCGACAGCCCACGCAACGCGGACAGCTCGGCCATGCCCAAACCCAAGAACCCGATCGCGCCGGCGCGCAGCGCTTCGCGGCGCGTTAACGTCGAATGGGAAATGCCTGCATTGTTCATCACCAACCCCCCTACGAGACTGTTAGTGCACGCCACACCAAACGCCATTTTCGCTGGTCAGATTCTGTTAATCAAGGCTCGGATGCCCGCCCAGACCCGCGATTCACTAACCGAACGTTCTAGGTCGTGGCAATGTTCCGCCGCTTCGAACAATGCGGCTGCGCTCGCCAGATTTCCGGACTGAGAGTCTCGCAGCACCTGGTTAATCCGCTCATTGGTCAAGAACGCCTCGACGAGCGCGTGACCCAAATCAACCGGCGCCTTGGTTTTCGTTTTGCCATGGACGGCCTCCCGCACGCATTGTAGGGATCACAGGTACGTGACCTGCTCGAATCGAGACGAGCCGGTGAGAAGCCCGCGTTCTGGCGACCGCGGCTACCTTTTGGCGCCAAAAACATGTTCTCAGAGCGCAAGGAAAAGCTTGGATTGTCCGATCATCCCATGTTAAGCTCATGTCACTGCTGTGAATGTCCTCTACGGTCCCGCCCCAACATTTGCCCTTTCCGCTTCATCTCGGAGAGCCGCCGTGCATCAACGGTTGTCCCGTCGAAGTTTCCTCAAGATCGGCACGCTCGGGGTCGCGGGCCTCAGCTTGCCGCAGCTGTTGCAGGCCGAGGCGGCAGCTGGCATTCGGTCTTCGCACAAGTCGGTGATCTTGATTTACCTGGTGGGCGGGCCTCCGCATCAGGACATGTTCGACTTGAAGCCCAACGCGCCGCAAGAATTTGCCGGGCCGTGGCGGCCCATTGCGACCAATGTCACGGGCGTCCAGATTTGCGAAGCGTTTCCACGCCTGGCGCGGTTGATGGACAAACTGGTCATCGTGCGTTCCCTGGTCGGCAATCAGAGTGACCACGACGCCATCCAGGTGTTCAACGGCCACCACCCCCGCAAGCCGACGCCTTCCGGAGGTTGGCCGCAACTGGGCTCCGCGGTAGGAAGAATCCAGGGGCCGGTCGACCGCGCCACGCCCCCGTTCATCAGCCTTTGCTATACTTGTACGCATGGTCCGTACAACGAGCCTGGCCCCGGTTTTTTGGGAGCGTCGCTGGCCCCGTTCCGCCCGATGGGCCCGTCGCGCGACGACATGGTGCTCCGCGGCGTCACGATGGACCGGCTCGCTGATCGCCGCACCTTGCTCCGAGGCTTCGATAGCCTGCGGCGTGATATTGACGCCACCGGCGCCGCGGCGGGGATGGATCACTTCACTGAGCAAGCCTTCGGACTCTTGACCTCCTCGCGGCTGGTTGAAGCCCTCGATCTGTCTCGAGAAGATCCCCGCGTCGTCGCGCGCTACGGCACGGGCAATCCGAGAATTTTCATGGACGACAACGGCGCCCCACGAGTACCGCAAAGCCTGCTGATGGCGCGCCGACTGATCGAAGCAGGTGCCCGTGTGGTCACGCTGAATTACAGCAAGTGGGATTGGCATGGCGGCGCCAACAACTCGATTTTCAAGCGGGAATGGGAAGATTTCCCCGTCTTCGATCAATGCGTCAGCGCCCTGGTCGCCGATCTGCACCAGCGCGGTCTGGACGAAGATTGCACCGTGGTCATCATGGGCGAGTTCGGACGCACCCCAAGGATTAGCGGTCAAGTCGGTCGCGATCACTGGCCGCAAGTCAACTGTGCTCTCTTGGCGGGGGGCGGGATGCGAACGGGCCAGGTGATCGGCGCGACCGACCGGATCGCCGGTGAAGCGGTTGCCCGGCCCGTCACCTTCGGCGAGTTGTACGCCACGCTCTACCGCAACCTCGGCATCGACGTGAACCAAACAACTCTCCAAGACCTCAATGGCCGCCCGCAATATCTGGTGGAAGACTATGCCCGCCCGCTTCGCGAACTGAGTTGAGCGCCTCTGCCTCACACTCCATTACCCCGAAAGGGGTCGAGCACCATGAGCCAGTTGGCCCAGAAAGGAAAGTCCCTATGCTGAGCGTTCTCGGTCGCGGCTCGAAATTGTGCGATGGACTCAACCGCCGAGAATTCTTGCGGGTCGGTGGACTTTCGCTCTTCGGCGGGCTGACCGTACCGCGACTTCTGCGGGCGGCAGAGCAGACATCGGGAGGCAGACAGGCGCGGGCGAAGTCGGTGATTTTGTTCAATCTGCTTGGCGGCCCGAGCCACCCTGATATGTTCGACATGAAGCCGAACGCTCCAGCGGAGATACGCGGCGAGTTTCGGCCGATCGCCACGTCGCTGACCGGCCTGCATATTTGCGAACACTTGCCCAATACCGCCCGGCTGATGCACAAGGCCTGCTTGATCCGCACGATCTCGCACACCTACAACTCACACGACCCGCTGGCGATCATGACCGGCTTCACCGGCGGCAACCCCCAGTTGCAAGCCCAGCCTTCTGATCCGCCCGACATCGGCGCCATCTGCCAGCACCAGGGCCTGGGGCCGCGGGACATGCCCGGGGCGGTGTGCCTGCCGTGCTATCCCGGTTGGGGTGAGCAAGGCTACCGCCGCGGCGGTCCCTACGGCGGCTACCTCGGCAGCCAGTTCGATCCGCTCTTCTCGCAATGCAACCCGACATTCGCGCGCGAGCCCAGAAGCCAGAACTACGACCCGGTGATGCCCGTGGGCGAACCATACGTGCCGGGGCTCGATCGCATGCCCGACATGACCGTGGACCGCTTCGGCGGCCGCCGGGCACTTCTCCAGCAGATCGACAACGTGTTCGAGAAATCCCGCCATGCCACAGCTTTGGACCGCTTGGACCGGTTCCAGCAACGGGCCTTCGCCTTGCTGACGTCGAGCAAAACGCGTGACGCCTTCGACCTCTCCAAGGAACCCGACCACCTTCGGGACCGTTACGGCCGCAATCTGTACGGCGCCAGCATGTTGGTGGCACGCCGACTGGTCGAAGCCGAGCTGCCGTTCGTCAGCGTCCATCAGGAGATCTTCCGGCACTACGGCCACGCCTACGACATGCACGAGAATAACTTTGGCATGCTGAAGGACTTCAACCTGCCGCTTCTCGATAAGGTGTACCCGGCGTTGATCCAGGATTTGGAACAGCGCGGCCTGCTCGAT
The DNA here is from genome assembly GCA_016195405.1 of Planctomycetota bacterium. Lineage (GTDB taxonomy): Bacteria > Planctomycetota > Planctomycetia > Gemmatales > Gemmataceae > JACPZP01. The sequence continues at coordinate 5,542 of JACPZP010000164.1, read as the reverse complement.
TCGACCCTGGTAATCGTGATGGGCGAGATGGGGCGCACGCCGCGTGTCAACGGCAAGGCGGGCCGCGACCATTGGCCGCAGTGCGGCTTCAGCCTGCTCACCGGGGGTGGCATTAGGCCCGGCACCGTGCACGGCGCGACCGATCAGCACGCCGCTTACCCAGTGAGCCATCTGGTGCGACCGGCCGACCTGGTTGCCACGGTTTACCACCTTCTTGGCATCGACCCCCACATGACCGTGAACGACCGCCTGGGCCGTCCGATCCCGATCGCCCACGGCGGCGAAACGGTGCAAGGCGTGCTCGCCTAGCACCGACCTTGATCCTGCGGATCGAGTCGGACTGTAGTCATGGGTTTTGACCTCCTTCAATCCCTGCAAGAGGTTCCGGTATGTTTCAGCAGAAGCTCGGTCATCGGCACACGATCGGCATGACGCGGCGCGAACTCTTGCAGGTCGGCTACTCCGGTTTGGTCGGAATGGGCCTGCCCGCGCTGCTTGCCAACCATGCACGGGCGGGTGAAACCACGGCGCGCCGGGCTCGCAGCGTCATCCTCATATTCCTCACGGGGGCGCCAAGTCACCTCGACATGTTCGACCTGAAGCCGGACGCGCCTGAATCGGTGAGAGGCACGTTTCGGCTGATCGCCACGCGCGCGGTGGGGGTGCAGATTTGCGAACACCTGCCAAGGCTTGCGGCTCGGGCCGATAAGTTCGCCATCGTTCGCTCCATGACCCACGGCCTGCCCAGTCACGAGCATGCCACCCACATGGTTCTGACGGGCATCGACAAGATGCCGCTCGGGTCCACCCACATGGCCTCACGCCACGATTGGCCTTGCTATGCCTCGGGGCTGAATTACATTCGCCCGCGCCGGGACGGCTTTCCGAGCGGCGTCATGCTCCCGACTTACTTGAACAACAGCTATGGCTTCTCCGGCCAAAATGCGGGCTTCCTCGGCGCGCGGCATGATCCCTGGCAGGTGCGCGAGGATCCGAACGGTCCGAATTTCCGCGTCGAGAACCTGAATCTGCCCGTGGGACTGTCGATCCGCGATTTTGACAACCGGCGACAGCTCTTGGCGCAAGTGGACCAGCAACGTGCCGGCCTGGATCGAGCCAGGGCCGTCGGCGATTACAGCAGTCAGCAGGAACAGGCATTCTCCATGCTCACCACAAGCGAGATCGGCCGGGCCTTCGCCATCGATCGCGAGCCTGCCGCAGTCCGCGACCGGTACGGCCGCCACATGTTCGGGCAGTCACTATTGCTCGCGCGCCGGCTGATCGAGGCGGGATTGCCGATCGTCCAGGCCAACATGGGGACGATGAACAATTGGGACACGCACAACAACAACTTCACGCAGCTCAAGGATCGCCTCTTGCCTCCCCTGGACCAGGGGGTTGCCGCCCTGCTCGACGATCTCGAAGCGCGAGGCCTCTTGGACGAAACGCTCATCGTGATGGTCGGCGAGTTTGGCCGCACGCCTCAACTCGGCGGCAATGTCGGCACGCCCAGCTATGTGCCGGATGGCCGCGATCACTGGGCCGGCGTCTTCTTCGCCGTGTTCGCAGGCGCCGGCGTGCGCGGCGGCCAGGTGATCGGCAGCTCGGACCGCATCGCCGCCTACCCCGCTGCCAATCCTTACTATCCCTCCAATCTGGGCGCAACGATCTACCGCGTCCTGGGTGTCGATCCACGGACGGCGATTGCCGATCGCTTGAATCGGCCGATGCATCTGAACGAGGGGGAGGTCATTGCCCCGCTCTTCACGGGGGCAACCTACTAACAAGTAGCGAGGAACACACGATGATCGAGCATTCTCGACCCCCCAGACGCTTGCCCGTTCTATGGGTTGTGACGATCGGCTTTCTGCTCACACCCTTGCCGGTCTTCGGACAGTTGCGAGATTCAATCGCCGTCGTGAATCGCAAGGCGCTGGCTGACGACAAAATCGGTTGCGAGCGAATCGCACTGGGCGAAGATGATGACTACAAGCCCGATCTCATCGTGCTCCCCAATGGCGAATTGATCCTCATCGCTTTCCATCAGTACAAGAAGGAAGGCGGCAAGGTGCTCGAGCAAAACCTGCTGTTCCGCTCCCACGACGGCGGCAGAACGAAGCCGGAGAAGCTCGACCAACTCGGACGCGAGCCATATTTCTCTGTCCTCCAAGACGGCACCCTCTTCATGACGGGGCATCTACTCGCCAACGACGTGCGAAACAAGTACGGCTACACGCACGGCTACCTGCATCGTTCCACCGACGCCGGCAAGAGTTGGGATTCGATCCGCATCACTTCGGAGGGGGTCAAGCCGAAAGCGTCGAATCATTCGACACGCAATGTGTTGCAACTTAAGGACGGTACGCTGCTGCTCGGCATTGATTACGACGGCGGCGATGGGCCGTTTCTGTTGTGGCGGTCCAAGGACAACGGCAAGACCTGGGACAAAACCAGCAAGTGCCAACCCAAGGACTTCAAAAGCCAATACGGCTTCTTCGGTGGCGAAACCTGGCTGTGGCAGGCGAAGTCCGGCAAGATCTGGGCGCTCGTCCGCGTCGATAGCAACGAACTGCCCATCAAGGATCGGCCCATCAAAGCAGGCAACGACCAGGCCGACCACTTCATGCTGTTCTCTTCCGCCGATGAGGGGAAGACCTTCGACCGCATCCGCGACTTCGGCGATTACGGTGAGATGTACATGTCGATCCTGCGGCTGCAAGACAAGCGCTTGCTGTTGACGTTTACGGTGCGCGATCTCAAGCCGCCGCTCGGCGTGCGTGCTATCGCGGGCAACGAATGGACGATGGCTTCGAGTTCGACTTTGCGAACGATCGGATCATGCTCGATGCGCGCACGTCGATCGGCAAATCCCAGGGCGGCGGCTTCGGACCGACCGTGCAGCTCAAAGATGGCACGCTCGTCACGTCGTACTCCTACCGTGGCAAGGACGACAAGACCCACCTCGAAGTGGTGCGGTGGCATTTGCCCGCAATGCCTGTTGAGCCGGTTTCCTTCAAGCATGCCGGGGTAACAGACGCATGGGTCGCTTACACAGGAAAACTCACCTTCGGAAAAGGACAAACGCTGGCGCTGCTCGATGATGGTTGCAAGTTGGCCATGCCCGAATGGTCGCAATCGGACGGCGCCACGCCGAAAGTCCTGGTTGCCTACGACAGTGTCGATGGCGACGACGACCCGAAGCACGAGGGACGGGGCTATCATGGCTCAACCGTAGGCATTCCGTCCTCGTTGAACTACAAGGGCAAGAGGGGAGTGGCCTTCAACAATCAGTCGGCCGTCGTTCGCGCCCTGGAATGCTGCCATTGCAACGTGAAAGACAGCAAGTCGCTGGCCGCCGGGTTGCAATGGGTCATCGACAACCATGCGAAGTACGGCATCACGGCCGTTAATCTGGCTCCCGTAGACGACCAAGAACATGCGGCACCGGTCCCTACGGAGATCGATGCGAAGTTGAAAAAGCTGCGCGAATTGGGCATTTGGGTCAGCGCTCCGGCTGGCAATCATAACTTCACCAAGGGAATCTCCTGGCCAGCCTGTCAGCCCCATTGTTTCGCGATCGGTGCGGTACGGCCCGGCAAGGATGAGGTGTACTTTGATCGAAGTGCGAAGATCGATCTCGTGGTCCCGGCCGCGGCGACGTCCTCCTCCAACGCGATTCTCTGCGGCGCGGTTCTACTTCTGCGTGAGGCCATCGATAGATCGGGTTACGACTGGAGGAAGGACGGCAGCAATCTTCCCGAGGCAATGATGGTGATTTTTCAAGAACAGCCGTATCCGTACGAGATCCGGCGACCAATCTGACATTTCGCCGCCTTGATTTGAAGGGCGCCTTGGATGAAGTGTTCAAGCGTGACAAACCTAAGTCGTAAACAACAAGAAGCATCCGGGTTGAACCTCGCACTGGCTGGACCCCGCCGGTCCAGCTCTGCCTTGGGTTTGCCATCACTGTGACAACGAAAGCAACTCGCCGCCAGAATGGGTCGAACGTCCTTATCAAAGTCAGGCGGTTCGGCGGCAACCAGGCCGGGAGTCATCATCCCTACGTACAGCAGACTGGCAAGCACTGTCGAGATGTTTGCACACGGGATGGCGCTAACCTCGGAAGGAACCAAGACGATCCGCGGCTACTTCTTTTCAACAACCGTCAACCAGATCGATTCAAATACAGCACCCAGCCTCGGCGCCGTGCGTGCGGAACGTTCGATCGCCTTCGGATGGCTCGTTTTGCCGACAATCCGAAGAGGTCCAGAAAAGGCCGGTCCCGTCGTGGAGAGCTTCAGCGTGACGGCGGCGGCGGTGGCACCGGACGGTTCGGAGACGACCGGAGGCGCCGTCACGCTGGGGGGCAGCCCGACGGCCTGAATCGTGATGGGACCGACTGATCCCCCTCGCCGTTGCACCTTGATCGGTAACTCGGTCGGTTTGCCCGGCGTCACCACGGCAGCGTCAGTGCCCACGGACAACTCAAAATCAAGCTCTTCTAGCCGTGCCGTCAGACGGTAGAAAAAACGCTCGCCACCTTGGCGAAAGCGATCGCTGACCGTGAACAGATAGTCCCCGTCTTTGGCAGCGGCGTGTGAAAACAGGGCTTCTCGATTCGGCCCGATGTCCGCGGAGTTCGACACAACGGCTCCGTTAGGGTCGATCATCTTTGCAGCAGGATCGAACGGAAAACCCTGCGAATTCGATTCGACGGAGACAATGACTTGTTGCCCCTTCTTGAGCGGAACACGAAAGGCATCGATCTGACGCGGGGTCCGCAACCAACCCGTCAAGGAGGAGGGAAGGATCACCGTCATCGGCTTCTTGGGATTCGTTTGCGAGATGGCGGAAACCACGGCATGTGACGTCAGGCGAACGCGGGCGGCGCCGGCGAAATTCGGCGCGAAGGCCAAGCCCAGCCGCGACTCGGGCGGCAGCCGCAGATCATTCAAAACTTCGCATTCTTGATGTTCCGCGAGCTTCGGACCGCCGAAGGGGACGATGGGGATCCTAGTTCTTGGCGGAATGTTCCAGCCGAATACCTCAACGGCGCCCGGGTTTGCGTGCGGAGCCGACAACGGAAGCGCGTGCGTGACAAAGGGTCCCGTCGTTAGGGTCAATCGATAGATGTAATTGGCGCCGCCGCTTAATCGGATGTCTGTATTTGGAGTGGACGAGAACGCAAAAAGCCGCACTATGTAGGTTCCCGACTTGGCTGGCGTGAAGGTCAAAAGCGGGTCGAGGTGAACGTCGTCGTTATTTTCCGCCAGCACGTTACCGTCAGGCGTTGTCACTTGAAGGATGGCATCCATGGGGGAGCCAAGCCGGTTGTTGGCATCGACGGATGCGACCAGCGTTTGACCGGCGGCCAGACGAACTGCGAAGCAATCGACATCGGCCGGCGTCGCCAGGACGCCATTGACAATGACGTTGGCATCGGCCAGAACCTGGGCGGAGCGTGGATTATCGTTTGGCTCCTGCTCGTTGATTTCTTTGAGATTGTCGATCAGGAAGGGAGCCGCCGTCGAAGCTCCCTCCG
>JACPZP010000017.1 GCA_016195405.1 Planctomycetota bacterium | reverse complement strand
CTTAACGAGGCCGACAAGCTCGATCAGAGCGCTCAATTCGATTTCGACGTGCCCGCCAAGGAACGCGACCGCATCGAGAAGCTCTTGATCGGCCTTGGCGACGTCTTCGCTCGAAGCACGAAGCAAGCAGATCCGAAGGAAACCTCGACCGAGCGCAAGGTCGGCTACCAGATCTTGCTAAAGAGCGTCGCCAGCATCAAGCCGCGCGAGACGTTCGTGCAAGCCGCCGTGAGCGCCGACGTGCCCGCCGCGTTTCGCAAGCTTCAAGACGCCGTCATCCAAGCGAAGGGCCAGGTCCGCAAGAGCGACCTCGACCAACGCGACGAGCGCAAACCGTTGGCCGAGCTGGAATTCGACGTGCCCGCCGATGGCCGCGAGACGATCGACAAGCTCTTGGTTGACGTCGCAGAAGTTTTCTCGCGGACGACCAATCGCGTCGCCGCGAATGAAGTGGCGACGGCCCGCAAGGTCGGATATCGGCTGTCGATAAGAAGCGTGGCCGGGATGCCGCCTCGCGACACGGTGATCTTCGCCATTCAGGTGCGCGAGGTCGATCAAGCCGCCGCGCGCCTGAAGGAAATGGTTAAGGCGAAAGGCGGTACGGTGGTGCATGCGCCGATCAAGCAGGATCCAAGCGGCCAGATCACGGCCGTACTTCTTTTCGACGTGCCATTGTCCGCAAAAGACGAATTGGCAGTGAGGTTTAAGGGCATCGGCACGGTCCACCAATACAGCGAAAAGCCCAATTACGATGCGCCGGAGACCAAGCTGTCCACTGCGCAGCTCAACGTGGTGCTCGCCGACTCGGCTCCAATCGTGCCGAGCGACGAAGGCTTCTGGCCGCAGGTTCGCACCAGCCTCGGATACAGCTTCAGGCTTCTGATCTGGAGCCTAATGTTTATCGTGCTGGGCGTGATGGTGGTGCTGCCCTGGGCGCTGATCCTCTGGGTGGCGATGAAGCTGACGAAGCGGTGGCGGACGAAGACGCAGGTGACGACGCCTTAAATGAAACCTCAGGGTTTTGCAGGCCGATTGACGCGAATATGCCAGCGACCCGCTGCAACGCCTTGCACTGCCGAATTGATCCGTGCGGCCAGTGATGAATGGTTTGTATCCTGTGTGACGGAGACAATTCCGCAATGTGCCGTGCCTTGACGATGCAGACGCTGATAGTGCCGTCGGTTGTGGGTCAACACGACGCGGCCCAGAGAATTGCCTCGGGCAAGGATGTCGGCATCGGATTCTCCAGCTCGCCCATCGTCCTGAGCGGTGACAACATCGTGGCCAAGTCGCCGTAATTCATCCATGACCGGCAACGCGATGTCTTCGTCGGCGTAAAGCTGCATCCCGCTTCACTCCGCAAGGCCCCCATCGCCGGCTTCATTTTCGACGATTGCTCGGTCAATCTCTTCTTGGTGCGTTGAAGCATAGTCGCGCGCGGCCTCCAGATCGCTTGCGGTCAAGCTCGGGTACGATCGAAGTACGTCGGCTTCCGAGGCGCCTAGGCGCATGGCGTTGATGACAATCCAAACGGGAATTCGCGTGTCTCGAACGCACGCATCCCCGCCGCAACGCTCTGGTTTTTTGGAAATCCAGCTAGTAGTGACCGCCATTTCCGCCTCCTGTATCGGACTGCTGTCACTTTATCGTCATTTGAGAATTCGAGCAAGCGGTGCAATTCTCCTGCACCGCTTTCTGATCTTGAGGCACTTTCGGGACTCGCGACGCTCCTCTATATTGACCCGGTGAAAACGACTACGACGAGCGCCGCAACGACGCCCGATACATTCCGCGTCATGTTGCAAGCCGAGTTAGCCGGTCGGTGCGCGCGGAATCCGCATTACTCCTTGCGTGCATTCGCCAAGTTTCTCGGCGTCCATCACGCCACGCTTTCGCAGCTTCTGCGCGGCAAACGGCGGCTCACCGCGCGAGTCATCGAGAAACTTGGCGGCCGGCTTGGACTCGGCGCGGACACGATCCAACGATATTTGGCCATCAATGACGCGAGTTTCGACCGATTTCCAGGATTGGAAGCGACGCCGGAGGTGAAGCAATTGACCTGCGACGTCGCCAACTTGATTGCCGAGGGACATCATTACACGATCCTGGAATTGACCCGATTGCGCGACTTCGTGCCGGACAGCCGCTGGATCGCGAGGGTCCTCGGCATCTCATCGGACGATGTAAACGTCGCTCTGACGCGGCTGGTGCGTCTCGATCTTCTCGAAATGGCCGGCGAACGCTGGATCGACAAGTCGGGCGCCGTGGAAACGGGCATGGAAGATTTCGCGCTCACGGCGTTGCGAAACGTCACTGAGCAAGCGCGACGGCTTATGCTGTCGGCGTCACGAAGTTTGCCTGCCGGCCTGCGCGAGTATAGCTCGACGACCATTGCGCTCGATAGCAGCCGGCTGCCGCAAATCATCGCCGCCATCGCCCGCTTCCGCCAGGAGCTTCTGGGCGTTCTCGAACAGGACCGGACCCGCGACGACGTTTATCAGCTCGACATCAGCTTGTTTCCCGTCACCACTCTCAAGCACGCACAGGAGACCGAACATGGGACAACCCGTGATGCAGTTCCAGATCGTGGCCCGCAACCCCGAAAAAGCCGCCGAGTTTTACGCCAAGGTGTTCGATTGGAAGATCGACGCCAATAACGCCCTCAACTATCGCGCGGTCTCAACAGGAACGAAGCGCGGCATCCACGGCGGCATCTGGCCCGCGCCGCCGGAAGGCCACGGCTTTGTACAGCTATTCATCGAAGTCGACGATGTAGCCGCCTATGTTTCGAAGGCGAGCAAGCACGGCGGCAAGACCATCATCCCGCCGCAGAAACTCCCCGACGGCGACGAGATGGCGATCATCCTCGACGCCGACGGCATCAGCGTGGGCCTGTTCAAACCCGCGAAGTAAAGGCGTTTATTGAACTCGTTTAGCCGCGAGCCAACGGCGAGCGCGGACGCGTTGCGAGTCCGACTGCACCCAGCCCGCGCTCGCCGCTGGCTCGCGGCTAAACGGGGCCAAACGGATCGCAGCATTTCTCCTTTCCGCACCCATCTATCCATGCTACAACGGGAACATCCGCTCCACCGCACATCTCACCGAAGGAGGGCGACATGAAATTGCCTCGATCCTCTTGTTGTGTCTTCGCGCTTTTTTTGACGGCATTGCTTGCGCCGATGAACCCGCTGCCAGCCAATCCGCCGCCGGATGGCACGCCGATTCAAATGGAGGTCGACGCCCGCGATTTGCCGCGGCTTCTACTACACACACGCCTCACGATCCCGTGTCAGCCGGGCAAGCTCAAGCTCTGGTTTCCCAAGTGGATTCCAGGCGTGCACGCGCCCGCCGGCCCGATCGGCGACATCGGCGGCCTGCGCATCGAAACCCCCGACGGCAAAGTCGTTCCGTGGGAGCGCGACGAAGTCGCCCTCCACAGCATCACCTGCAAAGTCCCCGACGGCGTGAAAGAAGTCCGCGTCAAGCTCGACACCATCGCCAGCCGTTCGGGCGGCGGCTGCAGCGGCAATTCGCTCGTGGGCCTCATCAATTGGAACCACTGCCTCTTTTACCCAGAGGGAATGCCGTGCAGCGACATCCCGGTGCAGCTCAAGCTGCAACTGCCGGCCAAATGGAGCTACGCCACCGCCCTCAAGACTGCCGAGAAGAATGAGAATCAAATCTCGTTTCACACGGTAGCCCTCGACGAGTTGATCGACAGCCCTCTGATTGCCGGCGAGCACCTGCGCAGCATCAAGCTCGAAGTCGGCCAGAACACGCCGGCCTATTTCCATGTCGCTTCGGAATCGCCGAGCGCCCTGCAACTCGATTCCAAAGTGATCGACAAATACGCAGCCGTCGTTCGCGAAGCCGGCGCTCTATTTGGCGCCGCCCACTATCCCGAGTATCACTTCCTGGTCACGTGCAGCGACGAGTTGGGTTACTTCGGCCTGGAGCATCACGCGTCGAGCATCAACGGCGTCAAGCGGCGCGACCTGATCGACAATGGGCTGCGCAAGGACTGGATCGCGAACCTTATCCCGCACGAATACGCCCATTCGTGGTGCGGCAAGTTCCGCCGGCCCGCGAGCATGTTCACGCCGGACTATCATTCGCCGCAAAAGACCAAGCTCCTTTGGGTGTATGAAGGCCTGACCATGTACACCGGCGATTTGCTCATGGTCCGCAGCGGTTTGATCGATCCGCAAGAATATAAGGAGATGCTGGCCGAGCGCATCGGCAACCAGAAGCACCGTGAAGGCCGGCGCTGGCGTCCGCTCGAAGACACGGCCGTCGCCAATCCGGCGGGCGGCGGACGCGGTTCGGGCTGGACCGACTTGCGGCGTGAATCGAACGACTACTACTACGAAGGCATGTTGCTCTGGCTCGAAGTCGATGCGATGTTGCGTGAGATGACCAAGGGCGAAAAGAGCATCGACGATTTCTGCCAGAAGTTCATGGGACCGATTCCGACCAAAGACCGCGTCGTGACCTATGAATTTCAAGATGTCGTCAAGACGCTGAAGAGCATTGCCGACTACGACTGGGACGGCTTTTTGCGGCGACGCGTATCGGCTCCTCAGGAGGCATTGCCGCTCGAAGTGGTCGACCGCTGCGGCTATCGGCTGGAATATGGCAACAAACCGTCGGCGTTCGTCGATTATCTCCAGCGTGGCCGAGGCTTCGGCGGCGGCTCGATCATCGTCCGCGATTCGTTGGGCCTGACGTTCACTCCAGACGGCAAGATCGCGAACGTCTTTCCGGGGATGATCGGTGATCGCGCGAAACTCGCGCCCGGAATGCAGGTGATCGGCGTCAACGGCAAGAAGTTCGCTGCCGACCGGCTGTATGAGGCGATCGAGGACAGTGCCCACATGAAGAAAGTCGATCTCTTGCTGTTGGAAGGCGACCGCTTCCGCACCGTGTCGCTCGACTACGCAGGTGGCGCCAAGTTCATCCAGCTTACGCGCGATCCAGGCCGGCCCGATTACCTGGCGGCGATTCTGGCGCCGCACGCGGAGAAGAAATAACAACATGGCGAGCCGGGAGCGTCAGCGACCGGAGTGAGATCCTAAGCCCTTGGGTTCACTCCGGTCGCTGACGCTCCCGGCTCGCCTAATACGCTCCCGGCTCGCCAATTTCGCTTCACGTCTTAGGCGGCTGCAGCAATCCCACAATGGCCGCCACCGCCTTCTCCAGTACGTCGGGTGTCGGTAGCGGCAGTCTCAAGTAGGATTCGCCGGTGCGTTCATCCGTGGCCACCAGACCGCTCGGAAGTGCGAGGCTGTTCCCCGACTTCACGCGCGATCCCGGCGACGGTGGCCCCTGCAACTGCCTGAGCCATTTGACGCCTTGCTCCAGGAGACCGGCCAATGGTCCGATGTGCTTGAATGGGACGAGGGCGGGAGGCTGCACGGCACTTGGTGGGGCCTCGGCGGATTCGGGGAGGCCGCTGTCAAATACTTCGGGAGCAATGGACGGAATGGCGGCAGTGGTCTTGTCCACGGTCTCCATGAATCGCTTGAGCCGGCTTCCACCGAGGAAGACTTCCGTTTCGCCGCCGTCGAGCACGCCGGCAAAGAGCGACTTCTTAAAGCGCAAGACTTCGAGCATGCCGTGCTCGATGGTTCCCTGAGCGACAAAGTTGAAGACCTGCACGGGCCGGTGCTGGCCCAGGCGATGCACGCGGCCGATGCGCTGCTCCAGCACCGCGGGATTCCATGGCAAATCGAGGTTTACCACGGTGGAGGCATGCTGGAGGTTCAGGCCGAGGCCGCCCGCATCCGTGGATAGGAATAGCCGGCAAGCGGCATCTTCGCGGAAGCGGTCGATCAAATCCTTGCGGCGCGAACCGGGGATGCCGCCGTGAAAAAGAACGTGACCCCAGCGGTTCGCCTTGATCTTCTCCAGCACGACCTCGTGCATGCGCAGCCATTGACTGAAGATCACGACCTTGATGTCAGGTCTTTCAAAGATTTCGTGCAAGAGCGTCGCCAATTCATCAGCTTTGACGCCGAAGTTGGTGTTCTGATCAAGCAAATACGAGCTGTCGCAAGACATCCGCATCTTCTGCAAGGCGATCATGAGAAAGCGCTGATCCTTCTCCGTCAAGAAGCCGAAGCGCCGCCATTTGGCGACGATGCGGGCGACGATCTCGCGATTCTCTTCATGATGCCGGGCCTGCTCGGGCGTCATCGGCACGAAGAAGTTCTTGTCGATGCGCTCGGGCAACTGGTCGAGGACGTTGCTTTTGAGCCGGCGAATCAAAATCGGCTTGAGCGTGGCGCCCAGCTCATCGAGCCGGCGATAGCCGATCACTTTGCCGTGCTCGTCGTGCGTCTGGTGGCGATCCAGGAGACGAAAGGTGGGGCCAAGCCGGAAGCGATCGACGAACTGGACGATGGAGATGAGTTCCTCCAGGCGGTTTTCCAGTGGCGTTCCGGTCAATACGAAGGCGAACGGCGACTCGATGCGCTTGACGGAGCGGGCGACGCGCGTGTTCCAGTTCTTGATGCGCTGGGCTTCGTCGAGGATGACAAGGTCGGGCGCCCATTCGTCGATCAGGTCAAGGTCGGTGTGGACCGTGTCGTAATTGAGGATCTTGAAGAAAGTGTCGATTTGAAACAGCTCGCGGCGGCGATCGCGCAGGCCGCCGATGACCTGGACGCTGCGATCCGAGAAGCGTTCGATCTCACGCTGCCACTGGTGCTTGAGCGACGTTGGACAGAGGATCAAGACGCGCTCGAGCCCAGCGTGCCGGGCTAGGATTTCGGCGGCGGCGATGGCCTGGATCGTCTTGCCCAGGCCCATGTCGTCGCCGACGTGGCACCGGCCGTCGCGGGCGGCGAAGAGCGCTCCTTCCGCTTGATAGTCATAGAGCGGCGCCTTAACCAGATTCTTCGTGGCGACGCTGCGAGCGCCGCGCGGAAAGGCTCTGTCGAGGGCCTCATGGCGGCGTTCTCTGTCGCGGCGATCCGCCACGAACTGCAGTACATCTTCACGACAGCGCAGGTCGGAATTGAATTTCGCGGCTGCCGTCAGAAACTTCTCAAAACGCGTGAAGGCCTCGGGCAGCAACGCGCCTTCGGAATCAAAGTATTTTGATGCCAGCCGAGCCAGATCGAGGGGACAGTCGCGGCCGGGACGGAAGCGCACTTCGCGGCTGGCGCCGTAGTGGAGAAACACCTCGCTGTAGGATGGCTGGTATCCCGCGGCCAGTACGCTCTTAAGCCCGGGCTTCCGCCTCAGACGAGAGAGGGTGAATTCGATGTGTTTGCACGTGCCGAGGCTGTTGGTCAGAAAATCGCCACAAGAACAGAAGTTGTCGCCCGGTTCATGGCCACGGATCAAAACGCGGTAGCTCGAACGGCCTTGCGGATTGACGATCAGAAATTCCGAGAAGACGGCGTGATCGCCGACGTTCTTGATGCGGAACCTCTGCTCCCCTCCGAATTGGCGACGCAGCGCGATCTGCCAGTCTTCGAGCGACATTCCTTCCGGCCTGCGCACGCGCGACAGGCGTGGCGGACGTCTTCTCTTTTTGCGGTTCTTGTGGGTGGCGATGGTCTGGGACAAAAATGGGCCGCGCATCCTCTGGGCCATGGTTCGCCCTCCCGGCGAATGTCCTGGGAAATGGATCATCCGAAATCCAAGACATTGTATAGGGAGGGTCAAGCGCCGCCGACTATTTGGACCGCCCAATAGCCCTGTAGCCGCAGCCTTTAGGCTGCGAATCTCCGGAGCCTTTAGGCTGCGATTCTCCGCAGGTTAAAACCTGCGGCTACAAGGCTTGAAGCGTTTCAGGCGGCCTGGTTGGAGGCGCCGACCTGATCTTTGCCCTCATAGATGTTCAGAAGTCTGCGCACGTAGGCGGCTTCGCTGCGCTCGTTCAGGTACTGCGTCACGTCAAAGCCTTGCAATGCGCCGCTCGCGAAATCGCGTTCGATACGGCGGAGCTGAGTGTGAAGTGATGCGGGGGATTCGGGATCGAATAGATAGCCGACGCCTGCCGTCTCGACCATTTCGCGCATGGCGCCGTAATGCGACACCAACAGATTCGTGCCGACCGACAGGGCCTCGAGAAGCGTCAGGCCGAAGCTTTCGGGGCAGCGCGACGGCAGCACCAGCACATGCGCGGCGGCGATTTGTGCCAAAGTCTTTTCGTGCGGCAACCGGCCAAGGAAAAAAAAGCGATCTTGCCAACCTCGTTTACGGCAGAGACGTTCACACCGTGAGCGCTCGCTGCCCTCGCCGATGATCGTGAGCGTCCCGGGCCAGGTTGCGGGAAAGCTTTCCAGAAAGTGTCGAATTCCCTTCTCCGGTTCGAGGCGGCCCACATATACCAGACGAAGCTCACGCGGCCGTTCCACATGCAAGGACGACAATTGCGGTCGTGGATGGGGCAATAAAACCGTGTGCCGGACCTTGTGCCGCAGCAAATCTTGAACGAACCGGCTTGGACAAATTATCGCGTCAATCCCACGAGCCAGGTCCCGCCAGCGATAACTCCAAAAGTGCTGAAGCAGCTTGAGAAGCGAGTAGGCCGGCCCACGATAATCCCATCGCCGCGTCAGCAAGCGCCAAAGGGATTGGCTGCGCGCCGGCTCCAGTGCGCGCGGCACGCCTCTTCGATACCAGGTGCCGCCGGAATTGGGACAGGCAAGGTGATAATCGTGCGCGGTCATCACGACCTTGAAGCCGAGCGCGGGCCGTCGGAGCGCCAGCTCGCGCAAGATTCCCGGTGACAACAGATGGTAATAATTGTGCAGATGCACGACGTCGGGCCGGAACTCGTCCAGTCTCGCGACAAGGGCCCGGCGCGCGACGGGATTGTCGAAGTAGCGCCGCAAGGTCCGCCGCGCATCCGGCAGGTCAGCCCCGGTGAAAGCCTCGGCCCGCCAACCCACGGCGCGCACCAGGTCCATCGTGCGCCGCATCATCAACTCGGCGCCGCCGCCTTGGTCGGCGGGATAATCATTGACATGGAGAACCTTGCGCATCACCGCACTCCGGACATTCAAAGGGCGAAAATAGCGGTTGCAGCGCTTGCTCGTCAAGATGTGGTTAGTTCGCCTTCAACTTCGCGAGCGCCTTGGCAGCATAGCCGCGCACGTGCTCGCTCTCGTCCCTTTGCTGTAGTTCGATCAGCGGGGCGACAGCGTCACGCGCGTCGGGGCCAAACTTCACCAGGGCCAGGATCGCCTCGGCGCGGACAGCCGCATCCGTGTCATTGAGGGCGTTGATGAGGGCGGGCACAGCGCGGGGCTCCAGCGCGCCGACGTTCCCGAGTTTGGTCGCGGCGGTCTTGCGAAGCTGGGGATCGGGGCTTTTAAGAGCGTCGAGCCAGTGGCTGGGCGACTTGCCTCCCGCCAGGGGAGCCTGTTGGTTTCCACCACCGCAACCACCCAGTGCGACGAGGAGCAAAACCGGCGGGATTTTCTTCATGGCACGTCCAATCCCTGGATGGAGTCGCCGCCGGCGCGGGTTCCCATGGCGGTGAAGGCGAGTCCGTCGGCAGTGAGGCCACCGGCCGGCAGATCGAAGGAGATGCTGCGAATGAAATGGACGGAACCGTCGGCGAAAAGGAAGTTGGCGCCGCCGGGGTGGAAGCTGGAGAAATCGTCGAGGCCGGCGTCGGTATCGCCCAGGGCGTTGATGAGATGGCTGTGGGACAAACCAAGCGCCGACGCCGGGAGGAAAGCCGCCGCGCTGCCCGGGTTGGGGTTTTGGGCGCCACGTAGGCACACGCCGTTGGCGATCGCGCCGGCCCAAATTCCCTTCGCGTGTCCCCATGCCCGCTCGCCCACCATGATCGTGTTGCTGGTCCCGTCGATGATCTCGACCAGGCGCGTCCGGCTATTGCGGTAGAAGATGCCTTGCCCTACGGCGTCGGTTACTTCCGTCTCGTCGCCGCCGACACAGGCGACATAGCTCGTTGGCGCGGCCAACGCAATGGGAGAGCTGAATGCGTCCGGCACGGCGAAAGCCTGGCGCGGCGCCAAGTCGGACGAACAGAGGTAAATGCGGACGATGGTTTGAATCGCCGGCGTGTTTTCGACCGGCTGTGCAAAGTCAATTTGACGGAACAGCGTATCCTGCTCGATGTAAGGCAGGATGAAGGCGGCCCAACCCCACCCCGGCGAAGTGTCCGAAGCGCCGTCCACATACGGCGCCGACGCCGCGTAGCCGGGCGGCAAGCGCTTGTTGACGTCGTGGTAATTGTGCAGCGCCAGGCCGATTTGCTTGAGGTTGTTGATGCACTCGGTGCGGGCGGCGGCTTCACGGACCTTTTGAACTGCCGGCACCAATAGGCCGATGAGAATGGCGATGATGGCGATCACCACCAAGAGTTCGATCAATGTGAAGCCAGTTCTGAGTCGCGAATGCCGCACGATGGGTGCTCCGAAGCATGATAGCATATAATGAGATTGAGTCTCAATTTCAACTCTATTGCGGCGCGACTGCCCCGTCAACAAAAAAAACTCGGAATTGTTGAAAAGCTTCCTCGACCGCCACGCTGGCCTCACGCGCCTTTTCGAGATCGCCCGCGAGCAAGTGATCGCGCATGTCCTCAAGGCGGTCGCGCAATTCCTCGCTTACCTTGGTCAATTCGGGATCCATCTTGCCCGTGCGAATGAAGATTCCGACTTGAAGCTTGCGGGTCAACAAGTCCCAATGCTGAATCCGCCGGATCACTTCTTCCCGGTTGTGCATTTTGAGGGCGACGAACGCCTCAGCGCGAACGCGGACCACCTGACTGAAGCCCTCTTTCGGCTCGGGATAATAGATGTAAAGAGCCACGACGCTGAAAGCGACTAACCCCGCAAGAGCCGCCAAACCCAAGAGCGGGCCGGGCACATACCAATTCCAAATCGAGGATGACGGCGCTGTCGCAGGCGCTTGAGTAAGCCAGTTTTCCAAACGCCAACGCGGATCGAATTTGTTGGCAAGCAGGCCGGCAACAACCAAGAGTGCCAAACCCGCTAAGGCGATTGGCTCAAGAATCTCAACTTTCTCCAGGACTTTCTCGTTCACCACGGACAGTTCGCCTTCGAAGCCGCCGGCAAACGGGTTCGTCCATTCGTCGAAAGCATGCGTGTGGCTCGCCTCTTCGTGAGCGAAGTAAAGCGGCTTCTCCGCAGCGTATGCGAGTGCGAGCGTGGCACAGGTGAGAAATCCGATCCAGACCACCACGCGCCGCC
This sequence comes from Planctomycetota bacterium, assembly GCA_016195405.1. Taxonomy (GTDB): domain Bacteria; phylum Planctomycetota; class Planctomycetia; order Gemmatales; family Gemmataceae; genus JACPZP01. Next base: position 23,602 of record JACPZP010000017.1, on the reverse strand, counting down.
ATCCGAACAAAGTCATCAGCCAGATAATCATGCCGAAGTTGATGCCGATGCCTACCTCAAAAAGCGCGAAGGCGGCGCCGACCGAATTGCCATGCTCGAACATGAGTCCGAGGCGCATCATGCCCTGCAGCGGCCCTGAATAGGACGGCAGCGCGACGGCCGACATCAAGATGGGCGACAACCAATCGTCGTGCCGCATGGTCGTGCCGAGAAAGCCGTGCGGCACTAACCCCGCGAGGATTCCCGTGAAGGCCACGCCCAAGAACACGTAACCCATCGAGGCGCTGACCGCCTCGCGCGCCGCCGCGAGCGCCACCGAGGCCAAGCGCTTTACCCCAGGCGCCGGCACCGGCTCGTCCCCGGACGGCGGAGCGTCGGTCTCCTTCCCCAGGAAACACTCCCAAACCACTCCCCCGGCCACCGCGATGACCAGCGAGCCGAGCGCGAAACAAAGGATCACGCGAGGCTCGGAAAGCGTCAGCCCATAGAGGAGTGACAGTGGATTGATATGCGGGGCGGCCAAGACGAACGCGAGGATGGTGCCGCTGGGAACTCCCGCGCGGCGCATTTCGCGGGCGATGGGAATGACGCCCAGCGAACAGACCGGAAGCACCGTGCCCACCGCCCAAGCGCGAAGGAGGCCCGTCGCCCCTTTGCCGCCAAAGAGACGGCGGGTGCCTTCGGCGCCGAGCATGCGCCGCATCACACCCGCCACCAAAAGGCCGACCAGAAACGTCGTGGACGCTTCGACGGCGACCTGGCCCGTGCGAAGAAGAACACCCAACGAGATAGAAGTTAGCATGTTACACCGGCACCGGAACGGACTCGAGAATTTGTTTCAGCACTCCCCCCGTCGCGTCGGGGGCGAGACCGAGGCGAACGCTTAGGACCGGCAACGCGACCTGCTGCACATCGTCGGGCGTGACAAAGGGCCGATGCTTGAGGAACGCCCAAGCTTGGGCGACGCGTTGCCAGATCAAGAGTCCGCGCGGACTCAAACCGAGCGTGACTTGCCGATGGGCTCGTGTGGCCCGGGCGAGATCGGCCAGGTAAGTCCGGACGTTGGCGCTGACGGCGATCTGGGCGACGCGTTCCTGCAAGCCGATCAGTTCCTCCCTCTCCAACACCTGACTCAATTCGGGCGAATTTGTCAAGTCGCCGATGGCGCACGCGAGCAACTCAACCTCGTCGTCGCGCTCCGGATAACCGATCGACAGCTTCATGGCGAAGCGATCGAGCTGCGCTTCGGGCAGAGGATAAGTTCCATGGTGTTCCACAGGGTTTTGCGTGGCAATCACGAAGAAAGTTGGCGCCAGGGTATGGCAGACGTTGTCCACCGTCGCTTGCCGCTCGGCCATCGCCTCCAACAGGGCGCTTTGGGTGCGCGGCGTGGTGCGGTTGATCTCGTCGGCCAGCAGCACGTCGGCGAAAACCGGGCCGGGCAAGAACTCGAACTCGCGGGTCTTCTGGTTAAATACGCTGAAACCTGTAATATCGCCGGGTAAGAGATCTGGAGTGCACTGCACGCGCGCAAAGCGTCCGCCGATGCCATGAGCCACCGCTTTGGCCAACGTAGTTTTTCCCAGGCCTGGAAGATCCTCCACCAGGAGATGACCGCGCGCCAAGAGACACGCCAGCACTTGCTCGATGACGCCGGGCTTCCCGCGGAGCGCCCGATTCAGCAAGCTGCGAAGGTCGGCGATGCCGCCGGATTCGACTTTTTGCCCTTGTCGCGGAAGAATGCTTGAGACTTCATTCACTTAGGACTCCTTCACTTGTCGCTAACGCTCATCTCCGGTCGCTTACGCCGCTTACGCTCCCGGCTTGCCACGGGTTTCATTTCGCCAGCGACTCAGAGGCCAGCGATCGACGACTTGGCCGCAGATGTCGCGCACATGGGTCGCGCTCCAAGGAGGAGCAAGATCGTTTGCGTAGGCCGCCCAATCCGCCATAAGTAGCAATTGATCAATCTCCGAATTCGGAGCGATGGACATGGCCAAGGCGCCGCGAATCCATGCGGGGAACGTCTGGCAGGAACGTCGAGGCCGGCCAGCCCACCCGCCGCGCCACTCCAGCAGCCACAGCACACGGCGCACGCAAGCCTGCCAATTTGGACCGGGAAAAACGCGCAGAAACGTCCGGGCCGCTGCCTCCAAAAATTCGCGCCGCCACCACAGGAGCGAACCGACAGCCACAAGGCCAAGAGTCAACTCGATCGCATGTCCGGACGCCCAAACCAAACAGTCAAGGATAGACTCCCAGACGCGTGCGAAAATCGACGGACCCGGCTGCAACACGTCATAGCCGGGTGTCGGCTCCACGATCAGCCAATCGCCTGAAGGAAGCCGCACTTCCGCCCAGAAGTGCAGGTCCTCATGCACGACCGGCGTATGGCGGCTTTGGGGATCGTAGTTCTCCGGGGCGACATAAAAACCGCTGACCAGGCGCGTCGTGTAGCCGAGCGATCGCAACAGCACGGCGGCGGCCGTGGCGAACTGGTAATCCGGGCCCCGGCCAGAATCAAAGAGAAAGTGGCCGAGCGGGTCGCCGCAGTCGTCCGGCACGCGTGCGGTCCAGTCGAGAACGAGGTCCGCGCGCAGCCGCTCTTGGATTGCTGCGATTTGCGGCCAGCCGCGCGGATACGGGTCGGCCCACTCCTGAGCGAGCGCCGCGATTTTCGGGTTCAAGTTATTGGGAAGGCCGGCGAACAGGATGCCTTCACGGGGAACGGAAAAACCGGCGCAGATGAGAAGGTTGGCATCGACGAGTTGGCTTTCGGTTTCTACCACGATTCCCGTAGGCGTTTCGCGCCGGGCCATGAGAATTATGCGGTCCTGGCCCCAACAGAAAAACTCCGTCTTATCCACGCGTCCCACGCGAAAGCGAGCCAGGTGCGGCGGCGTCGGCAGGAGCGCTCCGTTCGAGCCGGTGATTTTGAACTGGTGCGCCTCCGTCGCCGCGAAGATGGCGTCGGGCCGGGTATCGCGCAATTGAATCCAGTGGCCGACCGGCTCTGCAATGAACAGACAGCTCGTCATGTTCACGGGCGCCTCCCGCCAACTCACGCCGTCGAACGTGTCGAAGGCGACGACGCGCACGTGCAGCGGCGTGCGGCCCTGGACCTCAAAGAGTGCCCGCGCCTTGCGGTCGCCGGGTTCGCGCGGCGCGCTTGGACTTTTGCGTGTGGTCGGAAATTCGCGGTTGGGCCGCAGGTTGTCGGCGGGCGGCTTCTGGCTCTCGTTGGCCTTGCTCCTGATGTCAAGCGGCAGGGCAGGCGCCCTTTCTTTGGGCTTGAACGGTTCACCGTACAAATCGTTGATTACGTCGTAGAGGCTGGGCAGCGGCGACTCCAGGAACATGTCCGTCTGGGTCATGCCGGTGCTGCGCGGATCGTTTCCTTTGGTTTCATCGTCGCCGTCGTTGACGCCGCCGCGCGCGTAAGGATCAAATGCCCCGGTTCCCCCCGACGTCGGCAGCCATTCCCAAGCGATTCGAGCCACGCGCTCCGGCCCCACCGCGACCAAAGCGAGAATGGCGGCAACTGCGCCAACGACCACGCAAGTCGCCAGCCAGGGCCAGCGCTCGGGCCCTCCCTGGATTTCCAATTTGACCGTGGCGTCCGAAGCGACAAAATATCTGCGCAGCCCCGTCCAATAGACGAGCATGAGCCAAATGCTGCCGAGAGCGCAGTAAATCCCAAGGAAAATCCGAACGACCGGATGAGCAGCGATGGTGACCGAAAACAGCATCAGAAACAAGCTGGCCACGCCCGCCAGACGCACGCAGCTCGGCCAGGAGGCGAAAACGACGAAGCCCAAGCCGAGGTTGCGCAAGGCGAAGACCAACTGCAGCTCGAGCGGGTAGCCTACGCCGAACCAGCTTCTGCGCAATGGCTCCACGAGGAATGGCGCCGCGGACAAGACGATAACAACGAATAACAGGGCTAGGTACGGAAGGCGTCGCGTCCGAGCAGGCGTCGGGGCAAACCGTGCACCAAGGGCTGCCAACCCAACCCAAAGGGCGGCCAAACCCACGCTGATCGGCAACGGGCGGGTTTCGACGGCGGCGATTTCGGTGGCAGAAGACGCCAGCAGCAACAAAGCCAAGGTCACGTGGCGCGTAAGCGGCGGTGTGGACGGCGATGTGTCAGGAGCGATCATGTCAGGAGCCATGCTGCGCTTCCTTCCAGCCGCCGCGCAACAAGGGCAAAATGCGTTCGCGCGAATCGATCCAGAGCCAGGGGTGTACGGGCAACCGGACCGGGGCCAAGAGCGATGGCGTCGGCGACTCGGAGAACGCCTCCGCACGCAGGACAATCCAGCGCTGGTGCCCGGCCGGGCGCAGTCCTGACAATTCAGCCAGCGCCCGGTCGGTCGTGACGATAACCTGTAAGCCCTCATGAAAGCCGCGACAGGCCGGACCGGCGAGCACATCGGCCAAGTGCCGTTCCGCGGCTTGGGGAATCTTGGCCAGCGCGTCCAGCAAACGCGTTGACTGATGCTGACCCGACGCCGCCGGAAATACCTGGGAGTTCCAAACCGCCCCGACTTGGGCGCCGGCTTCGAGCCAGCCTTTGGCGAGGCTGGCAACGATGCGGATCGCCCATTCGCGCGAACTGTCCGGACCATTGCCGGAATGAATTCCCGGATCGGCATCTAGGACGAGCTGCACTACCGGCCGGGCGTTGGCCTGCAACTCGCAAACGATCAAGCGATCGTGCCGGGCCGACTGCTTCCAGTGAATTCGCCGCGTCGAGTCGCCGAAGCGGTATGGTCGCGCCCCGAGAATGTCGCCGCTGCCGCCGACTTTGTTGCGCGACACATTTCCTTCCACCAGCTGCTCGCCGCCGCCCAAAGGAACGGGCCCGACGCCATACGTCCTCGGCCAGACGATGAGCGACGATTCGATGCCCAGATCGCGCTTGTTTTCCCAAAGGCCGAATGGGAAACCGGTCGCCAGCTTGGGTGCCGGAAAAGGATACACGCCGCGGCACGCGGGCCGGAACGCCCAGTGACAGCGCGCCGTTCGACGCGGCGGAGCGGAGGCGATCGTCGCCTCGTAAGGATTCGCCTTATCGCCGGTTTGCTTGCCGAAGCCGTCGCGCACCGCCAATCCTAAAGCGGCCCAAGGCAGGCGGTTACGCAACGTCAACCGCACTTCGACGTCCTCTCCCTCGGAAATCCGCGCGCGGTCGAACAAGATCGAGCCGTGAACGCCCTTGAGGCAAAGCCAGGGCCAGGCGACGCCAAGGACAATCACGGCCAACAACGCCCCGAATAGGACGAATCCCTGGGAATGAAGAAACAGGCCGCACAAAAGCGCTGCCAGCGCTGCCACCGCAAGGACGCCGAGAGGATTGTAAAACAGCCGGCGAACTTTGGCGCTAAAGTCGGGAAAGACGTCGATGGCGTTGAGCTTGTTAAGGACGGAATTGATGCGCTTCACGGCAGACTCTCCATCCTCCTTCCCGAACGCGGAAAGAAAGTTGGAACCAGAAGATAGCCACAAGCGCGCCATCACTCGCCCACGCGATACAACAAAGTATTACTGCGGTAATACTAGGTTATGCCGCAATCAGCGAGGATCAAGAAAACTTCAAATTCCAACGGCGAACCGGTTCTCAAACCATACTGCTCAATGGTCGCTAAAGAAATGAAGGGAACAGCGGACGCTAAGATTGCCGCTGGTTCGACTCGCCGTTCATCTGCTGGTACGCCTGCAAGCGTTCCCCACAAGCGAAGACGCCGAACAAACCCAAAATGGAAAAGGCAAGCGGCGCTACCTCGGGAGGTACGGGTTGCACGCGCGGAGCGGACGTGTACACGCCGGCTACGACTCTTTGCATTGTCTTGACCGGATCGTTGTTACTGTGAAACGAATACCCCAAGTAGCCAATGCCCATCGCCGCCATGCACGCCCAGAAAAGGAATCGTCGCATCCGGCGACCCCAAAAAACCAATGCCAAAAAACAAGCGGCGCCCATGAAGGCGGAGTAATAAATCGGAATCCAGCCCATGATTTCGCGCCGGACCATCACCAATCGCATGTGCGAATAGCGGGTTTCCAAGAAAAGACCGCAAAAGCCGATCATCAGGGCAAACACCAGCCAGCGGTTTACAGACCAGGTGGACATTGGGCCTCCTACGTAAATGCTTATACTACGCGGCTGCATCGGCAATGGGTCGAACAAAACGACCCGCTAGAGGGACTTGAAGCGCGTTCCCGGCGGAAAATCGAGACCGATGGGGTCGGCCAAGACGGCGAGCAGCTCCTCGTTGGATGCGAGTTCACGCGTCGTCGTCTGGTCGCCTTCCATGATCGTGAATTCGCGATTGCGGAGAACGAAGCGGGCCTTCGGCGTGGCCCTTTGCGCAATCAGCGTCACCACAAAGCGCGACGCCGGGTAAGTCGATGTGTAGTAATTGGCGACTTCGAAATCAACCGGGTGCTGCGGCTCCTCAGTGAACGCGTAAAGATCGTGCCACTCGCCGGCGCGTCGCGATTGCAATACCGTGGCCGGTCCATCCGACAATAGCCGGAACGTTCTATGCCCCACCGCGACCTCGCGGCCCAATACCCAGGGCTGCGGCATCAGGAGAGCTTCAGCGCCGAAACCCACGTCCGCGAGAAAAAATTTCGCGCCGGCGCGGACTTTGAGAATCATATGGGTGCGCGGCAGCAGTGAGGCGGCGCCGAAGCGAACGCGCGCCGCCAGGGCGGTCACCTCAAAACCAAGTCGCTCGAGGACGGCCGCCATCAGCGAGTTTTGCTCGAAGCAGTAGCCGCCCCGTCTGCGCCGAACCAGCTTGTCCTGAAGGCTGGGCAGATCGAGTAGGATCGGGCGGCCCAGCTGAATATCGAGGTTCTCGAACGGAACGCTGCACGCATGGGCGAAGTGCAACCCGCGCAATACGTCAGCGGTCGGCTCAAGCGCACCGTCATAGCCGATTCGTGCCAGGTAGCCGTCGAGATCGAGGCTGTCGAGTCGTTCCGAATACATTCCGATCATTCTCCCAGATACCAGCGCCGTTTCATGCGCGGGCCGTAAGTCAGATGGAACTTTTCCATGCCGATGTCCGCGACGTGCTTGGCTACGAACGTGGGATCGTCGCTGATCACGATGCGACCAAAATCGATGGCGTCAATGGTTCGCTCCATCAAGAGGCGTTCTTTCAGGAAATCGAGCAACGGCCGCCAGTAGTCGGCGCCCATGAGGACCACTGGAAAGTCCTGCACTTTGCCCGTTTGAATCAGCGTGGCAACTTCGAAAATCTCATCAAGCGTTCCGAAGCCGCCGGGCAATGCGATGAAGGCATAGGAATACTTCACCAGCATCAGCTTCCGCACGAAGAAGTGGCGGAAGGTGATCCACTTGTCGAGGTAGGCGTTAGGCTTTTGCTCTTTGGGCAGGAGGATATTGCAACCGAGCGAGCGGCCGCCCGCCTCGCGCGCTCCCCGATTGGCGGCTTCCATGATCCCGGGTCCGCCGCCGGTCATGACGGTGAAGCCGGCCTGCGCAAGTCGGCCGGCGACAGCGCGAGCGAGGGCATAGTAACGGTGTTCTTCGGTGAAACGCGCCGAGCCGAAAACCGTCACGCACGGCCCGGCGAAATGAAGGGCCCTAAATCCCTGGATGAGTTCCAAGAAGATGCGCAACGCGCGGGCCAACTCGAACCCACGCGACTGCGGACCTTGAAGGAACCGCACCGCTTCCGGCGTGGCCCGGCCCACATCCTCGCCCCATTCTCGGTTCGGAACATTATTTGGCACAACCATTGCACCCCCATTCTATAAAGGCCCGTCATCGGCGCCGCCCGTCGGAGCCGCGCCCGTAAGGAAGCGGATAGCGCGCGCATCATCGAGTCAAAGATCGACTTTGGGCATTGACCTGGGAGCAAGCCATGCCGAACAATGAAGACGAGGGAGTCGAGAGCGAGAACGAGGCCATCAAAGCTTCAACTCCGGATGCCGCTGACGAAAACAAAATCGACGCGATCGAGGAGGCGTCGATGGAATCCTTTCCCGCCAGCGATGCACCTTCCTGGACGCCCCTCAAACGAGTTGGGCCGCCGCGCTCTCCAAAATCCAAAAAAGACGCCCCTTCGCCTCACGTTTCGTGAACACGGATGGCCTTTGCTTGCGGTTAACGGATTGCACTCCGCGGAAGGAAGACCTGTTATGTCGCTTTCATTTCGAATTATCATCGGCTGTCTTATCGTTTTCGCCGGCGCCGCCGACGTCCACGCCCAAATGCGAGCGCGGAACTTCATCGTCATTACGCCGCCGCAGACAAACCAACAAATGAACTCCAATCAGCAAATGAACCCGATGATGACGACCACGAACAATCCAACGGTCTCGATTTTCTCGAGCCCGTTTGGCCTGGCACATCTCCAGCGCCACATGCTCCTGCGCTCCATGAGCCCGTACGCATCCGGCGCCAACAATCCCTACATGTCGAATTCGTATATGTCCAACTCGTACATGTCGAATCCCTACATGATGTCCAACCCGTACATGGCCTATTCGAGCGGCTACGGCGGCATGAATTCCGGGTCATACTCCGGCTCAGGCTCCGGTTACAGCCAGGCCAACACCACCGTCGCGAATAACACGCAGCCCTCCGCGAACGCCGGTACGGACTTGGGTTCGCTGCTAACGGCCATGGGGATTTCCAACAAGAACGGCCAACTCGATTGGCCCTTGGCGTTTCGGCTCATTCCACCGGGCGAGGATCATGACACGATGAAGCATACCGAATCCGCCTTGCAATTGGCCGCCCTGCAAACCGCCGGCGGCAAAGTGTCGCCCGCCATCCTCCAGCAAGCGTCCCGCGACGTGGAAAAAATGCGCCAATGGCTGCGAGCGCACGAAATCGGCATGGCCGAGGGCACGTATCAGGCCGGTAGCGCGTTTTTGCGGAAGATGGAAGATGCGCTGAAGGTGATGGAAGCCTACTAGGCAATTGGTGCATGTGAGCCGCTTTGGGTCGCAGCGCTCGGAATCGTTAGCATGGGTGCGCGCATTCGGGTAAGATCACTTCGGGCAATACGCATGAAAGCGCTCTTCAGGAACACGAATGTCCATCCCAATTGATTCGACTTCGCATCGTGCCCTGGATGACGGGCACTCACCCCAAGACTGGGAAGCTCGCTTTCGAGCGGCAGAAGCGGAGTGTGATCGCCTCCGCGAGGAATTGAAAAAAGTCACGGCGGCGCGCGACGTATTCCTGAAATCACTTTTTCTCTTGTCGGACCAAGGCTTCTCTCATTCCAAAGAACGGCTCGCTCAGCTCGGACAAGGAAAAACGCTTCGGCAGATCATTGAAGAAATGGCGAAAGAGGAAAAACTTAGTTGGCGCGATTGAGTTCGGCCAAGGCCCCGGCGATGGCGTCCTTCTTGCCGGGGTCAAATTCCATGGGTCCCAAAGCGTGCTTGAACCATCGCGACCCCTCCCACACTCGACCCGCCAATCCAATATCTCCGATATCACGGACAGCGGCTGATTTTCGTTTCTCGCTTTTCCAATATGATGCCGTCGGCCAACCAGACGGGCCAGCATTCCTCTTCGCCATCGATGGAAAGGGAGATCTCAGCGTCGCCGGCGGGGTGGTCGATTGGAGTTCTCAGCACGAGAAAATTGGGTCCGAGTTCGGCGATGGGGAGGATGTGACCGTTGAGGCGCAGTTCCATTCGAACCTTAGCGGAATGACCGGGGGCTTTCGCGCTCATGACTCACCCAGACCTTTTTCGCCGGGCCCAAGAATACGCCAACCGCCGGGGTCTAGTCCTTGGACCACAACTCGGATTCGGCGTTCATGGTATCGTATTTTCCGCGAAAGACCAGAGCGAAGAGGGCCGGTCGGCGATTAAAGCGCATGAGCGGGAAGCCCATTACCTCCGTGAGCGCGAAGTTTATCTGCGTCTAAAAGAAAACGATGTAACGGAGGTTTGTGGCTGCAAAATCCCAAGACTGGTAAGTGTCGACGACACACTCTGGATTCTTGAGATAACCGTGGTCAGTCGCCCGTTCGTTCTCGATTTCGCCGGTGCCCAGCTCGACCGGCCATATGACTTCTCGGCGGAAGTCATGGCGGATTGGCAACAAGCGAAGCAGGAGCAGTTCGGAGCCAATTGGCCCAAAGTGCAGGCGATTCTTCGAAATCTAGAGAGCAACGTCGCGCGACGAGTCGAAGACCTGCTCAAGGCAAACTTGGGACGGACTCTCGCTAGGTCAAGACAACACGAACAACAACGCAAGGCATCCAACGAGCGCCGCTACTCCGAGTACGGTGTAAACGCAAATTCGCAGAAGGCTGTAATGGTACTCTCTGAGAATCGAAGGCAACGGATGATCGATGGATGGATCATCGTTGGTAGAATACAGAGGGTAACGCTCCGGGACGGACAGGCGTTGGATGTAAGCGTGATCGTTTGTGGCTGAAAGCGTGACCTTCACCTGGTGCGCGTGTTCTGGTTTCGCAATTGCCGTCGCGTTGCATTCGGCACACGTCAAGGACTGGGTCAGCGCTGTGCATGCAGGATCGGCATCTAACGCAGGTGGCTTCTGGCATTCTCGACCACTTCGGAAGTTGCGGCTGAACGTTCGGCCGCTAACTTTGGTCTAATACCAAGTCTACCACCCAGCAGCCGCGTGTATGATCGCTGTCGCGACGGCAATGTGCAAGTATAGCCTCGTCATTGCAACCCGCATCCAGTAAAGCGTTCGCCAAAACCGGGAGCAGACTGAATCTTTGGTCGTTATATATCGTTCGGGCTAATTCAATGGAATCAACTGTCCGCCACTGCGGCACTAACCCGACTGAATGATTTGGGTGTAGAAAAATGTCACGAAGCAGGTGGCATTGAAGCACCGATTCCTTTCGGAATTCGTTTTCGTAGGTTTCTACCAGAATTCGAGAGGCGTCGCTCATCCGCTGATCAAACGGAAGCGCTTCCAAGGATTCGACACCCCCCGCAGCCGATGCGACCAACCCGGCGGCGCCGTACGCAGTGCAGAGTACAGGAAAGAGTGGAGCTTCCGTCTTGCAATCCTCAATCCGGGCCAGGCGCTTGCCATTAGGCAAGATAGCGCCCCAGCCGAGATTCGATGCTGCGTCCATGTCCATATCATGGTCCCGCATGCTGCTATAGGCCTCCCACCACGCGGCTCCTAAAGCTTCGGCCGTAACGTGCCTATCCGCGAACCGCTCCGCAACATCGACCACGGCGCGGCTTTTGTCACTGTCAAGCAGGTTAAAAACCCGTCGGCAACAAGCTACTGCAAAGAGCCGTAACTTCCGGTCGCTGGCCTTCGCGCGAAGCGTCTCCAGCAATTCATACGTGTCCGAAGATTCTTCCCACGCTAAACGCGTCACGTCAGGGTCCATGATATGTAAACGTCTGTGTAAACGTCTGCCGGTCCTTCGACCAAGGGACCGACTTGCTGGTAGCCCTTGCGACAAAACGAGCAAAAGGCATTGCGGGGTTTCATAATCTCACGAGCACGGGTGCGCAGTCCTTCGCCGAGAAGTCTCGACACTTTCAGGAAACGGGCTTCCGGTATAATAGTAAAATGCCCGCTGGCCCGAGGAGGGAAAACCATGATCCGCATTTCCGTCGAAGAGGCGCAAAAACGCTTTGGCGAATTGTTGACCGCCGCGCGCGCGGGTGAGATAGTCGAATTGGAGCAAAACGGCGACACGTTTCGACTGACAGTCGTTCCTTCGCGGCCGCGCCCGCCCGTCACCGCCGTGCCCAAAGCTGGCCGGCTTAAAGGCCAATTGGTCGTTCCTAATGACTTCGACGAGCCGCTCGAAGAGTTGCGCGAGTACATGGAATGAGGCTTCTACTCGACACTCACAGCCTCTTATGGTTCCAAAGCGACGATCCGAAATTGAGCGCGACCGCGAAATCGGCCATCGAGGATCCCGCTAATGAACGATGGCTCTCGCCCATCAGTTTGCTGGAAATCGCACTCAAGAATCGTTTAGGCAAGCTTCCTTTACCTTCGCCGTTCGGCACGCTTTATCCTTCGTCTCTACTTGCGGATGACATTCATTTGCTGCCGCTGGAAGCTCAACACATCGAGCCGCTGACCACATTGCCCTTGCACCACCGAGACCCTTTCGATCGCCTGATCGCGGCAACCGCGTTGGTCGAAGGGCTGAGGCTCGTATCGTCCGACCCGCTCTTCGACGCTTACGGGCCGAAAAGATTGTGGTAGTTTCTTCCACTCCCCGCCCATGCTACAATGTCCCCCAGTTCAAGGGGGGACCACATGCTCACAATTCTCGGCCATCCATCGGCAGCGTGCGACGGCCTAACGCGGCGCGCATTACTGAAAGCGGGATCGCTTTCACTTCTCGGCGGCATTCTCGGCCCTCGCGTCCACGCCGCGACTGGGCCTGAGCCTTCCGCCAGCCCGGGTCGCGTTCGCTCCGTGGTGCTGCTCGACCTCTTCGGCGGACCGAGCCATATCGACACGTTCGATCCCAAACCGGATGCTCCAGCCGAGATTCGCGGCGAATTCGCTTCCATTGCGACTTCTCTGCCCGGTGTTCGCGTGACGGAGCATCTGCCGCGCTTGAGCCGGTGGCTGAATCGCACCTGCCTCATTCGCACTTTGTCGCATCCTTACAATAGCCATAATCCTTATGCGGTCATGACCGGCTACACGGGCGGTCAGGACCAGCGCGACTACTTTTCCAGCCCGACCAATCATCCCAGCATGGGTTCGGTATGCCACTATACAGGGCTCACGCGGCCGGGCGTGCCGCCATATGTCGTGCTGCCGGCGCATCCGGGGTACAGCGATGGTTTGCGCCGCGCCGGCCCCTACGGCGGCTATCTGGGCGGACAATACAATCCGCTGTTCGCGCTGGCCGATCCCACGGTCGGGCGGCCCACCAACGCCACCACCGATTTCTACGATCACACGCTCAGGCCCATGGGCGAGCCGCACTTACCGTCGATGGAAGCGGCCGTCACGCTGGACGCCCTCGACCGCCGCCGCACTTTGCTCGATCAGATCAACCAGGCGGCCGCAAGGCTCGATAGCTCGCGGCCGGTGAGCCTCATGGGCGCTCGCCAACGGCAGGCGTTCGACTTGCTTCAAAGCTCATCGGCGCGATCGGCGTTCGATCTCGCTTTGGAACCGGTGGCGGTCAAGGAGCGTTATGGCCGCGATATCTTCGGCTCCAGCGTGCTGCTGGCGCGGCGGCTGGTAGAAGCGGGCGTGACCTTTATCGCCGTGCACACCGAGGCCAAGCCAAACGGCCACTGGGACACGCATGAGAACAACTTCAACATGCTCAGGCATTGGCTCTTGCCGTTCTTGGACCGCGCCTTGTCGGCGCTGTTCGACGATCTGTGGCAGCGCGGCCTATGGGACCAGACGCTCATCGTGGTGATGGGCGACATGGGCCGAACGCCGCGGATCAACGCCCGCGCCGGCCGCGATCATTGGCCGCAATGCGGCTTCTGCCTGCTTGCCGGCGGCGGCATTCGCACCGGTCACGTCCATGGCCGCAGCGACCGCGGCGGCGGATACCCTTTGGAGTTTCCCGTCACGCCCGGCGACATATGCGCGACCATTTATCACCTGATCGGCGTCGATCCGGAATTGACGGTCCCCGATCAAACCGGCCGGCCCGTGCACATAAGCCAAGGCGGGTCGCCGATTCGTGGCGTGCTGGCGTAGCTGCGCGTGGCAAGCATCGAGTCTGGTAGCAGTGCGACTACTCCAAAATCGTGGGAGAGCGTCTGGCCCCCCTCTCCCCCCGGTTGTTGGGACTCAAACTTTGCAATCCCGTGACACCGGGGGGAGAGGGGTTGGGGGTGAGGGGGGAACCTGAGCCGTCGAATGCCACCCTCACCCCCGGCCCCTCTCCCTCCGCCGCTGACTGGCTTGCAATGGCCAGGTCTATCCAGGCGGAGGGAGAGGGGAGCTGAGTCTCCACCGTTTTTGGGTAGTCGGTCTACAACTTTCGAGGTCGAGATGCCAAGCCTTTTCCCGGGAATGGATCCTTACCTTGAACAGGCGGCGCTCTGGCCATTGTTTCAGCGAACTTTCATCGCTTGTTTGAGAGAGGCGCTTCCCGATCTTCCCAAAGAGTATCAGTACCGAGTTTGTACGCGCGAGTACAACGTCCAGGAGAATCATAGCGAGGACTATATCGAGGTTCTCCGCCGGAACGACGATCAGTTGATCACTCTTTTGGACGTGGTCAGCCCGTCGAATAAGACGACCGCCGCCGGCCGCGAGGCATACTTGAACACCCGTCGGCAAGCCAGGACGGCAGCCGCCAACCTCGTGGAAATCGATCTCATACTTCAAGGGCAACCGATGTTGGACTACGCCCGTGAAGGTCTTCCAGAGTGGGACTACGCGGTCACCGTAACCCGATCGACGCAGCCGGAACGGTATGAAATCTACACTGCAAACCTACAGAAACGGTTGCCGCGATTTCGATTGCCGCTTGCAAGTACGGATCGCGACATCGTCGTGAACCTGCAGGCCGCCTTTGACCGCTGCTACGATCAATGTGATTTCGCACGCCGGATCAACTATCAATACGCGCCGGCGCATCTTCACGGTCGAATCGCCACTGCGGCTTATTATCTATGGCAACAAGAGGGCTGCCCGCACGGACGAGACAAGTCGCACTGGTCAACGGCTGTGGAGCAGTTACAAGGGCAGACAACGAGACCTTCCGACCGGTGCACGTGAGTCAAAGCGGCCGATGCGCGGCCTTTGTTCCTTGAACGAAAACCTGCTCCGCGCTAGAATGATTCCCATGAAACACGCATCGCTAGCCCCAGAAACAGCAGCGGAAGTGCGGGTGCTGAAACGCCCTTGGTAGGAATTATGGCATGAGCATCATCTTGCACGCCGATCCAATCCCGCTTCACATTGACGACCCAGGAACTATTCGTGTCGGTCAGTCGCGCGTAACGCTGGACGTGCTGCTGCAATACTGGCGCCTAGGCATGAAGCCGGATGAGATTGCGCGCGGGCTGGACACCCTGACGCTCGCCGATGTGCATGGGGCATTGGCGTACTATTTTCGTCATCAAGCGGAAGTCGACGATTACCTCGCCAGGCGCGAAAAGGAAGCTGAAAAATTGCGTCAACAGATCGAAGCGGTCAACGCATCTCGCTTGTTGGAAATGAAAGCCCGTCTTGATGCCGTGCGGGCACAGGGGAACGGCGATCGTGATCCGACTGTTGATTGACGAAGATGTGCATGGCGACATTACACGGGGTTTGCGCCGTCGTCAGCCGAACCTCGATGTCGTTCGCGCTCAAGACGTGGGCTTGGGGCAAACGCCGGACCGGGACATCTTGGGTGGGCGGCACAGCAAGGGCGCGTCGTCGTGTCGGTGGATAAGAAGACGCTAGCAGTGGATGCATGGAATCGTGTGGCGCAAGGCTTGCCAATGCCCGGCGTGGCCATCCTTCGGATCATCCTTTCCATCGGCCAGGCAATCAACGAGCTGGAAGTGATCGCATGTGCTGGCGAGCCAGATGACTTTCGGGACCAGGTGATTTATCTTCCACTGTGAATACGCTTGAATAATCCCCTTAAGAATCCCTATCGCCTATGCCAAAAAATCAAACTCCCCTGATCCGCCTCACCAACCTCTTCCCCAAGCGCGAGGTCTACGCCAAGTGCGAATTTCTCGCCGCGTCCGGCAGCTTCAAGATTCGCGGCGCCTTGCACCTACTCGAACGCCTTGGCGCTTCCGGCTCTTCCAAATTGCTGGTCGTTCCCTCAATGGGCAACACGGCGCTGGGCGCCGCGACCGCGGCGAAGAGCCTAGGCTTCAGCGTGTTAGGCGTCGTCGCCAAGAACATCTCGAAAGCGAAGGAAGAGAAGCTGACCGCGCTCGGCGTCGAGCTGGTCAAGCTCGACGGCGGCGGCAGCGTCCTCTTGCAACAAGCGCCGTTGATCGCCAAGGAACGCGGCGGCTATGCCGTGCATCCGCATCTCGATCCCCAGTGGACCGACGGCTATCAAGAGATCGCCGCGGAAATCTTGGACGCCCTGCCCTCGTGCCGTTCACTGGTGTTCCCCTTGGGCGGCGGCGGCTTGCTTCAGGGCATCACCGAGTTCCTTCGTCGGCGCCCCGAGCCGGTGGAGTTGTTCGCCTGCGAGCCATACAACTATCCGAAATACGCGAAATTCGAGCACGCGCGAACGCCGACCATCGCCGACGGCCTCATCGTCGAGATCCCGCACCCGGCGGTGCAAAAGCGCATCACCGAAACCGGCGTGCAAGTGCCATTGGTCACCGATGACGCCATTCGTCAGGCTCTCGCCGACCTTCACAAGACGCACGCCCTCGTGGTCGAGCCGTCCAGCGCGATCACGATTGGCTTCGTACAAACGCACCTTGAGAATTTGAAAGGGCCGATTTGCGTCGTGCTGACGGGTGCGAATATCGCGCGGGAAGATTTCGACCGGCTCGCGGGCAATGCGTCGCGTTGATTTATTCGTGCGAAGACGACCGCTAATGGAGCCCACTATGAACGCGCCAGTTTCCATTTGGATCTCGGCATTGCTAGTTCTCGGTCTGCCAGCGTTCACCGGAAGCGACTTCAAGGCAATTGGCTCACTCGCGAGGAGGCTGAGCGAATCGTTCGGAGCATCAATTGCCGCTGACGCGAGAACTAGGGCTTAGGGGCGCTTTGTCGGAGGTGTGCGCACGCCGCCGCGCAAGGGAATCAATCGAGCCCGCCGCCGAATAGCCCGTTAAACGAATTAAGTCCTTTTCGCGCATATACTAATCGCAAGTCGCTAGTTTTTCGTTTAACGAAGCGCTCTATTCGTCTATCGAGGTGAGTGTTCGGGCGCCTCGTCAGACGCATATTGTGAAAGTCAACCCCCGAAAGAATTTGCGTCCAAAAAATGCGTCTAACGACGCTAGACGGATCTTGCTTCGTGCCTCCAAAATACGTTTCCGAGGTCCCAATGAAGAACCCTCTCCTTCTTCTCGCCATCGCCTTCCTTCCGTTTCTTCCTGCTCACTACTTACTGGGCCAGGACGACGCGCCGCAGCAGCCGGCCGACCTCGTCGTCCTCAACGCCAAGATTTGGACAGTCAACAAAGACCAGCCCGAAGCCGAAGCGCTGGCGGTCGTCCGCGATCGCATCGTCTTCGTCGGTTCCACGGCGGCGGCGAAGAAGTTGGTCGGCCCCAAGACGCGCGTGCTCGATCTCGACGGCAAGCGCGTCGTGCCCGGCTTTCATGACAGCCACTTGCACTTCCTCCCCGCGGGCATGCGGCTCAGCCAAGTGGCCCTCAAGGATGCCCCCGACGAAGCGGAATTTGGCCGACGGCTGCGTGACTTCGACAAGAAGCTGCCAAAAGATGCCTGGATGCTCGGCGGCGATTGGGACCACGACCGTGCGCTCAACGGCGTGCTGCCCACTGCGGAGCTTATCGACAAGTACGTTCCCGACCGGCCGGTGTTCATGCGCCGCTACGACGGCCACATGGCGATCGTCAACACCAAAGTCCTGAAGATGGCCGGCATCGACGAGCGCACGCCCGATCCGACCGGCGGCGTCGTTTTTCGCAAGCCGGGCACCAAGATTCCAACAGGGCTGTTGCGCGATCGAGCGATGGGCCTGGTCGACAATCTCGTTCCTCGGCCCAGCAACGAAGAAATCGCGCTGGCCCTCCGCGCGTCCTTGGAAGAAGCTCGCCGCTACGGCGTCACCAGCGTGCAAGACATGGATGGCAGCGACTCCGTCACGCGCAACACCATGCTCCGCATGTTGCAAGCGATGGCCAGGACCGGTCAGCTCACGGTCCGCATCCGCGTCTACTTCCCGCTGGGCGCTTACGCCAGCCTCGCCCAGATCGGCATCGAAGTCGGCTTCGGCGATTTGTGGGTGTCGATCGGCAGCTTGAAAGATTTCATCGACGGCTCGCTCGGCTCCACCACCGCCATGATGTTCGAACCCTATGAGAACGAGCCCACGAGCAGCGGCATCTTCGTCACGCCCGTCGGAAGACTGCGCGAGCGCGTGCTGGCCGCCGACAAAGCCGGCCTCGGCGTCGCCGTTCACGCCATCGGCGATCGCGGCAACGCGGAGTTGCTCGACATCTTCGCCGAATCGATCGAGAAAAACGGCAAGCGCGACCGGCGTTTCCGCGTCGAGCACGCCCAACACCTAAGGCCCCAAGATTATAAGCGCTTTGCCGAGTTGGGCGTGATCGCATCGATGCAGCCGTATCACGCCATCGACGACGGCCGGTGGGCGGAGGGCCGCATCGGCAAGAAGCGTTGTGCGTCGTCGTATGCGTTTCGGTCGCTCTTGGATGCGGGGGCGAAGTTGGCGTTTGGCACGGACTGGATGGTGGCGCCGCTCGATCCGCTCTTGGGCATCGACGCCGCGGTCAATCGCCGCACGCTCGACGGCAAGCATCCGCAGGGTTGGTTCCCCGAACAGAAGATCACGGTCGCGGAAGCGCTTGAATGCTACACACTGACCTCGGCCTATGCCGCTTTTTTGGAGAAGGATCTCGGCACGCTGGAGAAAGGTAAACTTGCGGATTTCGTCGTGTTGTCGCGCGACATCCTTGCGCCGGCGGAGCGCGACCGCATCACGGACACACGCGTGCTAACGACCGTGGTCGGAGGGCGCGTCGTATATGACGCGAAGAAATGAACTCGCCCGTCTACCGGGCTTCTGAATTCTCGGGAAGGTGCGGTCCCCTGAACGGGCGCGGAATCGGAAGCTTGTTGCATCCGGGCGTGACCGCGCCGTTGATGGCAGGGGCCTCCGGCGGCCACGGTGGATTGGTGTTGTAGCCGATCCCGAATGCAACGACGGCAGCGAAGGCGAGAGCGATCGCCAAGACGGCGAAAGTCGCGATCGACCAACCACGCCGCCCGGTTGCCGCCAGCGCGCGCAAAGTCTGTTCCGCGAGGGCCTGAGCGTTGGCGGACAACGCTGCCGCCAGTCCGTGGCCCGTAGCCAAGACGACAGCGGCCTTGGCGGTGGTCTGAACGAGGGCAGGCTGCAATTCCGTTGCGCTGGCGGTTTGTTGCAGGAACAAGGCGAACATTCCGGCCGGCACGGCATGATTGCGATTGCGGCGATTCAGTCGCCCCCGCAACAATTCGCGGCCGCGCGCGAGACGATAGGACATCGAACCAATCGGCCAACCCAAACGCAGCGCCGCCTCCTCGTTTGTAAAGCCCTCGAGATAGCAGAGCACCAGGGGCGCCCGATATTTGAAGGGCAACGTTTGCAGTTCTTCATCGAGCAGAGCGCGCATTTCGCGCCAGTTCGGGTCGAAAGAGGAAGTTGGGCTCGGCATAGCGGCCGCTTGCCTTTCATAATAATCGCGCCGGTTCGCCAGGGTCCGTGCCTTGCAAGCCGTGCGGAATGCGACCCCGTAAAGCCAGTTGCCTAACAACTCAGGCTTTTGCAGCGAGCCAGCTTTGCGAACGAGCACCAAAAAGGTGGCCTGGAACGCGTCCTCGGCGTCTTGGGTGTGGTGGAGAAGGCGTTCGCAAACGCCTTTCACCATCGGTCCGTGACGCCGGACCAAAGAGGCAAATGCCTCCTCATCGCGGCGGAGGATGAACCGCTCCAGGATTTCGCGATCGCTGACTTCCGCTGGAACAGGCGCTTCTTCCAGAGCGCCTGTGGGGACGGAAAGCGATGGATTGCTCATTTGTATATGTTCCCTAAGCATCGCACACCCTCTTCTACTATTACATCATCTGGCAAATGAACAAAACCGATTTTTAATCAAACTCTCCGCGTCATTCATCGGTCGAGATTCATGCGGCCGCGGAACTTCCTGACTTGCCCTCCACAGACCGTTGCATGGGGAGCACGACCGTGAAGGCGCTTCCCTTGCCCTGGACGCTTTCCACATGAATGGATCCGCCCAATGCGTTGACGATGGCATGACAAATAGCCAAGCCCAACCCCGTGCCGCTTTGGCGCTGGCGCGACTTGTCCACACGGTAAAAGCGCTCGAAAATGCGCGGCAAATCCTCCGGCGGGATGCCGATGCCGGTGTCACGGACTACAAGCGTCGCCATTTCGTGGCTCACGTCAGCTTGAAGGCTCACGTGAACTCGCCCTTCCGGCGGCGTGAACTTGATCGCGTTGTCGAGAAGGTTTCGGACCACCTGACGGAGGTGAAAATCGTCTCCGGGCACACTAGCCCGGTCGAGCTGCGCTATCTCAATTTCCACGCCGACCGATTCGGCAACGGCGCCGAACATCTCCACGGATTCACGCACGATCCCGTCGAGCTGCGCGGTCTGGTCGGCGCCCTCGAGGCGGCCGGCGTCCCCCTCGGCCAATAGAAGCAGGCGGTTGACGAGGTTCCCGAGGCGCGACGTCTCGTCCGCGACGTCAACCAGCAGGGCGGCGTATTCGTCCGGAGTTCGCAGGCGGTCGAGGGCGACTTCCACGGAACTGCGGATGGCGGCCAAGGGGGAGCGCAGCTCATGGGCGGCGTTGGCGATGAAATCATTGCTGCTTCCCAAGTGTGCCGCGATTCGGTCAAGCATGCCGTTGATGGTCCGCGAAAGCTGGTCCAATTCGTCGCCGGTGCCGCGCACGGGCAGCCGCTCATCAAGCTTCTTGGGCTGCAGGCGGGCGGTGGTGGCGATGATCCAGGCCAAAGGCCGGAGCGCCCGCCCCGCCAGCAAATAGCCGACGACCGGGGCCAGAATCAGGATAGACGCGCCGGCAAGGATCATGATCCAATTCAAGAGGTCGATATCCTCGATTACCGATTCCATGGTGCTACCGAGGCGGATGATGACTGCGGGCCGGCTCGGCGGCTCGAAGCGGGACTGCACGATGCGCAGCGGCCCCTCCTCAAGCGCCATCAGCCGGTCCGAGTACAGCAGCGCGTGCTTGATGTTGGGCGCGTCATCGGTCGCCCAGATCAAATTGTGGTCGGCGTCATAAAGCTGAACGAACCAACCGCGCAGGGAATGATTGCGCGCTTTGACGTTCAATGCGTGATGGAGGTCGGGACCGATCGGGTTTTGGCGGATGGACGAGGCCACCTCGCCGATGTCATCCTTCAGGCGCTGGTCGAATTCATTAAGAAGGGTGTTGTAAACGAACTGGTGCACGGTAAGCAGGGCGGCGAGAGTGATCAGGCTCACCACCAGCGTCACCCAAAGCATGAGCCTGAAGCGGAGGGTCTGAAAAACGTCTCTAAGTCGCCCGAAGAGCATACCCCCGTCCCCGCACGGTGTGAATCAGTTGTTCCTTGGAAGCGCGCTGCAGCTTACCGCGCAGACGATTGATATGAACTTCGATGACGTTCGTCGTTCCCTCCCAGTCCGACTCCCACAGGCTTTCACAAAGCATTTTGCGCGTGACGACCTGTCCCGCGTGCCGCATCAGCATTTCGAGGATGGAGAATTCGGTGGGGGTCAGCTCGATCTCGCTGCCGCCTGCCGTCACGCGCCGCGTCGCCAAGTCCAGGGTCAGCTCCCCGGCTTGCAGGAATGCCGAAGGCTTGGTGGTGGCGCGGCGGAAGAGGGCTTCGATGCGGGCCATCAACTCCGGCATTGCGAATGGTTTGACGAGGTAATCATCCGCGCCGGTTGTCAGGCCTTTGACGCGATCGTCGACGGAGCCTAAAGCAGTCAAGACAAGGACCGGCGTTCGAATCCCCTCCTTGCGGAGCTTACCGAGGAGCACCAGCCCGGGATCACCGGGAATAAGGAGATCGAGCACAATGACGTCGAATTTCTGCGTGAGTGCTTGGTCAAACCCAGGCCGGCTGTCTTTGACCCAAACGCAGTCATGACCGGCCTCGCGAATGCCCTGCTGCACGGCCTTTCCGATGACCGGATCATCTTCGATGACGAGTACTTCCATGCCATCATTTTACGGCAGCGTCAGGACGTTTGCGAAGGGTCGTTGCTTAATTTTCAGTGATGTCGCTGATGCCGATGATGTTGACGATCGATGTTCCAAACCACACTTCTAGGACCCAGAGGTCCAAACTCGGAGTCACAGACTCATGCAGATTCACGCACTTTGGCGGTGAGCTCGTCGACGCAAGCCATTGATTATATGAATGTTACGGCGGAAGAAATGTCAGGGACTCACAGACTCAAAGGCATATACCCCTCCTTGGCCTGGACACCAAAAAACGCGCCCATTTGCGGAATTTCATCGCAACGGAGCTTGACTTCGGCAAACCGGGCCGAGTAGGCGTCAGAGAAAAGCGGGTTATAACAAACATGAATGTCTCATGAATGTCTCCTTTTTCCTCCTCTCGCCTGGATGTCAACGGAAAAACTAACCTGACCCTTTTTTTTCCCCGAGACAAGAACGACTCGCCATTGGATACGCCCACGTTTCAGCCTCGCCACTGCCTAACGTAAGAGCTAACTTGGCGGGGCCACTGCAAGGACAACATTTCGCGCGAAACAGGTATCTTGTTCGGCGGCGACCACCTCATTCAGTTTCTCGACGACGCTTTCCGCTATGGCGGCGTTCGTACCTTCGCCGTCCTGCTGTCTTACCTACAACCACGAAGAAATCTTCCGGCCAGCCGTCGGCTTCCAAGTGCGGCTCTCGCGGTTCGTGATAGTCCGTGTGTTGCGTGTTGCCGCTGGCCCGGCAACATTCCTGCCAAGCCGGCACTGGCTCCCCGCTCTGTCGCTGAAGGAGGAGTCGGTGCATGTGCCTTTCGGCGACCTCACACCCTTGCTCCGGGCTGAGATCCCAGTCGAACGCGAGCGTGTGCCAATACCAGCAGTAACGACGCGGACACGACTCGCGCGTCAACACCACCCGCGCCCGCTCCACGTCGGCGGGCGTCGGCGTAACAGATAGGTGGATTCGCGCTCCCAGCGCTTCACTCATAAGTTTGGCGCGACTATCCGCGCCGCAGAACGGTGTCGAGTGGGACTTTCAAGCACACAGCGACCAAGCCGCCGAACGAAAGCGTTCAGCCGCCGCGGCCCTCGCTGGACTGAACGCAACCAGAAGAACGTCATGGGCCGCGGTCGGCTGCAACGCCGTTGTTAGGCGAAAGCTCAGACTTCTCGCCAGACCGGCGCAGCTCTCGCAACCGCCGCCAAACTACAAAGCGCAACCGGGAATAATCCCACGCAGCTATAAGAATGGCGGCAATCCCGGCCCCCAGCAAGGCGCCACCGACTGCGTTCTTAAAGAGAAGCCCAAGCGGGACGCAGACGATTCCAATTGCCAGGCTCACCGGAGGCGAGAGCTTTGGAGGCCGAGACAAGAATGAGTTATTCGCTGGGCTCATGAACTAGCGTCACCTTCATGCCTAACGGTACGGCTAAGCTGCCGGGGCCGCCTGCAAGAACGTTGAAGCTCGGAAAACCAGGATGGCGGCCCCGGTCGGCTTCAGCCGTTGGATACTCATCATGTCCTCGATTGGGATGGGCCGGGCCTGTCCCAAGGTTAGCGGGCTCAAGGAGCTATCCTTGTCCCAACGTGGAAGTTTCAGGAAGGACGCACCTTCCAACCACGATCCGGGCTCAGACCCGGGCCCATGCCAACGGAGGTTCATGATGCGCTTTTATCAACAGCAACACCGATTCTACTGCGGCATCGAT
>JACPZP010000030.1 GCA_016195405.1 Planctomycetota bacterium | reverse complement strand
GGTATCGCTACACCCGACTCCAATGCCGAGCTACCCATTTCCTCGCGGTCTTTGACGGCCTCGAGCAGGGCGGCCGGATCGTAGACCTGCCACGAGCGCTCGGCCAACGATACAAGCTCTTTGATTACAGAGGCCCGCGTGCTCGCGGCTAACGGGACCGCCATCGTGTGCTCGGATAACATGCGCGTGACCAGCGGTTGCCGATCGAGCTGCCCGCGCCCCGCCCCAGTCTCCAGTGCGGTCAACTCCTGTTCGGTGTAAGCGTGCATCTGCGTTTCGATCCAGTAGTTGATCTCTGCCGAATGAAAACGCCATTGTCCGCCGACTTTCTGCCCCGGCAGATAGCCTCGACTCGCCAATTTGTTGACCTCACGCACGTCGCGCTGCAGGTAGCTCGCGAGTTGCTCGAGGTCCATGATTTCATTTTCCATCGCTACCACCTTTCGTTTAGCGGGGAGCCGAAGGCGACCAACCGGGCGGTCGCCTGCGGCTCCCCGCTAAACTCCGGTCATTTCTCATGCCGCAACAGGCCCGGCAAGTCGAAGCCGCGGCCGTCCTTGAGGAGCTGGACGTGGGCTTGCGTCTGTTGGCCCAGGCCATGTAGGCGGATGAATCCTTTGGCGGCGTCGTGGTCGAATTGGTCGCCGGACTCGTAGGTCGCCAGCTTCTTGCTGTAGAGGCTGTATTCGCTCTTGCGGCCAACCACAGTCGCTTTGCCCTTGTATAGCTTGACGCGGACCAGGCCGGTCACATAACGCTGATTGCTCAAGACGAACTGGAACAAATCTTGGTGAAACGCGCTGAACCACAGACCGTTGTAAATGATGTCGGCGTATTCTTGCGACACCAGCGTCTTGAAACGCTGCGACGGTTTCGACAGGCACAGAGTTTCCAGCTCGCGATGCGCCTCGTGCAGGATGATTGCCGCCGGCGCCTCGTAGACCTCACGCGACTTGATGCCGACTAGCCGGTTTTCGACGTGGTCGATGCGGCCAACGCCGTGCTTGCCGCCCAAGTCGTTGAGCTGTTCCAAAAGCGCAACGCCGTCGATCTTCTTGCCGTCGAGTCCGACAGGCCGTCCATGCTCGAAGTCGATTTCGACATACACCGGTTCGTTTGGCGCCTTCAGTGGGTCGGTCGTCCAGGCGTAGGCGCCTTCGGGCGGCTCATCCCAGGGATCTTCCAAAACGCCGGCCTCGCAACTGCGGCCAAAGATGTTCTGGTCGATGCTGTAGGGGCTCTCGATCTTGGCCTCTACCGGAATGTCGTGTTTCTGGGCGAACTTGATCTCTTCGTCGCGCGTCCACTTCCATTCACGTACCGGAGCGATGATTCTGAGGTCGGGCGCCAGCGTTTGAAAGGTCACGTCGAAACGGACTTGGTCATTGCCCTTGCCCGTGCAGCCGTGGGCCACGGCCTTGGCGCCTTTCTCGCGGGCCACGTCGACCATCAATTTGGCAATGAGCGGCCGACCCAACGCGGTCGCCAACGGGTATTTCCCTTCATACATGGCCCCGGCCATCAGTGCCGGCCAGACGAAACAATCGATAAACAAATTACGCGCATCGAGGGCGACCGCGTCGACTGCTCCGGTCTTCTGGGCCTTGTGGCGAATCTTCTC
Organism: Planctomycetota bacterium; assembly: GCA_016195405.1. Taxonomy (GTDB): domain Bacteria; phylum Planctomycetota; class Planctomycetia; order Gemmatales; family Gemmataceae; genus JACPZP01. The sequence continues at coordinate 20,572 of JACPZP010000030.1, read as the reverse complement.
GATGTCCTCACCCTGGCCGAGATCGACCGTGAAGGCGATGACGTCGAGGTTGTACTTCTCGCCGATCCACGGCACCATCACCGAAGTGTCGAGGCCGCCGCTGTACGCCAAAACTACGCGTTCTCGGGCCATTTGATTAAACTAGCGAATAAACTACCGAAGTCTTCTAGACTTGAACGAACGCAAATAATTCATCTTCAGCGGGACCCGAAACCTTGTCAACGTCTTTTCAGCTTCTCCTACCTCGCCATTTTCACAGCGCCATGATCGCGCAAGCGCAGGCGGAAGCCCCTAACGAATGTTGCGGCCTCCTCGCAGGCGCAATCGTCACACAAGGACAATACCGCATTGGGCGCGTCTTACGCCATTACCCCCTCGTCAACGCCGCCGCCAGTCCGGTGGAGTATCTGTCTGAGCCGAAGAGCATGTTCGCCGCCGTTCGCGAACTTACGAAGGCGGGCCTTGAGATCCTGGCGATTTATCATTCGCATCCAACTACGCCGCCGGTCCCGAGCAAGACCGACCGGGAACGCAACTACAGCGGCGACGTGATGAACCTGATTGTCTCACTGAAAGAGGATGAGCCGGTGGTGAAGGCCTGGTGGCTGACCGAGGACGGCGCTTGGGAAGCCGCGTGGGAGGTTGTCGACCAGTTCCTCGATCACGAACCTTGACAAACGGGCTCTACATTCCGAAGATTATGGAGTTGTTGGATGCCGCCGCCCCACAGACATGGTGTCCTCCACTTGATTTATTCTAAATCTGCCTTATGCTCGTTCAAGGAATGGGTGGTTTGTAAGGATTAAACCAATCGAGCACCCTGGCGGGATGGTAGCTGATGGTCGGTTCACGCTGGCCTGATAATTTCCGCTGGGGCAAACTTTCAGGCGCTTGGTTCCAGGCGCTTCCAGGTCAAAGACGATACCCAATCATGAGAACCGGGCAGACCCGCCCACGTTCTCACAGGCAAGGGTGAAACAGAAGACGATGCGCCGCTTGGCGACTGCCGCTTACGCTTGCCGCTAGCGCGTCCGCATCGCCGCTTTTTGGGTTCGTTGACGCCAAACACCGGGACCAGAAACGCCTTGGAATACCCCATGACACGACCACGCCGGCCGCGAGGTCCCTCCGTTCAGTCGCCGCTCGAAACGTATCTGCGGGAAATCAACGAAACGGCGCTGCTCAGTGCGGACGAGGAAAAACAGCTGGCCTACCGGATCGAAAAGGGCGACAACGAAGCCCGCGACCGCATGGTCCGCGCCAATCTGCGCCTTGTCGTCAATATCGCCCGCAGCTACACCGGCAAGGGCCTCGGCTTACAAGACTTGATTGAAGAGGGCAACCTCGGGCTGCTGCGCGCCGTCGAGGGCTTCGACCCGTCCATGAACACGCGGTTCAGCACCTACGCCAGCTACTGGATCAAGCAATCGATCAAACGGGCCCTGGTCAACACCGCCAAGACGATTCGCATCCCCGCCTACATGGTCGAGCTGTTGGCCAAATGGCGTCGGGCCAGTTCCAAGCTGCAAGATGAGCTGGGCCGGCCGCCGACGCACGAAGAAATCGCCAAGAGCCTAAATCTTCCCAAGAAAAAACTGGCCATCATCAAGAAAGCGATCCGCGTTTACAATTCGGCGCCGCAGACCGAACAGGCCGAGACCGGCTGGTCGCTCGATGAGATGGTCATGGACGCCAACTCCAAATCGCCCGACCTCGAAATGGTCGAGGCCGACGATCTAACCCACGTTCTCGATCTCTTGGAAAAGATGGACAAACGCGAAGCCACCGTCTTGCGGATGCGCTTCGGTTTGGACGACGAAGAACCCAAGACGCTAAAAGAAATCGGCGAGTGCTTGGGCCTGACGCGCGAACGTGTGAGGCAAATCGAGAGCGAAGCGCTCAACAAACTGAGCGAGAGCATGCAGGCGGAATGAGCCTTATTCCCATCACTCCCGGCACAGTCTCGTAATGTGACGCAGCATATCGCGCACCGAAAGCACGCCGATCGGCTTGCCGTTTTCGACGACGGGCACGTGGCGATAGCCCCCGCCGTCCATCTTGTGCAGGACATAGGCAAGCGTATCGGTCTTTGAGACGGCAGCAGGCCTGCGCGTCATGAAATCGCTGACAGGCCGTTCGTAATTGCCGTCGAAACCGGCGACCTTCTTCAACAGATCGCGTTCGCTGAAAATGCCTTGCAGTTTGCCGGCGTCATCAACGACGAGAATCGCGCCGATGTCGCGCTCGAGCATGAGGGCGACGGCCTCGCGGACCTTCGCCTGCCCCGTAATGGTGATCGGCGTCGTCAGTGGCTTGAGGGCTTGAACCTGGTCTTCCATCAAGCTGCGTTCGACTCGATTGGTTGCCGCCGGCCGATCGAGCGGCGTGAGGTCATGCTGGCAGTTGCTGCACACCTCATTGCCCGGGAGATTGTCGTGGCCGCAGGTTGGACAGATCATGCGGGTTTTCTATGCCACAGTCCAGGTTTCGTCACCCGCGAGGAGTTCGTCGAGCTTGGCGGGTCCGTGAGCTTGGCGGGCCTCGGCGATCTGACCTAAGAGCTGGCCCTCGTAAGTGGGCCGATCGACGCAGCGAAAGACGCCGAAGCATTCCGGAAACTCCGGAAACGATAGCCGGCTCAGGAGGAAAGCAAGCGTTGCATCGTCGCCAGATTCGTCGTGGATGACCAAATCGTCGATGTGGTTACTGCTTCCGGCACTGTTGCCATTGCCGTTGTTGAGTTGGACGATCTCGGGCACGACGCCGTTGAGCCGGACGCCCATGTTGCGATCTCTGCCGAAGATCAACGGCCGGCGCTGCTCGAGATGAAGCGTGTGTTCCTCCTTCACGCTCTTGTCGGTGGCGTAGTCGAAGACGCCGTCGTTGAAGATCTTGCAGTTCTGGTAAATCTCCACGAAAGCGGTCCCGCGGTGGCTGGCGGCGCGCAGCAAGGTTTCTGTGAGATGATGCACATCGACATCCACCGTGCGGGCAACGAATGTCGCCTCGGCGGCCAGCGCCAGCGACAGGGGCCGCAGCGGCGTCTCAATCGAGCCGAGCGGGCTGGCTTTGGTGCGCGTGCCGACGCGCGAGGTGGGCGAATTCTGTCCCTTGGTGAGGCCGAACACTTCGTTGTTGAAGAGGAGAATCTTGAGATCGACGTTGCGGCGAATTGCGTGAATGAGATGGCCGGCGCCTGCGGACAGGCCGTCGCCGTCGCCGGTGACGACCCAAACCTGCAATTCAGGGTTGGCGATCTTGATTCCCGTGGCGATCGCAGGCCCGCGGCCCTGGACGGTCTGGAATCCGTACGTATTGAGGTAATAAGGAATTCGGCTCGAGCAGCCGAAGCCGGAGACGAAAACCAGCTTCTCACGCGGAACTCCGGCCTCGCTCAAGGCTTGCTTGAGCTGGGCAAGAATTGCGAAGTCGCCGCAGCCGGGACACCAACGGACCTCGCGGTCGGTATCTAGATCGGCAGGGGTTAGAAGCGGCAGCGTCATCTTCGATTTCAAATCCTAGGTTTTCGATTGAAGAATTTCCGCGATTTTCATTTCGATTTCGCCAACGGTGAACGGTTCGCCCTGAATCTTGCAGAGACCGATCGATTCCACGCCGAACCGGGCGCGAAGCAGCAGCGAAAGCTGCCCTCCGTTGAGTTCCGGAACGAGCACTTTTTTGTATCGACTCAACAATTCCGCAGTGTTCTTAGGCATCGGATTGAGATAACGAAGTTGCGCAGCTGCTACGGCAAGGTCCGATGTCTGCGCGCGCTCGACGGCGGATTGAATGGCTCCTTGGGTGCTGCCCCAGCCGAGGACGAGCAGGTCGCCGCTTTCGGGGCCGGCGACGGCTAGCGCCGGCAGCTCGTCGGCGATCTGAGCTATTTTGCGCGCGCGAAGGTGCACCATCCGCTCGTGGTTGTCAGGGTCGGAACTCACGTATCCCGTCTCGACATTCTTCTCCAGGCCGCCGATACGATGCTCGAAGCCGGGAACCCCCGGAATCGCCCAAGGTCGGGCGAGGCGCTGGTCACGCAGATTCGGCTGAAACGCAGAGCCGTTGGCGTCCAGATGAGGCGTTTCGATGGCGGGGAGATCATCCACTGCGGGAATGCGCCACGCTTCGGCCGCGGCGCTTAAGTACAAATCGCCGAGGAGGATCACGGGCGTCATGTAGCGAACTGCCAAGCGCACGGCCTCGTAAGCCAGAGCGAAACAGTCGCTTGGCGTCGCGGCCGCCAGCACCACCAGCGGACACTCGCCGTGCCTGCCAAAAAGAGCTTGCAATAAGTCGGCCTGTTCGGTCTTGCCCGGCAGTCCCGTGCTTGGGCCGCCGCGCTGCAAGTCGACGATCACGCACGGCAGTTCGGCCATCACCGCTAGGCCGAGCATTTCCGATTGCAGCGAAAGTCCTGGTCCGCTCGTCGCTGTCACGCCGATCGCGCCGCCGAAGGAAGCGCCCAGAGCCAATCCCAAGGCGGCGATTTCGTCCTCGGCTTGCGGGCAGCGAACGTCAAAACGCTTCAGCTCGGCCATTTCATGCATGAGTTCCGAGGCCGGATGGATGGGGCAGCTCGCGAAGACCAGCGGCCGTTCCGCCCGGTGCGCGGCTGACACCAGACCCAGGGCGAGGCCTTCGTTGCCAGTGAGCTTGCGATATTTGCCCGGCGCAAAGTTGGCCTTTGGCACGCGAAAACGGAACGGCACAACGGGGTTAGTTTCGCCAAAGCGATAGCCGGCCATGAGCGAGAGGCTGTTGGCTTCCAGCACAGCGGGATTCATGGCGAACTTGGCGCGAATCCAGCGCAGCGTCGGCTCCGTCGGCCGGTCGAAGAGCCAATACACCATGCCGAGCGCGAAAAAATTGCGGCAGCGCTCGGCCTCGCGCGGGCTGAGCTTGATTCGGGCGATCGCGGCCCGGCTGAGCTTGTTGATGGGCAGCGCCGCCAGGCGGACGCCCGCGAGGGAACCATCCTCAAGCGGGTTGGCGTCGTATCCGGCCTTGGTCCATTCATCCGGGGCGAAGGCATCGGCGTTGACGATTGCCAAGCCTCCCGGTTGGAGGGCGGGGTGGTTCACTTTCAGCGCCGCCGGATTCATGGCGACTAGGACATCGACACGATCGCCGGCCGTGCGAGTGGAGTGGGCGCCGAAGTGGATGGTGAATCCGGAAACGCCCGCCAATGATCCGGCCGGCGCGCGAATTTCCGTGGGATTCTCGGGAAGGGTGAAGACAAGGTTGCCGGCGTGGGCGGAGGCGCTCGTGAACTGGGCGCCGGCGAGCTGCATGCCGTCTCCGGAGTCGCCGGCGAAGCGAACGGTGGCCTGAGCGCGCTCCTCCACCGGGACCCGCGCGGGTGGAACCGGCGCGGGCGGAACCGATTCCGGCGGAACCGCTCCAGGCGTTCGCTTGATTGCCGCCATGTCTTCAGGCCCCTTCGCGCTTGGGCGGGAACGGGGGCGTAGGGGGTTGGTTGTGGACGGTGGCGGGAAAGTGCTCGACCAGGTAGTGCACAATCCGCTTGACGGACAAGATGCCGACTGCTTTGCCGTCGTGGACGACCGGCAGGTGGCGATAGCCTCCCTCTTCCATGCGCCTGACCGCTGCGCCGATAGGGTCCTTGGGATCGACGGTCACCGGCCCTGGCGTCATGCACTCGCCGACGGACGTTGACAGGGGCTTGCCCTGGGACATCACGCGTCGCATCAGATCGCGTTCAGTGAAGATGCCGACGATTTTGCCGGCCAGGCAAACCAGCACGCAGCCGACCGATTTCGCCCGCATCAACGCCACCGCGTCGGCCACGGTCTGCATCGGATGGACGTGCCAGGGAGTCGTCGGGTGAAGCCGGGCGACGCTGTCGATCTTCAAGTTCCGGCCGATGTCCATCCGAAGTTCTCTGCAAGTTCCCTGTTCCCAAGTGAGCCGCCAGGGATAATTGTCAATAAACAGGCAAAGCCCGGCAAGTGGCTGAATCACCGCAGGCCCCCAAGCCCGCAGATGAGCGCAGCGAATCTGCGGGGTAAGGCGCAACCCAGCTGGCTCGAAGACTTCCCTGCGGGCTTGTATAGAAATCTCATGCCCCAGCCTGACAAGCTCCTGGTAACCATTCAACAGGCAGCCCGCGCCTTCCGCGCCACGCCTGGACGCCGCGGCCATCTCTTGCGCCTGCAGTCGGACGCCGAGGTCATGGTCGTCGGCGACATGCACGGCAGCATCGAAAATTTCCGCCTGCTCTTGGCGAAAGCCGAACTTGCGAAGCAGCCGCGACGCCATTTGATTTTGCAGGAAGTTGTCCATGGCCCATTTCGCTATGCCGGCGGCGGTGACAAATCGCATCAACTCTTAGACCTCGTGGCCGCCCTCAAATGCCAGTACCCCCATAGGGTTCATTTCCTCCTGGGCAATCATGAATTGTCCCAGTGGCAGAATCAGCGCATCGGCAAGGGCGACATCGATCAAAACGATCTCTTCCGCGACGGCGTCGATGAAGCCTACGGCGACTGGGGCGAGAGGATTTACGCCGCGTACCTTGAACTTTTCAGCGCGGCCGACCTCGCCGTGAGCACGCCGAATCGGGTCTTGATCAGCCACAGTCTGCCCAGTGCGCGCAATTTGCCGGCCTTCGACGTGAGCAAGCTGGAAGCGGACGACTTCGCGTCGGAGGATCTACGCCTCGGCGGACCGGTTCATGCGCTCGTTTGGGGCCGTGACTTGAGCCAGGCCAATGCCGAGGCCTTTTTGCGAAAGGTCGATGCCGATTGGCTCGTCACCGGTCACATTCCCTGCGAGCAGGGCTACATGGTCCCGAACGATCGGCAGATTATTCTGGACGCCATCGGCGCCCCGGCGTGCTATTGCTTGTTCCCCGCGGACCGACCCGTCACCCAACAGGAATTGCTCGCAGGCATCGGCATGTTGTAAAGTAGAAGCCGGGATTTGTTGGCTCAGAAGACCAATTGAGATCGGATGATGTCTCCCGCCGTTTCTCCTGACAAGTTGGACGGATTTCAAATCCGTCCTACGCCCCCTGCTGAATTGATTCTGGCCACGATCGGTCCCCTGACGCGCGAAACGGTATTCATCGAGGATCGCACTTTCCTCATCTGCCGGCCAGAGAAGTCCGATAAGCTGCTCGACCATCCCGAAGTCCATGCCGCCTTCGACGCGGACGAATACATGCCCTACTGGGCCGACCTTTGGCCCGCGGCGCGCATGCTGGCCAAGGCCATCATGCGCGAGACTTGGACGCCGGGAACGGAGGCCCTCGAAATCGGCTGTGGCCTGGGACTTGCCGGCATCGCCGCCATGGCGCAGGGTCTACTCGTGACTTTCAGTGACTACGATCCCTGTGCCCTGCGTTTTGCCGCGGACAACGCCCGCCTCAACGGCCAGGAGAACTTTCGCATCCTTCAGATCGACTGGCGCAGCCCGCCGGCCGATCTCCGTGTGCCGGTCCTCCTTGGCTCCGATCTGATTTACGAGCTGCGTAATGTCGAGCCGCTCGTTGGATTTGTGAGGCAGGTGCTGTCGCCCGGCGGTCTGTGTCTCTTGACGGACCAGGACCGAATCCCGTCACCTGCGTTCAAGGACGAACTGACAAGGCAAGGCCTCGCATACTCGACCCAGATCATGCGCGCAGGCGAACCGGGCGGCCGGCGCTTAAAAGGCACGCTCTACCGAATCACCAAATGACAAGGAGGAATTATGAAAATCTTGTTTGGCCTGGCTACATTGGGCTTTGTGATATGGGCCACAGACGTATGCCTCGCTCAGGAAAAGGGAGACGCCGTAACCCTCAAGGTCGTCAACTACGCCGGCCTCAAGGACGCTCTCGTAAAGAATCGCGGCAAAGTCGTACTGGTCGATTTCTGGGCCGACTTCTGCAAGCCCTGCAAAGATCACTTTCCCCATGTCGTCGAGCTGCACAAAAAGCTCGCCAAAGACGGGCTGGTCGTGATCTCCGTGGCCGTCGACGACATCAAGGAGACGCCGGAGGCTAAGGACAACGTGCTCAAGTTCCTCAAAGCGAAAGGGGCGACGTTCACCAACCTTTTGCTTGATGAGCCGCCGGAGCTTTGGCAACAAAAGCTGCACTTCGCCGGCCCGCCGTCGTACTTCGTCTTCGACCGGCACGGCAAGTGGACCCATTTCAAATCCGAGGGAGTCGCCGAGATCGACTACGCCGCCATGGATCGGCTGGTCGTCGACTTGCTGAAAACCAAGGAGTAATGCAAGTATCCGTAGCCGCAGCCTTCAGGCTGCGAACTCGCCGCAGGTTGAAACCTGCGGCTACAGGGTAATGAACATGAAACCCGCCGATGCGGAAAAACACTTGGCGGCAGCGCTCGGGCGTGTCGCCAGCGGCCTCTTCATCTTGACCTACGCCAACGGCAGGGTCGAAACCGGCTTGCTCGCCAGCTGGGTGCAGCAATGCTCGTTCCAGCCGCCGCGGATCAGCGTCGCCGTCAAGCCCGGCCGTGAGATCGCCGGCCTGCTCGCGCCCGGGACGGCTTTCACGCTCAATATTCTCGAAGACGGCCAAACCGACATGATCGCCCATTTCGGCAAGGGCTTCTCGTCGAGCGAAAATGCATTCGCCGGATTGGAGGTCGAGCGCGGCGGCCCCGGTGGACCGATCCTTGTGGAATCGCTCGCCGTGCTCGAATGCCAGGTGGTTGACCGCTTTCCGGCCGGAGATCACGACTTGTTTGTGGCCGAGGTGAACGGTGGTAAGATGCTCGATGAGGGCCATCCCATGGTCCACATTCGCAAGAACGGCTTTCACTACTAATCCGTTGATCGTAGCGGAAGTCGCAAGAATTCCGGAACCCGAGGGCTCAATGCCTTGCCATGTCTGCGGCCTGGAAGCGATCGAGCGCTGCTACACCTGCGGCAAGCTGTTCTGCGCCCAACACGGCAAGATGAACTGCATTCGTTGCGAAACCGGGTTCATGCCCGGAGACCGCCGCGCCGATCGCATTAGCGCCGATCGCAACCGCGCGGTAACGCTCGGCGCCTCGGCGCGCCCCGGCTGGTGGCGGCCTCAGCCGGCGGATGATTTCGAGCCCCCAGCGTGTTACCAATGCAGGGGTTTGGCCCGCCGCCGCTGCAGAAACTGCGGCAACCTCATGTGCGCCGATCACGCCGCCAAGGGCGGCTTATGCCGCGAATGCGAGAACTCCGCCCGCATCGGCATTTTCACGCTGCTTGCGCTGTTCGTGGGCCTGATTGCGTTGATCGTGATGTCTTACTCGCAATCTGCGCTCTAACCGTGACGCGGTGACTCAGCGTCACTGCGCTTTGAGGCCCATGACCACAATAACGAGGATGACCACGAAGTGAAGCACCAGGGTTACGGATCCCAAGACGATGCCCGCGATGGCGTGGCCGGTCCCCTTCGCCTCTGGATTCTTCTTCACGTACTTCAAGCCTAGAATTCCAAGAATGATGGCGGCGAATCCTAGTGGAATACCAATGAAACAAATAAAGCTGAATACGCCCGCGTAATAAGCCGCCAGTGCCCTGCCGTTGTGGTACGGAATGATCGTCGAAAGCGCATCGTCGTCTTCGTAATCACGCTCGCGACGGCGGCGCGATCGCCGCCGCGCACGCTGTTCGTAGTCATCTGGAAGCGGCGGCGGCCCTTCGTCGCGGCCTGGCTGTGGGCGAGACGGCCGTGGCCGGGGTCGACCCTCTTCAAAGACGTCATCGCGAGGATTCGATTCACTCATGGCTTTCCCAAATGTCCGGCGAGAAGTAGGTCCGGCGAGCCGAGCCGGACCTGGCCCCTAGGTCCGGCTCGCCAGACCGAGTTGCTGTAAGGAAGATAGACTAACCTGCCACACCTGCGAACGCGAGCAAAAATGACCTTTTCTTCCGAGGAATTGTCCGTCTGCCGCCGACTGGTCGCTATAGCCCTGGAAGAAGATCTCGGCACGCGCGGCGACTTGACCAGCCAGGCCGTCATCCCACCCGAACTTCTCGGCCGAGCCGTCTTCACCGCGCGGGCCGACGGCGTCTTGGCCGGCTTGCCCACGGCGACCATGGTTTCCGAGGCAATCGATCGCCATTTGAATTTCACGGCACTCCGGGACGATGGCGACCGAATTCATGCTGGCGACCGGCTCGCAACTATCGCCGGCCCAATGCGCAGCATACTCGCCGTCGAGCGCATCGCCCTCAACTTCCTACAGCATCTGAGCGGCATCGCCTCGTTGACTCGGAAGTACGTCGACGACGTCGCCGGCCTACCTACAAAGATTCTCGACACTCGTAAGACCATCCCGGGATGGCGTCTGCTGGCCAAGTACGCCGTGCGCCAAGGCGGCGGCCACAACCACCGCCTCGGCCTGCACGACGGCGTCCTCATCAAAGACAATCATTTGGCGGCGCTCGGGAAGGAATTGGAATCGGTCGCCCGAACCCTGAAAGCCGCGCTAGCGACATCGGGAAGGGATGTGCCGGTGGAAGTGGAGGTCGAATCGCTTGAACAGTTGGAAGTGGCCCTAACCTGCCGGCCCGCGATCATTCTGCTCGACAACATGCAGTCGGAAATCATGCGTCAGGCCGTCGAGCGCCGCAACGCCGTCGCCCCGGAAGTCCTGCTGGAAGCATCCGGCGGCGTTACCTTGGAGACCGTCCACACCATTGCAGAAACCGGCGTCGACCGCATCAGCATCGGCGCTTTGACGCACTCGGCGCCGGCGCTGGATATCGCTCTCGATTACGAGGCCGCCTGAATTTCCCGAACCCTCTTGCTGAGGGCGCGTCTTTTTCGATAATGAATAGTCCGGGCCTCCTTAGCTCAACTGGCAGAGCAGCTGACTCTTAATCAGCGGGTTGTAGGTTCGAGTCCTACAGGAGGCAATGACCCACGACGATGGCAGTCTACACGGCGATGGCAGTCTACACGGAACCGCGTTTGATGTATCGCAACACGACAATGAGCACAATCGCGCCGACCGTCGCTGTGATCAGGCTTCCCAAGAGCCCATGCGCCGCCACGCCGGCAAGTCCAAAGAGAAACCCACCCAAGAGCGCGCCGATCACGCCGATAATCAAATCCCCGACCAGCCCGTAGCCGCCGCCCTTCATGATCTGCCCGGCAAGCCAGCCGGCGGCGAGTCCGATCAGGATGAACCAGAGGAAGTCCATGGCCGCCTCCGTTGGGACCGGTCCCGCTAAAGTAGGTCCGGCGAGCCGAGCCGGACCGAGTCATTGTAGGTCCGGCGAGCCGAGCCGGACTCACCGCGCGCCCGGTCCGGCGTGTCCTCTATTATGCTAGCAATTCTTGCAGCTCTTCGGCGCCAAGTTGGTCCGCGAATTCGCAGCCCAGGAACCAGCCGCCGGCTGAATGTTCGACGACGCGAATCACCCGGATCAAGGCGAGCCGAGCCGCTTCGGATGGAATCTCGAGTTGAAGCAGCGTGCCTTCGGAGAATTGGCAGGGAAGCAACAGGCCGATGCCTCCCGCGGAGACGTTGAGGATGCGGGCGGAGCGGCGTTCCCCCGGAACGGTCTCGCTCGTGTAACACACGGTTTCCACATGGCAGGGGAAGCGAATCCAGCGCCGCCCGTCTTGCCGCGCCGGCCGCACGCGTTGCGCCTGGAAGGAGCGGAGCTGGCTCTCATCCAATTCGCTCAGGAAAGCGCATCCCACGAGCCAACTGCCTTCCCCCTCTTGCTCCGAGTGGACCACGCGCGCCAGCAAGGGCCGAATTTTGGCGCCGTGCTTGTTCGAGAGTTCAACATGAAGCAGCGTGCCCGCGTCCACCGGACCGGGGAGGACGAGGCCGACGCCAATGGAAGAGACGTCGCGAATCCCGGCGCGCCATGGCTCGCATTTCTCGTCCGCGAGCGGACGGCACAAGGCCTGAGCTTCCGCGGGCACTCGGACGGCCCCGCGGCGCTCTTCATTCGAAGTTCGAGGGTCAAATTCCGTCTCAGGAAAAGGTATGTGTGCGGACATGCACGTTTGCTCCCGGCACTCCGGCGCTCGTCCAATCTCCGGAAGTGCCTAGAATTCTGGGAATGCGCGCGCCTGGCAGCACAAATCTAGGCCACAAGCTCCCCTCACGCAAGCCGGACGGGCCGGAAACTCCTTCCCGCTTGCGGGTTAGCGCGATCCGATGGCCGGTTGATCACCCAAGACCGTAGCGAAATGGATCATTCGGCATTGGCCCGTGCCACTTCCTTGATGAAACCAAGCGCCTCGTCCACGGTTCCTACGATCGCCCCGGGGACACGGCCCGCGCTATCCAACTCACGCAAGAGCATCAGGTCTTCAAAATCCTCCGACGCTTCCAACTGACCCCGCAGCCGGGCGCCCAGCGTGCCGGCCTTGTATTCCAGAGCGTCCATGTGATGCTCTATGAGAAATCGCGTTCGCTCCGTAATCAGGCCTTCCAGCACCGATAGCGCCGCCGCCACGTGATTGGCCGAATCGATCCCCTTGCCGATGTCGTGCAAGAGCGCCGCCAGCAGAAACTCCTCGTCGTAGGGCCGCTGCTCTTTCGCCAGTTCAAACACCTGCAGCAAGTGAAACAGCACGTCGCCTTCCGGGTGATACCGAGCCGACTGCTTGACGTTCTCGAGCGGCAACAGCAACTGCCGAAAGCTCGGAAAGGGATCGACGTTCTCCTCCTCTGCCAAGAGTCGCGCTTCGAGATCGAGGCCGGGGTACTCGCGCAGCAAGAATTCCTCCAACTCGCGGATCGAGGCGCGTTCGATTGCCTTGCCGGTAATCGAACTCTTGAAGACGTAGTGAGCCTTGTCCTCCGGATAAACCGTCAGCTCGAAGTTAAAGCGATCGAAGACGTGGATGTGCGTGAAGACACGGGCTTCGTTGTGCTTGACGATTTGCTTGCGCTCGACGTCGAACTGGTATCCCTCCCGTTCGAGAATGTCGGCGACCAGGCCGGCGCTGCTTGCGAAGACGTGCAGGTCAATGTCGGAGCCCTTGCGGACGTGCCCGGTCATGACGCTGCCGATGAGCCTGGGCCGAAAAGCGCGCAAGAGCCGCATCATGGCCAAGGCGGCCAGGCGCATGTCTTTGAGGTTCTCGGTGCGGCGCTCACCTTCGTGCAGGCGGGCGAAGAGCTGGATTTGGTCGCGGATTTCGGCGTTGGAAGGGAGATCGCCGGGCTTGACGCCGCCCCGGCAGAGTCGTTTGGCTGCTTTGCGCTTGGCGGTGTAGTATTCGCTCTCAACGCGCTCGTACATCAAGCGCGCGGCTTCAAGGGCGATGGACTGACGGAGTTTGACATTAGACATTCCTTTCTGCGCCGATATTCGTAGCCCATTCGTGCGGCGCGGGGCTGTGGGATGGAAATTGGACAACTGAGTACATTATAACCGCGCAGAGCTACTTTACGAGCAGCTTTTTCAGTTCCATTGAGCGCACGCTTCCCGGCTCCAGCCTGTCCAGACGCGTCAAATAGGATGCCGCGTCTTCCAGTTCTTCGGCCTTCAGGAGGACGCGCACATAGTGCGCAAGGAACTGCGGGTTCTCGGGCTGAGTCGCCAATAAGCCCAGCAGAATCTCCCGGCTGCGAGATAGATTGCCGGCAGTGTCGTAGAGCTTGGCGAGCAGGAAAAGTTCATCGACGGTAGCTGGGGCTCGCTTCAGCGAATCTTCGAAAGCACGCAGCGACTTGTTGCGCTCGGAAGGTTGTGAAGCTTCAACAGCATTGCGGACTCGATCGTCGGCGATGTTTTTGCCCAAGAGGCGCTCGTTGTCCGCGATCAGCTCGAGCGCCTCGGTGATTTTTCCGGCAGCCGCCATTGTCAGAGCAAGTTGCCGGCGAGCGCGAAGTTGGAGTTCACGAGGAGCGGCGACGTCGGGGTCCAGCAGTTTTTGCCAAAGCGGCGCCGCTTTCTCGGGCCAATCCGCCCGGCGAAGAAACTCGGCGGCCTGGGCGATGAGCCCGAGGTCATCCGGGTTCGGCGCCAGGGCTTCGCGGTACGTTTCTTCGGCCCGATCGAGCAATCCCAGCGCTTCATAGCAGCGTGCCAATGTCGGCAACAGCCAGTTCGATGGCAAGCTGCCTTTTGCTTGTTCAATGACTTCAAGAGCGGCTTCGCGCTGGCCCGTGTGAGAGAGCTGCTCCACCAGTGCGACCAAGGGATCAGGGGCGCGTGGTGCGGCGCTGACGGCGCGCCGAAGCATCGCCTCCGCAGCCTTGTCCTCGCCGGCCGCGTGGTAGACATGTGCCAGCCAGATTAGCTGCCGGTAATCGCTTGTCTCGGGATCGACCGCCTTTCGAGCCAGCGTCCGCGCGCGGTCAGGAGTCTGCATCGCCAGCGCGATCTCGGCGCCTACCCTGGATAATTCAAGCGTGAGAGGGCCTTGTTCTTCAAGCCGCCGCAATGCCTGGTCGGCTTCGACAAATCGTCGCCAGCGCACCAGGAGTTGCACGACGCGGGCAAGCACGCGCGGCTGACGCTCATCTAATTTCAGGGCCGTTTGATAGTACTCCAATGCGCGGTCAAGCTTTCCTTCGTGTTCGTAGCACAGGCCAAGGAGGCCGTAGACTCGTCCGCTCCAATCGGAAGTCTTGCCCAATTCGTTTCGGACTTTCTCCAGGAGCGATTGCGCCTCGCTCCATTTATTTTGCGAAATGAGAAGCCGAGCCTGCAAGAAATCTGGAAGCGACCGTCCGGAAAGCGTTTGCCGCAGCTCGGTGATTCGCTCGGACGCTTCACCCAATCTGCCTTCATCGATGAGCAGATCGGCCAATAGGACGAGCAGATCGACTGCTTGCGGCGCCTCCTTCAGGCCGTCCCGTACAAGGGCGATCGCGCGGTCACTGCGTCCGGCCTGGAATTCCAACCCGGCCATCGCCTTGATCAACACCGGATTTTTTGGATTGGCTTTCCAACCGTCGTCGATGAGTTTCCGGGCCTTCACGGCATCGCCTCGCGCCAATGCCAGGTCGGCGGCCGCGAGGAGGACCATGGGATCGGTGGGCGCTAGGGCCAGCGCTTGCTCGAGGTCTACCTCCGCGCTGTCGAGGTTGTCGATCACTCTACGAAAGCGACTGCGTGCGAGGTACGCCTGGAACGACTTGTCGTTCATGCGCACCATGTCGTCCATGACGTGAGCCGCTTCTTCCGCTTGGTGCTGCCGGCCTTGCAGAACTTCGGCCAGAAGCGTGTAGCTCTGAATCCTACTGGGATCGTGCGTGATGGCTTTGGTGAAGGAGGCAATCGCGCCGGCGTAATCGCCGAGCGCTTCCTGGCACCAGCCCAGCATGTGCTCCAACTCCGCCGGTTGAGGCCAATGCGGCAGCAAGATTTGGAGATTCTGAATGGCTTCGCGAAAGCGCTGCAGCTCGATCAATTCGCGAATCAGCTTGTAGCGAATCTGGTGGTTATCGGGATTGCGGCGCAAGAGGTCGTCGAGTGCAAACACCGCGGAGACACGGTCGGCGGCGCTCACGGCTTGTTCCGCCAGCGCCAACGCGTATTTTTCCAGGGCGACCGCATCATTCGGCTCAAAGGCAAGGTATTGCAGGTAGTAGTCAAGCGCCTGATTGAGATCGCCTTGACGCCGGGCTTCATCTCCACGGACTAACAGCGCCCCCGTATTGCGCCGAACCTGATGACCGTGCAGGAAATTCAAGCCCACCCCGGCGATGAGCAGAATTCCGAGGGTCCATAGAAGAAGCCTGACGTTGAGGGTGCGCGTCATAGGATTCGTATCGTTACGGGAGTTGGTTCTGGTTTCGAGCCGGCACGGGTTCCATCCATGTGCGCTGGAAAGGCGGAACTACAAACTCTAGCTCAGAAGGGAACTCGTAGTGAAAAAGGAGGGGGTGCCATGCATCAAAACGTGCAAATCGAGAGAAATGAAAGCCGCAAGTCGCACGCTGGCAAGATGTTGCATTCCGCGCTTCGACTTGCACGTTTTTCGCCGATTGCGTCACTTCGATTCAAGAGCCGCGCGAATAGCTTCAGGGCTAGGCGGGCTGATCGCGGGTTGCAGGGTGCGCCGCATACGAGGCTGACTTGGGGCTACGACGTCGGTGTAGCCCATCGTCCCGGAGTAGACTAGCGGGCCGGTGTAGGAGAACGGGGCGCCCCAAATAGGATGTGGATACGAGGCATTCCAAGCGGGACCAAAGTAGGAGTTCGGATACCAGCCGCCGCTGAAAAAAGGGCTGGCGTAGCCGCTAAAGTTGGGGCGGCCGTAATAGCCTCCGCCGTAATAGCCTCCGCCGTAATAGCCTCCGCCGTAATTTCCATAGGCGGAATAAGGCCAGTAGCTGCCGCCGCCCCAGCCGCCACGGTATGGGTAGTAGGACAGCCACTGTGCTTGCGCCGCGGCGGGGGCCAGGAAGAAAAGGGCTGCCAAAAGCAACTGGCGGCAAATCATGGCGGCGCTCCAAACGGAAAATCCCTCCCCTCATTTTATGAAAGGGGAGGGGACCGAGGCTGAACTACTTCGATCGACGGCGTACGAAAATCAGGGCGGGCAGCCCCAATAGACCCAGGATGAATGCAGCCGGCGCCGGGACGACTTGATGGTGGTTTTTGTTGTTCTGCCGCTGCGATTGCTTCTGAGCTTGAGCTTGAGCTTGTAGCTGAAGTTGCGCCTGGGCCTGAAGCTGGGCCTGCTGATTGATAAGCGTGGCGTTGAAATTGATCTTGCCGCTTTGACTTTGGTCCTGGGCCTGTTGGGCGTTGCCCGTGGTGCTGCCCTGACCCGAGCCGGAGCCTGACCCGCCGCCGCCGCCGAACGACGGCGCCCGTGCGACGCCGAGCGCGCCCGCGATGCCCGGGAACCCGCCAAAGCCGCCGCCTGCGGCCCCGCCGCCGATGCTGCCGACAGGTCCCATCGCCGCGGCAAAGTCGCCGCCGCGTTGGGGAACCGGGCTCGGGGCAGTGCCGACCGCCAATGCGATTCCGGTCCCTTGACCGGCGGCTGCTGCTTTGATGTCTCCCTTGGCTGGGAAAGGTTCAATGCGGATCGGTTCATCGGTCGGCGGCAAGTCGGTCGTGAAACCGAACGCCACCGAATGCATGCCGAGCTTCACCAGGTTGGTCTTCTTGAAGTCGACGCGGAAAACCGAATCGCCGACGTCCACGGCCTCGAGATTCATGTCGAAGTCATTGCCGAATTCGCCCTCTCGAACACCGCCGTGAACCAGCTGGACGAAATCGGGCTCGCGGGCGTCCTCGGCTGAGCGATATTCGCCTTCCTCCCAGTTGGCAAGCGCGACTTTGTCCGCCACCTTTTTGGAGAGCGCGTTGTACGTGAAGTTCTTCTTGAGATTCAAAGTGCTGGAAGCCAGCTCGAACGACGGCAACAGCTTGCCGAGCGCGTAGGCCGGCGAACGGCTCATGTAGCGGGCGTGCGGCAACATGCTGAGAACAGACGGGTTGCTCGAAAACGCCATTGGCAGGACCACCGCTTTGCCGTCGGCGGCCTCGACGATGTCGCCCGATTGCTTGCGCTCGGTGACGTTGCCCGCGAAGCCGACGTTCTTGAAATGGCCCCACGAGGTGATGTAACGCGGATCGACGTTTAGCCGCAGCAGGAAGCTGGCGACGTCGGCCGAGTTGATGTCTCCCTTGGCCGCCGGCACCACGCCGTCCTTAACCGGGTCGAGGCCGCGATCGTTGACGATTTGGTAGACGTAGAGGTACTTCGCCTTGCGGTCGAATTGAGGCGAGATCGTGTTCTCGAAATTGCGGCCTTCCACGAAGAGGTCGGCGAAATGTCCCAACTCGCCGGCGACGGCGTCGTTTTGATCGAGCGCCAACCTGAAGACGGCGAAATACACGGTGGAACCGATCATCGAACCGTTGTATTCGGGATCGAGAGCCAACGGCACGATCTTGCCGTTTTTGTTGAGTCGATCCGGCGGAGCGCCGGGGCGTGTATAGCCTGCGCGAACCAATGACCGCATTTTCTGCGCGTCGCGAATCTCCTCCATTTTGGGAGCATCCTTGGCCGCCTCCTTGCCTTTTTCTTGGGAAAGCGCCGACGAGCCCATGAATAGGCAAGCGAGCAAACCGCTCAAGGTTCCCACAACCCACTTGTGTCCTGAATGGTGCTGCAACATGGTGATCCCGGTTCCGATTAGAGAGAATGATTGCCTCACTGTTCCGGTCAGAGGAAGGCAAGTGGCATGCCACCGAGGCGACGATAGCCGAATTCCAGTTTTCCCAGAGTTTTTCGCGAGGTACGAGACCGCCGCGGCCCCTCGTGGCAAGACATTATTGCTGTGGGAATAATTGTTGCCTGAGTCCGGTTAATCTGCCGGAGGGGGGTTTACATGGCGCGCTAACATCCATTAACCATAAATGGTGGCGAGGCGTCTTAGCGGATTGAGTTCAAACGGAGTTGATCGACTTGGTGATGATTCGCGTGACAACGGGTAGCCGGCTGCACTTCGGCTTGTTCGGTCCAGGCGGCGGCACACGGCGACAGTTCGGCGGAGTCGGCCTCATGGTCGAGCGACCGGCCGTGCGCGTGAGCGTTGAACCCGCCGCGACGTGGTCGGCAACCGGACCGAGCGCCGAGCGTGCTCTGACAATCGCACGGTCCTTCGCGGACGTACTTCCTGGAAATCCTTCCGCTTTCGCAATTGCCGTTGAGGAGTATTCTTCCGAGCACACGGGGCTGGGGACCGGAACACAACTCGCTTTGGCGGTTGCCCGCGCTGCTTCTCAAAGCCTCGGATTGGCACCGAGCACGGTCGAACTTGCCCGCGCACTCGGCCGGGGTGCGCGGTCCGGACTCGGAACTCACGGCTTCGAGCGGGGCGGCTTCTTGGTCGACGGCGGCAAAGGCCCATCAACCGCCGTCGCGCCCTTGATTGCGTGGCATCCGTTTCCCGATGACTGGCGCGTGCTTCTTATCATCCCCCGCCGCGGTCAGGGGGAACACGGAACGCGCGAACGGGACGCCTTCGATTGTCTTGCCGGCCGCGATATGTCGCCGACGACTTCGGAGTTGGCTCGCCTCGTGCTGCTCGAAATGCTGCCCTCGCTCTTAGAGCATGACTTGCCGGCGTTCGGCGACGCTCTTTACGAGTTCAATCGCGGCAGCGGCAAGATGTTCGAACCCTGGCAAGGGGGGGTCTACGCCCACGAATCGACGGCCGCAGTGGTCGACTGGCTGCGCAAGAAGGGAATTAAGGCAACCGGTCAAAGCTCGTGGGGACCTACGGTCTTCGCTATTGCCGAGGAAGGCAGGCTTCGAACTGCGATGGAAGATTTGCGCCGTGACCGCGTTTCGATTGACTCGGAAATCGTGTTGACCAAGGCCGCCGCGTCCGGCGCGCACGTCGAGATTTCTTGAGTGGCGAGCCGGAAGCGTAAGCGACCGGAGTGACGCGGGTTCGCTCCGGTTGCTGACACTCCCGGCTCGTCAAGCACTTAGCGTCCGCGCCAGAAGGCGGTCGCGATGTGCAGCATGCTCCAATAGGGGAAACTCGTGGCGGAGAGCGCGCTGCAGAACCAGCCGGAGCGCTCCCAGACCTGGACGCGCATGGCCAAAATCGCCACGAACGCCGCGGCCAAGCCCAGATGCAACGAGAGGAATCCTGAAGGCGTGCGCCGCATCCACGTCCATACGTTGGCGTGCGCTCCGGGCGATTCGCCGAGCTTATGGTGCACGTGAACCAGCCAAGTGGTGACGTGCAAGAGGATGATGATGTTGAGGCCCAAGGTGCCGAAGAACGAGCCGATCGTGAGGATTCCCAGCAGGCTTACGAAGATCGCAAGGAGCGGGCTATTTGCCTGTAGAAAGGCATCGAGTCCGCACTCGTTGCGGACAAGACGAACGAACCGAAGACCGGCGATCAGAGTAGCCGCGGCCAGAACACACCAGGCCGCTTGTGGAAAATACGGCGACAAATCCTGAAGGCTTGGATTCTTTTTCAGCCAGTAGCCGGTGAAGAGGAACGATCCGGTGAGGATCGTGATCGAGAGCAAAACGAAGAGCCAACGGAGCGCGCCCAGCGTGCACTTGTTTTGAGAAGACTGCCCCTGGAAGAGCCGGACCTGGTCGCCGGAGTCATGAATCAAGAACAGGCTGTAGAATGCGATGAGCAACAGCAGGTTTTTCGAGCCGCCGCCGATCGCGAATAAGCTGCAAAGGACGAGACCACACCCTATCCAGCCTGCCAGTTGCAAGATTGCCCTTCGATCTTGCAATCGGGGCGATGTAGCCAAGAATAGCCAGCCAATGACAAAATGGGCGATGCCGAAAGCCCGCATCATGATTTCCACGGGGTTTTCGACAAAGCGGCGCCGCGGCACGACGGCGTATTTTTCGATCAGGTAAATCGTGCAGCTTACGCCTACGATCGCGCCTGCCGCCGTGACTGCCCGCACAAACAGCCGCCAAGCTATATTCTCGGACAGACTGGAAATCGGGAGAGCAGGAGCGACCGACATGCCGGATCTCCGCACGGTCGGGGTGGTGAAATCGGGCAGATTATAGGATCATTGCTGGCGCGGAAAAAAGGCCAACTCCCATACAATGGTCCGATGAACGTTTTCCTCTTTGACATTGACGGCACCCTTCTAGCCAGCGGCGGCGCGGGTAAGGCCG
>JACPZP010000157.1 GCA_016195405.1 Planctomycetota bacterium | reverse complement strand
GACGGCTTCACGTCTTTCTCTCTGGCGGCCTTCTCGATAAATCAACCCCGGTCTTCCAGCCACGCAACGCGAGACTCTGCACAATACGCCCATGGCAGATCGCTAAAGGCATTAATCGTGCCGAACAGTATTGGGACGCAGCTTTTTTACCGTGACACTCGACGCCCACTCCCAACTACCA
Source organism: Planctomycetota bacterium (assembly GCA_016195405.1). Classification (GTDB taxonomy): domain Bacteria; phylum Planctomycetota; class Planctomycetia; order Gemmatales; family Gemmataceae; genus JACPZP01. The sequence goes on along the minus strand of JACPZP010000157.1, from coordinate 16,282 downwards.
TCCTGCCATGCCGCGCAGTCTGCGACAAGCCCCTGTCCGCGACAAACGGCAGCTGCCCGGGTCTATCGCGACCTAAACCGGGCGATGGCGTGTTTGCCTTTCTTTCAAAAGCACAGTGAGTACGCGGCGCCCATCAGGACGCCTTAAGCTCTGAAGAGAGGATCTACTTTGTGATTGCGATGCTCTTGCAAGCGGCGCTGCTGTACGTGGTCGCATATGGGCTTTGGATGCGCTGGCGGCTTGTCCGTTTGATTCTACTGGTCCTGTCCTGGTATACATTTGCGATCTGCCTTGCTCTTGGAGTTACGCTTGCGACTTGGGCGAGAATCAACGCTCAGGACTTGCGGCGCGAACCGCTCTGGCAAATTCTCGCTATTGCGGCGGGCGGTTCGGCATTGGCGCTCTTTCACATCTGGCTGTTTACGCGGCCGGCGATCCGAGAATCGTTCGAGCGACGTGTGCGCGACAGCTGAACCAAATGACTTAGCGTTGGCGGCGTTCGTCTCTTCTCTCTCGGCTTCGCATAGAGTATTCTGAGGTTTATGGCAGCCGACGTCCGCGATGTCGATCCCGCTGAGTTGCGGCTGCCTTCGTCGCGCTCGAGCGGTGCCGACCCCGTCAAGCTGCAACGGCAGATCGCCAAGCATGGCACGTCAACCGCTGGGATGCCGCCTTTGCTTGCATACGAAGGGTCTGATGGCGCCCTGGAACTCTACGACGGAGTGACGCGAGCGACTCGGGTGGCAAGGCTGTTACCTGGAACGACGGTGCGGGTCGAGGTCATGGGCAAGATGAAAAGTCCGAAAGCGAATAGTCGTCGCGTTGGAGATGCATTATGACCACAGCGGATTTATTGCAGCGCATCCTGGAACAGCTCGGCCACGTCGGCGCTCGCTGCCCGGAGCTGCGTTTCGGGCAGTTAATTGCTACCATCGGCATGCTTGCCGAGGACGCCACAGGGCATTCGCTCTGGGACGTCGAAGACGCCGACTTCGTAGCGGCTCTAGAGCGCTTCGCCGGCGACATGGCACGCCGCGAGTCGCACCGGGCCGAATCAACCGCGGCATCTGACCGCGGGGCCATTTCGGCTTCGCAGCCCCCTACGGCTACCCCACCGCCGCGGCACGTGAGTTGATTCGTTGGGCCTGCGGTTTTCGAGATTGCTTCTGGATCGTGGAGGTCTGGGAAATGGGAGGTCGCGGAATACCAGTTTCCCAGATGACGGACCGCCAGCTGGTAATTGCGGTGCCGCTAGTATTCTTCGTCGCCGTAGGGAATATTTGCCTGTTCGCCTACGCTCTGGTCCTAGAGTGGTCGCAGCCGCGGCAAGTGAGTTGAATCGTTAAGGCGCTTAGCACCCAATGCTCTTCCACGTAAAGAGGGGACGCAACCGCGTCCCCTCATTTCACTTCAATTTTGATCCGGCCCGCCTTATCGCCGGCTAAACGTGAACAGCACGTCCGCGCTTTGGAAAGTGAACCTCGTCTCGTCATGGCGAGTTATCGTCACGGTTTCCTCAATATTGAGCCCCGGCACCATCAAATTCAGCTGATCGTCCTTCAGCTCAAAAGCGCCCAGGTGCTTTTTGTCCGAAATCCATTCGAGCGTCCCGCCCTCGTAGAAGTTGACCTTCATGAAACTGGGTTCTTTGTCCTTGGCGCTGAAACGTACCGTCCACTCGCCGGCAACGTCCATGGGCTTCTTGAGACGGTCCAGCAACATGCGCAGCTCGTCGAAGTGGACGGAATAGCCCTTGTCTTCATGGGCGCCGTAGGCCATGCCCACCAGCTTGCCGTCGCCGTCGATCAGTGGGCCGCCGCTGCCGCCTGGATGGATCGGCGTCTCGAGCTCCAGCGCCCAAGTATCCATGGTGCGGCCGGTGTTCTTCATGAACTGCGTGCTGAACACCATCCGCGTGACTTTGGACTCGTAGGCTTTCCATAGCGAGAATTGCTCGAGCGCCTTGCCCTCGTTGCCCGTGTTGCCGATGCCGTAAACGGTTTGCCCAGGTTTCGGCCCGTCTTGGGCCAATTCCAGAGCGCTAACGTCGCTGGGAATATGATCGAGCCGAAGGATGGCCAGATCGCGCCTGGAATCCGTCGCCACCACGCGGGCGATCATGTCCGAGCGGCGAACCAGGTATTCCTTCGCGTCCTTCACGACGGGGCCGCGCCGCTGGTAGATCGGGAAATACACGCTCGCCTCGGGATGGTCCTTGACCACGTGCAAGCAGGTGACGAGCAGCTTCCGCTCGCAGTCGATCACGCAGCCGGTCCCGGTCATGAACTGCTTGCCGTCGGACGTCACCACCCAAGCAGTGGACGACAAGAGCTTGTCGTAAGGTTCGCCGTCGGCACGCGCCGGATTGGCATGAAACGTCAGGCCGATCGTCAAAACAAGTGCCAACGTGAAACGAGAGAATAAAAAGCGTTGCATGGTGTGTGGCTCCCATAGGAGGGGTCGTGAGTTATCTCACCACGCATATCGTTGGCGGCTGATGTACCGGACAGGAGATGTTGGGAAATGCCAGCTATGATGAAGGAATGGCCCGCAAGTCAAAAACCGATCGCTTGCCTCGCTTGGTGCGGCCTCCCGCGGGACGCGAGCCGGGCATCCTCGCCATCGCCGGCCGCAAGGGTCCTGAATTCTACGCCTTTCGCGAGATCCCCTGCGCCATCGGCGGCCGCGGCTTCAAAGTCCAGCGGCTGGGACGGCCCGACCTGTACCACGTCCGCATCGGCCGGCCCGATCAATGTTCGTGCGAATGCCTTGGCTTTCTTCGCCACGGCAAATGCAAGCACATCGCGGCGCTGCTTAGCACGTAGAAGCCGGCCGGAGGAGGTGTGCTATGATTGTGCCATGATAAGGAAGCGTTGGGTTTTGGTTTCGCTGACTTTGCCGCTAGTCGCACTTGCGATTTGGATTGGTCTTCGCCATTACTTCCCGCCACATGAAGTGAATTACCTGAACTATCTACTCCTTAGACATGGAAGTTCAATCGAAGAAGTCGAGCAAGTAATCGGTCCGTTTAATGATCCTAGACTCATTGATGGTTTCACGGGCGAGGCAATCATCCGCCCTTCGAACGAAAAGGGAGTTGTGAAATGCGTCTGGTTTGACAATAAAGGTCCATTTGGTGGGAATAGACGCATTTACATTACGTTTGTTGATGGACGAGTAGTGGAGTTTCGATACTTTTCACCTTCCTTTTGAGTAGCAAAGGCCTTCGCCGGACCCCGCTCCGGGCCTTCAGCGCGGGTCGCAATTTGTGCACGGGACCGGACGATTCGTTTACCAGCATGCCGAATTCGTTTACCAACATGCCGGATGCGTTTACCGATATGCCCGATGCATCTAACAACATGCCGGATGCGTCTATTTGGGTGTGTGTTCGGGAGTCTCGTTAAACGTATTCTGCTAACACCATGTAACGAAATGAGTTACGTCCTAAAAATGCGTTTATCTCGTCAAGATGAATGTCTTTGCCAATAAATCCAACGGCGTTATCGATCACGATACCCCTTCGGATGCCCCCGGTGCCAATTCCAGGCGGTTTCCACGATGGGCCTTAGCTCGGCATAACGTGGCCGCCAACCGAGTTCCTTCTGGATTCTCTCCGACGACGCCACCAACGCCGGCGGGTCGCCTTCGCGGCGCGGGCCTTCCTTGACGGGGACCGTTTTACGGGTGACCTCTTCCACCGTGTGGATCACTTCGCGCACCGAATAGCCGCGGCCCGTGCCCAGATTGTAGCGCAACTCCGAGCCGGGGCCGAGCTTTTCCAAGGCAAGCAGATGCGCCTCGGCCAAGTCGTCAACGTGAATGTAATCGCGGATGCAGGTGCCGTCGGGCGTGGCGTAGTCGGTTCCAAAAACTTCGACGTGCGGTCTCTTGCCCATGGCCGCCCAGATGACCAGCGGAATTAAATGTGTTTCGGGGTCGTGATCTTCGCCGATCGAGCCGTCGGGACTGGCGCCCGCGGCATTGAAATAGCGCAGCGCGGCGTATCCCCATCCGTAGGCGTGGGCGTAATCCGCCAGGGCGCGCTCCACGGCGAGCTTCGCTTGACCGTAGGGATTAATGGGCTTCTGCGGCAAGTCCTCGGTCATCGGGACCTTGTCGGGAATGCCGTAGGTCGCGCAGGTGCTGGAAAACACAAATCGACTGACGCCGTTGCGGCGCAAGCATTCCATCAGGTTCAGCGTGTTGACGAGGTTGTTCTGCCAGTATTTCGCCGGATGTTGGACCGATTCGCCGACGTAACAAAAAGCCGCGAAGTGAACCACGGCTTCGATGCGGCGTTCGAGAATCACCTGGTCGAGCCGGTGAACGTCGGCCAAGTCAGCGACGATGAGCCGATCGGCGGGCACGGCGGCGCGATGGCCGTAGACCAGGCTGTCGTAGACAGAAACGTCATGGCCGCGTGAGAGGAACAGCTTGACCGCGTGGGAGCCGATGTAGCCCGCGCCGCCGGTGACGAGAATTCTCATCGCATTCCTAAATCGAAAGAACCGCTTTCAAGCTCGTAGGACGGATTTGTAATCCGTCCGTTTGACTGGACGGTTTGCAAAACCGCCCTACCTGGATCCTAATGAGTTCGCGTGGCGGACTGGGAGGGAAGGCCGGTCACGTCCATGATCGTTTGCGCGACCTCCTCCACTTTGGACTCATCGACGCCGCGGTAGAGGACGGTGTCGGGAAAACCGTGGTCCTTGAACATGATGACTTCGATTCGTTCCGGCCGGATGACGAACCAATACCACAAGATGCCGGGAATCAGGCCGCCCAGAAGCAATAAGAGGCCCACATACCAGTCCTCAAAGTGCGGCTCATGAATTTTGCGAGAACCAACGCTCTCGAACTCGCTCCAGCGAATGCGCGTCGGCTGAAGCTGACAAAACGCAACGCGCCAGGTGCGTGTCAGCGAGACCTTGCCATTTGCTTTGCGCACCAGATCGATTCGATCGAAGGTGCCGATCAAGAACGCTTGCAAAAGGCTGTTCAGAACCACCGCGCTCAAGCTGGCGGGGAGGCTCCCAAACAACAGCCAGCCGACGGGCAGAAGCACGACATTCAAAGTCAGCATCGCGAAGAAAAACTTACGGCGCGTGGCCAAAGGCCAAAGCGTGTCCCAGGATTTCGCCAGAGGCGCCAGCGCAACGGGGGCCGGCTTTTCCTTCACCGGCGAGACGATCTCGCTGTTGACCCCATATGGCACGCCGTCGCTTTCCTCGTCCTCGGCACGAGGCAAGGGATCGTAGAATTCAGGGCGGAGCTTGAGTTCTTCGTCTGGCATGGGTACGTGACCACGTCGCGCTTACGCCGCGACGCTCGCCTTTGATCAGTTCGTAATCCCTTTCGTGATCCCCATGAACACGTCTTCCAGGTCGATCTCCTCTTCCTTGAGCATCTTCAAGCGGAACCCGTTGCGGACCAGGACTTCGGGGATGAAAGTCGCGTCTGTGATGCCGTCGCGCAGCGTCACCACCAAGAAACCGTCCTGCTCCTTTTCTTGCTCCTTGTGTTCGACGGTATCGACGCTGGAGTGCTGTTCGATCAACGATTTGGCTTCGGGATTGCGATTTTCGCCGACGATCACCGTCAACACGTGCCGCTGGCGAACCTGCCGGATGGCCGATTCGACGTCGCCGTCGAACAAGAGCTTGCCGCGCTCGATGATGCCGATCTTGTTGCAGATGTCGGCCAACTCCGGAAGAATGTGGCTGGAGACGAGGATCGTCTTGCCCATGTTGCGCAACTCTTTCAGCAGTCCGCGCATCTCAATGCGGGCCCGCGGGTCGAGGCCGCTGGCCGGCTCGTCCAAAAGCAGCACCTGGGGCTCATGCAAGAGCACGCGCGCCAAGCCGAGACGCTGCGTCATGCCGCGCGAAAGACTGGTGACCAAAGCGTCACGCTTGTAGCCCAAATCGACCAGTTCCAAGACCTGGTCGCATTTCTTGCGGCGCTCGGCGCCCTTGATCCGATACGCGGCGGCAAAGAACTCCAGGTACTCGATCACCTTCATGTCGTCGTAGACGCCGAAGAAGTCGGGCATGTAGCCCATGATGCGGCGAATGTCCTTGGCGCCGTTGTAGATCGAGTAGCCGCACACCGTCGCCTCGCCCCAGGTGGGATTGAGAAGCGTAGCCAGGATGCGCATCGTGGTGGTCTTGCCGGCGCCGTTAGGCCCAATGAAGCCGTAGACGTCGCCGCGCTCGAGCTTGAGGGTGAGACGATCGAGCGCGTAGAGATCGCCGTACATTTTTGTGAGGTCGCGGGTTTCAATCATAGGGCTTTCACCTGGAGTCGTAGGCTTCTCGAAAGGCTCCTAATCTTCCTCATACTTTTTCTCGTTCTTTGCCATCCGTCCATCGAGTCTACTCAGCCGCGCGGACGACTGGGAGTAGGATGCGAACATATGTGTCCTGGCCCATGGTGCCGGACATTTCTGGCTGGGGAATGAAATTGCCGTTGCGATCCATTTGACCCGGAATCGCGCCCAGCCAGAGACTGGTCGGGGCAACACCCGAGTTGTTCACGGTCTCGCTGGCGCCCCATTGGAAGGGCACACGGGCATAGAGAATCGCCTCGCGCAGAACTTCACTCCCGGACTCGTCGTTGAAGCGCGCCTCGGGCTTGATGCGCCAGCTCAAGTCGAGAAAACGCAAAGCGTGGTTGCGGCTGCTGTTGCCCTTCTCCGTCACTTCAAAGAACATCGCCTGCTTGATAAGACTCGTGGGGTTGTAGGTCCCCTTACCCGCGCGGGTGCCAAACTTTCGGGGGCTTTCGCCACTCCTAGGATTAAGAAAGTTCGATAAGTCGCCCGGCTCCTGGGCGGAAATGGAGACTTCAAGGGGCTTGGCCTTGGCCGCGGCGCCGGGCCACTGCTTGGCGATTTGGTAGGCGCGATCGCCGTAAAAAAGGTAAACGTCCTCCAGGTCAACCGAAAGATTGTTCTTGAGCGTGCCCGTAATCTTAAGCTCCTTCCCACCGACTTCCTTGGTGTGAAAGACCAACTTGGATTCAAAGGGAATTTGCGGCAACGCCGCCTCCCAAGCCGCGGTGAACGAGCGCGTCGTCCACACGGGAATGGGCACGCCGATGAGGCCGGTGGCGTCTTCCGCGTAGCTATAAGGCCGGCGGAAAAAGCCTTGCGACCCGGATTGCCGCAAGCCGCCCGGGCCGTCCAACTCCGGCCGGCCCATCCAAGTCACCATGTCGGCGCAAAGCGGCCGTTCCTCCGGCTTGCTTCCCCAAAAGCTCGGGCTGGGCTCCAGGCCAACGGTGTAATTCTGGATGCGCGGACTAAACAGCATGATGTAGCTGTGACCGTACGCATAAGCCTTCCGCGTTTTGAAGCCGGCGTCGAGGTCGGTGCGCAGGTCGAAGTCGATGATGTCGACCTTGTTCACCTTCATGTCGTTTCCCTTGAGTGCGTACGCCGTGAAATAGGCGGCCACGCTGACGGCAATCACGACCGTGGGAAACGTGATCCAGGTCCATTCGAGCTTCTTGAACACGTATTTGAGCACGAAGTAGTCGACCGGGCCGACGATGATGATGTAGAGGATAATGAACAGAGCGACGTAGCCGAAGGGGACGACGTCGACGTCCACGGCTTCGAGTGTCTTCTGCAGATCGGTGGTGATATCGGGCGTGCTCATGTCGCCGCGGCGGATCATTTGCTCCTGAACGTCCGGATTGACACGCGAGCCGACCTTGACGATTAGCGTCTTCAGAAAGTCCGCGCGCCCCTCCCATCTGGCAAACGGCCCCGTATCCAAAGAAAATGCCAACAGCGTGATGCTTCCCAGACCATAGGGCATGCGGACCGCGATCGGCCGGCCTCCCTCCGTAAGCAACGGCTCCCAGACGCCGTTGGGGACATTTTTTGGAGCAAGCTTTGCCAACACGATCGGCTTTTCGGATCGAAATGGCCTGCCCGGGCCGACCCAAGCCTCGACGGCTCGGACCGTGTTCACCGCGTCCGCCTCGACGTCGCCGGGATTGGCGGGGGGAACGACGGGGACGGGTGGGGTCCAGGCAGCACTGGTAAGCACCTTTTCCAGAAATGCTTGATTCTCATAAGCGACCGGGATGACCAGCCTGCCGCCGCGCCGCACCCATTGGGCAAGCGCGCCCAAGCGATTGGTTTTGTCGTTGGCGAGTTCGGATAGGAATCTGTTGTTGTCGGTGGACAGGAAGATCAAGTCGACCCCCTGATAGCCGAACCAAAGATCAGGCAAGCGTTTCACGTCGAACTCAAAGGCCGCCATGCGGGCGCCCACGCCAAAGGGATCGAATTCGGCATTCTGGGCGCGGGGGTTCAAGAGCCCGAACGCTTCCTTCAGGTTGGGTAGCTTCGAGCCCAGCGAAAGAATGAGATGGTTGTTTAGAAAGGGCATCGCGGGCGAACCGCGGTGTTCGGGCCCGGGAATCACTTCACCGTCGTAGTGCAACGAGACTTTGACCTCGGATGAGCCCAGCGCGCTGCCGGGTTTGGTGTAAGCGATGTACGTGCGTCGATCCAGTTTCTCCATTTCGTCGACGGGGATGCGATAGATGGTTCCGATCCCCTCCGTGTCGAAGCTTTCCACCTCGAGGAAAGGCGCGGCCTTCTTCTTGATGCCTTTTTGGCCGGCCCAAACGTCGATATATACCGGCGCCCAGAGGGCGAGCTTGAATTGGCCCGTGACCGCGGTGGGATCGAAGGAGCGGAAACCGACGGTGACACCGGTGACCTTGGCCGTGAACTTCGGGATTTTCTCGAACTCGTCTTGAGCGTGCAGGCTGCCGGCCGCCAGGAGAATGATGGACAAGGCGAGGATGTGTTGCCGCATGGGATTCCATTTGGACTCGTAGGACGGAATTGCAATCCGTCCGTTCGACATGGACGGATTGCAAAACCGTCCTACTGACATAGACGGTTTGCAAAACCGTCCTACTTTTGATGCAGCCGTTTAGGGCTTTTCCGCAGGATTGCAGGTGCAAGGACTCTGCCCGCAGCCGGGGCAGCCGGCCCCGTATTTCGCCTGGATCGCTGTCTCAAGGTCGACGCCGGCGATGTTGGCCAGCGTCGCCAGCCAGGCCAGAACGTCGGCAAACTCCAGCGTCTTTTCTTCGTGGCTGCCGTTTCGCAGGGCGGTGGCCAATTCCCCGACCTCCTGCATGAACCACAGGAAGGTCCCTTCCACTCCGCGGCGGCGATCCTTGGCGTCGTAGATGTCGTGGATCAGGCGTTGCAACTCGGCCAACGTCACGGACATATTGTAATCGATCCGGCGACCACGGGTTAGCGCAATCATGACCCAGCGCACGCGCTAACCCGCAAGCGGTCACTCTTCGAATAGCTTTCGAAACTCCTTCAACTCCGCGTCCTTGTTCTGCGCCATGAGCGATTCCAAGAGTATTTCGCGGCATTCCTTGTCGAGCACGTCGATTTCCAGGGCCTGGCGGGCATAGCGTTCCGCGTCGGCGTGTCGCTCCGCCGCTTTTGCCATGGCGGCAAGCTTGCGGCGCGAAAGCAGATCGTCCGGATCGGTCGCCGCCAAATCCTTCAGCACGCCCTCCAACTTGTCGTTGTCGCCGGCTTGTCCATAAACCTTCGCCAACTGCGGCAGCCAGGACGGGTCGCCCGGCTCGAGCTTGCGGCACTGTTCCAGTGCCTGGGCCGCCCGCGTAAGATCCTTGTTCTCAAAATACATACGCGACAAAAGCTTAAGTGGTTTGATCTCGGTGCACTCTTCGTCGGCGGCTCGCTTCAGGAGGTCAAACGCAATGTCGCTGTCGCCGGAGTCATTGAGAAGCATCGCCTTGACGTAGGCGGCTAGCGGATGATTGCGCTTGAGCGTCAGCGCCTGGTCGGCCAATTTCTTTGCTTCCTTCTTGTTGCCTGCGGAGAAAAAGCGGTCCGCAAGCTGAGCCGTCAGATCGGCGTCCTCCGGGTTCTTTTCCAGAGCCTGTTTCAGCGCTTTCATGCCCAACGTCTTCCGCGCTCCCTTTTGGTCTTTTTGCACGCGCTCTTCGAGGAACTTCCGATAACCTTTTTCGAATTCCGCCTTCTTGACGTTGAAAGTCCGCTCCAAAGCGTGATCGGTGTCTAGGCCGTCCGCGTAGGCGGCCAGAAGCTTGCCGATAGCAGCGTCGCCGTAAGTCTTCGTCACATAGGTCACGTACAAATCGCTTTGGAGGTAAGCTTGGTGCCACTGGTCGGGCGAACGTGGCCGGGCGAAGGCAAGCAGGATGTTGTCGAGATTCAAGAGTTCGTTGGCCTGCATCTTCTCAGCAAGGATAAGCTGCCAGCGCTGCGGTGTGGCGAAACCTTCGTTCTGGACAGCCAAGCCTTCGGTGAACCAGTGCGGGATCTGGTACTTCGTCTGATCGAGATTGAATATGTGCACCAACTCGTGGCGGATGACGCGGACCCAATTGAACGGCTTGCCGATAACTTTCGACTTGTCGCGCGGCGACACCATGGCAAACATCGGCCCCGTGCAGGCGCCGATGGTGTGCAGATCGGGCATGGCGGTGATCCGGCCGCTGAACATCTCGTGCTTGTTGAAGATTTCAATGAGAATTGGTCCGGCGGGGCGATATTGGAAGCGCTCAGCCAACTCGGTGTGGATATCCTCTAGATACTTAGCCATGAAGTTGGCCAGCACTTTGTCGTTTTTGGGGTCGAAGCGAATCAAGAAATGCTTGGTCTTGAGCGTTTCGTATTTCTCCAGATGGTCGAGCACCTTGAGCGTATTGCCGACGCGGATGTTGAAGGGGTCGGCCTCGAATGCTTTCTCCAGCGTCTTCTTGGCGAGATCTTCTTTGCCGAGGCGCATGTAGAGCAGACCCAATCCGTTTTGCGACCAGGGCAGCTTCGGCTGCAGCTCATTGGCTCGCAGGTAGAACTTCTCGGCGTCCTCGAAGAACTTGCGTTGTTCGAGGCTCTCGGCCAGCTCGAAATAGAATATCGCGGGCTTCGAATCGAATGATTGTACCTCCTTGGTAAGGGCGTCAAATTCCGCGGCTTGTTTCTGCTGATGTGCAATGGAGGCGATGAGGGCGAGGGTTTGCTCCTCGTGGGGGTTGACCTCCCGCGCTTTGGCCAACTCGGCGAGGGCTTTGCTCGTTTGGCCTCCGAAGAGAAGCACGTCGGCCTTGAGTCGCAGCGCTTCGGTCAGTCGGGGGTTGATCTTGAGCGCTCGATCGGCGAAGTTCTCGGCGTCTTGCATCTCGAAGCGCTGAAAGGCGGCCAGTCCTTTGGCCGTCAACACTTCGGCGGCGTTGGCGTTGAGGATCAAAGCGCGGTCGAAAGCCGCATCGGCGCGGGCCTTGTCGTTTTTTTCGTGCCGCAGCCGGCCCGCCTCGTATTCCGCCGGCCAGAATGCCTTGTCGTTCTTGACCGCTTCGCCGAAGACTTCGTCCAAAATGAATTGGAATTGGTCGGATAGATTGTGAAAGCGGGCCCGTTCGATGCCCGCTAAACCGACGAGCAGCAATTCGTCTGGATCGGTAATCTCCTTGTCGTCGTCGCTGCGCTGCTTGTATGTGCGGATGAACCAGCGGAACTCCTCGTCGGCTTTTTCAAGGTCGCCGCGGTCGCGGTAAAGCCGGCCCAACACCCAACGCGCGGCGAAATTCTCCTCGGCAATCTTGAGAGCTTCCTTGGCCGATTTTTCCGCATCGTCCCAACGGCCGCGCAGATAGTACAAGTCCGCCTGGCGGGCAAGCAGATCGGCGTTTTTCGGCAACTCCTTGAGCGCATCCGCAACCGTCTTAAGGGCCGCGTCGTATTCGCCTTCGCTCTGCATCGCCTTGCTCAGACCGACGACCGCGGCTGAGCGGAGCTGCGGATTCTTCGCCAGTTTTTCGTAAATCTGGCGGGCCTCGGCGTAGTTGCCGCGCAGGAGAGTTAGCCGAGCGTCCTTGAGCGTGTCGCCGCCTTGAACGAAAGGGCAGACGAGGAGCAAAATGAAAAGCGCCAGTTTGTTTTGCATGCTGAATTTCCGCGGTCGGACGGATTGCCCTCGCTAGGGCTGCCCTCGCTAGCGCTTCGGGCTCAATAGATGCAATCACCTTATCGGCGATGGGGCCAAAACGCAAGCAAGCGAGATGGTGAGTTATTCGCGGATAATTACAATGAAAGGGTTGATCGAGAAGGATTGCGCATGCGGTGAAGCCGTCTGCCGCTTAGCGCGCGGGAGTCAGCAGATCAGGCTCGCGGGTCTGCGACGAGACCGGGATTTGGGCGCCGGCTGGAATCACGCCGGACGGGACACGCTGGGTCGAGGTGGTTACGCCGGTCGCCTGTTGACAGGGCGAGCCGTATTCGGGCGCGTAATGGTAAACGACCGGATCCTCGACGTAGTACTCACGGAAGTCCATGCAGCCGGCTAGGCCAACCAGCAGCAAACCGCCAAGAATTCGCTTCATTGTCGCTTCCATTCGGATCATACTATTCTCAGTGGGTGGCGGTTATAAGGTCGGCCTTGGGCCCTGTCAACGTCAAAACCGGGCCGCCGGGATTGGGGCGTTTGTGATCATGAACCGATTCCTCCGATGCAGCTTTGCCCCGTCACTTCTCATGCTTGCCGGCTTTTCCGGCGAACAAGCCTCCCTCGTGTCGCAAGCTCCTGAATCTAGACCTGTTGAGTTCAACCGCGATATTCGCCCGATCCTTTCCGACGCCTGCTTTCAGTGTCACGGCCCCGACAAAGCGAAACGCAAACGTGGCCTTCACTTCGACACGGAGGAGGGCGCGCGCGTCGATCTTGGCGGATACCGCGCCATCGTGCCCGGCAAACCAGAGGAGAGCGAGCTAATGCGGCGTGTGTCGGCAAGCGACGCGGCCAAACGCATGCCGCCTGCCGCGTCAAGCCACGCGCCGCTCAAACGCGAGCAAATTGACCTTCTGCGCCGTTGGATTTCCGAGGGCGCCAAGTGGCAGAAACATTGGGCGTTCATCGCGCCTGTGCGTTCCGACTTGCCTACGGTGAAGAATCGGGCCTGGCCACGGAACGCCCTCGACCATTTCGTGCTCGCACGTTTGGAACAGGAAGGACTGACGCCGTCGCCCGAAGCGGACCGCGTCACTCTAATTCGCCGCGTCTCGCTCGATTTGACCGGACTGCCGCCGACTCCCGCGAAAGTCGATGCGTTTCTCGCCGACTCCGCGCCCGACGCCTATGAAAAAGTGGTTGAGCGGCTCCTAGCATCGCGCCGCTACGGTGAACGCATGGCGCAACGTTGGCTCGACGCGGCCCGCTATGCCGACACCAACGGCTATCAGACCGACGGCGACCGCGTCATGTGGCGGTGGCGCGACTGGGTCATCGCCGCTTTCAACAAGAACATACCTTTCGATCAATTCTCCATCGAGCAAGTTGCCGGCGACATGCTGCCCAATCCAACTCTCGAACAGCGGATCGCCACCGGCTTCAACCGCAATCATCGTGGCAACTCCGAGGGCGGCATCATTCCCGAAGAGTATGCCGTGGAATACGTGGTCGATCGCGTCGACACCACGGCGACCGTTTGGCTCGGCCTTACCGCCGGCTGCGCCAAGTGCCATGACCACAAATACGATCCCATCGCGCAAAAGGAGTTCTACCAGCTCTTCGCGTATTTCAACAATGTGCCCGAGGTCGGCAGAGCGATCAAATATGGCAACTCGCCGCCTTATATCAAAACGCCCACTGGCGCTCAGGAAGTAGAGCGTCGCCTGCTCGAGTCGCAACTCTTGGCGGCGCAAGTACGTTGGCGCAATATCCAGACGCAACTCACTTCATTTCAAGGCCGATGGGAAAGCACGAAGCCGCAAGTTTCCGTGCCTGACTGGACTCTGCGTGACCAGCTTGTGCGCCATTACATCGACGATGGCACCTCGCTGGTTTCGGCGGCCCAGGTGAGCCGTCCGCCGCTTCCCGCGCCGCTACGGAAAGATGCGCCGCGCCGGTTCGACGGCAAATCGATGGTCGCCACGGACGCGGCCGATCGTGACGACGGATCGAATTTCGGCTTCTTCGATAAGTTCACGATCGCCGCCTGGATCTTGCCTGAAAACACCAGCGCGGGTCCAATCCTCTCCCGCATGGCGCCCGAAGAGCGCGGCGAAGGCTACGACCTAGCGATTTTTGACGGCAAGGTCCACGTTCACCTGGTCAAGCGCTGGCTCGACGACAGCATCCGCATCGAGAGCGAGCAGACGCTGATTCCGAAGTGCTGGCACCATCTTCTCGTTAGTTACGACGGCTCGCGCCTGGCAGCCGGGGTCAAGCTCTACATCGACGGGATCCCGGCCGCGGTGAAAGTCAACCTCGACGAGTTGAATCAGTCGTTCGCGACCAAGGAGGACTTTCGGATTGGCGCGGGCGGCGTGAGCTTCTTTCGTGGGGGCATCGACGATGTGCGGGTTTACAATCGCGTGCTCGCGCCTGAAGAAGCAAGCCTGGTCGCCGCTGCCGATTCCATTGGGTCGATCCTGGCCATGCCGTCTCTGAAACGCACGCCCGGCCAGGCGTACAAACTTCGCCGCTACTATTTGGAACAGCAAGCGCCGGCAGCGATCAAGGATGCCTTCGACTATCGGAATCGCGCCATCAAGGAGTTCGCGGATTTCGATGAAACGATACCAACCACCATGGTCATGGAAGAAATGCCGACGCCGCGCCCGGCGCATGTTCTGCTTCGCGGCGAGTATGACAAGAAAGGGCCGGCAGTTCTAGCCGGTGTTCCCGGCTTTCTGCCGTCCCTGCCACAGGACCTGCCGAACAACCGGCTCGGATTCGCCCGTTGGCTCGTGCGCCCCGACAATCCGCTAACTGCCCGCGTTGCCGTGAATCGCCTTTGGCAGATGCTCTTTGGCATGGGAATCGTGAAATCGGTGGAGGATTTCGGCGCCCAGGGCGAATGGCCCAGTCATCCGGAGTTGCTCGATTGGCTGGCGGTCGATTTCATGGAAAGCGGCTGGGACATCAAGCACACGCTCAAAACCATCGTCACCAGCGCCGCTTACCGGCAATCCTCCAAGCTGACAAAGGAACTCTTGGAGGGCGATCCGGACAATCGTCTCTTCGCCCGTGGACCGCGCCTTCGGCTTTCAGCCGAGATGGTGCGCGACCAAGCCCTCTACGTCAGCGGCCTCTTGGTCGAGAAAGTCGGCGGACCTTCGGTCAAGCCGTATCAGCCGCCCGGCTTGGAGAAAGAGCTGCACGGCATCGATGATTCGCCGCACGATCGCGGACCGAATCTCTACCGCCGCAGCCTTTACACGTACTGGAAGCGAACGGTCGCCCCGCCGGCGCTCATGACGTTCGACGCCGCCAACCGGGAAACGTGCGTCGTCCGCGAGACCCGCACCAACACGCCCTTGCAGGCGCTGAATCTGCTGAATGACGTGACTTATGTTGAGGCGGCCCGGGTTCTTGCCCAGCGCGTGATGCTCGAGGCGGGACCGAAAACGGCGGATCGATTGACGTTGGCGTTTCGATTGGCGACGAGCCGCAAGCCAAGCGAGCGCGAGCTGCGTTTACTGACGGAGGCATTTGACGAACATCTGAAGCGCTATCGCCAGGATCGCGCGGAAGCGATAAAGCTGGTGACTGCTGGGGAGTCGGCGCGCTGCGAGGACTTGGACATCGCTGAACATGCCGCAATGTCGGCTACAATGAATCTGATATTGAATTTGGATGAGGTGATTTGCAAGGAATGAGCCGTCATCCCAACAAAGAGATTCATCGTTCGCTTGAGTACGCACTCAGCAAGGGATGGACGGTCCTGGAGTCCAAGAAGGGACATTGCTGGGGCATCATAAGATGTCCGTTCGGACGCGGGGGATGTCAAAAATCAGTTTGGTCGACGCCTCGAAGTCCCCAGGATCATGCCAATAGATATTGTTCGATTCGTCGATAAGTGTGCGCACGCTTCCGAAGAGAGGGAAGAGGATGAGAACGCATGATTTCACCTTGATTCTTTCGGGAATCTCTGAAATTGAACAAAATGTCGCCAATGCGCTGTTTGAGGCGACCAAGGGTGATATCGAGTTTAACATGCGAGATCGAGTTCCATATTTGGAGTTTCGACGAAAAGCCCCGACTCTTCGCGATGCCGTGAAATCTGCCATAGAAGACGTAGAAAAAGCTAATGTTGGCGTATGGGTCATCCGAATAAATCTGCCACACAGCAGCGGAAGAACAGGCCCTGGATCAATTCCGGGTTTTGGGACATTGTGGCGAGCTTCCGGGCGGTGAGAGTTTTGAGTTCATCCTTAGTTTTGGCACCGTGAGCTTTC
>JACPZP010000156.1 GCA_016195405.1 Planctomycetota bacterium | reverse complement strand
TTTTAGTAGGTGTGACGCAGCACTAGTAGGTTCAGCCTGAATTGGAGGGATTCGGCCTGTTTGCCGAAGTCAAGCTCCGTTGAGATGAAATTCCGTAGATGGGCGCGTTTTCTGGTGGAAAGGATTAGTGGGGGTATATGAGTGTGAGGCTGTGGTCTCTGACTTTTTCTCCGCCGTAACCTTCATGTAATCAACGTTTTGCGTCGACACCCTTACCTCCGAGTGCGTGAGGCTGTGACTCCGAGTTCGGGGCTCTGGCTTGTTCGTGCGCCGGGCGGTGCCGAGTCGACAATGGCGACAGGCGTTTGCCCAAGGTGGCTCACTTGACTCGGGAGAAATCGGTGTCAGTCCTCACGCCGCGCGCGGCACCCAAGAGCATGAAAAAGGCCAGAGTGTAGGCTAGGATAGCAGCACTCCTTGCCCCAGAAGAGGCCGTTATTCACTTGGTGCTTTCGAGCCCGCGTGTCAGTCTGGTCCGGACATCGCTGCGCACCCAAGATTGTCGCTCCTCGTCGTGAGGAAGCACGCAGAGCAGATTGCTCATTTTCATGAACTGCTGCTGGTCAACGCCCAGCATATCAAGCAAGTTCCGGGTCGGAAGACGGAAACCATTTCTTGACGGCCCAGGCTTCCCACAACGCCGACCCGATCACCGCTCCACCATGCTCGTCTTCGCCAGCTTTCCTAGCAGGACAAATCGCCACATCAAGCTCGTTACCTTGGGCTTGTTGGGCTTTGGAGAAAAGCTGTTAAAGCTGGGGCAAGAGGCTTGCCGAATGAGACTAGCGGAACATGGCAAGCCGATTTTGGCCGGGCCCAGGGGCCAGGTACAGGGTCGGTGGAGGATTCTCTAGGCGCTGGCTAACCGACATTCCTTCTCGTCGCGGCCCTGGGCGCCAGTCAAACCCATAGGAGGAAAACCTGTGAATGCTGCGTTTTTGTTGGTAACGACGGCCTGGTTGGCTGGCGACGTCCCCGCCGGCTCCGGCTGTTGTAACACTTGCGATTCGTGTTGCGGCGACAGTTGGGGACACCGTTTGCGCGACCGTCTCCGCGGGATGTTCAATCGCGGCGACTGCTGCGGTTCGACTTGCGATAGCTGCTGTGGCAGCACCAGCCGCTGGCACGGTTGGAGCAGCGGCCATAGTTGCGGACATGGCTGCGGCCACAGCAATTCCTGCTGCACGCCGAGCTGCGATCCCTGCTGCGGCAGCGGCGGCAATCTCTTGGGCCGGCTCCGCGGTATGTTCAATCGCCATGGCCACGGCGATTGCTGCGATAGCTGCTGCGGCGGCACGAGCGTCGCGCCCAAAGCCGGCGAAGTGATCCCCACTCCGCCCAAGAAGATGCCCAGCCCGTCCGGCAAGGAACCGCCTGCTAAGGAAATCCGCATCGAGACGCCATCGGGCCTGGTCCCGAACTCCCCGGCGATTCAGCCCCCGGCCATCAATCCGAGCGCCGATCCCGCTATCGACAATCGCAACCCCTTCTAAGCGAAACGTTCGTCCTCGGTAGAGCCCGAACCCCGACGGCCGCGTGCTTGCACGCGGCCGTCGGGGTTTTGCGCGTTTACGCCATGCGCGCGCAACCGCAAGCGTTGACTTAGCGCTTTTCGTTCCATTGGGGCGTTGCGTACTTTTGTTCTTTGAGGGCTAGGGTCGTTTGGCGTTCCTCTGGATTCCATTCGTAGTGCTGAAGCGACCATCCCGTTTCCTCGGAAAGCTCCGCCACACACGCGTCCACGATGTCTTGCAGCTTGAGAGTTACGCCGCAGAGGTCTTCAATTCCGGGCAACTGCGGCGCGAAAGGGCTGCGCTTCATCAAAATGGCGCCATGTTGCAACAAGCATTGCCGCCCCTTGCGCTGGGCGCTGCCGACAACTTTGATGCCTTCACAGAGCAGGTCGCCCGGAGTGTGTTGCCCGAAGCAAAGCGACTCCCCGGTCGGTTCTGGTTCGCGCCCCGCAATGGTCAACTTTCCACAAAGTCCAAGATTCTCCAGTCCGCCTTTAATGACGGCATGCATCCGGCGTAGCCAACTTCCCGGCGGTTGCCAGTGCGGGCCAGGCGGAAGTGCGAGCGCATACGTTAGTTCATGTTGGTGAATAAGCGCTGACCCGCCGCTGGCACGCCGCACCCAAGGCAGAGTCACCCGGAGCGGATCGTTCAGACGAACGTGCGCGCTTTGGAAGTAACCCAAGCTCAGAGTCGGACCCGACCAGCCGTAGAAACGCAGCGATGCCTGATTCTGAAACGCCGCGTGAAGCAGGACTTCATCAGCCGCCATGTTGGTAGCGCCGTCGGCTACGGTGAACGGGAGCAGTCGGCAGATCAACGGGCGCGAGGTCAGGGCGTCCACCGCAGAATAGGCTCCTTGGCCGCCTTGATTTCGTCAGGCCGGCTAATCGACAAAGTGTGCGGGGCGTGGTGCAGGAAGTCGGCGTCCTCGTCGCGAATCTTCATCATCGTGTCGGCGAAGGCGTCGAGCGTCTCCTTGCTTTCCGTTTCCGTCGGTTCAATCATCATCGCCTCTCTTACCACCAGAGGAAAGTAGACGGTGGGGGCGTGATAGCCGAAGTCCAGAAGTCGCTTGGCGATGTCCATGGCACTGATCTGTTTCTCGCGCTTAAGTCCCCAAGCGCTGGCGACGAATTCGTGCATGCAGCGGTCGCCGTGCGGCACCTCGAAGGCGCCTTTGAGCCGGGCGAGAAGATAATTGGCGTTGAGGACGGCGTTGTCCGTCACTTCCCGAAGACCCGCAGGTCCAAGGGTGCGGATGTAGCAATATCCGCGCAGGAGGATGCCGACGTTGCCAAAGAAGCTGCGGACGCGCCCGATGGATTTGGGCCGGTCGTAATCCAAGTGAAATTGATCGCCGTGCTTGGCGACCTGCGGCGCGGGCAGAAACGGCGCCAAGTGGGTGCGGACCGCGATGGGGCCTGAGCCGGGACCGCCGGCGCCGTGCGGTCCGGTGAACGTCTTGTGGACGTTATAGTGCATCATGTCGACGCCGAAGTCGCCGGGACGAGTGACGCCGAGAATGGCATTCATGTTGGCGCCGTCGAGATAGACGAGCGCGCCTTGAGCGTGAACCAGCTTGGTGATGTCCGCGATCTGGTGATCAAACAGGCCCAGCGTGTTCGGATTGGTGATCATGAAGGCCGCGGTGTTGTCGTCGAGCTTGGCTTTGAGATCGTCCATGTCTACCAGTCCGCGCGCGTCGCTCTTAATAGCGACCGCTTCGAAGCCGGCGATGGAGGCGCTGGCGGGGTTGGTTCCGTGGGCGCTGTCGGGAATGAGCACGCGCTTGCGTGGCTCCTTGCGGTCGCGGAAGTACGCCGCCGCCACCAAAAGCGCCGTCAACTCGCCCTGCGCGCCGGCGGCCGGTTGCAGCGAAACCGCGTCCAGGCCGGCGATCTCGGCCAGAATGTTCTGCATTTCCCAGAGCATGTACAGCATGCCCTGGCTGGAGGCGTCGGTTTGCAGAGGATGGATGTTGGCCATGCCCGGAAGCGCCGCGAGCCGTTCATGGCGCTTCGGGTTGTACTTCATGGTGCACGAGCCGAGCGGGTAGAAGTTGGTGTCGATCGACATGTTTCGCTTCGACAAGTTGACGAAGTGGCGGATCAGGTCGCTCTCGGCGACTTCGGGCAAGGGCGGCGCGTCGGAAAGCTCCTCCGCCGGCAACAGCGTCTTCGCGTCGCCGACAGGCACATCGCACGCCGGCAGGCGATGGCACCGCCTGCCGGCGTGGCTGAGTTCGAAGAGCAGCTCCGTGGACTGATTGCTTTGCATGTAATCACATTCCTTTAATCTCAGCATGGAACGCCGAGGCCAAGCCGTCTAATTCCTGCCGCGTCCGTTTCTCCGTTACCGCGATGGTGATGCAGTCGTGCAAGCTCGGATACCATCGGCCCAACTCAAGCCCGGCGTGATAGCCCGCCTTGAGCAGCCGTTCGAGCCAGGCCGATACATCTCCCGGAACCTGGACCGTGAACTCCTTGAAAAACGGGCGATCAAACCGCAGG
This sequence comes from Planctomycetota bacterium, assembly GCA_016195405.1. Taxonomy (GTDB): domain Bacteria; phylum Planctomycetota; class Planctomycetia; order Gemmatales; family Gemmataceae; genus JACPZP01. The sequence continues at coordinate 7,677 of JACPZP010000156.1, read as the reverse complement.
GAAATCCCGGGGATGACCTTGAGTAGGCCGGAGAGGTAGTGGGCCTTGCGCAAGCACAACTCAGCGGTTTCACGAAGTCCGTTTGGTCCCAGTGCCGCCAGGTAGGCCGCGGCCCGCAGCGCGAACAGGCCCTGGTTGGTGCAGATGTTGCTCGTCGCCTTCTCGCGGCGAATGTGTTGCTCGCGGGTCTGCAAAGTCAGCACCCAACAGCGCTTGCCGTTGCGATCGACCGTTTGACCGACAAGTCGGCCCGGCATCTTACGAACGAATTCTTGCCGGCAGGCCATGATGCCGAGATACGGTCCACCGTAGACCATCGGGTTGCCCAGGCACTGACCCTCCGCGACGGCGATGTCGGCGCCATATTGTCCGGGCCGCTTCAAAAGCCCCAAGCTGATCGGATCGAAGCTGACGACGAATAAGCCGCCCTTTTCGTGACACAGTTTGCCGATTGCCTCGACTTCCTCGAGGGCGCCGAAAAAGTTGGGGTGCTGCACGATGACGCAAAGCGTGTTGTCGTTGACGCTTTTTCTCAATTCGTCAGGATCGAGAAAGCCCTCCGGCGTCGACAGCGTGACGATCTGCACCGGCAGATTGGCCAGATAGGTACCCAGCGTGCGACGATACTCTGGATGAACGCTCTCGGCGACGAGGACCCGCGACCGGTCGGGATGGATTGCCAACGCCATAAGCACGCTTTCGGCCACGGCGCTGCCGCCTTCATAAAGGCTGGCGTTGGCAACCTCCATGCCCGTGAGTTGCGCGATGAGCGTTTGGTACTCGAAAAACGCCTGGAGGCTCCCCTGGCTCGCCTCTGCTTGATAGGGCGTGTAGGCGGTGTAGTATTCGCTGCGTGCGGCAACGACATCGACGACGGCGGGGATGAAGTGATCGTAACTGCCGCCGCCCAAGAAGCAAACGGCGTCGTCGGCCGACTGATTCCGCTTGCACAATTCGCCGATGTGTTGCTGAAGTTCAATTTCCGTCAGGGCCGGGGGCACTCGAAGCGGCCGCTTGAGCCGCAAGCCATCAGGAATGTTCTTGAATAGATCCTCGACGGAGCGGGCGCCGATGGTGTGCAGCATCGCTTCCTGATCCGCGTGCGTGTTGAGAATGTAGGACAACGAAAACCCCCTTCGCGGGCTAGCGACATCAAGAAAGTCGGAGCCGCGCCCGTTAGGAAGCGGATAACGGTAGAACGCGGGCAAACCGCTTCCTGACGGGCGCGGCTCCGAATGAAGATTTTTTATGGAAGTTTGTGAACACGCCAACGTGGGACTAAATCCGATTGGTGGGGTCAATCAGGCGCCCTCGATGCGCCAGCCCGCTTCACGCAGGTAGCCGGCCATCTGCTTGCGCCGGAAGAATGGGGTGAACGTGCGAAAGATCACGCCGCCCGCCTCGATGTCGATGCCGCCCATCCAGAAGGAAGTTCGCACCGACCGGACGACTTCGCGCGGCACCACCACCACGGGTCCGTGTCTCCACCACACGGGCCACTCCGGATGTTCCGTGATCGTTAGGGGCAGGTCCGCCAAGTCGACTTCCTTCACGAAATGAACTTCACAAGGCAAGTGCGACCGTCTTCGGGAGAGGACGACACGATGAGCCACGCTAACAACGAAGTAGCATGCATCTTCGGAGGCAACAACCATGCCGGCATGGGCGATCGACCTGGTCCAGGCAGTCTTTCGGAAGATGCTGAACCCGCGCATGACCGAGCTGATGTTCAAGTAGCGGGGGTCCAAGGCCATCGCGCCTTACTCCGATGTGATTAATGGCCTTGCGAGGCGATCTGCTGCGAGTATTGGTCGGCGCTCAAGAGCTTGTCAAGCGTTGCTCCGGAGGCAAGCTTGATCTTCACCATCCAACCCTTGCCATAGGGGTCGGCGGCGATGGAGGCGGGATCCTTCACGACGGCGTCGTTGACGGCGACCAATTCGCCCTCAATCGGTGCATAGAGATCGCTGACGGCTTTCACGGATTCGATTTCACCGAAGCGTGCGCCCGTGCTGACCTTAGTGCCGACCGGCTTCAGTTCGACGTAGACGACGTCCGTGAGCTGTTCGACGGCAAAGTCGGTGATGCCGACCGTGCAGACGTCGCCGTCGAGCTTGGCCCATTCATGGCTGGTTGCATAACGCAAGTTGGCGGGAATCATCAATGCCTCCGTAGTCTTTTCGTAGGACAGGCAGCCTTGCCTGTCCATCGCTGCCGGACAGGCAAGGCTGCCTGTCCTACGTTTTCGCTCGCTTGTAAAAGGGCAGGGGAACCACCCTTGCCGGCGCCAAGGCGCCGCGAATGTCGACGCTGACCGGAGTCCCCGGCGGCGTACAAGCCGGATCGACGTAGGCCATCGCGATGGTTTTCTGCAACGTCGGGCCGAAGGTGCCGCTGCACACCGTGCCGACAGGATTGTCGTCGGTCATGATGTTCGCGCCTTCACGCGCGATGCGCTTGCCTTCCAACTCCAGGCCAACGCGCTTGCGAAGCGCGGGATCGTGCTGCCGGCGCTCTAGCGCCTCGCGGCCACGAAAGTCGCCCTTATCGAGCTTCACCGCCCAGCCAAGGCGCGCCTGAAACGGATCGATGTCTTCATTCAGCTCATGCCCGTAAAGCGGCATGGCGGCTTCGAGACGGAGCGTATCGCGTGCGCCCAGGCCGCACGCCTTGGCGCCGCGCTTGACTAGCTCCTCCCATAGTTGCACGCCCTGCTGAGCGTTCACCATGAATTCCAGGCCGTCTTCGCCCGTATAGCCCGTACGACTGACCACACAGCCTTGGCCGGCATAGCGCGTCGGCGCGGCAAAGTAATAGGACAACTTGCTTGCGTCCGTCTCGGTCAAGCCCCGGCATAGCTCAACCGCTTTCGGGCCCTGGACCGCAATCATGCAGGTGGTGAGCGTTTGATCGGTCATTTGGAAGTTGAGCGACCCCCTGGATTCGTTGATCCAGGCGACGACCTTCGTGCGATTCGAGGCATTGACGACCATCAGCCAGCCGTAAGGCCAGCGGTAGACGAGCACATCGTCGCGGATGCCGCCCTGGTCATTGCAGACGAGGCCGTAACGGACTTGCATGTCCTTCATCGTAGCGGCGTTGTTCGTGTAAATTCTCTGAATAAGAGCCATGGCGTCGGGCCCGCCGAAAGAGAGCCGGCCCATGTGGCTGACGTCGAAGATGCCCGCTCCGGTGCGCACTGCCGTATGCTCCTCGATGATGGTGCTGTATTGCACCGGCATGTCCCAGCCGCCGAAATCGACCATGCGAGCGCCGTGCGCGACATGCCAATCGTGAAGAACGGTGCGCAAACCCATGAACGCAAGCTCCGCGAGAATGGTGGGGGAAGTGTAGAGAGGGGGTGAGGGGGTGACAAGCCATCCCCTCACTTCCCGGGCACTTCGCGAAACTCCAGGGGCGCGCCGCAGCAGCCGCATGCACCGGGCTCGTAGGCGCGGATGGTGCAGATGTCGCACCAATAGTAGATGTCGTGGAGCTTGCCGTTAAGCAGACTTTGGACGCTTACCACTTGGAGCAGATTGGCATTCGGAATGAGCCGACCGGTTAGACGCATGGGGCGATTCAGGAGCTTGGCGTCCTTGAAGAAAATGCGTGCGCCCGCGTCCTTGACCAGCGGATAGATCTTGTCGCTGTCGGTGACCAGGGCCAGCCAGTGCGGGGCGGCGTCGTCGTCAAGTTTGGCTTCCTTCTTCAGAAGCTCGGCCAACGGCACGACTTTGCCGGCGTAGGTATCAGTCTTGAACGCTTTGTCGCCCGCATAGCCGATGTAAAGCGGCGTCAGTGCGAACAACATTGCGACAAATAACGCGAGCCGTTTCATACCCACACCCTCATCTTCGTTTAGCCGCGAGCCAGCGGCGAGCGCGGGTGGGATCCTGTCCGTGAACAGGATTCCGTCCGCGCTCGCCGTTGGCTCGCGGCTAAACAACAATTTTACACATCGCGCCAGACCTCATGCGCCGGCTCACCCTTTCTCACCTTAGGCCGCGCCCGAATCTTCGCCGGCTTGGGAGGTGATGGTTTTTCACCCAGCCCTTTTTCCATACGTTCTTTGGCCCTCAAGTACATCTTGATCGGCACGTCGCGGAAGGGCAAGTGGTCGCGGAACACCTTGAGCAAATAGCGCTGGTACGTCTTGTCGAACAGCTGTGGGCCGTTGGTGAACAGGACGATCAAGGGCGGGTTGGCTGCTGCCTGCGTGGCGTAATAGATGCGACCCTGGCGATTCGTACGGATCGAAGGCGACTGCATCTCGATGGCGCGTTCCACCACCCGATTCAGTTCGCCGGTGCCGACCCGGGCGCTCGCCTGTTTGTGCAGGTTTTGGGCAAGATCTAGCACTTGCTGCACGTTCTTGCCGTCTTTCGCCGTGATGAAGGCAATGGGCACGTAGTCGAGGCTCGGAAGCACTTTTCGCAAATAATCGCCGAACTCGCCCGTCGCCAGCGAGCCGACCAAGAGATCCCACTTGTTGACCACGAAAATCGCCGGCTTGTAATTGTCGAGGACATAGCTTGCCAATTGCTTGTCGACGTGGCTGACCTTCTTGGCGGCGTCGAAGAAATGCAACACCACGTCGGCGCGGCGGATCGAGCGCTCCGCCCGCGCCAGGCTGTAAAAATCGACGTTCGTCTTGACCTTGCCCTTGTTGCGCACCCCGGCGGTGTCGATGGCGACGATGATCTTCTTGTCCTTCTCAAAGCGAATATCAACGCTATCGCGCGTCGTGCCTTCCACCTCGCTGACGATGGTCCTCTCCTCACGAGCCAAGCAGTTGATGAACGTGCTCTTGCCGGTGTTGCGCTTCCCGACGATGGCCAGCTTCAGCGCGGGTTCCTGAACATCCGGTTCGGACGGCAACTCGGCCGGAATGCTTCGGCGAATCCATTCGAGCAGGTCACCCTTGCCGCGATTCTGCTTTGCGCTGACGCAGAGAACGTCGCCGAACCCTAGGCCGTGAAACTCCGCCGCCTGGGGAACCATGTCGCCGGTGTCGCACTTGTTAGCTACGAGCAAGACCGGCTTGCCGATGCCGCGCAGACGCCCGGCAACCTCATCGTCGAGCGGCACAAGACCGCTGCGCGTGTCGACCACGAAGAGGATCACATCGGCTTGCTTCAGCGCGAGGTCGATTTGGCGCTCGACGTCGCGCGTGAGATCATCGACATCCTCGATTCCCATGCCGCCGGTGTCGACGATCTCAACATAACGCCCCGCGATCTCGATCGGCGCCTTGAGTCGATCGCGGGTTACGCCGGGCGTAGGATCGACGATGGCGATGCGCCGGCCCGCCAGCCAGTTGAACAGCGACGACTTGCCGACGTTGGGCCGGCCGACGATGGCGACCTGTGGAATTCCCACGAAGTTCCCTGAAAACAAATAAACCCGCAGGCTCGAATACTCGCCCGCGGGCTTGGATTGTATGTACTGGGCGCTGAGGGTTTCGAACGTTCGCCTGCAAGTCTTAATTCTACAAACAACTTGCAGTATTCGCCAATTTCAAGCGCTGCAAAACGCGCTGCACCGAAAGGAGGGCTTGCATCTATGTGCTTCAACGAGCTGCGCGGAACGATGACTCTGACCACGTGACGGCGTTGATCCGACTCCGAGACGCCATCGGCGTGCGTACACAGCCGACAACGTCCGCCCTCGTGACTAAAAGGGGAACACGCGCTGTTCCGCGTCGCCGGAACCGAAGTCGTTGATCACGTCCGGATCGGTTAGCTGTTCAATAGTGATAGGCCCATTCTGGCGACGGAAGTAATAGCGAACGAAAGTATCGTTGTCGCTTTCGCCCCAGAGCTGGTCGGCAAAGCCGTCGTTGCCGCCGTCGAGCGTGTCGTCGCCGGCGCCGCCATGCAGTTCATCGGCGCCGGAGCGGCCAAAGAGGGTGTCGCGGCCGCCGTTGCCGGCCAGAAAGTTGGCCCGGTCATTGCCGCGTATCACGTCGTCAAAGTCGCTGCCCAGTACGTTTTCCAACACGCTGCCCACCGACAGAGTCAAGTTGAGGTTGTTGCTGCTGACGATTTGGCTGGATCCGGTCATCGCTAGGTCGATGCTGACACCGGCGCCGAATTGAGTGAAATCGAGCGTGTCGGTGCTGCCGGTGGAAACGGGCGAGGAGTCGGTTATCGTGTCGCTGCCTAGGTTAGTGCCCTTGAAGATGTAGGTGTCGTTGCCGAAGCCGCCGCTGAGGATGTCGTTGCCGCCTTTGCCTTCCAGGATGTCGTCTCGGTCGCCTCCTTGCAGGTTGTTTGCTCGGCTGTTGCCTTTGATGATGTCATCGAAGCCGCTGCCGACGACGTTTTCCAGTGTCTGCCCGTCGAAGAATTGCAATTCCAGCCAAGTGTCGTAGACAGGCACGAGCATGAACCCGGATGGCGTCGAAACCAACTCATAGCCGGTGATGGTGGCGGAAACGCGCTGCTTGTTGGTGGCGGAGAGGTCCAGGTCGACACCGTGGCCGAACTGGGAGAAGTCGAGGGCATCGACGCCGTTGCCGCTGGTTTCAATAATGAGGTCGCTGCCCAGGGCCGCCGAACCGCTGAAGGAATAGGTGTCGTTGCCGGCGCCGCCTGCGAGCGTGTCATTGCCGGTGCCGCCGACCAAGGTATCGGCGCCGCCCCCGCCGGTGAGGGTGTCGTCGCCGCCGCCGCCGTCCAGAAACGCCGAGGCGGTGAGGCCCGCATTGACGGTGATGGTATCGTAACCACCGCGTCCGAAGATGTTGATGCGGCTCAGGCTCACGTCAAACGGATTGACCACTTGGTTGACCTTGTCCGTGCTGGTGGCCAAAGTCAGGCTGAAGGTGTTGCGGACTCCCGTAACTTGCCATTGCGTGTTGTTCGACAACGGCGCGACCGTGATTGTGTCGCCGGCGTTGCTGCCTTTGAGCGTCAGCTCGCCGGGCTTTAAGATTGCGCGCCACGATCCGGTGTTTTCGCCAAGCACGGTGGGATCGGACAGGATTTGGTGGGCGTTTTGATCTTGCCCCGACTCTGTTTGGACTTTCATGTCAAGGAAGACGAAGTCGTGTCCGAAATCGCGGTCATCGTCGTTGTTTCCAGCCGGCGCGTTCATGAGGTTGTGCGTGCTGGCGTCGTCGTTGGCGTCGGCAATGACATGCTCCAGGCCGAAGGTGTGCCCCATCTCATGCGAGATCGTCCGCGCCATGCGATTGACGAAATCTCCGGGGCTGGAGCTGGCATCGGCGATATTGCCTCCGAAGACAAATGCGAAGTTGTCGGAAGTATTGCCCGGATCGACCGGCGCCACGCCGAAGATGCCGGCCGGGAATTGCGGAGCGACGTTGTTCTGTCCCGCCGAGATCATCACAAAAACATCGCCGATGACCGCGTTGTTGAAGCGGGCGCCATGATTCTCCAGGCCGTTGGTGAAGAATTGAATGTCATAGGGGGCGTAGTCGGCCATCACCTTGGCCACGATCTTGTTGACGGCGTCCGCGGAGTCGTTTTGATCGACGTCGCCGTCGCCATCGAAGTCGAGCTGCGGCCGACTGTCGGTAAAGAGGTCGTCAAAGCGGCCTTTCTAGCCCAAACGAATGCCACTTCCGCCACAGGCCCCTTGCCCAATTTGGGCAGGTTCGAAACTGGGGCGCGCGTGCTTGTTGGGAGCGTCACGTTCAGCACCCCGAGT
>JACPZP010000154.1 GCA_016195405.1 Planctomycetota bacterium | reverse complement strand
GTGAACGTCAAGATTTCCGCTCCGCTCAAGAAGGCAATTCTCGCGGCACTTTCCGAAAGAGATGAGACCGCCGAAATCTGCCGCGACTCCGATGGCAACCCCGAACCCGACCCAGAGCTACGCGACTACGAGAACGTCGCACTTAAGGAGGACGTCCGCGAATACTTCGAGCGTGAGGTCCGCCCCCACATCCCCGACGCATGGATTAACGAAACCGTCCGCGACGACAACGACGGCCAGGTCGGCAAGGTCGGCTACGAAATCCCCTTCAACCGCCACTTCTACCAGTACACGCCGCCCCGCCCGCTCGAACAAATCGAGGCCGACATCGCGGGCCTCGAAAAGGACATCTTGGGAATGCTTCGCGAGGTCGTCGGATGACCGGTACAGCAGCGATACTCGACAGCGTTGGGAACAGGAAGCGCCGCTACGTACGGACCGCATTAACCGCAATGCGAACCACAGAAGCCGAGTGGTTGCCGTTGATTCCTCGCAATTGGAACGTTCTTCCGCTAAAGTTTCTTTGCAAATTCATGAACGGTACGGCCTTCAAGCCGACCGATTGGTCTAGCACCGGTATACCCATCATTCGCATCGAGAACCTCAATGGAGGTGGAGAGTTCAACTGCTTCGATGGTACAATTGAGCCAAGGTACCACGTCCGATCCGGTGACCTACTATTCGGCTGGTCAGGCAATCGCGGCACTTCATTCGGTCCGTTTCTTTGGCAGCGCGAAGGCTTGCACTACTTGAACCAGCATATATTCAAGATACATGGCTACAAGTGTGACACCTCGTGGCTCTATTGGATGTTGAAGGGCGTTACGCAGTACATCGAGGTCCAGGCTCATGGTATCATAGGAATGGTTCATATTACGCGGCCGAAGCTGGGCCGAATTCCTGTGCCCCATCCGCCGCTCATTGAACAGCAGGCCATCGCCGCGTTTCTCGACCGCGAGACAGCTCGAATCGACGCACTCATCGCCAAGAAAACGCGGCTCATCGACCTGCTTCAGGAGAAGCGGGCCGCCCTCATCAGCCACGCCGTCACCAAGGGCCTTACCCCCAACGCCCCGATGAAGGATTCCGACGTGGAATGGTTCGGCTCGCTTCCTTCCCACTGGAACATAAAGCGGCTCAAGTACATCGTCCCCGGTATTACGGTCGGCATCGTCGTCACGCCAGCCAAGTACTACGTCGATGAGGGGGTGCCGTGTCTTCGGTCACTCAACATTTCTAGCAGTCGCATCATCACCGACGACATCGTCTACATCAGCCCGGAGAGCAACGAACTTCATCGAAAATCCAAGATTCACGCTGGTGACATCGTCATCGTTCGAACAGGTCAGACGGGGACCGCCGCCGTCGTTTCCGATACCCTTGACGGAGCAAATTGCATCGACCTTGTTATCGTGCGACGGTCGAAACGAGTTCTTTCCGACTACCTGCATTACTTCATCAACTCGCGGGCCGCAGCCCGCCAAGTCGAGGCAAAGACCGTGGGGTCAATTCAAGGGCACTACAACACTTCAACTGTCGGCGACCTACTCGTCCCGATGCCGCCACTTCTTGAACAAGATCAAATCGTCACTGCATTGAACGACCAATGCGGACGCCTCGACCGACTCGCCTCCACCGTCACGGACGGCCTCGACAGGCTCCGCGAGTACCGCTCCACCCTGATTTCCGCCGCCGTCACGGGCAAGATTGACGTTCGGAACAACTGCCAAGGAGATCCGCTGTGATAACCATTGCAGAATCACTTGCGGCTGACGCCGAACGCCTCAAGGCCGACATCCGCGTCCTGCTCGAACAACACTCTCGCCTCAACCCACCATTGCACTCGGAGTCCATCGTAATTCTTGGCCCCAGCCATTTCTGGGCCGACCTTTCCGTCGAAGCTCAGCGACTGCAAACGAAGATTCTCAACGACTACAAGAAATACCGCGACCTTATCCGCGTACTCATTCGCGGATTGACCGATGAGTCGCAACGTGCGTTTAAGGAGGCAAACGACCTAATCCTTCGGCTTGTCGAGCAGGACTATGCCACATGGTGTGAAACCAAGCAGGAAGCGACCGAGCAGACGCTCGCGGCCTTCGACCGCATCCAAAGCGTCGTCGACCGACTCTATTCACCCGACGGGGTCTCGCTCGTCGTTTCAGACACCAACGCACTTGTCGCCAACCCCAACCTGGACCACTGGCGGTTCGGTTGGTGCGACTCGTTCACAATCGTTTTCACGCCCATCGTGCTCGCCGAATTGGACGAACTGAAAATATCACACAAAAATGCAAGCGTCCGCGAGAAGGCCGAGAGCGTCATCCGCCGCATCAAAGAACTTGCCCGCCGAGGCGAACTCGACTGCGGTGTTCCCGTTCTCAGGAACACAATCATGGCACGCAGCGTTGCAGTTGAACCTAACATGAGTGAAACGCTTCCCTGGCTCGACGCGACCAACAACGACGACCGCTTTCTTGCTTCGGTCATCGAAATTATTCGGGAGAACGTCCGCTCCACCGTGACCATTGTCACCGGCGACGTGAACCTTCAGAACAAGGCTCGGTTCGCTCGCATACCCTACTGTGAACCCCCTCCAATCCTTGAAACAACTATTGCTCAGGAGGTCCCATGCCCGTAGACCACCGCGAACGAGCCTTTGAAGAAGCCATCGAACATCACCTCATCACGAACGCGGGCTACGCCCAGGCCGACCCGGAGAAGTTCGACCGCGAGCGGGCCATCGACCCGACCGTGCTCATTCCATTTCTTCGTGAGACGCAGCCCGAGACGTGGCAGGTTTTGGAGAAGCTCCACGGCACAAACACCGACGCCGTCGTTCTCGACGACCTCTGCAAGGCGATGGACTCGCAAGGTTCGCTCGCCGTCATCCGCCACGGGTTCAAATGCTTCGGCAAGCCGATTCGCGTCGCGTACTTCGCCCCCGCTCACGGCATGAACCCCGACACTCAGCGGCTTTACAAGGCCAATCGCCTCACGGTGACGCGGCAGCTTCACTACAGCACCAAGAACGAGAACTCGATTGACGTGACGCTCAGCCTCAACGGCATCCCCGTTGCCACCGCCGAACTGAAGAACCCGATGAGCGGCCAAAATACAGAGCACGCGAAACACCAATACCGAAACGACCGCGACCCCCGTGAGAAGGTGTTCGAGTTCAAGAAGCGAACGCTTGTCCACTTCGCCGTTGACCCGGACGTAGTCCACATGACCACGAAACTCGACGGCACCAAGACTCACTTCCTTCCCTTCAACAAAGGCGACGGCACCGGAGCCGGAAACCCTGACAACCCCAACGGCTATAAGACCGCGTACCTCTGGGAGCACGTTTTTCAACGAGACTCGTGGCTCGACATCCTCGCCCGCTTCATTCACCTGCACGTTGAAGAGAAGACCGTAGGCGGCAAGAAAATCCGCAGGGAAGCGATGATTTTCCCTCGCTACCACCAGCTTGTGGCCGTGCGGATGCTCGAAGCCAATGCACGCAAGGCCGGTCCCGGCACGAACTACCTCATCCAGCACTCAGCAGGAAGCGGTAAGAGCAACTCGATTGCGTGGATTGCCCACCGCCTCGCGAGCCTTCACAACGACCGCGATGAGAAAGTCTTCGACTCCGTCATCGTCATCACCGACCGCCTAGTGCTCGACCGCCAGCTTCAGGACACGATTTATCAGTTCGACCACAAGCAAGGAGTCGTCGAGAAGATTGACGAGGACTCCACGCAACTCGCCGAAGCCCTCAAGACTTGCACGCCCATCATCGTCACCACGCTTCAGAAATTTCCGTTCGTCACCGAGAAGGTCGGCGACCTTCCCGACCGTAAGTACGCGGTCATCGTCGATGAGGCCCATAGCTCGCAATCCGGCGAGGCCGCTGCCGAACTCAAGGGGGTGCTCGCCGCCGACAGTATCAAGAAGAAAGCCAAGAAAGAAGCCGAGGCCCAAGGTCTCCCCGATTACGAGGAAGAAATCCTCAAGGCTATCGCAAAGCGTGGCCGTCAGCCGAACATCAGTTTTCTGGCGTTCACCGCCACGCCCAAATACAAGACGCTAGAAGTCTTCGGCCATCGCGCTCCCGGCGGGAAGCCCCACCCCTTCCACCTGTACAGCATGAGGCAGGCCATCGAAGAAGGCTTCATCCACGACGTGCTTAAGCACTACACCACGTATAAGACCTACTTCCGCCTAATCAAGGCCGTCGAACAAGACCCGCAGGTCGTGAAGAGTAAAGCAGCCAAGGCCCTCGCTCGCTTTCTTTCGCTCCATCCGTACAACATCAGCCAGAAAACCGAAATCATGCTCGAACACTTCCGCACGCACACCCGGCACAAAATCGGCGGACGTGCCAAGGCGATGGTCGTGACCGGCTCGCGGCTCCACGCCGTTCGCTACAAACAGGAGTTCGACAAGCAAATCACCGAGAAGGGCTACACGGAAATCAGAACACTCGTTGCGTTCTCCGGCACGGTCAACGACCCCGACGTTGCGGGCAAAACCTACACCGAACCCGACATGAACCGCGAGAAGAATGGAAAGACCATTCGCGAGAAAGAGCTACCTGAGAAGTTCGGCGGATCCGACTACCACGTCCTCATCGTCGCCGAGAAGTATCAGACTGGATTCGACCAACCGCTTCTTCACACGATGTACGTCGATAAGCGACTCGACGGCGTCCAAGCCGTCCAGACGCTCTCGCGGCTCAACCGAACGTGCCAAGGGAAGGAAGACACGTTCGTCCTCGACTTCGTCAACAACCCCGACGACATCCTCGAAGCCTTTAAGCCCTACTACGAGCAGACCTACGTGGGCGACCAGGCCGACCCGGCACAGCTTTACGCTTTGCAAGCGAAAATGGAGGCTCAGCACGTCTACCACGGCGACGAGGTCGAGGCATTTTGCAAGGTATTCTTCAAGCCAAAGGCGACACAGACCCCCACCGACCATGCGATGATAAACTCGCTCATCGACCCCGCCGTGTCCCGGTTCGAGGCCCTCACCGAAGAGGAGCAAGAAGAGTTTCGCGGCTTGCTCCTCACGTTCCGCAACCTGTACTCGTTTCTCTCGCAAATCATCCCCTTCCAAGACTCCGACCTTGAGAAGCTTTACACCTACACGCGGTTCCTACTCGCGAAGCTCCCCCGCCGCTCCGCCGGTCCGCAATACCATTTTGACGACGAGGTCACACTCAAGTTTTATCGCTTGCAGAAAATCCTCGAAGGAACCATCGAGCTTCCCCACGGTGAAGTTGTCGAGGTCAAGGGGCCGACCGCCGTCGGCACCAGCAAGAACAACCAGACCACCGTCGAGCTTTCACGGCTCATCGACCTTATCAACGACCGCTTTGGGACCGACTTCACCCCCGCGGACGAGCTTTTCTTCAACCAGATTCGGGAGGAAGCCGTCGCCGATGAGTCACTTCGTCAAGCCGCGACAGCCAACACGATGGACAACTTCCGTTTCGTGTTCGAGAAGGCCCTTGAAGGCCTCTTCATCGACCGCATGGAGCAAAACGAGGACCTCTTCGCCCGGTACATGAACGACCCCGACTTCCAACGCATCGTCGCCGAGCACTTGCTCAAGCAGGTCTATGACCAAATCCGTGACGAGTCGGCAGCCTGACCCCCTTCCCCCCTACCGCATCATGCGGTAAGCAACTTGAAAAGCCGCTTGACCGACCATAACAATATTGGTATAATTGGAGTGTAGGGAACGTGCCGAAGACTGAGGTCATCTTTTACCGCGACGAACGCGGTCAAGCCCCGGTCGTTGAGTGGCTCCGTGAGCTACGCCGCAAGGACAAAAAAGCGTACGCCAAATGCAACGCCCGTATCCAGGTCCTTGCCCAGCTTGGCCACGAGCTTCGGCGCCCGATGGCCGATTACCTTCGGGACGGGATTTACGAGCTACGCATCCGGCTAGGTCACGTGAACTACCGGATTTTGTACTTCTTCCACGGCCAGGCCGTCGCGATTCTCGCTCACGGCCTCACCAAGGAAGACGAGGTGCCCAATGCCGACATCGAACGGGCGATTCAACGGAAAGAAGCATTCGCCAAAGACCCGGCCAAGCACACGTACCCGGAGGACGACGAAAATGGCTAAGACAACCGACGCCTTGAAAATTCTCGACCGCATCACCGGCGACGACCCCGAGCTTCGCGAGTTGATTCAACAGGAGACGGTGAACGTCCACGTCGCACGCCTCATCTACGACGCTCGCACCCAAGCCGGACTGACCCAGGAAGAACTCGCCGAGCGTATCGGCTCCAAACAGCCCGTCATCGCTCGACTCGAAGACGCCGACTACGAAGGACACTCGCTCACCATGCTGCAACGCATCGCCGAGGCCCTGGACCTCGCTCTCGACATCCGCTTCGTACCCAAGGAGCACGCCGCCACCTAAGCCGCCGCCCGCTCCGCGGAGGCATCGCTGTCGCCGGTCGAATCGGTCTGACCCACGGCCTTGCACAATCCTTAAAATATTTTTAAGGTTTGTGCATGAGCAAATACCGGGCAACGAAAAAGGCCCTGCGGACTCTTTCACAAATCGCCGGCGGGCAAGGGGGATACTTCACCGCGAAACAGGCCCGCGAAACGGGCTACGATTATCCCCACCTCGACTACCACGTTGAGGCCGATAACTTCGAGCGGGTCGGGCATGGCCTCTACCGACTGCCCACTCTCCCCCTTTCCGAGCACGATGATCTGATCCGGCTGTCGCTTTGGAGTCGCAACCGCAACGACGAGCCACAGGCAGTCGCGTCGCATGAGACGGCGCTTTTCCTTCACGAGCTAAGCGACGTACTCCCAAAGACAACACACCTGACCGTACCGCCTCAATTCCGAAAGCAAGCGCCACGCGGGTGCGTGCTCCATAAGACCATACTCACGCCGGCGGACATCGAAGAACGGGACGCATTCCGTGTCACCGCCCCCCTGCGAACGCTTCTCGACGCGGCCGGCACAATCTCCGAAGAGGAACTTGCCAAAGCCATATCCGACGCACTCGCCCGCGGGCTTGTCCGCCGGCGATCACTCGATGCCGCCATCCCCAAGCACGCCCAAAAAGACCGCCTGTACCGCGCTCTCGCCCTGGTTCATAATCAGTCGCCAACGTCAAGGCAATCGTGACGAGAGAATTTGGTGGCGAAGACTTTCAAGACCGCAAACGCTTTCCGCACATCCCTTGAGCAACGCCTCAAAGACCTCGCCGCCAGCCGCCGCGTACCGCTCAACTCCCTCCGCCTCAAGGTTGTCATCGAGCGTTTGCTCGCTCGGCTCTTTCGAGACGCATCGCCGCCTTGGCTCCTCAAGGGTGGCTACGCAATGGAACTTCGTTACCGACCCAACGCTCGGACAACCAAGGACATCGACTTGAGTGTGCCCATTGTCCCCGTCGATGTTGCCAACCAAACCGCAATCGATTCCATCCGTGACGAACTTCAAGCGGCTGCGGATCTTGATCTCGGCGACTTCCTCATCTTTCGTATTGGTACGCCCCAACGTGAGTTCCGGGCACCGCCACTCGGAGGAGGCCGATTCCCCGTGGAAGCCGTGCTCGCGGGAAAGGTATACGCTCGCTTCCACATCGACATCGGCTTTGGCGATCCGGTGATCGGTTCCCCCGAACGGCTCCAAGCCGATGACATGCTCGCCTTTGCCGGAATTGAACCGGCCCTGGTTCTCGCTATTCCGAAGGCTCAGCAGTTTGCGGAAAAGGTCCACGCTTACACGTTTCCTTGGACCGACAGACCCAACACGCGAACAAGGGACTTGATCGATCTTCTTACGCTCATCGAAGCCGGCATGGCGGATGCCGCTACGCTTCGCGATGCGCTCCGCCGAACTTTTGAAACTCGCGGGTCTCATGCACTCCCCAAGTCGTTGCTGGCGCCGCCGGAAACTTGGAGTCATGACTTCGACCTCATGGCAACGGAAACAAAACTCTTCACGCACGACCTTCTTGAAGGATTTCGCAGCTTCGAACAGTTCTGGAATGAAAATCACTTAGGATAAGATGCCGCTTGCAGCCAACCAAGTCGTTGACTTCTAAGCTCGACTTTTGCCCTTTTTCGCAGCCTAAGCGGCGGGGGCGAGTGCGTATAGTAGCAGGGCCTTGAAGGGCCGCGATAGTTTTGAAAAGGCCTCGTGATGTTGGGGGGTTGCAAAAACCCAATGCGTCCAAAGCCAGCGCCGCACGGTGGTGATGGCGTCGGAGAAGGTGCGTTCTCTTTTGCCGGGCCAGAAGATGGCGGGTTCGCGCCATGGGTTGGCGGGAATCTCGGCGTACAGCAACACGATCACCGAGAACAGTCCGAACAGACTCGGGGCGGCGCGCAACACGGTGTTCTCGATCCAGCCACGCGTCGTTTCCAATCCCAGGTAGGCGCGCATCTCTTGAAACGTCGTCTCGATGGACCAGCGTCCGGTGAAGGTTTCGACGATTTGTTTCGGCGTCATCTGCCCATCGGTGGTGAAGAAGTATTCGTCCCGGTGCGTACCGGTGAGGTCGTGGACGAAGACCCAGCGGACGGGAACCAGGCCTTCTCCGGTCTTGTACCAATGACCGGTTCCCGAAACGACTTCGATACGGCGTGTACCGCCGCCGTACCAGGCCACGGTCAGGCGAGTTCGAGGAGCCTTCTTCACCCCCTCTTGCGGAGAGGCCAACTTTCTTCCCTTCGTGCGTGGCCGGCCGTTCTTCTTGCTGCGGACCTTGGGCGGCGGAGCATACAAGTTGGCATCGGGATAGAAGCGGCTGACCAGCGTGAGGCGATCGCGATGCCGATAACCGAAGCGGGCCAGTTCGTGCGTGCCATAGCCGCCATCGCCGGCAAATACGAATTTCCGCCGCGGAAACCAGCGAATCAGCGCGGCCAGCAATTGACGCATCAACTCCGAGGGAGTCTTGTGGGGGCGTCCATGTTTTCGGTTCCACTCCTTGGAGCGGTAGAGGGCGACGAGGACCGGCAAGGCCCAGAGGCGCGTGGCAAACGGAAACTTCACCAGGAGGGTCAGGACCACCCACTTGTGTCCCCAGCGGTAGGCGGTGAAGGAATGCGTCGAGCGGACGGCGTCTCGGTGGCAGGCCTTGCCGTAGACTTCCTTCCCACGATGCTCGTCGACCGTGTCGTCTCCGCATACGTACACGGGACCTTCGGGGACCCAGCGATCCAGAATGAAGCCCGCCAGGGTTCGGGCGAGCCGCCAACTCGACCAGCGTCGTCGGGACAAAACTCGGTGATAGCTGGATGGGTGTCCGGGCGCCAGCGTCGACACCGTTCGCAAGATGTTGGTGACCGTGCGCCGTCCCGTGGTCAGAATCGCGCCCAGCAACAGCACCACGAATCGTCGATGCGTGGGTCGCGTAAATGCGACCAGGAATTCCTGCAGGAGCGGCTCCGCCGCTTTGGGTATACTGGACATCCGAGCCTCCTTGCTCGAAACACATGGGTTGTTTTGCAACTCCCCATGTACTCTGCAAGACGGCTCCTTTTTGTTTAGGAAAAATGGTCATGAATGCCCCTCAAAAAAGGGCAAAAGTCGAGCTAAGCAGTCGAAGGCAAGAAATAGTCATTCCCCCCTAAGCCGCTTCCCGCTCCCCCGAGACCTCGACAAACGGCCTCACGATTCGCCGCCGAAGGCGTAGCGCCGTGACCGGCACCGGCTCGAATCCCGCCGTGGCACGTTCGCGGTTCACCGCTCGAAGGATGTTAAGAAGTTGCCGCCGAACGGGTGCGTACGGCTCAAACGGCAGCCGCGAGAACTCAACGGCCAGCCCATCGACCGAGCGGCGACACGCAAGCTCCACGAAATAAGCCTTGAGCCGCAGGTACGCATCCGGTGCGATTCGCACCGAGACGTGAAATCGCCGGTCCACCCCCCGCCGGTACGAGATGCTGTAGCCCGCGAAGCGAATCGGATGCTCGCGAAGGTCGCGGATCCCCTTCTCGCCCTCAAAGAACTCGTGCCGCCCCGCCGTCGCAATAAGCACGAAGAATCGACCGCAGCGGATGTATTGCACGCTCGACCCGCCCTTCCCCTTCGCTCTTGCCCGCGTCCACTTCGAGACATCGAGGCCGTAACGCTCCATGAGCTTCGCATCCACGGCGTAAACGTCCTTCCCTTCGGGAACCTTCCCCGTCACGTAGAAGAAGTGACCGTGCTGGACGTAGCCCACGGCAAGTTGCTGGACGAATCCTTCCACCGACGACGCTTCACAACGATACATAAGACCCCCCTACCGAAAATCGAAATGAGATTGTTTCACCTGGGCACAATCTCCAAAGCCCCCGACCTTGTTGGTGCACGACCAACCTTCAGCATCCACCTCACCGGCTAAACGAAAGAAGCTCTGAAAGCTCCGTCTCCGTCGGCTCACGTCCAAGACCCTCGACGTACAGAGCGTCGAGACGCTCCCGCACGTGCCGAGGGAACTCGGACGGCTCCACGAAGAGTTGACCCATGCGGCCAAGCTCTTCGATGTAGTCCGCCGGAGCATCGCCGATAACCCGACCGGCCACCGTCTGCCACCAACCCATAAGTGAACCTCCACGCCGCACACGTCACGAACCTCCGTCGCACGCTGCGGACCATGCGAAATGACCGGCACGAACGCCAAGCGGATTCCTTACCGCCGACGTTTCACGCCCGCGCACACCAGCCGAGCACCTGCGTGCTCGCTAGTTTCCTTCATAGCAACAGCCCAATTCATAGCCGTTGCGAACTCAAAACCGCTGACGGACCCAAGGCACACGCCGAGTGTCCGTCATCACCTAGCCGACAAAAGACGGCTCGCTGCCAAGCGAGACCTCTTTCGCCCGCTGAATCGTTCCCATCACGAGAAACCGGCGGATGCAGGGGACTTTTTAGGGTCCCCTGCACCGCCAGCACGTCATCACTTCGGGTCTAACGCCCGTCAGCCCTTTCGTCGTCGTAAACGCACCCGGCACCACCCGTTGATGCTCGAACGGAATCGTCACTGCCCTGCAACGCTTCCGCTCCGCTCCCGCGGACTCCTACTTAAGCCACTCTCCCAGAGAAAGGCTTTTGAACCACCACGCTGACAACGCGTGGCACCGGCTATCACTCCGGCAGCCTCACTCCTTCCCCGGTTAGCAACAATCTTCATTTAACCTGTCACGTCGCTTGACGAATCGCCGTATGTCCAAGACTCCCGTCCCGGCATAGTTTCCGTGCCATGAGTCGGCACGATTTCACGGAGTAGAAACTAGAAGCTCCCCGTTACCCTTCAGCGAACATCTTTCTAACGCGGTATGGCACCGTCTCAGGTTGCACTCACTGGCAAGGGCTTAACGCCCCTTTCGTAGTTGAGCTTTTCATCGTTCGCACTTTTCATGCGAATCGCCGAACGTGTCCCGTCCGGTTGTCCGCCTCGCGGTGGACAAACTCCCCACGCCAGCCAACGTTGAACGAGCCTCACGAGTCTTTCACCCGATTGGTCCTTGCGGACTTTGGCCCGAACCCCGCGGTGGGATTTTCACCCGTTTGATTGCCACGGCTCGCCTTGCGGCGAGTCTTTCCCGGTCGCCCGGTTTCTATATGCACTATGGGATAGAACCGAAGGATTACTCCACGAGGGGATTACTCTTCGGAGCCTCCCTCGAACCGGAGGAGCCACTCTCATGGCGAATCCGGCTCTACGGGCCTTTGACGTGACGGTTGATAAGACCGCCCCCTTAGCTCGGTTGGTGACCGAGTTTGCCGGGTGTCAAAGCCCGAAATGATGACCGTCCAAATGATTCGCGTTTAGCGTATCAAGACGACCGCGAAACAGTGTTTCGCACGGTCACCATAGCACGAAACGCAAACTCAAATCACGTTTGATTTCGGCCTCGCGGCGAACGCCGCAAAAGAAAAATCCCAAACGGCAACCTTCCCGGCAAGCGAAGGTTTCGGCGGTTTCGTCACGCGACCACCGAAGTTTTCAAGACCCAGCCAGGCCGCCAAGTTTTTTCCGGCTCGCAACCTTCGATGATCACGAACACTTGACGCCCCCCCTCACGGCTTGTAATTTTTCCGCTGGCTTGTGTAGAAAGTTTTCTTTCCCTCATAACGTCCGCCCGTCGCAAACGAACCGCTACCTCCCGCCACCGCTCCGAACGTTTTGCTCGCCAATCGGGCTTTCCCGATAGCGGCACCCACCGGTACCAGTGCCAAGGACCTTCGTCCGCTTAACTGTCGGGAAAGCCGCTTTCGCTCGCCCCGTCAGGAACCCGGCCTCACGGTGCTCGCTCGTAAGGTCTGATTGTGAAACCGGCCCCGCCTCTAGGCGGCTGGCCGGGCTTCCCCTTGGAAACCCCCCGCACGCCGCCGGGTTTCCAAACCATCCCCCCGCCCCCTTCTTTCCCCCATTCCGACGCCGTGCCGGGGTTATTACGACTCGCACGTTGCTACCCGCGAAAAGGTCATGCGACTTTCCGAAAGCTCTGCTTCCGCACTCGCCCACCGCTCCCGCGTCCAATCGGGATACTCACGACGAAGCACGTAAAATGGGTCGCACGAAATCCGATGCTGAGACGCAACACGCTTCACCGCAAGAACGAGCTTGGCGTCTTGTGAAAACTCCCACCGCACCGGCATCACCTGAGTGAACCCAGTGTTCTCTCGCTTCGGTGGCCGCTCGCCGTAGAAATGCCGCTTGAGGCGCCGCGTAGCGGCGTCCTCATCCTCGTTCGTCAGGTGGTGAAAAAGTTTACCGCGTACGATGCGAGCGAATAGTCCAGGCGGGTTCGAGGTCCCGACTGAGATTGCCCGGTCCGCAGCGGCCACGAACTTGAGCCGGTCGCCCTCGCTCGCCTTCACCAGGCCCCGTTTCGCGGCGTCCTCGAAGAGTTCGAGCGTTCTTGCGGTATCGGTCAAATCTTCCCGAACGACATGGACCATCGACGGTGCTTTCTTCGGTTCTTCTCCTTTGTTGCAAACACCAGTCGGTCCGCTTGAGGCGGGTTTCTGGTTTTTAGATTCCGTTAGGAGTTCACTGTTAAGAATCAAGAGGGGTGGCGGTTTGGTCGGCAAATCCTCGATTCGGGGTGGTGGTTTGGTTTCGCTACCCCCCTCCCCCACCGTCACCGGCCGTGACCACACTCGATTCACGACGACACGAGCACCGTGCCGCTGCCGGTGCCAGCCGTCGGAGTCCACGACCGTGAGCCAACCGATGTTGGCCAGATGCTTGCGTCCGGTTTTCACGCTTCGCTCATCGAGGCCGAAAAGGGTAGCGACCCACGACGCTGAGCACGACCCTTCAGAGGTGTACTCGCCATCGCGAAAGTAACAGCAGCGAAGGACATGGCCGAGCGCGGTGCAAGCCACCGACTTGCGAAGCCCCCCCGCGATGAACCGGACCGATCGCCGCGGGATCGGAACCATTCGATTTTTCTGACCGAGATCCTGGACCATCGTCCAGAAGCCGGCGAGCTCGAAGCGAAGCTCGTCGGCGGATGTTGCGAACGTTATCGCGTGTTCTGAGAACTGAAGAAGCCCAGCAGCTTCAAGCCGTCGAAGCGACGTTTTGAGATGCTCCCCCCCTACTCCACCGACCAGGCCGTGCAATTCTTCGACCCGGTAGCTCGCGGACTGCCCCTTAGGAAGCCGTTGCCGCCTCGCCACGGCTTCGCGGCAAGCAAACCAGACTCGGATATCCCTCCAACGCAGTAAATTCGCTCTAAACGCGGCGTAGACCCAAAGAAGCTCGTACGCCCGAACGAAAAGGAACCCCCCTGCCGGCTTTCTTAGCCGTTGCCGCTCTCCAGCGGCGGCGATCATGCAATCCATTGCCGCACCTCGCGTTTCAAAAACGGACGAACCTCGGGCGTCCGCGTTGCCCGCGAGGAACGCAGGCACGTCAAATTAGGGACAAAAACTCCCTAACGTTTCGCCGATTGTGCTTGACAGGCTATCAAACTGTGGTAGATTGCAGGTGTTGAGACTGAATCGACCGCGGTGGTGTCAAACACATTGCGGAACGCAAAGAGGCGACCTTCCGGTCGCTTTTTTGTTGCCTATGCCTAGCCTTCCTCGATACTCGACTCCTTCCAAAGAGGCACGCGGGCAAACCACAAGCCCTTGTGCTTCAAACCACTTAAAGCAAAAGATACGGGTATTTCTGCTTTACGCAACGGAAAACTTCTGCGCGCCGGCCACAATGACCACGCGACATAGCGAGAACGCGAGAACGCGACAAAGCGATGACGCTAACTAGCGATAACGCGACCACGCGATGACGCGACAACGGAGCCAAATTTTTCCTATTGCCAAGCGGACTTGTTGGTCGAATACTAGCGATAACGCTACAACGCGAGCTCGCGTCAACGCGACATGGCGAGGTAGCGAGGACGCGACAACGCGATAACATAATTTTTTCGCGGGGAGTCGATTGGCGGATGTTTTGCGTGCGAGGTTTGACCGAGTTCCACAAATCGAAACCCGCCAGGTTTCGCATGTGGTGACCAAGGTTTTGTTTGTTTCCGCGAGAACGCTAGAACGCGATCTCGCGTTAACGCGATAACGGCATAGAGGCGGGGAGGCTCAAAGAATGGACCAGGGAAGGGCGGCACGTCGGACCGAGGTAGTGGCCATCGGCAATCAGAAGGGGGGGGTGGGCAAGACCACCAACACCGTCCACATTGCCGCAGCGTTGGCCGAGCGAGGGCGAAAGTGCCTCATCATCGACCTCGACATGAACCACGGCGCCACGCGGCACTTCGGCATTCCGAGCGATGCCTTTCTCGGTGCGTTTGAGATCCTCACCCATGAGGAAAAACCGCTCGACGTGATACTGAGCAGCGAGGACCGGGACGATGACTTAACCTTGCCCGAGAACCTGGACCTCATTCCGTCCCGTCGCAAACTCGAAAAAATCGACCAAGCACTCGCCGCGAAGAACAAGTTTCTCGTGATGCAGGACGTCCTCTTGGAGCCACTAGAGCAGCTTCGCGGGCTTTACGACTACATCTTTCTGGACACGGCTCCGAATGCTACGACTCCGACCATCGCCGCGTACAAGGCGGCGGACTGGTTCATTCTCAGTGCCATTCCCGACCCGTTTGCCATCGCCGGCCTCAGCGATGCTCTGACCGACATTCAAGACGCCCAGCGGAGCGGGAACCCGAACTTGCGGCTCTTGGGAGTCGTCCTGTCCGGCGTCGACAAGCGAACGACGCTCGCTAACTCGCTGAGTGATTACGTCGAGAAAATCTTCACGCCGGACGGTAGCAGCCGCTCCGCCAAATTTGACACCGTCATCAGCCGATCAACCGCCATTCCTCAAACACAGAAGCTCGGCAAGACGCTCTTTCAGAGCCATTCGACTCACAAGGTCACCGACCAATACCGGCAACTTGCTCGCGAAGTCGAGGAACGCTTGCGGGCGTTTCGCGGAGAGCCGATGAGCAAACCCATAGGCGAGGTGTTGCCGACGCTGCCAACGCAAGTGAAGGAGGCTTTGGTCGCCAATGGCTAAGCGAGCACCAATCGACGAGAAACCGTTTCGTCCGGTGGATGAGGCGTTGGTCCGCTCGGTCATGACCGGGACGCCGGAAGGGGGGGCGAGACAAGAGCAGAACCGGCGGGAAGGGGGGCAATCGGTCGCCACAATGTCCGCGGCCCGTTCGTCTGTCGCAGTTCTTGAGGCTCCCGCAGAGCGTCCGTTATCTTCACCTCGCATTGTCCCGATGCCCGCACCTGCACCGACGCAACGCCGTACCGAGACGGCAGCGGTAGGGGGGGGCGAACACACCATCGAGCGCCGCGACCGTGAGAAGCGTGTGCTTCTCACACGGGTTGAGGAGCGGGACGTTGAACGGCTTGTCGGTCGGCTGGCCGGAGAGCTTCGCACGCCGGTGAAGCTTAGCCACGTTCTCCGCGCGTGCATCACGATGGTGCTCCACGCGGAAGAGGAACTCGTCGAGCAGGGCCGGCGGACGACGCTTATTCGACCGGGAAACGGCGAGGCCATCGAGCTGGCCGAGTTTGAAAGAGGGCTTGCCCAGGTGTTTGCCGGTGCCTTTCGTGATAGCCGACCGCTACGGTAGGAGGTTCTCGCGTTATCGCGACAACGCGAGGACTGACCAAGCACTGAATGACGGTCGGTATGGCGACGATGGGGGAGTCCGTCTTCGGGAGCGAAGCTTGCCCAGGGACGACCAATGTTGAATGAATTCGCGAAGTCGATTCCCGGACCCGCGGCGATTCTTCTTTGGTTCTCGTGCATCGTGACCGGTGCTTTTGTTCTCGTCGTCCTGAACGTCATCCTCAAGGGACGGACCTACCTCACGTACGCTGTTGGTGCCGCGGTTCTTGCCTACTTCTTTGCCGCTCCGAGCTTCGTGAAGCTCTCTGCGTTTATCCCAACGGTCCCGGTCATCACGAAAGCGGTAGGGGGGTACGCTCTCTCGATTGCGATTCTCTGGCTTTTGGTTTTCCTGCCCGCTCTGCCGAAGCCCGAGCCGGAACAGCCGCCAAGATTTCTCTGGTAGGTGGTCAAGACAGCATCACAGCACGATGGGTCCAGGAGCAGCCGCAACATGCTTGGGCATGGACGTTAAAACATCACACCTGATGCACCTCGCGGTGCGTGCTTTCGCGGCCAGAATCGCCCACAACGGCAGCGGCTGCCGACACTTGCGGCGTCCCCATCGCGTACACGCGGGAGCCTCATATCGCTCGTAAGCCGCGTTGAAATCAGCGTGTACGGCGTGCACGCAGCCCGTACAATAACGCCCCGACATGGCTGAACAGATGGAGTCCGTCACCGTCCGCTTGCCGCGTGCCGTCGTGAAGAAGATTGCCGCCGACGCCGAGACCTCCGGCATCGACCGAAGCGTGGCCATGCGGCGGCTTATCATCGAGGCCCTTGACCGCGAGGCCGTCGCCGAGCGTCTGTCAGCCGAAATGGAACAACTCGACCAGCGCCTTTCTGCAGCGGTCGAAGAGCTTCGCCAAGATATCGCACGGCTTCGTGAGCGGGTCGCTACCGCGACCTTGGGCATTCTTGTCGAAGTGACCAAAGGACTCCCGGAGCAGAATCGAACGTCCGCGAAGGACCTCGAAGCGTGGGTCAAGAAAACCATCCTTAAGTGAGGGTGTTCGTGCTTTCCGTCAAGGCGATAGGGAACGTCGGCTACTACCTTGAGCTTGCCCGCGAGGACTACTACCTCGAAGGCGGTGAGCCGCCGGGCCGGTGGTGGGGGAGTGGTGCCGAAAGGCTGGGCGTTCGCGGCCACGTCGAACGCGACCACTTAGAAAAGCTTGCTCTCGGCTTTTCTCTCGACGACACGCCCCTGGTCCAAAACGCCGGACGCGACAACCGCCAAGTCGGATGGGACTTGACCTTCTCGGCACCGAAGTCGGTAAGCGTCGTTTGGAGCCACGCGGACCCGGAACTTCGCCGCTCCGTTCAGGAGGCCCATGACCGGGCTGTCGCGGCGGCCCTTGCCTACCTGGAAAGCGAACTCGCTTTCACCCGCCGTGGAAAGAGTGGAGCCGAAACGGAACACGTGGCGGGCCTTGTCGCCGCCACGTTCCAACACGGCACAAGTCGTGCCCTGGACCCTCAGCTTCACACGCACACCCTTGTACTCAACGTCGCGACGCGAACCGACGGCCCGCCGGGAACGGTGCTCAGCAAGCCGTTTTACGACCACAAGCTCACGCTGGGGGCCGTCTATCGCGTTCAGCTTTCCTACGAGCTTCAACGACTTGGACTTGAGTGTCATCGCGACAAGACTTCCTTCGCAGTGACGGGGGTGTCCAAGGTCGTCTCGGACCACTTCTCGACCCGAAGGAAGGCCATCGAAAAGGAGCTTCAGGCACGCGGCCTCGAAACCGCGTCCGCCGCCGCAATGGCGACGCTCGCCACACGTGAAGTGAAGGACGTTGTCCCGCCGCGAAAGGAATTGTTCCGGCTCTGGCAGGACGCCGGGCGAGCACTCGGATTCACCACCGATACCGTTCGGCACCTTCTCGGCACGCCGTCCGCGAGCATCAAGAAACGACACTACGAAGAGGCTCTCTCCGAGGCGGTCAAGGAAATCACCGCAAGCCAAAGCCACTTCTCCGAAAGCGAACTTCTTCGGCACGTCGCTTGTGCCTCACAAGGACGAGGCCTCGATGCGAAGCAAGTCTGGCGAGGGCTGAAAGACACGCTTGCCAAGAACCCGGACTTTGTTCGGCTTGGCGAAAGGAACCAAGAGGTTCGCTACACGACGAAGGCGATGCTCGCCCTCGAAAAGGAACTTCTTCAAGCGGTCGAACGCTTCAAACAAGACGACCGGCATCTTGCGAGGGCAAAGACCGTGAACGCGGTCATCGAGCATTACTCGAAACCACGCGGCTCTAAACTTGAAGAGGCCAAGCACCACGCTCGCGGACTGATGCGGGCGGCCCGTGGAGAAAAAACAACCCGGCTCGACCGCGGCACGCTCCGACAGGAAAGCGAGAAGACGCTCGCCGACGAACAGATCTCCGCCATTCGACACCTCCCCGGCACGCCGGGCAACATCAAGGTGCTTAGCGGCTACGCCGGTACCGGCAAGACGTTCCTTCTCAACGCCTGTCGCGAGATTTGGGAGAGGGACGGCTACACCGTCATCGGGGCGTGTCTTTCAAGCCGGGCGGCACATGAGCTTGGTGCGAAGACCGGCATCCAGTGCGACACGCTCAAGATGCTGCAACTTCGCATGGAGCCGGACCTCGCCCATCGACTCAAACATCACGGACGACAACTGCTTAGGGCCGCCCTCCACAAACCGACGTACCGACAGGAACCGCTTAAGCTCGACGCCAAGACCGTTCTTCTAATTGATGAAGCCGGAATGATTGGCACCAAGCAAATGAAATGGCTCATCGACGTTGCCCGCAAGGCGGGATGCAAACTTGTCCTCACCGGCGAGGGCGAGCAGCTTCAACCCATCGAAGCAGGGGGGCCTTACCCCGCCATCGCCCGCATCGTCGGCCAAGCGGAGCTTACCGACATCCGCCGCCAGAAAAACGAACAGGATAGGAAACTCGTCCTCGACGTGCGTGCCGGCAGGGCACGCGAGGCCCTTCAAGACCTCGCCCGACGTGGACTTCTTTTCGTTGAAAAGAACCGCTCCGCCGCCATCGACAAGCTCGTTTCCGACTGGGCGAGGGTGGAAGGGAAAAACCCAAAGGACTGCCTTCTCTTTTGCGGTACGAACGACGAACGACGAGAGCTAAACCGCCGCTGTCAGGCCCTTCGGGTAAGAGCGGCCCACATCGACGCTTCGAACCGCATTAAGCTCGAAGACGTCTATATCTACAAAGGCGACCGCGTCATCCTTCGGCAAAACGCCCGCCAACTCGGCGTGAGTAACGGCGACAAAGGTACCGTGCTCGCAATGAACCGCCTTCTCGGCACGCTCACCGTTCAACTCGACGACAGGCGTCGCGTCGTCATTCCGTACCGCTCTTATACGATTCGCTTCGGCGAGCACCAAGGCGAGCTTGCCGTGCAACTCGGCTACGCGGTGACGACCCACGCGGGACAAGGGGCCACCGTCAAGCGAGCCTATCTTGTCGCGGGCGGTTCGATGCAGGACCGCGAAATGTCCTACGTCCAGGTATCCCGCCACGTGCAAGAAGTCCGCCTGTACACGGACCAATACGAGGCCGGGCCGGACCTCAAGAACCTCGCCCGGCAGATGGAAAAATCACGGAAGAAAGACCTTGCCCACGACGTGCAACGCGAAGAGAGGGAACGGCGTGCCCTTGTCCCCGAGTTGACCATCGCTCGCTGACCATGAACCGAACCATCCAACGCATCCTCTTTTTTTCACTCAAACTGGACGCCGTCCTTGTCGTTCTTCTTCTCGCCCTGTTCGGGCTTCGTCTCACGCTCGACTTTGGTCGTCGTGAGCACCTAATCGCGGCCGGGCTGTTTCTTCTCTTCACCGCAGCACTCGCCGTGTATCACTTCTTCGTGGCTTCCGCCGACTCCGAGTGCCTGCCCGTGACCTTCCCGCTTCATGCCGTGAAGACCCTTGCCCAAACGGCGGCCAAGGCTTTCGCTCTCCCGTTCTTGCTTCTTGCCGCGGCCCGCGTTGCCTCGCACTTCGGCTATGACCCGTTCGATGATTGGAAAGTGTTTCTCGGCGCCATCTTGGCCTTGGTGATTTTTTGGTGGGGGCTGACTCACGCACCGGGTTCGTCATCGACCCACCAGCCTTCAAGCACGCAGTTTCTTCGCGGCACCTACCTTCTTACGCCGGATGAGGCGTATCGCCGTGGCAACGAGCTTCTCGCGACGAACGGTGGACCGTCCATCTTCTGGGGCGGACTTTTTCTTCCCGAACCAAAAATCTCCGAGGGGCACTTCCTTGTAAGCGGAGCCACCGGAAGTGGCAAAACGCTCACGCTTCGCCTTCTCATGCAAACGGTGTTGCCGCACATCCGCGAACGCTCCGACTGGCGGGCACTCGTTTACGACGCCAAGCAGGATTCCCATTCGCTTCTCTCCGGCATGTCCCTTTCCTGTCGCGTCCTCACCATGAATCCTTTCGACGCTCGTTCCGTCGCCTGGGACATGGCCAAGGACATCACCACGCCCGCCACCGCCCTTCAGGTCGCAAGCATTCTCATACCCAAAGAAGAGGGCCAAAACCGATTTTTCTCCGACGCCGCCCGCGACCTTCTTGCGGGTGTGTTCATTGCTTTCATGAATGTCCTTCCCGAAAAGTGGACCTTCCGCGACGTGGTGGTCGTCATGCGGGACGAGAAGCGACTCCGTATTTTGCTGGAAGGATTCCAGGCCACGAGCCATCTTACGCATCAGTACCTTCGCGACCCTCGAACCTCGATTAACATTCAATCGACCATCGCCTCGCACATGGCGATGCTCTCGCCCATCGCCGCCCTTTGGAGCCGCAAGAAGGCCATCAGCCTCACCGAGTGGGTTGACGGCAACTTCGTCCTTGTTCTTGGAAACGACGAAAGCCTTCGTGCTCCGCTCGACGCGGTCAATCGCGTCATCTTCCAGCGGCTCACCGAGCTTGTGCTCGCTCAAAGCGAGTCAAAGACGCGACGCTCCTGGTTCTTTCTTGATGAAGTCAAAGAAGCCGGAAGACTCGACGGCCTTTCCAGGCTCATCACCAAGGGGCGTTCCAAAGGGGTCCGCGTCGTGCTCGGATTTCAGGATATCAAGGGCCTACGAGAAGTGTACGGCGAGAACGCCGCCGACGAGCTTGCCGGGATGTGCTCCAACAAGGCGATTCTCCGCCTCGACAGCGAGGCAACTGCCGCGTGGGGTGCCCAACTCATCGGCGAAGCCGAGCAAATTGAAATAACGCGAAGCCACACCCAAGCCCGTGAATCGAGCAACACCACGACCGAACAAATTCAAACCAGGTCCGCCGTGCTCGCGTCCCAAATCCTTCGCCTCTCGATACCAGAGAACGGCCTCTTTCACGGCTACTACATCACGCCCGCCATCGGCGTCTATCCCGGCAGGGTCTTTTTCCGACCGCTTCTTCTTGATCCCGGCAAGGAACCAAACTTCGAGAAGCGCGAACCCGAAGAGCAATACCTTCCGCCGTGGGATGGCGAAGACAACGAACGCTTTCCCGGTTTCCCCGACAGCGGACCGTCACCCGCCGCAAAACCAAAACGCGGCGTCCTTGACATAGAGCGGCTCACCCTGGGGGATGAACCAGAGCAACCGCCCGACCCATCGCTTGATGACGACGTAGACCCGTGAGGCTTCTATTTGGCCGAGTTTCCGTTATGTTTTTCGCTGACATGAAGCCGCCGCAAGAGAAAGGACGTGCGACGTGACCGAAGGACCACGAGCCGAGGTCACTGATTCATCGCCGGGAGGCGGTGGAGCCGTCCGCGGCATCATCATCGCCGCGGTCGTTATCCTCGTTCCTATCGCTCTCGTGCTGACGCTCGCTTACGCACTCCCCAAAATCGGCCAATCAAAAGATGATGCGAAGCCATCGCCGCCCAAGGGCGAGGCCGACCCCGCCCTTCTCGTCATGGTCCGCTCGAAGCACGCCGAGGCCGCAGCCAAGTTCTCCGAACTCGAAGCCGCGTATCAAAAGCTCGACAACCAATTCAAAGACGCCTTCGGCGTTACCCTGGAAATGGCCGGCGACACGAAGAAACTTCCGCTCGACCTTGTCGAGTGCATGACCGCTAAAGACGCACCCCTTCAGGCGTGGACCGACCTTAGAAACGCTTCCGTCCCCGAGCTTCAGTTTAACGAGAGGCGGGACATACTCCGCACGGGTGAAGGAAAAATTCGAGACCTCAATATCTCGCTCACCGACAAGAACGACCTGGAGGATGTCGCCGCATGGGCCGTCGCAAGGCTTTCCGATATTCGCGGCCAGGGCGAGAATATAAACGTGATTCGCGATACGCTGCGTGCGTACAGAAGAAAGGAAACGCCGTGATGAGTCGATGCAACCGTTGGTGTGAGCGGGGCGTTCTCGCCATCGCCGCCCTTTGTCTACTGGTCCCGCCAGTTTTCGCCCAGCAGGCGACAAGCCAGGAGGAGGAGCGAAAGAAGTTTCGAGAGCGGGCCTTCGAGCAGGGAAACGAGGAGCAAGAGAGAGGGGCCGCTCGCCGTGCGATGCAAAAGTACCAGGCGAGAGCCAAAGAGACCGTGGACCTTCTCTCGCAGGCGGAGCAGGCTGCCGCGGACCTTTCGTCCCGACTCCAAGCCCTACTTACGAGCGATGAGGGAAAGCGGCTCGCCACAGATCCAGCCGCGGTGCACGCCCTCATCCTCATTCGCGATGAGTCGCCGGTTTCCATCGACGAGGTGCGAGCCGCCAAGAAAAACGCGGAGATGATTGCCGCCGTCGCCACGGACATGCTCTCCAAGCCGGACGTGGGCCTTGCCCCCAAGGCCGTTGCCGTCGATGAGCTTGAGGACTTGTACCGCGATGCTAGGTTTCAGCGAAAAGCGGTGCTCGCCGACGCAAGCAAACTTGCCGGTTCGCTTGAAAAGGCCCCGAAAAACATCGACGTTTCCGGCCTTCCTTCTCTCTCGACGGTCATCGACGAATCGCAGGCCAAGTACATGCAGTTCATCAGCGAGGCCATCCTTCACGGCAAGGATTTGGCCAAGGAGCCGGTGCAGAAGATTCTTGTCGACGCCGCTCAGTTCGCGGAGCTTCAGAAGGCCGATGCCCGAGCCGACCGCCTCAAGGCCGAATCCGCGGCCCAGGCCGAGAGCGTGAGGCTCGACACCGAGCTACGCATCAAACGAATCCAGGACGACGAAAAAGCCCGTCGACTCGAAGCGGAAATCCGAGCCAAGGACGCCGAGGCCGAGCGAGACCGCCTCAAGAAGGAGACCGACGCCGCCCGCATCGCCGCCAACGTCAAGACTGACATCAAGACCGGCGAGGTCGTTTCATCCGCCGAGCACGAACGAAAAGTCGCTCTCGCAAAAAGTCCCGAAGTGCAAGGAATCCTCAAACCCTTCACGACACCGGGCTATCACGTGCGGGGGCAGGGCAATTCGTATGACCGGAAACCCGTTTCTCTCACGGTGCTTCGCTCTGCCGGGGCACTCGACAAAACGGCGGAGGGCATTCAGAAGCTCCTTGAGTTCGGCGTCGACAACGTCGACAAGGAGCGTCCGCGGTTCGGCTATCCGATTAGCTGGAACGCCCTAAATCAACAACAGAAGGACGACCTCAAGAAAATTCAGGGCTATCTCATCGACCTAGGCGACGTGATGGTCGAACTTGGGATGCTCGCACCGTAAAATGGTGCATAACATCCGTGGGAGGGCGGAAGATGCTTGACGAACCTCGACGACTCGTTTCCTACGCACTTTTTGTGCTTCTACTGCTTGTTGCAGTAGATGCTCACTCGGTCG
Source organism: Planctomycetota bacterium (assembly GCA_016195405.1). GTDB lineage: Bacteria > Planctomycetota > Planctomycetia > Gemmatales > Gemmataceae > JACPZP01. Next base: position 5,753 of record JACPZP010000154.1, on the reverse strand, counting down.
CGAGACTCGATGCCGCTCCCATCTACCATGCCGTGCCGATAAGTCCCGCTTACCCTCCGCTGCACTTAACCGATGCCGGTACCGTATTGGCATCGTACTGGGTTCCCTCAACCGACCCACATCTTTATCTCCTGCAGGTCGATGCATCCGGCACTGTCACTTCCCAACAACTTGCTATTCCCCCGACTGGGTTTCAGTATCCAGGTACGACTTGGCCTTCTTGGGTAGTAAATAGCCGCACCAACGTAAACGACCATCTCGACATCTTTTTTTATTCTTCGCCGGGTGCCGTACGCTCGATTTGGAACGCCCGAACCGGAATGTCGCATCCCCTGAACCCATACGGCTCTTTTTACGACATGAACAACGACGGGGCCTTGCTCCTTAAGAACTCCGAGCACGATGCCTTCGTCGACGCCTTGCACACCGGCGAAGTGCAGGAGCTTTTCACGCCGTGGCTGTATCAACGCGATGACATTTGGTGGTCTGGCGCCGTCAGTCAAATGCTCATCAACGATGCGGGGGATGTAGCTGGCGTCTATTCTTCATGGGCCGAGGACGTGCAAGCCGAAGTGCTCGGTTCCTGTGACGGCTGTCACGACGATGGTCTTTATTGCAACGGCAAGGAGATTTGCGTCTGTCCGTGGTACTTCGCTCCGGCCCATGTCGGCGTTTGCCCGTTTGGCTTCAGTTGGGACCCGTGCGACGGTTGTCGCCAAGGAATCTTCACGGATGCCCGGGACCAAGCTTCGTGTCCTCACTGCACGCCCGACTCCACGCCATGCCCGCCCGGCCAGTGCCGCCCATGCGAAACCTGCGTACCCGGACAATGCGTTCGCGTCAATCAGCCCTGCCCGGCGGCGATTTGCGACGAAGAGCACGACCGCTGCTCTGACTTTCGCGTCTTCGTAGGGCCGCCCGGACAGATGCACAGCTTGCCAGCCCTTGACTTCAGCCACTACGTTGACAAGTTGGTGGCCTATAACAACTACGGACATGTGCTGGTGGTTACCAATGGCGGAGGAACTCCGCGACTTTGGCAAGGAGACTCATGGCAACCCTTGTCCACCGCAGGCTATACCTCGGTCCATGTGAACGACATGAATGACCAGGACCAGGTTGTTGGTTGGGGACTTTCCCAGTCGACGGGGTCGCAAGTCGCACTGCTTTGGGGCGCGGATGGGCAGCTATATGACCTCAACAATCTTGTAGATGGGCATCCGCCCGGGTTCGGCCTCTATGAGGCATTGCGCGTAAACAATACAGGCGACATCCTGTGTGCTCAGGGTTCTTTACCTTACTTGCTCCGCCGGACGCCCGCTTCCACATTCAATCTCAGCATCGACCACGTCGAGGTGTCGCAGGTCATTCAGGATGAGCACAATTACGTTTCTCTTATCTACAACCGCCCCATGCTCGTTCGGGCGTGGCTCAAAGTGGACGGCACGCCGCCTCCTACGCCGACCGGCGTCACAGGCCGCCTTGACGTCTACACGAACGGCTCCTCGACGCCCATGCAATTTAAGTCCGAACCGCCGCACCCAAAACCCCAAGCCGGCCTCGGCTGGGTGCATAACAAACTCACAGAGAAGCTCGAAGACACGTTGAAATTCGCGGTCACCATTTCCAAGACCGAGCACGTCGACAAGATGGTGGTTGACGTGAACCCGCAACTGCAACAGGGGAACCCGCAATCACGACAGTTTGAAGAGACGGGATACAACGACAACATCACCGGCCCACTATACCTCCACTTTGAATGTATACGACCACCAAACATATTCTATGCAATTGCAGATGTCCGAGGTCATGAATTCTCGCCCGAAGCAAAACGCCAAATACAGGAGGAAGCCCACTTCCTCTTCGCGCATCTTCACCCCGTGCCGAGCTACACCTACGTCTTCAGGCATTCGTTACAGCTCGATTTCTGGAATGGTTGGCCAGGCTGGCCGGACTTCTACACAAAACAAGAAGAGGTGTACAAGGAATTCAAGGCGAAATGGCCCCAACTCGACGCGCTCGTCGTCTGGGTACCGAACCCGTTGACTTGGGGGATTTTCAACCAGAATGAAACCCTTGGGCAAACTAGCCAAGACCCGCCCTTGTCATGGATTTACTTTGAGCCAGGCGCCTACCAGGCCACTTTTGCGCATGAACTTGGCCACCGCATTCGTGGCGAAGGTGAGGCACCTTTCGTTGTAACTGCCAATGTTGGAGTCCAAGTCCGGCCTCTTGTGACGATTGCCGATGCAACCGCCTATAAGACTACGCTAATACCGCCCGGAAAACGCGAAATGATGATGGAAGGTACTTCAAACCAAAATACCTGGACTGAGTCGTCGTGGTATAATGACCTCATTACCAAAACGCTTCCTATACTGGGCTGTAACCAACCCGTTGTGGCCGCCACCGGTGCAATTGCCCCAGTCATCGAGGTTCAGGGCACGTTCAATCTTGAATCATCATCCCTTGATTCAGTCACCGTCGAGCAGCTTGCACAAGGCACATTAGGGCCATTCCAACCAACTGGAAGGCTTGCGATTCGAGCCTTCACGGACCCAACGACATCCGTTGCGGACTTTGAACAGCGGTTCGGGCAGGAGTATTCTCACCCGGGCCCATTTTTGTCCTTTTCCATCAACACTCCAGCCATCGCTGGGCCAAGCAACCAACCTATCCGCCGGCTCGACATCCTCGATGCCGTCACGGGAGCAACCCTGTTTACCCGCTCTCGCTCCCTACACGCTCCGCGGCTTGCCATTACTTCGCCCGCACCTGGTACAAACTTCGTGAAGTCCCTCACGGCCCAATGGAAGGCTACCGACGACGACGGCGACGCCCTGACGTTCTCTGTCGCGTACTCGTCCGACGAGTCTCGAATACCGTTCCCCGTCGCAACACACATTACTGACACCTCTCTCCATTTCGACCTGACGGACTTACCAGGTTCCCCGTCCGATGCTGCCGTCCTTTTCGTTTCCGCATCCGACGGCTTCAACACGACGACCGAGCAGGTGACTGGCCTTACCATTGGCACCGACAAACCACCCGTAGTACGGATTCTTTCACCCCCACCCAACGCCGTTGTAGACGAAGGAGTCTCCGTCATCTTCTTCGCCAACGCGGACGACATCGAGGACGGCCCCATTCCCGATGACGGCGTAACTTGGACTTGGCAGACCCCCTCGCAATCAGGCACTCTGCATGGGCAACAAGTCATCGCCTACAACTTACCGCCCGGCCCCGTATCCATCACCGCGAGCGTCGCGGATTCGGCGGGTCATTCAACGTCGCAGACCGTCTCGATTCAAGTCAATCCGCGGCCAGAATTCTGTCCCGGAGACCTCTACTGCGACAAAAAGGTCGATGAGAACGAGACGAGATTCCTCAAGGACTGCCTTGCCGGTCCGGGCGTCGTACCACACCCAACAACCGGAACGCCTACGCTTTGCCTGCAAATCTTCGACCACGACCATGACGGCGATGTGGACCTCTCCGACGCCGCCGAGTTCCAAAAGTCCTTCACCGGCCCGTAGCAACCCGGCTTGCGGATCTCCGCCACCCACTTTTCGCTAGTTCTGCTTTCGTTCGCTTCTCGCCCGCGACGACCATCCGCATATCGGCGGACCGGTCAAAGCGGCATCGGTCGTGCCACGCCCCGAAAACGTAACTCGCTGAATTAGGGCGTGTCACGCCCGCTGCCTAGCGCTTTGCCCGTGGTCCCCGCGTGCTCGAAGCGGCCGTCCTCCAAAGGTCGGTTTTCGGTCCCTCAGCATTCCGCGAAGGAACCGAAAACCTTTTTTCTTGGAGGACAGCGTATGAAAGCAGAGCAAGCGAAGAAGTTAGCCGACCAGGCCCTCGAAAGCCTAGCCGCCGCGTTGGAGCAAGGCCAAAGCGACGCGATGAAGACGTTCCTTGCCGCCGTGAGCCGGTTTTACCGGTACTCGTTCGGCAACATCATGCTCATCGCCAGCCAGAAGCCCGACGCCACCCGCGTGGCGGGCTTCCAGACGTGGAAGTCGTTCGGGCGGTACGTGAAGAAGGGCGAGAAGGGTATCGTCATCATCGCTCCGATGGTCATTCGCCCCAAGGGTGATGAGCGTAGCTACGAAGGCGAAGATGACGACCGCACCATCCTTCGCTTCCGTGCCGTGTACGTCTTCGACGTGTCGCAGACCGACGGTGCCCCGCTTCCCGAACCCGCTTCCGTGAGCGGTGACCCCACCGGCTACACCGAACGCCTCAAGGCGTTCGTCGCCGCTCGCGGCATCACGCTTCTGTACCTCAGCGACCTCGACGCCACGGTTCAACTCGGCCACGCCGACGGGGCGTCCTACGGCGGCAAGATTGCTCTTCGAGGCGACCTTCCGTCCGCCGAGGCGTTCTCGGTTCTGGTTCACGAACTCGCCCACGAGATGCTCCACCGCAAGGACTCCGGCGAGCGTCCGTCCAAGACCGTCCGCGAAACCGAAGCGGAAGCCGTCGCCTTCATCGTCTCGCAGGCCATCGGCCTCGATACGAACTCGGCGTCGTCCGACTACATCCAGCTTTACGCGGGCAACAAGGACACGCTGGCCGCATCGCTGGACCGCATCCAGCGGACCGCCGCGGAAATCATCGAGGCCGTCAGCGAACAGACCGCCAGCGATACCGACGACTTCCAGGCCGCTGCGTAACATCGCCGTTGAAACGCACCATAACAGGCGTAAGCCAGGTGGTGCGTCTCGATTTTACGGTTGGAAAGGAGGCATACCCATGCCAACTGAAAGCACAACGAAATCGACGAAGACGAAACCGGTGCATGAGGTTCGCTTTGGCCGCGTGAAAGCGGTCATCTGGGCGAACAAGAACGGCGACGGCAAGGTGCGACACAACGTGCAAGTGCGTCGCATCTACAAGGAAGACGGGAGCAGCGATTGGAAGTCCTCCGACTCGCTCGGCAGGGACGACCTACTCACTGCCGCCAAAGTGTTGAACACCGCTCATTCGTGGATTCACGAGCATGAGCAGGAGCACGAGGAAACGTGACGCGTCGTCACGACCCTCACGTCAAATGTTGACCCGTCGAGAGGCACCCACCTGGCCTCTTTCCTTCCCGTCAAAACGTGCGGGTTGCCGCCCACGGCCACGCCCCTTTTTGATTCTTTTGACCGACCTCACCGGCGGCCCCGACGAATGCGTTGCCATCCACCACCCGCTGACACGTTCGACTTTCGTCACTTGCTCACTCTCGCCAACCGCCGCTTGCCGATGCTCGTACCGACCTTCCCCATCGCCACCGCCCACCTCCAAGCGTTCCGCGCCCTTTCGTTGCGGGTTTCTATCGTTCTGTTTTGTCTGTCGGGTACGCAACGTCTATCGCCGTCCCGCCTGCTCCCTGCAAGGCTCGCGGCCACGCTTGCAGCGTGTCACTCGCCTTGCCGTTCGGGAGCGGACGGCGGTCCTCACGCCAGCCGTTGCTTTGTTCCCCCGGCGTAAAGCTCGTTGTTCACGTCACCTTTGTGAGTGAACAACTCATTTTACTTTAGGAGGAACAAACCATGACAGACGAAAAGACGAACGAAAAGAAGAAACCCGCCTTGAAGCTCAAGGTCGGTCGCGTGAACGCCTCGGTGTTCGCCAACGACTCTGAGAAGGGGAAGTGGTACTCGCTCACCATCGACCGCGTCTACAAGAGCGGCGAGGAGTTCAAGCGAACGAGCAGCTTCCCTCACTCCGAACTCGACAATCTCGAAGTTGTCGTTCAGCGGGTC
>JACPZP010000147.1 GCA_016195405.1 Planctomycetota bacterium | reverse complement strand
CGATCCACTCCAAACGCGTCGGCTACCTGCGTAACACCAACACCCCGTTCGACCGCCTCAACGGCGCGCAGGCGAACCTCCTCTGTGGAGTAAGGTCTTCCATGACTCATGGGCTGCGATATTCATAAACTCCTGACCAACGTGTCAAGGCCAACCTGTGACAGATTTATTGCGACCGGCCATACAAAGGCAAGTTTGTGGGAATCGCCAACGGACAGGTCGTAACGGTTGCGGACAATTGGAACGAACTCTCACGCGGGCTAAGGCAGCTGGAGCCCGATCCAAGTAAGACGTTTGGGCTTGAAGTTGGACGCGATCATAACGTCGTTCATGGAATCTGCGAGCTTGCCTGAAACGAATGCCAGAACTCACTCCATGCGCACTTTGTGGCCGCGGATTCATCCAGTCGAGCCTGACCAAGCACCATTGCGTGCCCAAGCAAAAGGGCGGCACCAAAGACGACGTGGAACTGATTTGCTCTCAATGTCACGGCTTCATCCATGCCACGTTCACGAACGCCACTCTCGCCGCTATCTACCCAACCATCGAGAAGCTCCGCAAGGCGCCGGAATTGGCGGGATTCCTGAAATGGGTCCGCAAGCAGCCGGCGACGCGGCGGATGAAGAGTAAGCCTAGACGAAAAAGAGTATAAGAATGCCGAGAAGTTGTTCGGCCGCTTGAATAATCTGAGATACCAAGGGCTTGGCTATTTGGAGACGCGCATGGGAACTCTCACCGCGATCTACGTTTGAGCGATCGAGGCTGCGAAAGTTGCTGCTGTTTGTAATGAATACCCGGCGGCAGCCACCGAGCCAGAGTCTGAGTTCTACGCCATCGAGCAAGGCCCGATGAGCTTTGTGCCGCCAGAGCCCGAATTGGCGAGTCTTTCCGCGCGGCTGGACACGGACGTGCTCTGGCTGGGATTCCAGAGCGTCGTTGATGCCTTTCAGTTTCATCACTGGCAGTCTGGCAATCACCTGCGGGCATTGGTCTACGGCGTATTTGATCAAGAGCGCACTTGGGAACGGGTTGAGGGAGTGCCCGAACCATGGGAACGTGCGGTGTTCTTCGATCCGAAGGAGTTGGCCTGGTCTTTGCGCCACGCGAACAGCGATGAAGCGAAAGAGCTACAACGGATTTGGCGAGACGCGGAAGTTGTTCCGGGTCGAACGGAGCCCCACTTTGATGCACGGGAGTCCGCCAGAAAGGTTGCAAAGTTCTACCGGCTACCTTCGTGGACGTAGTCCTGCTGCGGCCAGATGTCGAAGTGCCGCTCGGAGCGAGGATGTATTGAGACGCGTGCGATTTCACCTAGCAATGTTGGATATAGTCAAGCGGGCAGGGTCATTTCTATGGGTTGGGCCTCCGGCTACATCGAAAAGCTACGAACCGGCCAAACGGTATTCTGTCGCCCTCGCGGCAACTCGATGGCCGGCAAAGTGGAGTCCGGGCAGCTCTGCACCGTCGCTCCGGTCGCTCCGGCGAGCCTCAAGGTCGGCGACATCGTCTTGTGCAAGGTCCGCGGTCGCGAGTACCTTCATTTGGTGAAGGCCATCCAGGGACGGCGCTTTCAGATCGGCAACAATCGCGGGCGAATCAATGGATGGGTGTCGGCTAACGCGATTTTTGGCCGGTGCATCAAGGTCGAAGAGTGAATCAAGACACTCATCGATCGGTTGCGCCAAGAATGTGAGCGGGGCTACAAGAATCCTCAGAGGCAGAATGGAGCGACAAAAATGGGCTTCCGCGTGTTATTGGTTGCCGTTAGCGGCAAAGATCCAGCCACGATTCACGACGAGCTCGGCGTGATTGCGACCGATCAATTCGAGGAGATTGCGGAATCACCCGTTGTCGGTGTCAGCCTCTCCAATGGAAGTTACTTGTTGTACATCAACGACGAGGCCTTGATCGTTCCGGACGACGTAGTTTTCGCTCGTTTGTCAATGAATGCGAGGTTAATCGCTTGCTATACGAACGAGACTTGCATGGAAAGCATGACGACCTCGTGGGAAAACGGCCGGATAAATTGGTCCGTTCATCACGACGCGCAACAGGGAATAGAGCACCTTGAAACGAACGGGAGATTACCTTCACCGTTTTTTCCCATAAGAGACAGACTCCTCGCTCAACAACACGGTAGCAAGGATACGGACTACGTCTTCGACATTCCTGTTGAGCTTGCGAAAGTGATTGGGGGCTTCCGTCATGACTGCGATATTGAAGGGGCCGAGGGCAAGCCCTTTCAGGTGTTAGAGCAAGTGTGACCGTCGTGGCGCGAAGTTTCAACGCCGAGAAGCGGACGCCACACGCGAGTGCCGTCGATAGGCCGTAGGATCGATCGTCATGCGATTCCTTGGTCGGCTATTCGGGATAAAGCCCTCCTCGGCTCAACCGGACGGATCGTACCAATTATGGCCTCATGACCAAGCGCAGACGCAGCGCCGATGCCGTCAGCCCATCCGGGCTCTTAACCAACACGGAGTGGGACATAACCATCCACGGCCATGCCGGCCGGACGATGCGTCTGCGGCCGATGTTCCTGCGGACGGTGTCATACCCCAAACGGCTGATCAGGCAGCTAAAGCTGGGGGCGGGGTTACCGTAGCAGCCAGGACGGCTTGGACAGCGTTGAAGGATTGATTCGAGAGATGCGCTCAAAGCCGAAATTGGCCTCACGCCTCTCAGAACCGGAGAACTCGCACGATGAACTGGAAGAACTGGCAAGAAGTCTGCGCGCAGCGCTAGCGGAGGGCGCGAGGTTCTGTTTGGTTGTCATGTAAGTCACCGGGAGGTCGTCGCAAACGCGCTTTGGACTGCGGCGCTTTTCCGCCGCTTTGGTTTTTTGTTGGCTTTGACGCCGCGGCTCGCACATACTCGACCCCAAGAAAGCGGCGGAAATCGCCGCAGTCCAAGTACGAACCAGGACCTCACCATGCCCCAGCCTTTCCGCCGCGCCTTTACGCTGATCGAGTTGGTGGTTGTCGTCCTTATCATCGCGGTCTTGATCGGGCTCTTGCTGCCCGCGGTGCAGAAAGTTCGGCAGTCGGCAGTTCGTTCGAGAATGGCCAACCAGGCGCAATTCGGGTTTGGGCCGCAGATGGAGCAAAATAATTTAATGCAGGCCGAGTTAGGCAAGCATCCGACACCGCGGCCGCGCGCCCGCGTCAAGACGTTTAGCGCCGACGTCGTGCTCACGCCCCGGCTCAGCGCCGGCACGGCCACGCCTGAGTCGATCTATGAGGCCCGGTTCAAGGGCGCCATCCAGGCGACACGCCCCGGCGACGAGAAGGCCGGCGATTGCGAGTTGGAATTGCCCTTGCCGCCGCAGACGATCTCCGTCGCCGACCTGTCGTTCACGGCCGGCGGCAAGCCAAGCGAGCAGGTGGCCCTGCGCGACGGCAAGCTGGTGTGGCGGGGCGGCTTGACTGCCGAACCGACCGCGCTGGAGATCAGCTACGTCGCCGTCGGCAAAGGGCTCTACGAACTGTCGGTCCCGCCCGGCGGCATTCTCGATCACTTTCAAATCACGCTGGCCGCCACCGGCTCCGACGTGCGGCTCTTGGAGTTGTCGTTGCAGCCAACGAGCGTGGCGAGCAGCGCCGGCACGACCATTTACACCTGGGACTACAAGCGATTGCTGTTTGGGCAACCGGCCCGGCTGGACGTGCTGGGGATCGCGCCGATTGACCGGCTCGGTGAGCTGACCTGGCTCGCCCCAGTCAGTGTGTTGACCTTCGGCCTCTTGATCGGGCTGGTCGTCCACGCCGCTCGGGTAGAGCGGTTCGATCGCTGGATGCTGCTCTTGACGGTGGGCACCTTCGCGGGCGCCTACCCGCTCATGTACTTCGCGCAGGAGTACATCCCTCTGGGAACCGCGATGCTGGCTTCCGCCGGCGTCGCGCTGGCAATCATCGCCGTGCGCACCGTGACCTTAATGGGAGTGAAGTTGGCGTTGGCGGGCGTCGTCGTTCCGGGGGCGATTATCCTGGCCATCACGCTGAGCGCGGCCGTCTTTCCAAGGCTCCAAGGCATCCTGCTCACAGCCGAATTGCTGGGCTTTTTCATCGTCGCGATGCTGCTGTTTCCGAAGCTGCCGAAAGCGGCCGCCAAGCCGGTGGCGGTTGCCGAAGTCCCTGCTGTCCAAACGCCTGGCCCGGCGTGAGTGTTTCTGATCTCATTAAACCGAGTTGTCCAGTGCTGACTGGCGACTGGGCCAGTCACCCCTACAATCGTGCAAATCCGCAGGCCGAATTGATTTTCGCCATTCTTCCCCCATTACCATTTGCAATAGGTAGGTTCTAGCGATTAAGATGAGGGATAGCGATTTTGGCGGGCATGGCCCCTGCCCCTCTCCTCCCATGGACGAGGGGGGACGGCCTCCTCCTTCGTTCGCACATCGGTCGCATGTCTTTGATTGGAGCAGAGGTTTTACTCCGGGAGATTCCGCTCATGGCCGTGTCCACAACCTTCAAGCAGAAGTGCCCCAGTTGCCAGGCGGCGATGACGATTCGCGAGGCCAAGCTGATCGGCAAGAAGGTCGATTGTCCAAAGTGCAAATACCAATTCGTCGTGGAGGACCCGGCCAAGAAAGCTGCAAAGGCCGCCGGCTACGATTTGGACTATGAGCAAAGCGCTGAGACGACGAACGGCAGGCGTGAAGAGGTTATCGAAGAACTTAGCGAGCACGAATTGCAGGGGCTGTTGAACCAGAAGAAGGTGGAAAAGGAACCGAAGCCCGCGGAAGAAGAACTGGGCAAGCCCAAGAAGGCCGCCAAGCAAAAACTCACCATCGGCCTGGCTTTGGCCGGCGTCGGCTTGGTCGTGCTGGCGGCCGCGGGCTATTTCATCCTTAGCGGCAAAGGGAACAGCAACAATGCGTTGCCGAATACGTTCGGGAAGAACCAGAAGGGCGTTACGCAGGACTCTGGCGATGAGGAACCCAAAGACAAGAAGGTCTCAAAAGACGGCGGCCAGCCTGCCAAGGACAAGGACGGGCAAAAACAAGATCTTGTTGACGACATCAAGTTTAGCGACGGCGGGAAAAAGGCGCTGGCGGGATCGGAGTTCACCAATCTCTTCCCGGCGAACACGACCTACGTCGGCGACCTGAATGTACGCGACATCCTTTCCAAGTTGCGCGATTGGCGCGACGCCATTCTACTTACCCCCGGCGCCTTTAAGAAGGATGAGTTGGACCGGAAGCTCGGTTTCCCCATTCTGGCGACGGACCGCATCATTCACACGGAGAGTCCCGACGGTTCGCTTACGGCCGTTCACTTGACCGACACGGCGAATCTGGAAGCGCTCAAGAGGGCGCTGAGCTTGGAATCCGCCGGCACGCCCGTCAAGAAACAGGAGTATTTCAAGTCGACAAGACCGAATCCCTGGTTCGAAGTGCTGTCGCGCCTCGCCATTGGCGTTCCCAAGCAGGCGCAAATCTATCGTCCGCTGTATGTACGCATTCACGATCCGCAGACCATCATTTTCGCGGATGAGAAGCCAATGTTGGCGTTCTTGAACGTCGGCGGACAATTCGAGTATCAAAAGCAACGGCCCGCCCCCAAAGCCAAGGAGAATCCGCAGACGACGCCGAATCTCACGCCGCCGCCGGTGGCGAAGCTCCCCGGCAAATTGCCGCTGAGCGATTCCGACCCCAAGAAGCTCCCCGTTATCGGGGAAGCGCAAGCAAGTCCGAAGCAAGAGACGACGGCGAAAAATCAGGACAAGGACAAAGAAAAAGAAAGTACCAAGCCCAACGACGACGACGCGATCAAGCCGGCGGCATCGACGCTCAAGTCCGACACATTCATGACCATCAAGCCCGCGCTGAAAGAGATGTTGGACAAGATGCGCGCGAGCACGGCGGGGTCCAAGGATATTCTGCTTTATTGCTCGGCCTCCGAAGTCGGCGCTTTGACGCTCAATGCCCTGGATGCCGGCGGCCGTAGCCGCGATCCCAGGCGCTTCTGGGACGTCCTGCAAGTGGTCCACGAACGAAAAGCACGCATGCACATCCTGGGGACTGCTTTGATTCAAAAAGACTCGAAGAACTTCCGCATGAAAAACGAAGTCGCCTGCGAAGCCGACGGGGACGCCAAGGACTTGAAGAAGACCATGATCGCGGACGCTGCTTTCACGGTGGGACGTTTCATCGAACGCTTCTTGGACAGCACCGTCGAGCTTCCGCAAATCATCGAGGAGGCGCCTGCGCCCGCGGTGGGGAAGAATATCGAAGGCGCCAAAGATTTTGGCGGCATTCGGCCAGGCAAGGGCGGCGGCGGCGAACCGGGAGTGCCTTCCAGGTTCGGCGGCGGCGGCGACCCTGTCAAGAAAGACACGGACAGCACGCAAACGGATAAGGCGGCCGGCTCGCGCGTTACCGTGACCCAAGAGGGCAAGAACGTCGCGTTTACCATCGACGTGGTGGATAAGTTTGAGCGGTTGCCGACTCTGGTCGGCTTCGCCGCGTACTCGCTGCGCACTGAAGTCGAGGTTGCCGCCGCGATGTTCGGACGGCACGATTTGGCCAAGGCGGGCAAGCTTCTTGGCGAAAGCGGCCTTACCGATCGCGGCGTGCCGCCCGGACAGTATCCGCCCGGCGCCTTCAAGGCGTCGGGAAACTCGCGCCTCGGCCGCGAACCGGGGCGGCGCATCAGCTGGATGGCCGGCTTGCTGCCGTTTTTGGGCCAAGAGAGGCTTTACAGCCAGATCGACTTCAATAAGTCGTGGCGCGATCCGGGCAACTGGATGTCGGCGCGGACCTTGGTGCCGCAGTTCCTCGATCCGATGTACCCGACGACGAGCTTTTTCGCCGCTCATCCGGACATGCCGTTCGAGGTGGCTGCCACGCATTTCGTGGGCATTTCCGGCGTCGGCCATGACGCCGCCGAATACCCAGCGAACGATCCGGCCTACATCAACAAGCGCGGCATCCTTGGCTACGACAAAAGCGCGACCCTCGACGAAATCCGCAACGGCCACGGCCTGTCGAGCACCATCCTGCTCATCCAGGTCCCGCATGACGGACTGGTCGGCGCCACACCATGGATGGCGGGCGGCGGCAGCACCTTGCGCGGCGTTCCCGAAACGAAGTCGATTTCTCCTTTCGTGCTTTCCACGGACAAGTTCGGCAAACCCATCGTGAACAACGGCAAGCGCGGCACCTATGCGTCGTTTCCCGATGGTTCCGTGCGCTGGATCGGCGCGAACATCTCCGACGAAGTCTTCAAGGCAATGTGCACCTTGAAGGGGCCGCTTCCGGACAACTTCGATCTCGACAGGGACGACAATACGCCGCTGATTTCGGCGCCTGCGGGAAAGAAAGAGAATCCGAAAGGCCCATAACACGCAGCGAGCCACAAACGGTCATGCATGCGTTGCCAACTTCGCTCCTGAGCCGTGCATGCCGGATCTTCATGGACCTGGCCTATCCCCAAGGTCCCGCCACGATCATTCCCAATCGGCTTCCGTACTATGACTTGCCCGCCGACAAGCCGTTGACGGAAATTCTTCCGCCGGCGCCCCTGGCGGACGGCATCGTGCAGACCATCGCGAGTGAAGATCAAGCGGTGCAAGGATACGCTTTTCGCCTGGGCAGCGCCACGTTTCCACATCTCAAGCTGCGCGCCCAGCAAATGGATCACTGCGGACAGGCGACGTGGGTCTTCATGGTCGATACGCACGACGCGTTTTCCAAAGACAACCCCGTTCCGCCGCCCGAGCACCCCGATTGTCCGCGCTGGCTCGCGCTGCAGAACGCCAACCGTCATCTCAAAGAGCGCATCGAAGCCGCCTGGGCCGAGCACGATCTGGCGACGGTCAACTCGATCTTGCGCGAAGATTTGCGTTAATTCGGGTTAAGTCCGCGACGAACCTGCTCGGCGGTCAACAACACCGCTTGGTCATCGAGATAAAGCGGCATTTTTACGTTAGGCCGCAACACGTTCCACAGTTCGGCGCGCGGCCCCTCGGTTTCCAGCAGGAAGTAGTCGGTGCGATATTCTTCCAGCACGCGATCGAGGCGGCGTCGCCAGTCGGGGCCGAGCTGCGGGATGAAATGGCTATCTTCCAGAAGCTCCGGCGGAAAGAAGAAGCCACGCGTGTCCGTGTAGATCTTACAGCGATCTCCGAGCCGCCAGCCGAGGTAGGCGCCGTAGTCGGGAGGCGCGAAGAAGTTCCCCGACCAACCGGCCTTCTCGATGTGATCGACGGCCGCCACCGGCCATTCGGCGGCATCCTGAATGGGCATGCGCCGCGACAGCGGCGGAATCAGCGACACGACCAAAAGCGTTCCCAGCGCCAGCGCCGGCCAGAGGGGTCGCCAGCACAGTAGCGAACTCGCAAGCGTCGATTTGATCCTGCAATCGAGGCGCAAGAGCGCCTTGGTCCAAGTCCGGCGGCGATCACGCCGGGCCGCCTCAGCGAACAACTCTTTAAGGTGCGGCACGCCGAGCATCAGCATCACGAGCAGCCAATCCATGGCGCTTCGGTACGCGAAATTGCCCAGGAACGCCAAGCCGCCAAGAAGTGCGATCTCCCACATGCGATAATGTCGGAACCGCAGAATAATCGTCATCAGCACCAGCGCGGCGACCACGTAAATCAGGCCGATCGCGTAGGGCGGCTTGTCGAGGAACGAATAGAGCGGCTGCATCTCCGCGAAAATGCGCATGATCGGATGGGCCAGCTCCGGCTTGAATGGATAACGCAGCCGCTCGAAGGGATCGGGGCTGACGAAGGTCGCCGCCAGACCTAAACCGCCGATCACCATGAACCGTCGCAAACGGCTTTGATCCAGCGGCGAATTCCAACGCAGCCATCGGTTCAGGCATTCCCAGCCGATGGCGCCGAGCAACAGTCCCTGTCCGACGATGACGCCTGGATGCAGATTGGCCCACAGAAGCATCCCAAGCGGCAGCCACCAAGACAGCGGCTTCTTGCCGGTCGTGTGGTTGTGCAACATCGAAGTCAGAAGCAGGAGACCGGTCGTGGTGCAGAATAGGGGCCGCAGGTTCCATGCCGGGGACAGGACGAAGATCGCCAGGCACAACGAGACGGCGATGCCATGCCAACGCACGCCTTCGCATTGGAGTTGCCGGGCCACCAAGATGAGCGGCGTGGCGACCAGCAGCACCTTCAGAAGCTTCAACCCGCCCATTCCGAAACCCGACCAAGCCACCCAGAGAATCACCTCGTAGAGCCATTCGAAATCCGGCACCACAACGCCGGGAATTGTGTAAGAGAACGACTCGGGGACGCGCGGGCTGCCGCTTGCCACGATCGCGCCGCCGGTCCGCACCTGCCACGACCAATCCAGGTCGGCGAACGGCCCAACGTAATTGACCAAGATCAGCGCCACGACAACCAAAGCGCAAGCATTCGGAATCCACGTGCGCTTGACGTTTAGCCGCTTGACGTTTAGCCGCGAGCCATCGGCGAGCGCGGCCCGGTCCATGGAAGGTGAAAGGAATTGCATCGGTGAAGACGCTAACCGCGGTTGTGATGTCGGTCGTTCATGGCGAGCATGTTGAGGAAAAAGCTGCCGAAGATCGTCTGCACGCCGAGGACGAAGAGCAGGAAGCCCCACAAACCGACGCGCAGAGCCGCCTCCGCGTCAAGCCGGCCGAAGGTGGAGAAAGTCGCCGCCAGCCCCGCAAGGGTTACGACGCCGCCGCCCAACAAACCGCGTTCCAGAGTGAATCCGCGCAAGACGCCTCTAGTGAATGGATTGAGCGGAAACAGGCCTCTCTGCCAACCATGTGCCTGTGCGAACGCCCATAACCAGAGCAACTGAATGCCGGCGAGCATGCACAGCGATCCCACGTACATTTGCGGCCCAAGTCCCGGCCACAGAAGACACACCAGCCCGCCGCTCAAAAGCGCCGCCGCTGGAATCAGATAAAGCCAAAGCGGGCACATGAGCAGCAGGAAGCGCAGATGCCGCCAGCCGTCGCGGAAGCTGCGCAGGTGCGGCGGGCGATCGCGGCCATCAGGCGACAAAGTCGTCGGCACCTCGCTGATCCGCTGCTTGTACAGGCTCGCTTTCACGACCATCTCGCTGGCGAACTCCATCCCGGTCGTGGTCAGGCCGAGCCGTTCGTACGATTCCTTGCGAAAACCGCGCAGGCCGCAGTGAGCGTCGCCGACGGGCGTATGGAAAAAGAGGTTGAGGATGCCGCTTAAGACCGGGTTGCCGACGTAGCGGTGCAAGAGCGGCATGGCGCCGGGCCGGATGCCGCCCTTGAAGCGGTTGCCCATGACCAACTCGTCGCCTTGCCGCAACTCGGTGATGAAAGGCTCGAGGTTGCTGAAGTCGTAGGAATCATCGGCATCGCCCATGATGACATAGGCGCCGCGCGCCGCCGCGATGCCGCCTTGCAAGGCGCTGCCATAGCCTTTGCGCTCGACCGACACGACGCGGGCCCCATAAGCCGCGGCAACCGCTTGGGAGCCGTCGTTGCTGCCGTTGTCGGCAACCACGATTTCGAACGACACGCCCAAAAGCTCCAAACAAGCCCGCGCTTTGGCGACGCACCGCCCCACCGTCTTGGCCTCGTTAAGGCAAGGCATGACGACGCTGAACTCCGGCGCCGGCTCTTCCACCAGCGTTGGTTCATGCACCGCCGTTTCTTCCCGCACGTTTTCGCGCAAAGTGGCCAACATCGCATCCGCCGTTCGCAAGGAAATGAAAAGAATCTGTGTCCCAAAGATAGGTCACGGCGAAGGATGGAGCAAACGGCGGGAGAGGTCAGGGCCCCAAGTTGACCGCCATCACCGCCATGCAGTTTGAGATGCGAAAATGGTTTCAGCGCGGCGCTGGGACAGATGCCATCCGGCGCTTCGCTGAAACCATCCGGCCTAGCGCTGAAAGCATTTTCTTAAGATCTTGGCTGGTAAGCACTTAATTCTTTCAGCGGTGACGGGCGCGATCCACTGAACGTAAACTAATTGGCGAATGTGACTTATTTGGTTTCGTTTCATTTCGCAGCCATATGGTTCGCTTTGCCCATAAACCCGGCCTTTCAGGCATGTACTCGCTCAATCCGCCAGTCCTCCGGCGCGGCCAGGATCGCCTCCAGGAACGTCCGCTCATCAGCCATAGTGGATCAGCCCCCGCTTTACTTCATGCCGACAAAGGTGAGCGCCCGGTCAAGCCGCTCGTCATCAAGCCGGGCCAGCACTGGAAGGCGTCAGGCCGCTCGATTTCTTTTTATTTGTCTACTTCTCGCACATACTGGTGAGGAAGAAGCTCGGAACGCACAAGGACAGGCCGGTCGCTGACATATACGCAAACAAGCGTCGCTGGTGGGCTTCGCCTTGAGTCCCAACTTCTACGAAAGCCGTGCCGAGGCGCATCAAGCATACGTGAGCGCGTCAACGTAACCCATAATCGCCTTATGAAGTCGGCGAAGGCCTTGGCGTATTTGCGTTTCTTGGCGTAGCACAGGCCCCGCCCTCTGTAGTTATCCGCATTTTTCGGATCAAGCCGGATGGCCTCGGTGAAGGCGGCGATGGCCTTGGCGTATTCACCTTGCTTGGCGTAGCACAGGCCCCGCCCTCTGTAATTGTCTGCATTTTTCCGATCGAGCCGGATGGCCTCGGTGAAGTCGGCGATAGCCTTGGCGTATTCGCCTTTTTTCTCGTAACAGCCACCTCGCTTGCAGTACGCAACCGCATCTTTCGGATCGAGCCGGATGGGCTTGGTGAAGTCGGCGATGGCCTTGGCGTATTCGCCCGCTGCAAAATAGCATCCACCTCGATGATAGTAGCGTGCCGGATTCTTCGGCTCAAGCCGGAGGGCCTCGGTGAAGTCGGCGCTGGCCTTGGCGTATTCGCCTTTGGTCTCATAGCATTCACCTCGACAGCAGTACCCAATCGCATTTTTCGGCGCAAGCCGGATGGCCTCGGTGAAGTTGACGACGGCCTTGGCGCATTCACCGTTTATCCGAAAACATTCACCTAGATTGCAGTACGCAACCCAATCTTTTGGATTAAGCCGGATGGCATGGGTGACGTCGGCGATGGCCTTGTCGTGTTCGCCCTTCTGGGCGTAGCACCGACCTCGCCAAAAGTAGTTATCCACCTCTTTTGCATCGAGCCCGATGGCTTCGGTAAAGTCGGCGATGGCCTTGGCGTATTGGCCCTTCTGGGCGTAAGAAGTACCTCGGTTGCTGTAGGCGACTACCGCTTCGGGATCAAGTCGGATGGCCTCGGTGCAGTCGGCGATGGCCTTGTCGTTTTCGTCCTTCTGGGCGTAGCACCGACCTCGCCAATAGTGCGCATTCGCATATTTCGGATCGAGCCGGATGGCCTCAGTGAAGTCGGCGATGGCCTCGTGGTATTCCACTATTGTCGCATAGCATCCACCTCGATTGCAGTACGCAATCGCTTTTTTCGCATCGAGCCGAATGGCCTCGGTGAGCTCGGCGATGGCCTTGTCGTATTCCCCTTTTTTCGCATAGCATACACCTCGATTGATGTACGCAACCGCATCGTTCGGATGGAGCCGAATGGCCTCAGTGCAGTCGGCAATGGCCTTGTCGTATTCGCGTTTCTCCTTATAGCATACACCCCGATTGCAGTACCCATCCGCATGGTTCGGGTCGAACCGGATGGCCTCGGTGAACTCGGCGATGGCCCAGTCGAGATCCCCTACCTCAAAGGCTTCCACACCTTGTCTGAATCTGGCGGCGGCAGCATAACTGTTAGTTTCCATGTCCAACACCAAAGCCGCTCGTCATCAAGCCGGGCCAGCACCCGGAAGGCGTCAGGCCGCTCGAACACGCGGCGGCGGGCGTCAATGCCGGGAAACAGCTCGGGTTCCAACCCATGAGCTTGCTGGTGTCGTGAGAGCCGTGAAGCGGACAAGGCCCGCGCTGCTGATGGCCGACACTCTGCCGAGCTTGAAACCCAATGAGTTCCAAGACCTCCGCGATGGAGATGAGTGACCGGAGCTGGCGAAAGTCAATCCCTGGCATGGCGCGCGGATCGAACAGAGAAGGGGAACCCGTAGGGCCGGTAGGGCCGGGCACGCCGCCATCTTATCAACTCGCGCGCGAAAAACACGCAATTGCCGGATGAGCCAGAAATTGAGTAACTTTTTTGCTGGCGGAGGTGGTCAGTCACCCGCTGCTGGTGTGACAAACGCCCGAAGCTTAGCGACCGGCATCGTGTGAGGCACCAAGCGCACCGAGCCGTCGCAGAGCAGCACATTGAAGCCGTCCGGAAAGCGCTCGCCAATCGGGGGCTTCTTGTCCTTGTCCTTGGGCAGCGTCAGGTCGGCCGGCTTGGTCCAGACGACGGAATCCTTCGTCTCGAGCGCGAGCAGCGTGTTGGAAGTGCAGTCGGTGATGTCGCGAATCGCCATTCCCTTGGCCCCGTCGAACAGCGTGCCTGGACCGGTGACGACCTGGTAGCGGGTTCTCCCGTTGTTGGGCTTCTCGGCGGGGTCCGCATAGGAACGCGGCATCTTGGGGATCAGCTTCCTGTTGTGCTCGCTGTCCCACGGTTCGTCGAGCTTGAACTGAGCGTAGAGATCCTTGTGGTTCAGGTAGGGGAGAAGGGCGACGCGCCAACTCAAGAGCGGCGTCTTGCCGTCCTTGCTGTAAATGGCGTGGGCCGGGAAAGTCTTGTGCTGGGCGTGATAGTTGTGGAAGGCGAAACCGATCTGCTTGAGACTGTTGGCACTCTCGGCATGGTCGTCGATTTGGTTCGCGCCAGGTTCCGTTGCGGGCTCATCCAGGACTTGCTTCTTGTATTTCTCGATCTCCTCCGGGGTCGGCTTTTCCTCGCCCAGCTTGCAACGAGCGAGCTGATAGATCATTCGCCCGTCGCCTAGCTCGGACCTAAAATCGGTCGGGCGCTCCTTGGCGTCGCTGCTGCCGCAAAGGGTGAGGCGGTCGTTGCCGTCGAATTTGTAGATGGCGGGCAAGACGCCTTGGTCCTTCATGCCGATTGCGAGATCGACCTTGCCGACGCCGACGAGATTGTAGTCGCCCTTCTTCACGTCATCGACGAGGGTCAGGATCATCTTGCCGTCGTTGGCGAAGATGAACCGGATGAGGGAGGAGCTGAAATCGCGGTCGAGGTCTTTGCCGTCGGTCGTGGCCTTGGTGACCCGCCAAGTGCCGACGATGCGTTCCTTGTCGGTTTTCTGGGCCGCGCCTTTCGCGGGCTCGCCTTTCGCGAGCTCGCCTTTCGCGAGCTCGCCTTGCGCGGGCTGCGCCCCTGGCTCTTGTGTCCTTGCCTCTTGGACCCCTGCCTCTTGGGTCCCTGCGAACGTTCGATGGGCGACCGTACCGGTCCCGACGATCGCGAGCGCCAACAAGAGCGCGACGACCGACTTAAGTTTAGTCAAGGACATGGCTCGCAAAACTCTTCCCGCTAAAGCGGCGACCGAAGCCGAAACGACTCCGGCGGCCGCATGGTTCGCCGCAACGAGGGTCGCGGCCTTGATCGTGGACATTAGGAGCGACGAAGGCACAGACGCCGAAGCCGCGTTGCAGGAAAGCGCCGCTGCGACCGCCCCGGCCGAGAGCACTGAGCCTTGCCGGGCGAGTCGCTTCGCCAACATCACCCTCGCTCTGGCAAGCCTTCCCGCGACGGTCCCATCCGGCACACCGAGTTGTCGCGCCGCCTCCCTGCGTGTCTTGCCTTCCAGGTCGCACAAGAGGATGACCACCCGATATTTTTCCGGCAGACCACGCAGCTCTTTGTCGATCAGCAAGCGCAAGTCGTTGCCACGGCCTGGTTCCAGTACATCGGGTTCGGGCATGTTGATCGTTTGCCTTTCCCGCGCGTTTCTTCGCGCCGCGGTTGCTTTCGCCTTGAGCGCGGTCTGGTGGGCCACCCCATGCAACCAGTTGACAAGCATCTCTCTGGGCACGACGGAAGCCGCCTTGCGGACGAGGACGAGAAAGGTTGCTTGGAAGGCGTCCTCGGCGTCGTGGTAATTGCGGAGAACGCGCCGGCACACGCCCCACACCATCGGACCATGGCGCTGCACCAGTGCTGCCAGAGCCGCGTCTTCACGGCGGCTGATAAAGCCCTCCAACAGTTCCGCGTCGGTCAGCCCGGCGCCCTCGCGCAGAAGCGCCGCCCTGCGAAGGTGCTGCATGATCTCGGTCAACTGGGTGATTGCCATCTCGCTTCTCTGAAGACGATACCGCCGGGCTCTATCTTTAGTATTTACCGGCAAAGGGGCGGATTGATACGCTTTTTTGCCGTGGCTAGGGTGGGGCGCAACATGGACGCGGCGGAATAGAATGCAGGAGCGGTCCCGCATTCAGACCTCGTGCATAGGAAAAACGATGAACACTGACGTTGATCCACTGCGCCAGATTGCCGATTCCTTAACGAAGCTTGAAAATCTTTATGCGGAACAGTTACGCCGAACTGAAGAGCGGTCGAAGATATTTGATGAGAAGCAAAAGGGCTTCGATGAGCGACAAAAAAAATGGGATGAGCGGGACAAAATTATGGAACTGTGGAAGAATCCTTGGTTGCTTCCTGGTCAACTTAGCCAGTTACTCCAGGCGATTGCCTTGGCGATACTTGCAATCGCAGTTTTCATTTTGGCGCGCCGCTAACGACCGCTTTATCAAGATAGTCGTGGCCCGTTACCCGATGTTCTATCGGAACACCCGGCGGCTGCGCAAATTGACCAACGTCAGCGGGTGCTTTTGGCACATGCATTGGTGCGGGCGGTGCAGGATTCCCACGGCGCGTCGTGGTTACTGTGTGCGCAAGCTGACACGTAACGCGGAGCGCGACAAGAAGACGCGGCGGGCGCTGCGCCGTTTGGGTTGGTCCGTGCTGGTTGTGTGGGAGTGCGAAACGACGGCGGCGCGGCGCGAAAAGTTGCCCGGCAGGTGAAAAAGTTGGCTCTTCGTCAGAAACCGTGGGTCAGATGTCGCTGTATTTTCCTTGAAATCGCATGAATTCCTGAGTGAAATGGCTCCAATGGTGCGCCAGGTTTTGAACGCGGGAAATACGGGTTCCTCTTCTCTGTTCGCAGAAGCCTATGGCGGGGATCGATTACCGCTCGCTCAGGTCCATGGTTTCGATTACG
>JACPZP010000146.1 GCA_016195405.1 Planctomycetota bacterium | reverse complement strand
GTCTGCGGCGGCGCAGGGGGCGCGGTGACCGCCACCGTGAAGATGGTGTGATCCATCTGGTAGACGCTCGGAAACGTGCCGGCCGTGAACAAGTACGTGAGGGTCACGGTGACTTTGCCGGAGGCGTCGGGCACCGAAACGACGCGCTGAATGGGCGCGGCGCTGGTGGCCGCCCGCCAAGTCGTGCCGTCCCAGGCGAACAGCACGATCTTGTCGGCCTGGTCGGGGGTGACCAGGAAGCTGACCGAAACGAACGCCTGCACGCCGGTGTCGGTCTGGCTGCCGCTGGCGCGAACGTCGAAGAAGCCGACGGATTGCAGCTGCGAGTTTTGGCCCTGCGCGTTGGTGACGTTGACGAAAGATTGGCCATTGCTGTTGGGGCCGTTGTTGCCTCGCGTCGGGTTGGCTTTGTAGCCGGCGACGAACAGCGACCAACCGGCCGGGGCGTTCAAAGTGGCGTCCAGCTCCGCATGATTGGCCCAGTTCACTCCCAGCGCGGCCGGTCCGCTGCCGTCGGTCATGGTGCTGGCGAATTGGTCGAGGTTGGCGATCTGCTTGGAGGAGAATACGTGGACCACCATCGTGTGGAACACGTGCGCCTGGCCGTCGTCGGCATTGAAATGGACGAAGAAGTCCTTCTCGTCGACGCCGTCGGGCAGGGCGAACGCATGACCCAGACTTACGAAACCCGGCGAAGGATGAAGCGTGGCGACCGCGGTGGTGTCGCCGAAGTCGATGGTCAAGGTTAAGGGATCGGCGCCGGGATCGGAAATGCCGATGAGCTGATTGAGCGGTTTGCCGGCTTCGAGGATCACGCTATCGGGCGCGACCAGAGTCGGCGGCACATTGACGACCGAAATGTGCAGCAGCTTGGTGACCGAACTTTGGTCGCCGTTGGAGGACTCGGTCGCGGTCGCCTTGACGGTGAAGGTGTCGTTGCCGTCCTGCGGAAGGGTGACGGTCAAGCCGGCAAGCTCGTTCGGCGTGAACGACCAGAGGCCGTTGCCGAAGTCAGTTCCGGCGGAGAACGCGGCGCCTTCCGGCACTCCCTTGATGGTGACCGCCAAGGTTTCGTCGCCGTCGGTGTCGTTGAGCGACGCGGCGATGTCGAGCGCGATCGGCGTGCCTTCGTCGCCGGAGGCGTCTCCGACATGGAGGGTGGGTGTTTGCGCGCGGGGCTGGACGCCGATGGTGACGATGGTCGGAGCGACGCTGTTGGCGCCGCCGCTGTCGTGAATCGTATAAGAGAACGCGTCGGCCCCGACGAAACCCGCATCGGGCACGTAGGTCACTCGTCCCGTGCCGGAGTTGAAGCCGGCGATGCGGCCATGGGTAGGCGCGTCATCTAGGTGGAAAGTGAGAGTCTGCTGCTGAGCGGGATCACCGTCGTCGCCGTGCAGGAAGAACGTCAACGCGCGGCCGTCGAGGGTGGTGACCGCGAAGTTGGCGGCGAAAGGTGGGTCGTTCTGATCGATGGCGGTGATTGTAAACGTCTTCGCGAAGCTTGGAAGGCCCGGGGCCGAGGCCTCGACGCGGATCGAGTAGTTGACCTGCGTTTCGAAATCCAGCGGTGCAACAACCTTGAGCTTGTTGCGTTCAATGGCGAAATGGCCGTTGTCCAAGTCGCCAGGGCCCGAAATCAGCTGGAATGATGGTTTTAAGGCGCCTTGGGCCGTGAACGTGCCGACCGCATCTGTAGGAACAACATCCTCGGGCACGTTGTGGTTGCTGAGCGTGATGTCGACAATGGATAGGCCGGAGGGAGCGAGCCGGTCTTCCAGCGCTTCCAAGACCGGACGATAGCGATTGTTCCGTATCCGGGAGCGCTTGCGGCGGCTCGCGCGACGCGATTCCTCAAGTTCAGGCCGTTTCTCCAGGGACATGAACAACTCCGCTTCTCTATCCCATTCAACCAGACGCCTAGTGTCCCCTATTCTACGCCAAAAGTCAAATCCCGCTTCGAAAAAAACTCCTGCCAAGTTCTCCAGTCATCCCATGCATTTTCCGCGGCGAATGCGGACAGCATTTTTTGGAAATTCGCCGAAAAAACTTGAAGTCTTGAAGCACGGCACGGCTGTTGAGTCAAGGCGGGTCCCGTCGCTGGCCGATATTAGGTGATTAGGGTTCCAGATTATTCCAGGGATGGACGCCATGAACGACACGAAGGCGCTTTTGCAAAAAATCGCCGCGCTGCGGTTACGTCTCGACCAGGCCCAAGGACCTACGCGAACGGCGGCCAAGACGGGGTCGACCCAAACGGCGCCGGCTCAGGCGACGCTTGAAGAAAGGGTCCAGCAAGGGGCCTGGCACAACTCGCTGTTGACGGCCACGTTGGCGGCGGCGCCGGTCGAGGAAAAGCCCCAGACGCCGCTGCCGCCGCGCTTGACTGCGCGGGCGGCCCGCCTTCTGAAGCAGGGCCGGGAATTGTTGCACGATCTACGCACGCTGGCCGACGAAGCGATCTTGCCGGAAGATCCGCGCGATTCCTTAACCGGCCTTCATGCGGAAGCGTGCGCGATGCTCGACAGCGTGCTGCGCTGTGCCGCCGCGATGCCCGCCACGCCGGGCGAGCAACTCAGGCATTGCGAGGGACTGGAAGGCACGTTAGAGGCGGTACGCGAGCGCCTTGATATTTTGCAAGCGGGCATCGACTTGCGTCGCGATGAAACGCAGCTTCTGGATGGATTCGCACAAGTGTTGGGCAGGCTGGCCATCGGCATGAAGACGCCGATGCACGGATTTCAGACGTTGGCGGAACGACTCCACCGTGAGGCGCGCCGCAACATGCCGTTGCGTTTCTTTCACGCGCCGGCGACCGACCCGGCCCGATTCGTCGCCGCCCACAGCCTGACCGTCGCCCAAGTGCTGGCGCGCATACTCAGTCACGACGCCGATGGAAGCGATAGTGAAACTCAAGGCGCGGTCGGGCAAGGTGCCGTCAGGCATGACAAATTCGAGGAGGCCATCGTCGCCGCCTTATTGCACGACGCCGGCATGATCCGGCTTCCTGTGGATTTGCTGGCCCAGGCCGATCCGCTCACGGACGAGCAACGCCGCCTCATGGAGCGCCACACCACGACCGGGGCCCAGATCGTCGGCGTCGCCTTGCCGGGATCAAGCCTCGCGGTCCAGGCCGCTCAGGATCATCACGAACGCATCGACGGCACGGGTTATCCAGCGGGCAAGCGCGGCGAGCAACTGTCCGACTTCGCGAAACTCTTGGCTGTTTGCGATGTGTACACCGCCCTGTGTTCCCATCGGCCCTACCGAAGCGGACAAGAGACGCGGACGGCGTTGACCGACGTTCTGTTGCTGGCCGACCAGGGTTCGCTCGACAAGACCCAGGCCGAGAAGTTGCTGCACTTGACTTTCTATCCGGTCGGAACGGTTGTGGAGCTGAGCGACGGCGCCGTCGCGGTCGTTGTCGGAACCCACGCCGGCTACCAGGGATTGATCCATCCGGCCAAGCCGATCGTCTCGCTCCTTCAAGAATCGCAAGGCCGGGCGCTGGCGATGCCCAAAGTCCTCGACCTCTTGCACGAGGAAAGCCGCTGCATCCTGCGCACGCTCCCAGCCGAAGACCGCAAGCGCCTGTTCGCCAGAAAATACCCGGCCTGGATGTAATGGAATCGTTCAAGCCCGCAGATGAGCGCAGCGAATCTGCGGGATTCCTGGAAACTCTCTGTTCCATGTCCTTGCGCTCCGGCAGCTATTGGTACGCCACGCGACATCCCTGGTCGTGCGTGCTCTTCGTGCTGCCGCTCCTCGTGATCTATGAAGCGGGCTTATACCTGCTGGGCCCGACGCCGCCGGAGCAGCTGCGCAATGGCGCGGATGTTTGGCTGCGCGCCGGCTTGCAAGCCATCGGCCTCACGCGGCCTTTTGCTGCTCCGCTGGTGCTGATGTCCATCCTTCTCGCTTGGGGACTCTTCTACCGCGAACCGCAGCACCGAGATCGTATCGGCGTCTGGATCGGGATGACGGTGGAAAGCGTTGTGCTCGCGGGCGCGCTTTTGGGCGTGAGCCGCGGACTTTGGCCAATGCTCAACGGCGTCGGCCAAGCGCTCGATGCGCGTGGCCTCCTGCAATTGGGCGCGACGACCGAGCTGCCGGAACCCGTGTGGGAGCAGATCGTGCGCTACATCGGCGCCGGCATCTATGAGGAAACGCTCTTCCGACTCTTACTGTTCGCGGGTTTAGCGGCGGTTTTTCGCCTTGCTGAGATTCCGGGCTGGCTAGCCATGTTCCTGGCTGCGGTAGCGTCCGGGCTCTTGTTCGCCGGCGCCCACAACATCGGCCCCGGCGGCGAGCCTTTCCAAAGCAGCATTTTCCTTTATCGCACGCTGGCCGGCGTCTTCTTCGCCTGGGTATACACGCTGCGCGGCTTCGGCATCGCCGTCGGCGCCCACGCGGGCTACGACGTCCTGGTCGGCGTCCTTCTCCATAACCCGCAACCGATCTAGGCAATGTCATGTGGCGACCGGTTTCCAAGCGGTCGGATCGGCAAGTTGGAAACTTGCCGCCACCCATCGTAGAACCACTTCATGACCCATCGCGCGATCTCTCTCAACGATGCCCGGCGCATTGCTTTGGCCGCCCAGGGTTTTGATCGGTCCCGGCCCCGAAGCGCCGTCGGCCTGGGACATATTCGCCGCGTCATTCGGCAACTCGGCCTCATCCAACTCGACTTCGTCAACAACGTAGTCCCGGCGCACTATCAGGTTCTTTTCTCCCGGCTCGGACCTTACAACCGCTCACACCTTGATCGCCTGGTCTACAGCAAGCGTGAGTTCACCGAACAGTGGGCCCACGAAGCATCGATCGTGCCGATGGAGACCTGGCCGCTGTTGCGCCATCGCATGGAGAAGCATCGCGTCCGGCCATGGGGCTTCGAGAAACTGATGGAGATCCATCGCGAATACGTCACGTGGGTGCTGGCTGAAGTGCGCGCCCGTGGCCCATTGACCGCCGACGTCTTGCCGCCGCCGGAAGGGGCTTCACGACGAATCGAAGGTTCATGGTTCGGATCGATACCGCGGGCGGTTCTCGAGGCGCATTTTGGCCGCGGCCTGCTCGCCGTGGCCCAGCGCCTTCCGAACTTCGCCCGCACTTACGATCTGGCGGAGCGCGTTGTGGCTGAGGAACATCATGGCCGCCGATTTGACGGTAAGGAGTCCCAGCGAGCGCTCTTAGGCATTGCCGCCCGCGCCCACGGCATCGGCACGGCGGCGGACCTGGCCGACTACTTCCGCATGAGCGTTGGCGAGGCCCGGCCCAGGCTCGCCGAACTCGTCGCAGCCGGTGAGTTGACTCAAGTTCGCGTGGAGGGTTGGCGTGAGCCGGCTTATCTGCACCGCGATGCGAAGAAGCCGGCCCGGATCGATGCGGCCACCCTGCTGTCGCCGTTCGATCCGTTAATTTGGTTCAGGCCGCGAACAGCACGACTTTTCAATTTCGACTATCGGTTCGAGATTTTTGTGCCGCAACACAAACGGCGCTGGGGCGTCTATGTGCTGCCGTTTCTTTTGGGCGATCGCTTGGTGGCCCGTGTCGATCTCAAGTCGGATCGTCCGGGCCGGCGGCTCGGGGTCCTAAGCGCATTCCTGGAGCCTGATGCCGACGCCCGCACGGTTGCCGAATCGCTCGCACGGGAGCTGCATACGTTCGCCGGCTGGCTGGGATTGGAGACGGTATCCGTGGGACGGCGCGGCGACTTCGCGCGTGCCCTCGCCGCCGCCGTCCGCGTTTTTCGTTGACCGCACCGCAGAATTCGGAAAGAATCCTCAAAGTAGGTCCGGCGAGCCGAGCCGGACCCACTAAGAAAACGCGAAACGTTTCTTACTTTCGAGGTGAAGCCATGAGTGTCCTTCAAAGACCTTGCTACTGCTTCGCGATTCTCCTGCTCGTTGGGGCCGGTAGCTTCGTTATCGGCCGCTCCGGAGTAGGCCTTCCATGTGGTGCATGTTGCCAGGCTGTGGATGACGACGGGGACACAGCCGGGCTAACTGCGATCCCGTCAGAGGCATCGCCTGGGCACAAACCGCAGCGTCCGGTTCACACGTATTCCATCGTCGCCTTCGATCCGGCAACCAAAGAATTGGGCGTGGCGGTGCAGTCGCATTGGTTCACCGTAGGCACGGTGGTTCCGTGGGCGGAAGCCGGCATCGGCGCGGTGGCCACGCAATCGTTTGTCGAGCCAAGCTACGGCAAGCTCGGTCTCGACGCCATGCGTGCGGGCAAGAGCGCGCCCGAGGCGCTCAAGGGCCTGCTCGCAGGCGATGAGGAACGCGAGGTGCGCCAGGTCGCCATGATCGATTCGCAGGGCCGGGTGATGGCGCACACCGGCGCAAAGAACATTCAGGCCGCCGGCCATCATGTCGGCAAAAACTATTCCGTGCAGGCCAACTTGATGCTCAATGACAGGGTCTGGCCCGCGATGGCCAAGGCGTTTGAGTCGGCTTCGGGCGATCTGGCCGACCGCATGCTCGCGGCCCTCGATGCCGCCCAGGCCGTCGGCGGCGACATCCGCGGCCAGCAATCGGCTGCTTTGGTCGTCGTCGCCGGCAAGTCGACCGGCAGGTCTTGGGTGGATCGCACTTTCGACCTGCGCGTCGACGACAGCCCCGAACCGCTCAAAGAGCTGCGCCGCCTGCTCGTCTTGCAACGGGCGTACAACCACATGAACGAAGGCGACGAAGCGGTCACGCGCAAGGACGACAAGAAGGCACTGGAGGAGTATAGCGCCGCCGCCAAGCTTGCTCCGGACAATCTCGAAATGGCCTACTGGCACGCGGTCGCGCTCGTGAACATGAAAAAGGTGGATGAATCGCTGCCACTCTTCCAGCGCGTCTTCGAAAAAGACCGCAACTGGCACACCCTGACGCCGCGTCTGGTCAAGGCCGGGCTCTTGCCGGACGATCAGAAAGCGCTGGAGCGGATCATGAAGACGGGCGAGAAAAAGTGACGTGCCAGTTGTCGTCACTGCCGAAAGCGGTCGCGGTCATCCGGACGAATGGCGTCCGGCGGGAGTTCGGGGCCGCGCGGCGGCGGACCACGATCATCGTAGTCATCCGGATAGTCGCGGCGGTCGTAATCGTCATCGCCGCGTGGAACAAATGCGTGGTCGCCGAGCTGCCGGCTATATCCTGCGATCTTTACCCAGAAGATGATGAAGAGCACAATATCAGCGATCCCGGCGAGTAGGAGAATCATCCCGAGTACGAGCGCCGCCTCTGCGCTGATTTTTGAAAATACATTGAGAGGCAGCGTAGCCACGCCCAGTATGGCGTAGGTTAGACCGATCCCTTTGCCATAGTCTGAGCCGTCGTCCTGTCTGCGGGTCCTGAACTCATTGCGGAGCGAGTCCGGAACACGGGTAACCACGAAAAACAACCAAACGAGATTGAACAAAGGGATCAGACTTAACCAGACTAGTCCCGGCTCCATGAGTCGGTTGCGGGGTGAAACGCGGCTCAGGGCTTTTTGCAGCGTCAGCAGAAAGAAAATGGTAACGACCAACGCAATGACAACGACAACGCAGATGAATCCCAGCATTCCAGCCGCAATGGCTGCTTCGTTGCGACCCATGTCTCATTCTCCTGAAGAGACCAGCGGATTTTCGCCAAGTCGGACAATCGCCGTAGTGTATCCGGAAGTCGGGCGAACTCAAGACTTTTCTTTACCCACGATGGAAACCGCGACATGCGCGGCAAAACGGCGAAGATAACGTGACCACATTTGAACATGCAATGTGCGGGGCAACCTTAACTCTCGCCCTGGGCTGCCACCGCAAACAGGGTTGGGGCATCGCGGCCATGGCGGCCTGCGCGGCGGCTTTGCCGGATTGGGACGGCGCCTCGATCGCCTTCGGCGGCGTCGCCTATGCCAGGATCCACCGCGTTTGGGGGCACAACATCCTCGTCGCCGGAGGCATGGGCGCGCTCATGGGCGGTGTCGGCTATCTCGCTCATCTCTCGACGCGGTTTCGCCGAAAGGCTGCGCAAGCGACTGCACGGTTTTGGCCTGGACGCGATTTTATGGCGCCGCCTCCCGTCTACTCCACTAATGCCCTGCTGCTCTGGTGTCTGATCGGCGTCTTGGCGGGCCTGGTTCACTTGCCGGCGGACATTGTCTACTCCGGCCATCCGGAAATGCGAAGCTGGCCGGTGCCGCTTTTTTGGCCCTTCTCCGACCAGGGCTGTGTCTGGCCGCTCGTCAACTGGGGCGACATCACCTCCACGTTGATCTTCATCGGCGCAATGTTCGCATTCTACTTTTGGCCCAAGCGTGCGCAGATCATCGCCGTGTTGGCGCTTGCGGGCGTGCTAGGCTACATTGGTGTCCGCTGGCTGCTCGTGTAACCGAGGCCTCACAACATGAAGCTCACGCGCCGAACTGTTCTGCTGCTTCTTCTCTTTGCCGGCGTCACGGCTTGGGTCCTTCTTCACCGACTCGAACGCTCGTACCAGACCGACAACTATACCCTCATTGAGGACGGCCTATACATCGGCGGACTCATCGAAAAGCCGCCTCCCAACGTTACGGCGGTGCTGAACCTTTGCCGGGTCGAGGACCGTTATCAGGTCGAGCACGCCCTTTGGTTGCCGATCAAAGACGCCAGCCCAGCCCCTTCGCTTGAGTGGCTCAAGAGCGCCGTGGATTTCGTTGATACTCAGCGGCAGGAGGGCCGGACCGTCTTCGTCCATTGTCGAATGGGCGTTAGCCGTAGCGGCCTGGTCGTCGTCGCCTTCCTAATGCGGAAAAACGGCTGGACGCACGAAGAGGCGCTCGCGTTCGCGCGAACGAAACGCCCGGAGATTCGGCCCAACGAAGCGTTCACGGAGTTGTTATTGAAGTGGGAACTCTTCCTCAAGTAGGTCCGGCGAGCCGAGCCGGACCCACGAACCCGAAATGCGCGTAATGCCGGGATGGTGAGCGTAAGATCCAGTTCCGATTTGCGGACCTACTTGGAATGGCATTACGGTGGTTCGGGGTATGTGGGTCCGGCTCGGCTCGCCGGACCTATCGAGTTGAGAAATATCGGCAGCACGCGTTTGCGCAAAAACTTCGGCTGATAGTCGCCGTAATGGCCACCGAAGTTGCCGAGCCGGCTGTCGAATGGATGCCAGGGGCGTTGGTGCAGCTTGCAAAGTAACGGCACGTCCTTGGATGTTTCCGGCGGTGGAAAGAAGCCGAAGCGGCCGCTACTGGGGCCCCAGCGATGATCCGAATTGCCGACGATGCCGGTCGCAACGCCGAGATAGGCCACGTCCTTGGGACTGTAGAAGTTGTACATGCCGCCCTTGACCGCCCGCAGCGCCGGCGCAACGTCGTACACGGAAGAGACCGACGACGCGATTAGAACGACCTGATCGACCGTGTTGTCGGGCAGACTTTCGAGGGCGGCGATCATTACCATAGCCCCCGCGCTGTGCCCCATGAGATGGATCGGCATTTCCGGATGATCCTGGCGGAGACGAAGGATGGTTCGCGCCAGCCGGCAGCCCTCGGCGCGGGCGTGGGCGTAACCGATCTGATCGGCAACGATGCGGTAGTTCCCGTGCGACCATTCGAAGGTGATCACGTCGAGCGGCAATCTATCGGCCTGGACGACGGAGCGAACATGACGCGACGTGGCTTGAAAATTGCCCGCCCCATCGGCGATGAAAAGCACCCCATCTTTCGCAACCGGCCCGGTGCAAACCACCAGCTCCGGACGAGGCCGCGCGCAGCCGGCCGTTCCTAAAGCGACAAGCGCCGCCAGGACGAGACTAACAGTGCGGGCCTTTTTTGCGAACGCCGCCGGTTTTACGACAGCCGCCGGCATAAATCGTTCCGAAGTTGGCATCGCTACAATCCGCAAACTCTCCCACGTGATGCCGGCCTGGCGAGTGGAATTGACCGTCCTGGGCGACTCATTAAACTAGCGGTAGGTTGGGATTTCCATCCCGACGTACAATGATCGGATCAGGATTAATGATCCGATTAGGATTGGAATCCTGACCTGCTGATTCGGACGCCTTTTATGCGAGTGCTGGTCCCACTATCAATCGCGTGCTTGTGCCTGGTCGCCCAGGACCAGAAGCCGCTGCGCGAAGAGGCGCGCGACCTGGTAAACCTGGAAGGCGTCAGAAAAGAAATCGACAAGGGCGACACCTCTTCCGTGGAGTTTTTGTGTCAAAACCGGCCGCTCGACTTCTTGGAACAGTGTCTTGAGCACTACAAACAGAATGTGCGGGGTTATGACTGCACGTTCCGCAAAATCGAGCGCATCAAAGGCATACAGCGGCCGCTGGAAAAAATCGAGGTTCATTTTCGCGAAGAGCCCTTTAGTGTGTACTTCGACTGGAAGGAAGGCGCCGGCCTCGCCTGCAAAGTGCTCTACGTGAGAGGTGAGAACAACAACAAGCTTCTCGGTTTGCCCATCCTGAAATTCATCGGCATTAAGGAACGCGATGTCGACGGTACGGAAGCCAAGAGCACCGGCCGCTATACGATTGACCAGTTCGGCATCTACTTAGGCGCTCAGCGAACTTTGGCGAGCATGCGCAAGGCGGATCACCACGGCGGCCTGCACTTGGAATACAAGGGCCTGGTCCCGGTGCCGCAGCTCGGCGACCGCAAGTGCCATACCTTCGTCCGCAAGCCCTACGATCCCGTGGAGGAAGAAGGCGTCAACGAATTGACCATCTTCATTGATCCGGAAAACAAAATGCAGGTCGGCTCGATCCTCAAGGACGTCGAAGGCCGGCTCATCGCCGAGTATTTCTTCATCGACATCAAGCTCAATCCGGATTACACGAACAGTCAATTCCAAAGAAGTGCGTTGAACTAGGCGCCTATGTTAGAGTGTGGCACGCCCACGCCATCGCTTGGAGAGACAGACTCCCCGGAGCAAAAGGCGTGGGCGTGCGGTCGTTGCAACGGCCCACGCCCACGCCTATTTTTCGCGCGTTACCTCCCTCCAAACTTTGGCGTGGGCGTGCCACACGAGCTTCCCGACTCGGTTGCAAGCGCGACTCGCGAAGCGGCAGCCACGTCTCTATTCAATTGCTCCACCAATTCCACTGCGCCTGAGAACTTCCGCGTATCGCGAATCCTTTCCACGAAATCGACCGTCAAAGACGCGCCGTAGAGGTCGCCTTGGAAGCCGATCAAGTGGACTTCGGCCTTGCGCTCTTGTTCGCCGAAGGTCGGGTTGGGACCGATGTTGGCGGCGCCGGGCCACGATTTGTTTTCGTGATGGACGCGAACGGCATAAACGCCGTTGCCCGGAACCAACGTGGCGATCTCGCCAAGGTTGGCAGTGGGAAAGCCGAGCTTCTGGCCTCGCTTTTGGCCGACGCCGACTTTGCCTTGAAGCCGGTAGGGACGACCGAGCATCGCCGCCGCGGAGACGACGTTGCCTGCCAATAACTCGCCGCGGATACGGCTAGTCGCGATCGGCTTGCCTTCGAATTCGAGCGCGCCGACGAGCGCGACCGCAACACCGGCTTCTTCGCCCAACTTTTGCAAGAGGGCGCCGTCGCCTTCACGGCCCCGGCCAAAGCCGAAATTGAAGCCTTCGACAATCGCCCTCGCCTGGAACCCTTTGGAAATGATGCGATCGAAGAATTCCCGCGCCGTCAAGCGCAGGAATTCCGGCGTGATTCGCAGCACGACGACGTGATCGAGCTTTAAGCCCTCCAAGAGCCGGCCGCGCTCGGCGAGCGTCGTCAGCACCGGCTGGAACGATTCAGGCCGAAGCAGTTGTTGCGGATGCGGATCGAACGTGATCGCGATAGCCGAGCCGTTGAAGTTACGCGCTTGGCGAATGGTCTCTGCGATCAGCTCTTGGTGGCCGCGATGCACGCCATCGAAGTTGCCGATGGTGGCAGCGCCTCCCAGACAATCGGTCGGGATGGGCTCGTCGAAGGATAGGTGAATTGCGGCCATGTATGAAAGGGAAGAAATTGCAAATAAATTGACAATTAGCAATTGACCATTGCAAATTGGCCACAGCACCAGGCACTTTGAAATTCTCAATTGCTAATTGTCCATTGTCAATTTCCCTACCCAGCAACGGCTTTGAGCGCCTCGATCGCCTTGTCGTAATTCGGATGCTGGCCGACTTCGGGGACGTATTCGCAGTAAGTGATTTTGTTGCTCTTGTCGAGTACGAAAATGGCCCGCGACAGAAGCGGGATCGGCAAACCTTCGATCAAGACGCCATAGCTCTTGCCGAACGAGTGGTTGTGCGTGTCGGAAAGATTTTGCATGTTGTTGACGTGCTCGGCCGTGCAAAAACGCTTTTGCGCGAAAGGCAGGTCGAGGCTGACGGTGTAGCAGGCGACCTTGTCCTTCATGCCGCCGATGGCCTCGTCGAACTTCTTGGTCTGCTGGCTGCACACCGGCGTGTCGAGCGAGGGGACCACGCTGAACATGCGGGCCTTGGCGGGCGTATTGCCGAGCTTGAACATTTCCAACCCTGTTACGCAAGCGAAGTCCGGGGCGCTGTCGCCCGGCTTGAGCTGCGGGCCGGCGAGGTTATACATCGTTTCCTTGAATTTAACTTGGCGAGCCATGGTGTTTGCCTCCTTGAAAAAGTGTGCGTTGACTCTTGGTTGAGTCAGGTTATGGACTCGCAGATTGGTTTTCAACTTTGCGCGAAGTCGTATAACGATGATGTTCCAACGCGGACATTCGTAGCTGCGTTCGTCAGAACGCGGGCATCCCCGCACGACGCGGGCAGCCCCGCACTCTGGAGAGTGCGGCTACCAACAGACTCGCTTTTTTCTTTTTGACACCCTTGATGCAAAGGAGCGTGAAACATGGGGAAAGTGGCCCAGGAAATGGTTACCA
This sequence comes from Planctomycetota bacterium, assembly GCA_016195405.1. GTDB lineage: Bacteria > Planctomycetota > Planctomycetia > Gemmatales > Gemmataceae > JACPZP01. Next base: position 2,358 of record JACPZP010000146.1, on the reverse strand, counting down.
AGTCGGGCATTAATCTGAAAACGCTGACCGACAAGCTGATCGCCGCCGCCGGGGCGGAATTCACGACTTTTTACTACTACACCATCCTGCGGGTGGCTGCCATCGGCATGGAAGGAGAGGGGCTGAAAGAGATCATCGAAGATGCACGCATCGAGGATCGGAACCACTTCGAGGCGCTGTTCCCTCGGATCTATGAGCTGGGCGGCGAGCTGCCCCGCGATATTCGCAAGTTCGCCGATCTCGCCGGCTGCCCCGACGCATACCTGCCCGACAGCTTAAAGGGCGGCAAGTCGCCGACGGGCTCGTCCCTGAAAGATCTGCTCACGGTTTTGGTCGAAGCGGAGCGCTGCGCCGTCCGTTGCTACACCGATCTCTGCCAATTCACTCACGGCAAGGATCCGCGCACCTATGACATTTGCGCGGCCATCCTGAATGAGGAAATCGAGCACGAGGCCTGGTTCTCCGAGTATCTGGGCGAAGGGCCGAGCGGGCACTTCCGCCGGGGCAAGCCGGGCACCTCGCCTTATGTCGGGCGTTTCATGACCGCCGACCATGGCTGAGCCATCCAACTCTGGTCCGCGCAAGAACCTCACGACGTGTGCCACGCCCACGCCGAACTGTGCAGAAATTGAAAGCCGCGCGAAACAGGCGTGGGCGTGCTGCCCGTTGCAGAAGGATGAATGGCATGCCGCGCTGCCAGCCGAACAGTTGCCGGTAGGCAAGCTCACCAAGGTATGGTTTGCGGGAAAGTCGATTCTCCTCGCCCGCTTGGAGGATGGCACACCGGTTGCTGCTTCGGTGATTTGCCCGCACCAGCAGGCGGATCTGTCGCAGGGAAAGATCTACATGGGCGCGGTCGATTGTCCGAGCCATCATTACTTGTACGATCTCCGCACCGGCGTGAATCGCTATCCCCGCGATGTTTTCCCCGCGGACCTGGCCGCCCAGCTGGCGCACTTGCCTCTTTTTCGGGTCAAAGAGGAAGACGGTTGGCTCTGGGTCGCCGATCGAGCGGTCGCCGATCGAGCGGTGGCCGATACAGCGGCGGCCGATACTGCGTCGGCCGATACAGCGTCGGCCGATACAGCGGCGGCCGATACAGCGGCGGCCGATACAGCGTCGGACCGGGAGCGTGACGGTTGACACGCGTTCTCAGGCAAATGGAGGAGTGTCGCCAGGGCGGGGCAGTAATCGAAGTGCGCGACGCCGGCGGTCAACCCTGCGCGGACGTTCCCGTTTGGGCCGAGCAAGAGACGCACCACTTCGAGTTCGGCGTGATCGTGCCCGATCTCGCTTCGTTTTCCGAGCCCCAACGGCAAACCTGCTTGGAGCGAATGCACGAACTGTTTAACCAATTCTCTGCGCGAGATTTGGCCGGTTCCCATCCGCTCCCCTCTCCCTCCGCCCGGAGCGACTTGGCAGCGTCAACGACTCAAACGGCGGAGGGAGAGGGGTTGGGGGTGAGGGTGCTTGTGGACCTTAGCCGCAACGACGCCGGAGCGGCCCGCGTTCCGCTTGGACGAATCCGTTCGATTCTGGATCAAGAAAGCGCGTCCGGGAAAAGACTCTGCGTGTTGCTATCCGGGCGGACCATCGACACGGCTCAAAAAACCGAGGCGCCTCTACCGGAACGTGAAATCGCCCTACGCGTGGCGAACCTGTATGCGTTGTGTTTTTCCCATCCCGCCGTGCGCCGCATCGTCTGGCAAGGCTTGACCGATCGCGAGCCTGGCGTAGCCGGCAACGGCCTCTTGCGCGACGACCTTTCGCCCAAGCCCGCGTTCCAGGCGCTGCGAAAATTGCTTGGCCTTGTTTGGCACTCGCGCGCATCGGGTGAGACTGACGAGCAGGGACGCTTCGAGTTCCGAGGATTCCTGGGCAAGTATCGCGTCGTCGCGAATGTCGGCGCGGCAGCCCCGGAGATCGCCCACGTTTCGCTGTTGGGCAACTCGGACGAGAACCATTTTACGTTGGGTGGCATGCTTTCGGGGCCGCTGCAAAACCGTTTACTCGCAAATGAATAGACTTCGGCCCCGAAAGCATGTGGCCCTTGCAAACACTTGGACTTTCTGCGCGGATCCGGTCGCGCCATGCTTTCGGGGCTATTCTGGGATTGCAAGGACCAAGAGCTTGCAGGCCCCGAAAGCATGCCACGCAACCCTCGATCTATCCAGAACTCGCTCTCAGGCGCGCCCGCCCGTTGTCGTGATACAATTGCTTAACGCGGGCTTCGCCCGCAACCCTTGGGGAATGAAAAGAGGCATCCGACTTTCCAAAATGATTGTTACCAGCAGTCATTTCGAAAGCGGATGCCATGAAGTCAGTATGCTCTTTCGTCGCCAAGTTTGCCAGTTTGAT
>JACPZP010000152.1 GCA_016195405.1 Planctomycetota bacterium | reverse complement strand
CACGAAAGAGAGAAGTATGGTTGCGAACATGGGACTAAAGCCGAATCAGAGTTAACGAAGAAGAGCAAGAGTATGATGAAGATTAAGCTTAAGTAGGTCAGCCTTTCCAGGCTGACGGCAGGTTGCCCAGACTCACTGAGCATAAGCGGCTCGCGTCAGGCTGGAAAGCCTGACCTACGAATGCGTTGCAAAGCTCAAGCGGACAGACAACCCGGCGAACCGCTACGCCAAAATCCCCTGCACGATATCCCCCTGAACCAGTTCGCGGGGCTGGTTGAGGTGGTTGTACATAATCTGGTGCGGGTCGATGCCGATCGAGTGGTACATCGTCGCCAACAGGTCGCGCGGGTGGACCGGGTTGTCCAGCGGCGCGGAAGCGGTGTTGTCGGAGCGGCCATAGACTTGGCCGCGACGAATGCCGGCGCCGGCGACGACGCCCGTGTAGCAATAGGGCCAGTGATCGCGGCCGTCGGCGTCGTTGCTGTTGCCCGACGTGCTGACGCCGCGCTGCGGGCTGCGGCCAAACTCACCGACGGCGACAACCAGCGTCTCACTTAATAGGCCGCGATCGTCGAGGTCGGCGATGAGCGCGGACAGGCCGGCGTCGAGCATCGGGGCGGCTTGGCGGCGCATGCGGTCGGGCAGGCCGACGTGAACGTCCCAGCTATGGTTGTCGGAGTTGGCGACCTTCGGCCAATTGACTTCGACCACCCGCGTGCCGGCTTCCACCAGACGGCGGGCCAAGAGCAAGCATTGGCCGAACGTATTGCGGCCATAGCGTTCGCGCGTTTGCGGCGGTTCCTGAGCGAGGTCGAAGGCGTTGCGCGCCCGACCCGACAGCACCAGGTTCAGCGCGGCGCTGTAGTAAGTTGGCAAGTCATAGCGGGCGACGGCGCGTTCCAATTCCGGCATGCCCTGTGAGATTTGATCGCGCAGGCGGCTGCGACGGCCTAGGCGCTGCGACGAGATTTCGGGCCGAAGCTGCAAGTCGTTGCTCTCTTGCAGAGGCCGCGGCATCATCACGAAGGGCAGGGTGGGCTGGGTCGGCGGACGCAGCCTGGCGATGTTGCAGCCGAAGTTCGGGAAGTCGCGCGGCGTGGGCGGCTCCAGCTGACCCGAGGGGCTCACCGCGTCGGCCTGGTAGCCGGTCATCATTTGGTAAATGGCGGCCGTGTGGTTGAAGAGGCCGATCGGCGTGTAGCTCATGGAGCGGATGAGCGTGGTCTTGTCGATGACGCGCGCCAGCCTGGGCAATAGCTCGGTGAAATGCACGCCGGGGAGCACCGTGTTGATGTGCTCGAACGGCGAGCGGACGCGTTCGGGGACGTTTGACTTCGGGTCCCAGAGATCGAGATGGCTCGGCCCGCCCTGGAGATAGATCAGGATGATGCTGTTCGCCCGGCCGAATCCGGGGCCATGGTTCGCGGTCGGCGGCGGATCATCGGCGGCCTGAGCCTTGAGGCGGAAGAGGTCGGCCAAGCTGAAGCCCATGAGGGCCGAGCCGCCGACCCGCAAGAGTTCGCGGCGAGTCATGCCGTCACAGGTTGCTTTCCCTTGCTGTCCGGGGATCACAAGCATTGCCGGAACCTCCAAAGCGTAGGATCAGGAAGGCGCGAGTTCACTGTACCATGCGGACGCGGACGGTTGGAAGGAAAAACCGCTGGGGCGGCGATTTTCGTTGGAGCTTCTGTCAGGTAGGCGGCAAAGGCGCGCTAAGCCTTGGCCATGTGGTTAGTATACAGAATATACGTTCGGCAAACCGGCAACGTCAATCATTAATATGAGCCAGTTTTCGAAACATCGCCTGGTCGAGCCGACATACTGGATACTTTTCATCGTCTTTCTCGGCGGCGTTTACGTTGTCGTCAATTCTGCAACCTCGGCTACATTCGCCTTCTGGCCGGATATTTACGAAGGCTTCATTAAGCCGGCCGTTACGATCTTGGCGGTTTTGCGCGTTTGGACTTGCACGCGGATTGATCGAGATGTCTTCACATCAGGCCTGCTTTTCAATGCCGCATGCTGGACAATTGCGGCCGTCGCATTGACTTCGGGATGGGCGATGCTGCCATGCGCGCTCGTGGTGGTGATCCACTTCGGATGGCAGCGCATCATACGTTCCGAGAGTCTGGCAAGCCCGGAAGCTCACTTCGGTCTGGTTCAGCTGGCAAGGCGCGGACGGAGCAACTGGGTTCGCTGTTTGTTCTTGCTGAGCGCGCTGGGCGGCTTGATCCTGGTTTTCCTCACGAAGGTCCAGTCGCTGGGACAAGGTTGGTTCGATCCGGGGCGCGGCGTCAGCGTCAACAACATGGCGGATCTGGCCCAGCGCTACGCTTTCGCGCTGTTTATCGTGCAGAATTTCGCAGTCTTTCTACTTACGCCGATCTACTTGGGCGGCGCCATCGCCGACGAGCGTGAACGCCGTACGCTCGAAATGCTCATGACGACACATCTCACGGAAGAGCAGGTCGTCATCGGCAAGTTTCTCAGTCGCGTGCTCTACCTGGGCGCGGTGCTCTTGGCGGGGCTGCCGATCTTGAGTTTCACACTTGTTTGGGGCGGCGTGGACATGGATCTGGTGATCGCGAATTACCTCAATACGCTCGTTAATCTGATCGCCGTCGGTACATTCAGCATCGCGATATCGAGCCGCGCCCGAACGGCGCTGCGCGGCACGATGCTCTGTTATGCAATACTGTTGCCGGCGGTTGGAGTGTGGGAAATTGCCAAGTTTGACACACAGTCCCTCTTTGTTGCCCGCCCCGGACTGTCCGGGCCGTTGTGGAATTGGCTGACAGATTGGGGGGCGATACGAGTCACCGCGGCGTTCACCCTTTCGCTTTGGTGCGTCGGCAGGACCGCCCAAGTTTTACGCAAGTATCGCGCTGAAGGGCCACCGCCTGAAAAACTCGTTTTACCCGAAGAAAAGCCGACGCTCGCGAAAGTCGAGGCGCTGTGGGCCCCCAGGCCGCCTGTGTCCGATAACGCACTGGTTTGGAAGGAGCGCTATCTGCATCGTACGCTGCATCCCGCTTCGCCGGTGATGTTCGCGCCGGTGATTGGACTGTTTCTGTGGCTCTTTTTCCTTTCCCTGGCGCAACAAGCTGCCGTGTTAGGTCCGGCTCCGTCCGGATTTATTGAGGCGTTTCGGTCCATCTTGGCAGTGTTGATTTTTCCGAGTGCGCTTTTGGTCTGTTTGAGCCTCGCGCTTGGAACGGCGGTGAGCTTGGCCTGGGAGCGTCAAAAACGCACTTTTGACAACTTGCTTGCGCTCCCCGTTCGGCGCCGCGACATCGTCGGAGCTGTAGCGCGGGGCAATGTGCTACGAAAGGCGTCATGGTTTGGCTTGATGCTCGCCGCGTTGCTGCTTGGCGCGTTCGCCGAAGCGCTCCATCCCATCGGTGTGATGCTATTTGCGGGCAGCGTGTGCGCGCATGTCGTGTTTTTCCTCGGCATCGGATTGTTTCTCTCCGTCATCTCCACAACTTCGCTCCAGGCCGGCCTCCGTATGGGAATAGTTCTTCTTGCTCTCGTGGTTGTTCCCTTTGCAGCGGGATTGATTTGGACGGCGCGGCCGGACGATTTCTGGAGGACCTTCGTCAACTACGGCGTAAACCCGCTTGGCGCCTGGGTGGGATCGTATGTCGGGTGGCCGGAATTCGAGAACGGCGGCACCGAGTTTAGCGTGCGGTTGCGAGTTATCGGCCTGGGGATTACGCTGTATACACTGGCGGGCGTCGTCTTCGGCTTGCTGGCGTGGTGGCGGCTGGAGCGGCAACGCGGCTAAGGTCTCAGGTGTTCTTGATGTGGTCTATTCTCCGCTGGCGCAACTTTGCGACTTGGCTCAAGATTGTCGTCCAGGTTTGCGTCTCTCTTTTCGTTCTCGGCGCCGGAACGATTTTCGGCTCTCACCTCGACTGGCCCTTCTGGTACGCCATCACGCTTGTCATTGGCGTGTTTTTCCTCGCCGGCTTGTATGTCAAGAGTTGGGGCGGGTTGCTGGGGCCGCATTTCTACTTCGACCTTATCCGGTTGGCCCGGCGCTCGCGGACGCGAGACGTCCGCGTGCTGTACGCTTTCGGCCTGCTCGTCGGCTTGGGCCTCATGTACTATTTGCGCTTTCGCGGCCAATCGCCGGGTCAGGTCTTCTTCGGCGGCGGGCAGGCGATGTCGATCAATGAAAGCGCCCATTTCGCGTCGCTTTTTGTGTTCACGATCATCGTCGCCCAGAATTTGGCGGTGATGATCCTGACGCCGGTCTACGTCGGCAGCGCCATCAGCGAGGAGAAAGAACGCCGCACGCTCGAGATGCTCTTCACCACGCACCTCAAGGACCGCGAGATCATTTTCGGCAAGCTCTGCTCGCGGCTGGTCCACTTGGGCGCCGTGCTTTTGGGTGGGTTGCCGGTGCTGAGCCTGGCGCAGCTTTGGGGCGGCATCGACTTTCAGATGATCCTGGCGAACTTCGCCAACACTGCCCTCAACCTGCTCAGCGTCGGCAGCGTGAGCATCTTGGTTTCGGCAATGTGCAAGAAGGTCGCGACCTCCGTGGCAATCATCTACGGCCTGGTGTTGCCGTTGGGCATGTGCCTGGGGATATTCTCGTTCACCGGCCGGACGTCGATGCTCGGCTTGGCGCAGAGCGACATCGCCGCCGGCTATGTCATGCTCTGGGGCGCGCTCATCGGGTTCGGCATGTTCCACGCCCTGATTTCGATCTCGTGCCTGAGCGTGGCGCTCGTGGTGCTGCGCAGCCAGCGCACGGCCGAGGAATTGCTGGCATACGCCGAGCCGCCGGCGATGCCTGCGCCCATGCGCCGTCTCCCGCGCCGCGATGAGCCAAGACCGCACCTGGCCAACGAGTCGAGTCGCGAGCCGAGCTTTCGTCTCGAACGGCTTTACGATCTGCCGCCGGTCGGCAACGATCCCCTGTTCTGGAAAGAGATGTACCTGGGCCGCAACCCGACGACGGTCGCGCCTTTGTTCTACACGGGCCTGGGTCTTACGGTGGCGTTTCTGTTGTTGGTGTTTCTGGCAAAGTCGGTCGACGCCTCCGCCCAATTCGGCGGCTGGGAGACTAGTTCGCACGAGTTGGGGCTGATCGTTCGCGTCGTGTGCTGCATGTGGGCCACGGTGTGCGTGCTTTGCGCAGGCTTTTTGGCCGCCGGCTCAATCGTCAAGGAGCGCCAGGAACAGACCATCGACGCCCTGTTGACCGTCCCCGTGGATCGCGGCCAAATCCTGATGGCGAAGTGGCTTGCCAGCATGTTCCGTGGCTGGGGATGGTGGGTTGTCTTCGCGGTCACGGTTGTAGCCGGCGCCGCCATGACGGCTCTGCAGGTGTCCGGCAGCATGGTCCTGTTGGCAGCCGGGTTCATTCACGGGGCGTTTTTCGCCAGCCTGGGGCTTTACTTTTCGGTTACGTCGCGGACCGCCTTGAGCGCGCGCACCAAGATGGCCATCGTGGCGCTTGTGCTCGGACCTGTATGCTGGATTAATCTTGAAATGGTGGCGTTTGCGTCGGAGCCGTGGATTTATCGCTTCCTGCGCATCGGCCTCAATCCCGTGCGAACCTGGTACGCCCTCGGCTTTTCTTGGCGAGAATATCGTGATCCGCTTAGCACCGTCGACGTCGATTTCGGAGTTTGCCTGTTGGGCCTCGGCGTCTACCTCATGGTCGCAGTGCTGTTGTGGATGGGAGCGCGACGGCGCTTCACCAAAGAAGCCCGCGCTGCGGTAACAGCGTCGTGAGCCCGCCACCCCCCCCCGACGAATCCATTCGCAACATTCTGTAAGTCATTGTCGCCAGGTAAGTTAAGATACGATCCATTCATTGAATTGCGTCGCCAGGTGTGTGTGGGGGGGTGGCGACACAACGAATTCTTAGGCGCAAAGTGTTACCGCGGCTTGAACCATGCGCCAAATCGAGTGAAATGAAAGTCGGAACTTGTTCATTACCATTCATTCATTACCAAGCACTTTAACCATGCAACGCGCGTTGATCATGTTTGTCGCCGGGTGGGTGCTTTGCACGCCAAATGCCGCGCTCGGTGGCTTGTATTATTCCGGCGAAGCCTTCGCCGAGCTGCCGGCACAGTGGCGCGGCTTCTTGCTCGAACAGCGCACGCTCCGCAACATCGCCGTGAAGGGCACTGCTAAGTCGCCGGAGAGCCTGGCCCGCACCCAGTATCTCGCGGAGGCGGCCAAGCTGGAGAAGGCCGCCCGCATGCGGAAACTCAGTGCGGATGAGAGCGCCGATCTGGGCGCCATCTACATTCGGCTGGGCGAGATCAACAAGGCTCTCGCCGTGCTGCAGCTCGCCCAGCGCGAGCATCCCAACCACTTTCATCTCGCCGCCAACCTTGGCACGGCTTGGCAGCTTCGGGGCGACTTGCCGCAAGCACTCGTTCATCTCGAGCAGGCTGTCCGGCTCGCGCCGGGCAAGTTCCTGCAGGCCGAGGAGTGCCATTTGAAATTGGTGCGTCTTCGGCAGAAGCAGAAGGGAAGCTTGGTACTCGATGATCTGTTCGGCGTCCGCTTCAGGAACGACAAAGGCGACTACGAACCGGGAAAGCTCGCGGACATCGAGCGAAAGAAGCTGCCGGCGAAGGCTCTTGCCGTGGCGCAAAAACTCGCCTTGTGGCTGCCCGGCGACCCACTCCTCTTGTGGCAGCTTGCGGAATTGGCCAACGCCCACGGCGACGTCCAAAACGCTGCCGCCATGTTCGACGGCTGCGTCATCCAGTTCGGCCTCGACAACCGCGATCTGCGCCGTCATCGCCAGGTCGTTCGAGAGGCCGCCGACGATTTGGCCAAGCTTGCCGGCAAGGAAGCGCACGAGACCAAACATACCGGGACCATAGCGTTCCGCAGCAAGAGGCCCTTAATCACCCGACTCGACACGGCGCCGTTGCCGCCCATCAGCGTGACCGAAGTGAACGCCGTGCCCTGGGAAGTATTTGCCGAAACCGCCTTATCTTCGGGCAAATTCAATCCGCGCTTCTCAAAGTATTTGCAGGAGCTGGACGGCAAGGAGATCGTTCTGACCGGTTTCATGCAACCCTTGCGCGACGCGGGCGAAATGGCGTCGTTTCTATTTCTCGAAAGCCCGGTCGGCTGCTGGTACTGTGAGATGCCGGACTCGACCGGAATCATCCACGTCGAGATGCCGGAGGGTAAAGCCGCAAGTTATCAACGCAACGTGGTCCGCGTCGTCGGCCGGCTGTCGCTCAATCGTAGCGATCCGGAGGATTTCCTGTACACGCTGCGCAACGCCCGGGTAAGCGGCGTCGACTAGCTCTTCAGGAAGGCGTTGAACCGCAGGAGGTTGAACCACAGAGACGCAGAGGCACGGAGGAAAAAGCAAGAAGGAAGTGGAGAAGGAAAGGACGGCAAGAAGAGGCATAGAAAAGCTCGTTCTACCGTCGTTCCCCTTCATTTCATTTGCTCCCTCTGTCTTCTCTTCTCTGAGCCTCTGCGTCTCTGTGGTTCCAATCTCTGTCGTTCCAACCTCACCTGTCTTTAGTCGGCACTGAGTTGTCTTTGGGCGGCGCGGCAAGTTTCGAGGGCGCGTTGAGCAGCATCACCAAGTACACGATGACGGCCCCGATCGCCAAGCCGCCCCCGCCGACAGCCAACAACAACGCCAGGTTCTTTCGGCTGACGCCGGCGGTTGCTTGATCCGGGTCCGGGGCGACTCTGGCAGCGGGGGCCGATTCGTCACTTTGATCGTCTTCGGACTCGTCGTCATCGGTGAGGTAATCGTCGCGCAAGCGGTGTTTCGCTTCGGGAGCTGCCGCAATCTTGTCATGCGTCTGGCCTTCCTTCGCTTCCGGCCTGCCGACTACAAAGATGAACTCGCACTTGGGACATTGGACCTTCCAACCCGGCCCCATCCCGCTTGACAGCTTTAGGGGCGACTCACAGCTGGGACACTTCACCATGCGAACTGCCATGGCCTTAACCTCTTTCTGAGGTAACTATCGCCTTTGCGCGGGCCGGGGACAAGGCGATATTCCGCGGTTTCTTCCATATAATTCCCCGTGCCGGCGCATTCTTTGGCAAGGATTTCAACCACAGAGACGCAGAGGCACAGAGAAGACCGAAGAATAAAACGTTTCTAATGTGACGCGCCACCGGCAGCAGTTCGCTTTGTTTTCACACAGTCTTTTCTTCTCTGCGTCTCTGTGCCTCTGTGGTTCAACTCTCGCATGATCTTTAGGAAAGTGGAGGAGGCCGATGGCTCTCACCCCATCGCAGATTCAGGAACAGAAAAAACAAGCCGAGGAGCTGCTCTTTTCGGGTCCGGAAACGCTCGGGTTCGCCAAGAGCCTCTTCTTCGGCCATTTCCAGGCGAAGCTGCTGTTTCCGTATCCGGAGATCGATCCGGCGGAGCGGCCAATCCTCGACAAGTCGCGAGACGAGATTAGACGTTTCACTGCCGAGCATATCGACGCCGCCGAGATCGACCGCATTGCCGACATCCCCCGCTCGGTCATCGACGGCCTTGCGGGGCTGGGCGTTTTAGGCATGACCGCGCCCAAGGAATTCGGAGGGCGCGATTTCTCCCAATCGGCCTATTGCCAGATCATGGAAATCATCGGCGGCCACTGCTCGGCGACGGCCGTCTTCATCAATGCCCATCATTCCATCGGCATCCGCGCTTTGGTGCTGTTCGGAAGCGAGGAACAGAAGAAACGCTGGCTACCCGACCTTGTCTCCGGAAGAAAACTTGCTGCCTTCGCCCTCACCGAGCCCGAAGCCGGCTCCGACGCCGCCAACGTGCAAACCACGGCCACGCCCAGTCCCGACGGCAAGACTTACATCCTCAACGGCCAAAAGCGTTACATCACCAACGGCGGCATCGCCCAGGTCCTGACGGTGATGGCCCGCACACCCGTACCCGGCTCCAACGAGACCAAGGTAACGGCGTTCCTCGTTACACCGGACATGCCCGGCTTCGAGGTCGTCGAGGCTCGCATGCCCAAGTGCGGCATCCGCGGCACCGCGACTGCTCGTCTGGCGTTTCATGACATGCCCGTTCCGGCGGAGAATATTCTCGGAGGAGCCGGCAAGGGCTTGCGCATCGCTCTCACCGTGCTCGACTTCGGCCGCACCACGTTTGGCGCCTCGTGCACCGGAGCGGCCAAGACATGCCTGACTGCCGCCATTCGACACGCCAATCGTCGCGTGCAGTTCAAGGAACATCTGGCCGAATTCGAGCTGATCAAGAAGAAGGTCGCCTACATCGCCGCTCACGCCTTCGCCATGGAGGCAACGACGGCCCAATGTGCCGCCTTCATCGACCGCGGCGCCGAAGACTACATGCTCGAGACGGCGATCCTCAAAGTGTTTTCGACCGAGCATCTGTGGCAAATCGTCTACGAGACGCTGCAAATCCACGGCGGCCAGGGCTACTTCACCGACGAACCGTTCGAACGCATGATGCGCGACGCCCGCATCAATCAGATCGGCGAAGGGGCCAACGAAGTTCTCAAGGCGTTTATTGCCGTCGTCGGCATGCGCGGCGTCGGCGAGTCGCTCAAGGGCGTTCTCGAAGCCGCACGGTCGCCGATCAAAGGCATCGGCACGCTGTGGCGCTTCGGCAAGAGCCAGCTTGCCCAGCGCATGTTCAATCCCGACGTGCCGGTGGAGAGCGCCCAACTGCGGCGCGAGGCCAAGGACCTGAGCGGCCGTGTGCGCGAGTTCGGCGTGGCCGTTCAACAGACCTTAGCTCATTTCCGCAAGAAAGCCCTTAAGAACATGAATGGACAAAGCGACGAGGAATTGGCGATCATGGAAGTGGTCCTAAAGAGCCAATACATGCAGGAGCGCATCGCCGACGCCGCCTGCGACCTATACGCATCGAGCTGCACGCTGGCCCGGCTCGACCACCAGTTGACGCGACCTTCCGGCAACGGCAGTCCAAAGGAATTGGAGAAGGAGCTGCAAGCGGGCCGTTACTTTCTGACGCTCGCCAACCGGCGGATCAAGCACAACCTGGCAACGCTTTGGGACAATTCAGATGAGATGACCACGGCGACGGCGAACTCGTTCCTGGGCAAGTAAGAGTCCTTTATGAAATACCTTCTTCTCGGCGTCATCCTTTTCTTTTTCCTGTTACCCCATGTCCAATCCGGCGACACTCAATCCGGCGAGGATGAAAACCTCACGCTTCTGTTCAAATCCTTCCTCGAAGAGGAATTCAAAGCCCGGCCCACCAATGCCACGCGGGCCGGCGACCATCGCTTCGACCATCTCCTTGATGATGTCTCGCCAAAGGCACGGGCGGCTAACACGGCCCGTTTGCAAGCCGCGCTCGATGAACTTCCCAAGCGCATCGATTACAAGAAAATGACCCGCAACGGCCAAATCGACTTTGAAATCTTCGAACACTATCTAAGGGAAAAGCTCTGGCTGGCGGACAACACCAATCCATTTGCAAACGACCCGCGCGTTTACAACGGGTTGATCACCGGCTCGACCTACACCCTTCTCACGCAATCGACGTTGCCGCAGGCGCACAACGTCAAAAACTGCACTGCGCGGATGAAGCTTATCCCGCATGTCGTTGAAGCGGCCAAGGAAAGTCTTACGAATCCGCCCAAAGTCTACGTCGAGACGGCGATCAACCAAAATCGCGGCGCCATCGCTTACTACGAGTCAGGCATCTTCGAGTTTGCAGGAGAGACGCCGGCGCTGAGTACCTTACGCGAGGCTTCGAAACCGGTGATCGCCTCCCTGCGCGACTATCAAAAGTTCTTGCAACAGGATTTGCTGCCGCGGGCAAACGGTGAATGGCGCATCGGCAAGGAGAAGTTCGCCAAGAAGCTCGAGATGGAATTGGACGCCGGCCTCTCCGCCGACGAAGTTCTCAAGGAAGCCGAGGCCGAGGCGGATCGCGTCGAAAACGAGATGCACGTCATCGCCCGGCAGATGTGGGGCCAGATTTTTCCTGGCAGAGTCATCCCCGCCGACACTCCCGAAGGCAAAGGCAAGACCATCACCCTCGTTTTCGCCGAGATCAACAAGCAGCACGGCAAGGCCGAGGACTTGGTCAAGGACGCCCAAGTCATCGCCGACAAGGTGAAGACGTTCATCACTAAAAAAGACATCTTGCGGTTGCCGGTACCCGATCGGTGCAAGATCTTCGAGATGCCGGAATTCCAGCGCGGCAACTCGATTGCGTTCTTACAGCCGGCGCCGCCGCTCGATCCGAAAGCTTCGAGTCACTACGCCATCAGCCCGCCGCCGCGCGAGTGGAATGATGCTCGCAAGAATACGTACCTCGAAGAATACAACCGCCATATGCTGCAGCTTTTGACGATTCATGAGGCCTATCCAGGCCATTACGTGCAGCTCGAGTATGCCAACCGCTGCCCATCGTTGATCCGCAAGGTGCTGTATTCGGGCGTCTTCGCGGAAGGCTGGGCCGTCTACACCGAGCAGGTGCTTCTCGATCAGGGTTACGGCGACGGCGATTTGGCGCTGCGGCTCAGCCAACTCAAGTGGTATCTGCGCGCGGTCTGCAATGCGATTCTCGACCACAAGATGCACTGCACGAACATGACCGATCAAGAAGCGCTGCTCTTCCTGATGCTGCGCGCGTACCAATCGGAAGCGGAAGCACTTTTGAAGATAATTCGCGCCAAGCAGAGTTCGTGCCAGCTATCGACGTATTTCGTGGGCCGCATGGCGTTTCAGAGACTGCGCCGCCGCTTTCAGGAAGAAATGGGCGACAGCTTCGACCTGGGCGGCTTTCACGAAGCGTGCCTCGACCACGGCACGCTGCCGGTTAAGTATTTGCCCGAATTGGTTGCCGAATGGCTAAAGCGTCCACGCTAACTCCTTTCGGAGTGCGGCGACTGGTCGACGCATTAAGATTTTGGGAGATAGCCAGAATCGCGCGGATGCATCTTGCGATGCATCTTGATGTTATGCTCCGGATGCGGCCGAAATCCAAAAGCGGCGACCAGTCGCCGCACTCCATGTCCAAAATGCGGGAGGGAAGCTGTGCGAGCCATTTTTGTCGTCAGTATTCTGGCATTTTGCGCTATGCCTGCGGCCGCACAAGAAGCGCAGAAACCGAAGGATATTCTGCCCAAGGAAGCCCTCGTCATCAAATTGCCCGGCCAAGCGGCACGGTCGGCGGTGCATATCGATCCCATCGAAGCGCAAATTGTCGCTGGAACCTGGAAAGCGCCCAAAGCCGGCGATGAACTCCGTATCGACGCCGATAAGGTTGCGACCTGGGAGAAAGCCGAGTTCAAGAAAGAAAACACGCTGGTACATCCGGCCCTGCGCGGCGGCTATGCGTACGTGCCGATCGAGGTGGAGAAGGACGGCGTCTGGATGCTCGAAGCCGCCGGGAACAACATGGTCTACGTCAACGGCGAACCGCGCGCGGGCGATCCGTATTCGCACGGCTATCTGTCGTTGCCGGTCTATTTGCGCAAGGGGACGAATGACTTGCTGTTTCTGGTTGGCCGCGGGCAGTTGCGGGTAAAGCTGACGCAGCCAAAGAAGAAACTTTTTATCTCTAACGAAAACAGCTTGCTGCCCGATTTTCTTTCTCTTTCGGATGAGCTTCACGACTGGATGGATGGGTCTGTCGTTATCGTCAATGCTTCAACCGATCCGGCGAGCGGCGTTTCAACCTGGACCAATACAGGAGCGGACAACGGGGGTGTAATTGACCCAATAAGTTGGAAGTATCCCCCCCTTTCCATCACGAGGGTGCCTTTCAGAATCCATGTACCTTTGGCGATTGGTGAGTCGAATCATCCGATCAAAGTGAGGCTTATGACTCGCGGCCCAGAATCGGTAACCGATATCGATTCCTGGGAAGGGAAGATACACGTCCGGAAGAGAACCGAACTCTATCGCCGCACGTTCATCAGCGACATCGACGGCAGTGTGCAGTATTACGCCGTACAGCCCGCATCCAAAGTGAAGGACGGCGAGGCCACGGCGCTATTCTTGACGCTTCACGGCGCCGCGGTCGAGGCGTCCGGCCAGGCGGCGGCGTATCCGCGAAAAGAGTGGGGACATCTGGTCGCGCCGACCAATCGCCGGCCGTACGGATTCGACTGGGAGGACTGGGGCCGATTGGATGCGCTCGAAGTCTTGGAACATGCTCGCAAGGAGTTGAAAACCGATCCGAAGCGCACCTACCTCACGGGCCATTCGATGGGCGGCCATGGCACATGGCACCTCGGCGTCACTTATCCGGAGAAGTGGGCGGCCATCGGTCCCAGCGCCGGCTGGATGTCGTTCTGGACTTACGGCACGCCCGCGCGCAAGAAGCCCGATTCGCCGGTGCAGGAAATGTTCCACCGCGCCAACAACGGCAGCGACACGTCCCTACTCGCCAACAATCTCGCCAACCTCGGCGTCTATGTGCTGCACGGCGACGCCGACAACAACGTGCCCGTCAAGCAAGCTCGCAAAATGAAGGAGATTCTCGAAGGTTTCCACAAGGACTTTGGCTATCACGAAGAGCCCAAAGCCGGCCACTGGTGGGGCGGCGCCAAGGAAGGCGGCTGTGTCGATTGGAAGCCGATGTTTGAGCTATTCCAGAAACGCACCATTCCCGTTTCCGGCGACGTTCACAAGATCGACTTCATCACGGCCAATCCCGGCGTATCCAGCAGATATCATTGGCTTGAGATTCTGGCCCAGAAGCAGCCACTTGAATTAAGCCGCGCGAAAGTCGACTTCGATCCCGAAAAACGCATATTCTCTGGTACGACCGAGAACGTCAGCCGGCTTGCACTCGACCTTGCCCACCTCAATGCCGAAGACAAGATCGACCTCGTGATTGACGGTCAGAAATTGAACGGCCTTTCCCCGACCGAGGGAAAGCTGTGGCTTGAACGCCAAGACAACAAATGGCAAGCGGCGAAGCGGCCCGCGCTTGGCGAAAAGGGCCCGCACCGTTACGGCCCCTTCCGTGACGCCTTCCGCCATCGCATGGTGTTCGTCGTCGGCACCAAGGGAACGCCCGAAGAAACCAAGTGGGCCTGGAGCAAGGCCCGCTTCGACGCCGAAACCTGGTATTATCGCGCCAACGGCTCGGTAGACGTCGTTGCCGACAGCGACTTCAATCCCGCCAAGGAAAAAGACCGCGGCATCATCCTTTACGGCAACGCCGACACGCACGGTTTGTGGAAAGAACTTCTCGGCGAAAGCCCCGTGCAGGTTCAACGCGGCAAAGTCACGATCGGCATGCGCACCTTGGACGGCGACGACCTCGCGTGCTTATTTCTGAGGCCGCGGCCCGAAAGCGACAAGGCATGCGTCGCTGTGATTGGCGGCACGGGTCTAAAGGGAATGCGCTTGACCGACCGCATGCCGATCTTCCTCTCCGGCGTTGCGCATCCCGATTGCTTCGTCGCCGGGCCCGAAACGTTGACGAACGGGTTCGACGGCATTCGTGCGGCGGGTTATTTCGGGATTGATTGGAGCGTCGAATCGGGCGGGTTCGCGTGGGGGAAGTGAGGCTGCTTGGCAAGCGCGGAAGTTAACGAGTGGACGCATCGAGTATCGTCAAGCCGACAATTTCTTTACCCCGCTTACGGACGATGATTCCGTCGTCGCGCAGAATACTGTCAGATGCCCGCTGGGGCCGCCGAAAACTGACATAGAGCACGTCTGCTTCCTCATCATAGTCAATCCACATCTTGGAGACGGGGAACCTCACTAGCTGCGCTACCGCTTTCAAGAGTCTTGAAAAGTCCCCAGCCTTCAAATTCGTCACTTGGGCCATATCTTGTGGTCCTTTCTTGCGTTTCGGGTTAGGTACGCGGTAATGACGAAGCCATCGTCCTCGGAAGTCTCGCGATAATGGACGCAGAGAAATCCGAGACGCGACCTCCATACTGCTTCTAATATAGGCTTTTCGGAAGAGTTCTGGGACTAAAACTCCCCCACCACTTCGCCGCCCGCGCGAGTTCCAAGCGCGCGCCATGTGTTAATCGAGATATTCGGCGCGATCGAGTGCACTGAGCCGTCCATGAACACCGCATTGACGATCCCGCCCGCGTGATAGCTGCGGCTCGTGATGATGCCATACGTGGGTTTATTCGGATCGGACCCCTCTACTTGCGTCAAGACGTCGATGTCATATTCCACGCCGCCGGTCGTGAACGGCACCTGCGCGTTGGGCGTGAACACAAAGGTGAAGCCGCTTTGATGCGAGGGCGAGTCGGTCCACTCGGTATGGCCGACAAGGCCGCGAAACGAGCCGGTCGCGGCCAGCGCGGCGACGGCAGCTTGATCGGCGGAGTAGGGATCGCCGGCCGCGAGCGGCGTGGCCGTGTTGCGGACATATGCCTGGTATGCCTTCACCTCGGAAAACGCAATGGTGTTGCTCAATCCGTCGATGAATTCGGCGTGCCGGAGGTATCGGTTGACGGGGATGGCGCCGTCGCCTGACTGGTCGGTTGCAGGCGCCCAGATGAACCAGGTGCCGACGTTGGCCGCGTAGTTGAGCGGATAAGTGATCTTGCCGCCGCCCTGATCGCGGGCCTTGTCGTTGATCTCACTGGGGCAAATATAGACGCCGATGCGCTGGCCGATGACGTTCAGTTGCGTGGCCGGGACGGCGTTCAAGTCGATTAACGCGTAAAGGTTGCCTTGTTCCAGAAACGGCAAGAGACGCGCTTGCACGGAGTAGTGGTCGCTGGACTTGACGCCGACGGGGTATTCGCCGGCCGGCGGATAACGTCGGGCCACGCTTTCGTAGTTGTGCAGCGCCAGCCCGATCTGCTTGAGATTGTTTTGGCACTGGAGCCTGGCCGCCCCTTCGCGCACTTTCTGCACGGCCGGCACGAGCAGGCCGATCAGAATTGCGATGATCGCAATTACCACCAACAACTCCAAGAGAGTGAAGGCACGCCTGTTAGTCTGCATGGGTGGCAACTTTCTGGCGAGTACAGCTGATTGAGAACGAACGAAAGCTGTTCTAGGAGACGCCTTCCTCGCCGTCCAAATTCATTGTCGATTCACGGGACAACGTCCTATAACAGTTACGCCCCACACCATTGAAGGAGATCTTCCTCATGAATCGGCTTCTAAGGTTAGCGCTTGTCTCCACTTTGTTGGCCGGTGTTTCCTGGGTCCACGCGGCCTTTGCGGGCGAAAAGGACGGCTGGGTCAAGGTCTTCAATGGCAAGGACCTCGACGGTTGGAAGATCGGCTATGGCAAGAAGAGCAATGAAGAGAATAGTTCGTGGAAGGTTGTCGACGGCGTCATCGTCGGCGAGGGCGAGGTCAGCCACCTGTTCACGCCGCGCGACGACTATGTGAACTTCGAAGCCAAGGCCGAAATCATGATCAACGACAAGGGCAACAGCGGCTTCTATTTCCGCACGGCCTTCGGTCCGGGCTTCCCCAAGGGATACGAGGCACAAGTCAACGCCACCCATGGCGATCCGATTCGAACAGGAAGCATTTACCATCATGTCAAGATCTTCAAGCAGCTTCACAAGCCCGACGAGTGGTTCACCTACTATCTCAAAGTGCAGGGAAACCGCATCTGGGTCACCGTCAATAACGATCTGCTTTACGAGTACGTCGACCAGGCAAACACCCACAAGACCGGCCACTTCGCCTTCCAGCAGCATAATCTCGGCAGCGTGGTGAAGATCAAGAGCCTTGAAGTGAAAGAAATCAAGTGAATGAGGAACGATGGACGGAGAACTAGAAACGATGAACGGAGAACAGAGAATTAGGAACGGAGAATGGAAGAGGCCCGCAAGATACCAAATTCCCCGTTCCTAATTCCTCGTTCTCCGTTCATCATTCATGTTGCCGCTATGGCGATTACCTCCCGGCGTCTCGCGCGGCTTGTGGGATACCTTGAATGATCCCGCTGTCGCCGGCGCCTATGACGCCAACCTCGCCGATACGCCGCTGCTTTCCCTGGACATTCCGTTCGTCCTCGAACATTGCCGGCCACCCGGACGCATTGTCGATCTCGGCTGCGGCACGGGGCGTTTGGCGCTCGCCCTCGCGAAGTGCGGGTACACGCCCGTCGCCATCGACCTGTCAGCCGAAATGCTCAAAGTGCTCGGCGACAAGGCAGTAGCGCGCCAGCTCCAAATTCCACGCTTGCGGGCGAACCTCGTCGACCTTGGCTGCTTGGCGGATTCTTCATTCGATCATGCCGCGTGCCTCTTCAGCACTCTTGGACTGATCGAGGGCGAGGCCAACCGGCGCCGATTCCTCGACCATGTGGCCCGGCTGCTGAAGCCTGGCGGAACGTTCGTCGTTCACGTTCACAATCGCTGGTCGCTTTTGGGGACGCGCCACGGCCGGCGACTGCTTGCGAAGAACTTGGTCGGCTCTTGGCTCGGCAACGAGGCACGAGGCGATTTCGTCATGCCGCCCAATCAAGGTCTCGGGACGATGGCCATGCACCTGTTCACGCAGCGTGAGATTGAAAGGAGCTTGAAGGGGGCGGGAATGTCAATCGTGGAATTGCGGCCCATCGGCCTTCGACCGGACGGAAGACTGCGAATGGCGTGGTGCTTCGGCAGGCTGCGAGCTTATGGATACCTGATCGCGGCTCGGAAACGATGAGCCTGGAGTTCAGCGCCTTCAGCGTGCCATTTGCACTTCCTGGCTGGTTTGCCGCAGCGCCGCCAAGCGAAAGAGGGCGCCGACGTCGTACCAGCCGTCGGCGCAGCGGTTGGCGCGGACCAGCGTAGCCGGAATGCACAAGGACGGTGGATGGAAGGGATTGGGCAGCTCGATCAGAACCTCGGTGGTGTGCAGCTCGTGCGGCAAATAGAAGCCGAGGCCCGCGAGGGAGATGTCCTTGCCGCGGCACTCGACCGTGGGCTCATGCTCGCCGTCGGGCAGCACCGGAGTGATCTTCACCGGTTGCGGCCAAGACAGGCGTTCTTGCGTGCGCTTCTCCGAATTGACGACGAGAAGATTGCGCAGGCTGTCCAGCAAGAGCGGGCTCATGTCCTCCAAGAACTTACGGCCTTGCGCCGGCGCGATTCCGGGGGCGCGAATCTCAATGGTCACTTCGATCGGCGTGGCCGAGCGAAATTGCACGCGGCTAAGGCGGACGGTGATCTCCAAGGCCGGCGCGCCGCGGAGCCAGCGCTGCCAGCGGTTGGTGGGCAAGCCGATGCGAATGACCGGGCCGCTTTCATCATCGCGCACGCATTGACCCAGCCATTGGTTCGTAAACGATTCGAGCTTCAACCGCGCGGATCCCACCGGCAAACCCGCGACAAACTTATGCGTCACCAGATCGCCATGCGGGGATAGCTCCGGCAAGTTGTCCAGTTCCGGCGGCTGCACCTTGCCGCCGATGCCCTGGATGATGTCGGCAATGGAGCGGCGCAGGTCGCCGGAGGTTGCCCCGCGGATCAGGCTTGGCGGCGCGGTCCGCGGCATCCGGATGAGACGAACGAACGGGTCGGCGCCGTTGCGATCGTCCTGTTCCAGATCGGTGCGCGTGCCTTCGAGGGCCAGCACCATGTCGGTGCAACTGGGCCAGCGCTTGGTCGGGTCGGCGTCGATGGCGCGGGCAATGACCTCGCGATCCGACCGCGACAACATCCGGAGGCTCGGCTTGATGCGTTTTCTTGGCGCAATCATGTTGGAAGCGAACGGGTGAATGCCCGTCAACATCTCCGTGTATATGATCGCCAAGCTGTATTGATCGCAGGAGCGGTGCAACGACTTTTCGAACAGCTCGGGGGCCGAGTAGCGAGCGTTGCGGCGGGCGACGTGCTGGCCGGCCGGGAGCCACAAGAGCTGTTCCAGGCCGAATTCGACGATCCGCAGCCAGCCGCCGTCAAGGACCAGCGTGCGCGGGTTCAGACCGAGGTGCTGCACGCCGTGTTGCTGGTAAAGGTAGTCGAGAACTTCGGCGGCGGCGCGAAGGTAATCAATCATCTCGCCCCGTGGGATGCCGGCCAGCTTGCGGTTTTGGCAGTCCTGGAAGCGCTCGCGCACCGTGGTTTCGATGGTATCGGTCAAGAGGATGACGCGGCCCGGCTCGATGTGGACGATCTCGACAGGCAAAAGAGCCGGATGATTGATCGCCTCAAGCCGGGCGACGTCGCGCTTAAGCCGGTCCAAATCGGCGCTGGGAAAGCCGTAGAGGTATTTAACCAGCCGCTCGCTCCCATCAGGGGCGCGGACCTTCCAGAGATCGACGAGCGGCGAACCACCCAAACTCTCGATGACGCCAAAGCCGGCCAGCACTCCCGGCGGCAGGTTTGGCAACGAAGGCGGGTCGCTCGGCGGTCGGTGCCGTTGCGTGTCCCGAGTCGTGTTGGTGACGGTATCCGCGGCCGGCAGCGGCGCCAGTGGGTTTTGAACTGCTTCAACGCTTGTCTTGACGCCCACCGCTCGGAGCGACCGGATGAAATCCATGCACGAAGGGAAGCGATCCTCGGGATTCTTGGCGAGCGCGCGGGCCAGAATCGGCCGATCCTCGCTCGGCAGCGGCGTCAGGTTCGGCTCCTCCTTGGTGTGCTGCAAGAGAAGCTGGCGCGAATTCTTCCCCGCGAACGGCAACGTGCCCGTGAGCAGTTCCTGATAAACGACGGCGAGGCTGTACTGGTCGCATTGGCGGCTCAGCTTGCCCAGGAACAATTCGGGCGACGCGTAGAGCGGCGTAATGGCCGCGATCTGAATGCGGTCGCCTTCCGCGCCGGCCAGGCTGTTGACCAGCCCGAAATCCGCCACCTTCACGTGATTGCTGACCGCGAAGAGATTGCGCGGCTTGATGTCGAGGTGCTGCAGATCGAACTTGAGGTTCAAGAGGTCGAGAACTTCGGCCGCTTCACGCAGGTAGCCGAGCAGCTCTTCGCGAGGAATGCCAATCGAGCCCTGGGCGCGGTGTCGCGTGAGCAGCTCATCGAGATTGTGGTCGGCCAGCTCGGTGATAATGAGCAGCTCGTCTTCGACGTTCTCGACGCGGTCCATCGACAGGAGAAACGGATGGCGGATCGACTTGATGCGCTGGATGGCCCGCAGCTCTTCGTCGGCCCGAGCGCCGTCGTTCTGCAAGCCGCGCCGATCGCCGTAAACGAACTTGATCGCCTTGCAAATCCCGCCTGGGGCTTCGCACTTCCAAACCTCGCCGAAGCCGCCGCTGCCCAGGGGCTCGAGCAGCTTGTAGCCACGGATCGGTTCGACTTCGGGTTGCTTAACAATCGGCATGAGGGGACTCGCGCGCACGGGCCAGGCGACAGCGTGGGTACCACAAGCGTAGGTCAAGAAACGTGGAGGGTCCAAAGTTCCACGTCATGGCAGGAGCGGAATTCTCTACTTAAGGCGGTATATGCCGACTCCATAACGAGTTGTTCGCGTGGTGATGGGGAAGCCGGGAATGCGGCCAAAGTCGACGCTCACAGATTCGTCTAAGAGCGATTAGACGCAATTTTCGTACGTAAACGGTTTTGTCCATTGAACTTAGTGAAATGCGTTTGACGAGTGGCTCACACACTCAGTTCCCTGGATGAGTCGGCCCTTCGGTTAGACGAATCCGGCACTTCGTTAAACGAAACGGGCAACCCGTTAGACGATTCCGGGCAGATCGTAAAACTTGGGTGACGCTGTTGCGGGCGCTTACGGCGCCAGTCGTTCCAGAGCCTCCTCGGCGGCGCGGCGTATTTGGGGGATGAGCGAATCGCGGGCTAGTTCCCTGAGTGCGTCGCGCGATTGTGCGGTATTCAGGATTTCGAATAGCTCGATCGCATCGAGGCAGCGCAGCCGGTGCGGATGCGACTCGAGATTCGGCAGGCGGCCCAGCAGATTGCGGGCGCGGCGTTCGGACTCCAGCGACAGCTTGGCTTTGGCGTGTTCTTCAATGTCGCCTTTGATCGCCTCTCCCAATTTGGCCAGCTCGGAAGCGGCGCTCTGGCGGACCGCGTAGATCGGATCATCCAGCTCTTTCAAGAGTTCGGAAACGCGTTTCTTGTCGATCAATGGGACAGCCACGGCACGAACTTGGGCCGTCAGAAATGCCAGGGAATGGTGCCGCGCTTGCGCCAGACGACGAAAAGCTGCGTCCGCCTTGATTCGGTCGGCGCCGGCGAGTTCGTCCCACAGCGACTTTAGCTCGGAATCTGTAGCCGCTTTGGCTGGGCCCAAGTCGCCGAGGTCGCGCGTGGCCGCATTCCAGATATTGACGACCGTGCCGCAGCCAACCGCCAACTTGCGCCCATCGGGGGAGAGTGCGATGGCCCCAATGCCGAGAGGCGTTGCCCGGACCCGGCGACGCAGGCAGCCGCTGTCGGTGTCCCACAGGCAAATCATCGGATCATCTGGCGCGGCGGCAGCCAGCACCTTGCCGCTGGCGGAAAAATGCAGCAAAGTGGCCGCCGCCTTCAGTCCTTCGAACTTGCGCGTCTCGGTGTCGCGGATCTCGACGCCCCGAATGGTCCATAGCCTAATGGTGTGGTCTTCGCCGGACGCGGCCAGAAAACGAGCGTCCCGCGAAAGTGCGATCACCCGCGTCGGGCCAAGCTGCATGGATTGCGGCTTGTCGGCAGGGAACCGAAGCTGAAGCTGCACGAGTCCTTTCGCATTGCATCGGACGACCGTCGTGGCGTCGGCGGAAATCGCCGCCCAGCGGAAATTGCGGGGGCTGCTTTCTCCGAAGCCGGACAACAACCTACCATTTTGACTCCAAATCATGTAATGGCTGGGGCCCACAGCTGCGAGCGCCGTCTCGTCGGGTGTAAACGCGAGAGTCTCGCACGAATAACCGCCCAGGGAGGCCTGTTTCCCCGGCTTCTCTGGTGCATCCAGGTCCCAAAAATCCAAGCGCCCATCGGGTGCGCCGGACGTGGCCCCGAGCAATTTACCGCTCGGAGAGAAGACCAGGCCCGCGACCGCGCCGACGGGGTTCAATCGGTCCACGAGTTTTCCCGTGCGCGTGTCCGTGAGCCGGACGTGGCCGAGTCCGCCTGCGGAGGCAAGCGTCTTGCCGTCAGGGGACCAGGCCAGCGCGGAAACGGGGCCATCATGCGACCATGAAACCGCCGCGAACTTGATCTCGTTTGTTTTTGCCTGAGCTTGACCGTTGGCTCGAGGCAAGCCGTCCCCAGTCACGGCGAGGAGGGCAACCAGTGCGCTTAGGGAGACCAGCACAAGAATTCCTCCACGCACTTAGGATTTCAATGCCGGAATTGGCACTGCAATTATATTGCACCCGAAGAGTCGTGTACGCGCTGGATGCCATGCTTTGGCCGACCCTCGGGAAAAGAAAAGGAGTCAGGACCCTTTTTAGTAGGTGATACGTCTTATCTAAAAGGGTCCTGAGACCTTTTCTCGTCCCAATGAATGTGTCAGGTACGCACATGCACGAACGGAAGAGGGACCGCAACGCACAGCAGCGGGAAAAAGGCGACGTTGTGGGGACGCGGACCAACTCCAGGCCCTCCCCGCGATGGTGACTGGACCTACACCGCCGCTTCATTTCCGAAAGCCAGCCCGCATAGCGATTGTTACATTTGTCTACATAGAGTTATATTCTTGTTGACTTTGTAAAGTACCGTGCCGATAATGGCGGTGTACGGGAACGGCGGTTCGGACGAGCCGTTGCCCGACGGAGGAATTTGCCGTGGCCGAGAACGAATCGCTGGACCTGGGCAACAACAGACACTCTAGCCGCTGGGACGAAATTTACACCGGCATCCGCGACGGAACGGCGTGGGAAAAGATCGCCCGCAAGGTGAGCAAGAAACTCCATGACGCTCTTCGAAAGTTTTTCAAGCAGCTCGCCAAGAAGGGCGTCTTGTTCGAGCAACTGCTTGCCGCCCGTGAGTCGCCGGGAGCGATTAATGAACTCGTCAAGAAGTCCTGCAACCAGCCCTTCGCTGTACTATTCCGGGATGTCTGCTTGAGCGAAAGCACGAAGGACACCGAAGGTGTCCTGAAGGCATTCGTGTGGGCTGCTTGGGAAACAATCTCCGACCGGATCGAGCATCGGCTCGCATCCCCCTCGGCGGGGCATAGCCTCCTGGACCTCCACATTGCGTTCAACGAAGTAAACCACTTGATCGAGTCCGATGTGAATAGGCTCTGCCAAAAACTGGCGAAAGACCCAACCCAGGTGCCTGCCAGGATCGGCAAGAAGGGGAGCAAGGTCGATCCGACGACGGAGATGATGAATATGTCTCTACTCGGAACCAACCCCCAATGAAAGCCGCCCGGCCAATGTGCAGCGTTTGGTATTCTGATGGGTCGAAGGAATTGCCGTTGGAACTGCATGTGGGCCGACATTTCCGGCTCAACCGCAGTTCGATCAGCGACTTCTTTCTGGCTCCATTGCCTCCGTTGTTGGTTGATCTGCTGCATATCGGAATGTCCGTCTATGTGGTTGATCGCCTCGCCAAGCGAAAGCAACGGTTACACGGACGAGCTTGGCCTCGCTCAATTCCGGCCGTCATCAAGGTCTTCAATTCGGATTTCTGGAACCAACACCCCGTTCACGAAGCGCTCACGCTTTGCCTTGAATTCGTCAGCGGCGATAACTGGGAGCTTCGTTTTGTAGATGATCCGACCGAGCAATACTTTGCTGAACAGCGCCTCCCCGGAGTACCGCCACCGTTCGATAACGATCCACCATTGATCTGTCTAAACAGCGGCGGTCTTGATTCAGCAACCGGCCTCTGCTTGCGGCTTAGAGAGGGTTCCCGGCGTCCTGTCATTCCCGTGACGGTTTGGCATCAAGCCGGCCAGCAGGAGCTTGTTCGAGATCAGTTGCAACTCATCGGCCATCACTACGGCGTTCCAATTTGCCCCTTGTTTGTCAGTGCTGATGTCTATTGGTCTGCTTTTGAAGCTGAAGAAGAACGAAGCCAGCGGTGCCGGTCGTTTCTGTTCGCTGCTGTTGGTGGAGTTGCCGCCGCAGTCAGCGGTGCTTCGGGCGTCGATGTTTTCGAGTCAGGCGTCGGTGCGATCAACCTGCCGCTCATGGCCGGGATGGTCGGCTCGAAGGCGACCCGCAGTTGCCATCCCGAATTCCTGCGGATGATGTCGCACCTGTTCACCCTAGTCGCCGGGCGAGAGATCACGTTTCGTCTTCCGTTCATGGACAAGACGAAGGGCCAGATGGTGAAGATGCTCGCAGACGACGGACTGGAAAACGTGGCCCGCTCCACCGTGTCGTGCGTGCATTATCCACTGCGGGAAAAGCCGCACAAGCAATGCGGCGTCTGCCCCGCCTGCATCTTTCGACGTCAGTCCATGTTCGTCGGCGGCATCAACGAACCGAGCGGCACCTACAAGTTCGACCTCTTCGGCCCGCAACAGGTCGTCAACCAGATTCCCGATCGCGTTCTCAAATATTTGAAGGCGTTTCTGATGCAGGTCGTGTATCTGGCTGACCTGGAGCCGCAAAGCGATCTGCCCCGGCGATTCCGTCGTCACTTGCTCGGTTCAGGAATCATCGGCCACGGCCAATCGCCGGGGCCGGTGATCGAAGTCTTGCGTCGTTACCGGCAGGAGTGGTTGAACATCGCCGCCGAAGGGATCGACCGGGGATGGGACTGGGCGAAACTGCTCGCTCCAACCAAGTCCACAAGACAGGAAGGACTGTGCCATGCTTCAGCTTGAAGAAATTGATCCAAAAACCTTGGGTCAACGTCTTGCGGAAGCACGCAAGGCCAGGGGTGTGACCCAAGAAAATGTGGCCGAATTTCTCGGCTATAGCCGCCCAACGTACATTGCGATGGAGAAAGGAGAACGTCCCACCAAGGCTGACGAGATCATCCGGCTGGCTGGGTACTTCGGTCGTAGCGTCCATGAACTCGTTCGGCCCGGCGAGCCTGTCGTCGCCTTGCAGCCTCATCTGCGGGCGACGGCGGAAAAAATGAAAGCCGGAGGCGACCGACAACTCTTGGAGGCCATTGACGAACTACAGCGTTTTGCCGAGGACTACCGGGAACTCGAAGAGCTAATGAAGGCTCCGCTGCGCACCAACTTCCCGTCCGAAGTGAAGCTGGACACGCCCATCGACGTGACGGAATTGGCCGAGGGCGTGGCGGTCCAGGAGCGGCGACGGCTTGGGCTGGGCGATCAGCCGGTGGTTCACCTGCGCAGCATCCTAGAGTGGGATGTCGGCCTGCGCATCTTCTACGGCGCGAAACTGCCATCGGCGGTCGCCGGGATGTATGCCTGGACCGCCGACCTGGGCTGCTGCATCCTCATCAACCGCAACCATCCCCCCCAGCGGCGACGAGTGTCGATGGTCCACGAGTACGGCCACTTGATCGTGGACCGTTACAAGCCGGGCATCGACTACATCAGCATGTCGGGCCGTAAGCCCGCCAACGAGCGCTTCGCCGAGACGTTCGGCCTCAGTTTCCTCATGCCCGCAAGCTCGGTTCGGTCCAAGTTCCACGAGATCGTTACCAGTACCAACGACTTCCGGGTGGCCGACCTCTGCCGCCTCAGCCACTTTTATTTTGTGTCCGTCGAGGCGATGGCCCTGCGGCTTGAAAAGTTGGGACTTATTCCCAAGGGAAGCTCCGAAAACCTGAAGGACTCCAAGTTCTCGGCAAGGAAGGCAACTCAAATGCTCGAACTTCTGCCGCACTCTGAAACCAGCCAGCCCTACCCGCAACGCTACAAGTTCCTTGCGGTCCATGCTTACGAGCATGAGAAAATCACCCAGGTTCAGTTGGCTCGTTTCCTTCGCTGCGACGTGGTGACTGCTAGGCAGATTATCACCGAATGTCAGACCAGCGCCGACGTATCAGCCGACGGTCGGTTGGAAATGTTGCATCTGGACGAGTTCCAAAAATCGCTGCTTTCGAATGCCTCGTAAGGAGACACCACGGCGATGCAGGATGTCGTTCTCGACGCTTGCTGTGTGATAAACCTCTATGCGGCAGGGAAGGTTCTCTCTGGTGAGGCTGCCCGCTCAAAGCCGGCTCGCCGGAACATCATCATGCCCGGTTCATCGTCTCAAGCAAAGAAGCTGGCTTTCGACTTCAAGCTGCACCTTCCCCTCAAGGTGAAAGGGGAGTCTCAGTACGTGCTGCAACCAGATGAAGATGATGAAAAGAAGCTCGTGAAGTCGGATATGGACCTCGACCCGCTCATCAAGGCAGGGTTGCTGCACGAGTGCGATCTGGAGGGCGAGGAAGAAACCGACCTTTTCGTGCAAATGGCTGTCAAGCTCGATGACGGCGAAGCGGCGTGCTTCGCCATCGCCAAAAGCCGTGGCTGGCTACTGGCGACAGACGAGCGCCCCACCGAGCGGCTGGCCAAACAGCATGGCGTCTCGATCATCACGACGCCGGAGCTTGTGAAGCATTGGGCCGACAAAACGAAGGCGAGCGATGAAGACGTGGCCCAGGTCTTGTGGAACATTCAGACTTATGCCCACTACTTTCCTCGGAAGTCACTGTCGATGCATTCGTGGTGGATGGACCTGGTGAAGAAGGCGAAGACCTCTTGAAAGAAAAGGTGTCAGGACCCTTTTTAGTAGGTGATACGGCTTATATAAAAGGCTCCTGACACCTGGTATGTGGTTTTAGGGAACAAATCACAGGACTGTCCATGAGAGAGACTTGGGATACCCAGGGTCTCTTTTTTGGAGGCAGTCCCATGCGTTCGAAACGTT
>JACPZP010000163.1 GCA_016195405.1 Planctomycetota bacterium | reverse complement strand
CTTGGACGGATTGCAAATCCGTCCTACGTGCAATTATCCTTCATGCCGCGGCTCGCGCAGCATCAAGTCATTGACTGCGTCGCGTGGATTCTTGTTCTCGAACAGCACCCGGTACACTTCGACCGTGATAGGCATCGAGAGACCCATATGCGATGCTTTGTCGAAGACGCTCGCCGTGGTGTTGACGCCCTCGGCCACCATCTGCATGCCGGCGAGCAGATCAGCCGGCGCCTCACCCCGGGCGATGCGCTCGCCCACGGCCCGATTGCGTCCGTGCCGACTAAAGCAGGTCGTTATGAGGTCACCCATGCCCGCCAAACCCCAGAATGTCCCGGTCTCAGCGCCATGCGCGACGCCGAAGCGGGCCATCTCCGACAGCCCTCGCGTCAGCAGGGCCGCTTTGGCGTTGTCGCCGTAGCCCAATCCATCGCATATCCCCGCCGCGATGCCGATGATGTTCTTAAGAGCCCCCGCTATTTCCACGCCGATGGTGTCCAAATTGGTGTAGACACGGAAGCGATCGCTGCTCATGCGCTCTTGAATCCAGCGCGCCAAAGTCAGATCCTCGCTGGCAGCCACCAGCGTGGTGGGCATCCCCCGCGCGACTTCCTCGGCATGGCTCGGCCCTGAAAGCACTGCGAACGGCCGAATTCCCAGCACTTGTCCTAAGACTTCCGTCGGCCGGCAGAAGGTGTGATTTTCGATGCCCTTGACCAGACTCAGAACCGGCTGATCGGCGCGAACCGCCGGGGCCAAACGCGCCATGGTTGCCCGCAGGTGGGCGGTCGGCACCGCGGCGATCAATAAGTCCGCCTCCGCGACTGCTTTCTTGACATCGATTGTCAAGTGGATGCTGGGCGGAATCGGCACGCCCGGAAGAAGACGCGTATTCTCACGAGTCTCTTCGAGAATGCGGCCATGTTCCGCTCGAGCGCTCCACAGGGTGACTTGATGCTTGGGATCGCGCGCGAGCACCAGACCGACCGCGGTTCCCCATGCGCCCGCGCCGAGCACGCCGAATTTTATCGTCGCCGTCATAAATTGCCCGATTTACAAACTGGTCAAGATAATCCGACAGGGCAACTCGCCGTTCACGATTGTAGCAGAATCATCCAAGTTTCCGCCTTTGCTTTGCCGATGAAAAACACGAAGACCCTTTTCACGTTTCGAGAAGGATCCGTGCGGACATTCACCCGGCATGTCCCATATCGAAAACCGCACGAACAGGGAGGTTCCGCATATGGCCGTGCAACTTCGACTCTACCCGCGCTCCGCGGAAACGTTCGACCGCCGACCCGATCCTAATGTCCGTATCAGCTTACGCGATCTCTTGCCGCTCATCGCGCTGGCCAAGCGCCACAATTACCTTTGGCTTGAAGACTTCATCGACGACGAGGTATGCGTGACCAGCGATCTCTACGACGTGCTGCGAGCCTTCACACAGGTTCGCCGGCCGTCAGCTTAACTCTGCGCTTTTCTTCAATTCACAACTCCAGCGCGCTTCATCCCCGCTGTCACGTAAATGAATTAAGTTATTAATTCAACATGGTTTATGGGTACGCGCGCGAGATTCATTTAGCGAAGTGGCGGATTGTATCACTGTCAGCGTCCGAGTAAAACCATTTCCGTATCATGCTAACTGCTAATGCCTTGCGACACAGGAATTGATTTTCTGGCCCTTAAAACAATCGGGAGGGGAGATTTCCATGGCAAAGCGCCTTAAGGCTCTGTTGGCGGACGGCAAGCTCACGCGCGTCTTCGGTTTGGGCCAACTCTGTTCTCCCAAAATCATCGAGATGATTGGCTTCGAAGACGGCTGGGACGCCGTCTGGCTCGACCAGGAACACGCCGGACTCACCATCGAGCAAATCGAACATTGCTGCCGGGCCGCCCGCGCCGTCGGCCTGGATTCCTTCGTCCGCCTGGCGCCGACCGATTACGCAACCGTGATGCGGCCTCTCGAAGCGGGCGCCGGCGGCATCATGGCCGCTCAGGTGCGCGGAGTCGAGCAGGCGAGCGACGTGGTGCGCTGGTCCAAGTTCCATCCGCTTGGGCTTCGCGGCGTCAACGGCACCGGAATCGATGGCCGCTACGGCGCTCTTCCGTCACGGGACTACATGGAGAAGGCGAACGCGGAGACGTTCATCGCTATCCAGATCGAGCACATCGACGCGGTCAACGACGTCGAGCGTATCGCGGCCTTGCCGGAGGTGGACGTGCT
This sequence comes from Planctomycetota bacterium, assembly GCA_016195405.1. Lineage (GTDB taxonomy): Bacteria > Planctomycetota > Planctomycetia > Gemmatales > Gemmataceae > JACPZP01. The sequence goes on along the minus strand of JACPZP010000163.1, from coordinate 46,670 downwards.
CTTCATCGGCCCGGCCGACTTGGGTCAGTCAATGGGCATCGTCGGTGAATGGAACCATGCAACAATCTGGCAAGCGATTGAGCGCGTGGCGCAAGCATGCAAGGACAATGGCCGACATTGGGCGATCCTGCCGCCGAACCTGGCCTACGCCAAACGCTGCCTGGAAGTGGGTTGCCGGATGCTGTCGATTGGCTTCGACACCTGGATGGTCCAACGCGGCCTTCGCGCTTATCAGGCGGAATTTAGTGAGCTAACTCCAAGCGATTCATCAGGTTATTCAAATTAACTTGCGGATGAACGCCTCGATCAGGGCATTCAAGCGCAGCCGCTGGGCGGCGGCAATGGCCAGCACTTCCTCGTGATTAATTGGCCCTGTGCTGAGGCCGGCGGCACGGTTGGTGATGCACGAAATAGCCGCGCACTCCATTCCCACGGACGACGCCCACGCAATTTCCCGAACCGTGGACATGCCCACGGCATCGCCGCCGCGGCATCGGAGCGCCCGAATCTCGGCCGGTGTTTCATAGCACGGGCCGGTCACCTGTGCATAGACGCCGTTTGACAGTGGTATCTCATGGGCGCGAGCCGCCTCTGCCAACACATCGACCAATTGCGGTGAGTACGGTGACGGCGGTTTTTCCGTCGGCCAAGGATAGCCGTGCGTCCAGTCGAGGTGATTGCTAACAGCCATGAAATTTCCCGGTAGGAGATCGTCACGGATGCCGCCGGCCGCATTTGTCAAAAGGAGGACGCGCGCGCCCAACCGTCGCGCGACGGCGACGGGTTCGATCACGCTTCGCCACGAATGACCTTCGTAGAAATGAAGTCGGCCCGAAAACAAGAGTACGCGCTTTTCAGCCCAAGAGCCAATTCGTATGACGCCGTCGTGCCCTGGCACGGAAGGAGATTCGAGTTCCGGGACCGCTCGGTAAGGAACTTCGACTTCCGTTGCGAGATGTTCTGCCAGGTCGCCCATCCCGGAGCCTAGCACCACAGCCATCCGCGGCGGCTCACGACGGCATGCTTGCGCGAAAAGGTCAATGGGATTGGACATCAGAATGGAAGGTCGACTAATCCAAGTCTTCCACGAAGGCGCTCATCTTGGCCCGGGCGGCCTGAACGATGAGGTCCGCGCAGCTCTCCTCGCCGAGCAGACTGCTGTTGAGAATCAAATCATATTGGTGAATGTCGGCAGGCTTGCGGTGAAAGTGGGTGGCGATGAATTCGGCGCGAGCGCTGTCGCGCCTGCGGACATGGTCGGCGGCTTCCTCTTCGGTCAGGCGAAGCCACTCGCTCATGTAGGCGACGCGGTCGGCAAGAGGCGCTACCAGGCGCACGTTCAACGTCGTCCGCGCCGGCAGAATGCAGCCCGCGCCGCGGCCCAATAGGATCACCTCGCCCTGGGCGCCCAGCGAAAGCACCATGCGGGCCAGCTCCACCACGGAGGGATGCCGGCTCAGGTTCTGTTCCTTGTGCAAGCGATTGAGCCGGTCCTCGACCCACTCGAGTGCGGCCGCGGGGAGTTGGTCCACTACGTCGCGCCGGAACGTTCCTTCCTGGCTGATGTATTCAAGCAGATCTTGACTGTAGACTTGCCAACCGAGCTTGACGCCGGCGCGTTTGGCGATGCTGCCGCCGCGTGCGCCCGCTTCCCGGCTCAGGGCGATGGACAATCCCGCCGGGATCGGCGCGGGAAAGTCGGCCGGCTCGCCACGAAAGCCATGCCGCGGACTTTCGGCAATGCGGGAGACAGGCAAGTCCAATTCTTCCTGCGAAGAATCTTCTTGGAGAGAACCGGGTCGCTCGGTCATGGGAGGTTCCTCTGTTCCGAGATCGCGCCCATGCGGATTATTGTAGGATACCTTGTTTTGCGGACATCTTCAAAACTATTCCGTGCCGAAGCGCGCCGTGGCGCCACGGCGTAAGCGCTACGTTAGCTCAAGGTATTCCTTGCGCGCGAAGATCCACGCGCCTGCCACGAGCAGCACAATCGACACCGTCGCCAGGACCGTCACGGCAAAGGAGCCGCTCACGGGCAGGTAGATGCTGGGCCTTTCGGGCTGAATGCCGAACTCGTGCGCCTGCTCAAACATCAGGCAGCGTGTGTAGAAGCTGATGCTGAGCCGCTTTAGGTGGCCTGGGAGGTTGCCGGCGATGGTTTCTAGGAAAAAGGCATACAAGATCGCGACCACCGATGCCCGCCGCGCGAAGGCGCCGAGAAAATGGAAAAGTGAGGCGAGGGCGAGCGTTCCCATGAGCACGGCGGGCCAGTAAATCGCCAAAGCCAATATTCCCGGCCAACCCGCGAGAACGCATAAAAGCGCGAAGCCGCCCATGTTCAGCGCCAAGCACCACGGCACGGCCGCGAGGAACTTCGCCAGGTAAATGGCGGGGCGCGAAAGCGGACGCGAAAGCACCCAAACAAGATTGCCCGCTTCGCGCTCGCGGCCCAAACCTTCCGTAGCGAAGCTCAACGTCCACAAAGGCATCAGGAACGTCGTGAACAGAAAGAAGACGATGCGATTGGAAAAAACGAAGAACCCGGATGCATCGTCCACCACGAGTCGTTGCGTCGACCAGGCGAGCTGCGTGACCGAGGCGGCCGAACCGGCAAGGGGAAGGTCGCGGGCCATTGCGAAGGCGCGAATCTGGTCGCCGTAGGTGACGCCGCCGCCTCCCGGCACGCGCCAGTAGCTCATGTTCCAGCGTCCGTTCCAGGTGTTGGCGAGCACCAGGAAAGCCGCGAACGCCAGCAATCCGCCCGCGATCCAGAGCATCAGATGCGCCCTGGCCTGTCGCTGCCAACTCAGAAGGATGAGATAGAAGAACGCCCGTGATCCCGTCACGATTTTCCGCCCAGCAAGTAACCGAGCACGTCATGCGTCGATTCATCGAGAGATTCGAGATGGCTGATCTCCAAGTGCTCGCTGATCACCAACTCGGTGAGCCGTTGGAAAAAGCGGCGCGGATTGCGGGCCCGGACCAGCAGGGCGTCGTCGGGAAGGCGATCCAATCCGACCACGTCGTCGCAATCGAGCAACGCCGTCGCCAGCACCTTGTTCTGATCGCTGGCGACACGAATCGATAGCGGATGATCGTCGAGCAAATCACGAATCTGCGTCAGAGGTCCAACTGCCGCGATCCGTCCGGCCGCCATGATCGCGACATGGTCGGTGAGCTTTTCCAACTCCTCCAATTCGTGACTGGAGATGAGCAGGCACTTGCCGCGGCCGGCAAGCTTATGGAAGAGTTGGATGGATTCGCGCCGGCCGATCGGATCGATGCCGCTCAAGGGCTCATCGAGAAGCAGGAGCTTGGGATCGTGGATCAGTGCTTGTGCCAGCTTGATACGCTGCCGCATTCCCTTCGAGTAGCCGGCCAGAGGACGTTGGGCGCGGTCCGCCATGCCGACTAATTCGAGGACTTCATCGCCGCGCGAACGGGCCTCCGCGCGGGAGAAACCCGACAGCCTCGCCATGCATTGGATAAAACGCCGGCCCGACATCTCCTCGTAATACGTGTCCAGCTCCGGACAGTAACCGACGTGCCGTTTCGCTTCCGCGGTCCAGGCCTGGCGTCCTTCCACCAGCACCGCGCCCAGATCGGGCCGCAGGTGACCCGCCGCCAGCCGCATCAGCGTGCTCTTGCCAGAACCATTGTGGCCTACGAGCCCAGTGATGCCGCTCCGCAATTCCAATGTCACCCCATTGACGCCGATGACCGGGCCGTACCAGCGCGAAACCCGGTCGAAGAACAAAACCGGCGGGCCTGTCTTTGGTCCAAGCTCGGCGGCAGCGGAGTCCTTCGCCTCCAGACTCTCGGATTTATTCGCGATCCGAGCGCCGTTCACCAGTGACAAAGGAGCGCGGACCAGCGGCCCCTCTAGCGCACGATCTCCACGGCTCGGGTCCGTTGATTCAAGTAGGTCAGGCATAGAAGCATCACTCCGCCAAGCGTGATACCGGCCGCCAGGAACGACGGCTGCGGCGCGGGCCAGATCGTCTCATGATCGAAACCAAGGCATGCGTAGCCTAAGAGACAAAGGTTGTTCCACAGGCCCAGAAGCCGCCAGTGGACATTATAGCGCAAGCCGTCAACCAGGATGACGGCCACCATGTGCAGGAAGAGAAATACCGCGCACCAGACCATCACCAGCGGCATGGTGCGGCGCATCCAACTTGCGGCCGCCACCAGGGTGACGCTCAAGAATACCGTGAGAATCGTACCGAAGCCGAGCACTCCCAAGAGCAGCACCCAGCTCGCCGGCCCCCGACCCATCCCGGACTCCTCGAAGTACGCGACGTTCGTGAAATACTCCCACTCGTCCATGCCGTGTTGCATGTAAAGGCCCAGAGCCGGCAACGTCGTCAGTAGGTTGACGACGACGGCCACGGCGAGGCACTTGCCCAAGATGTAATGCCAGCGGTTGATCGGTTTCGACAGGTAGAACGGTAAGCTGCGGAAGGTGAAGTCATTGCCCACGAGCACGGCGCCCGTCAGAGCCAGGACGATCATCACCATCGTGCCTTGGAAATTGAAGAAATAGGCGAAGGTGTCCTGATTGCCGCTGAGGACCTGGAGCGTTTGCCGCATCGAGCGCACGAGGCGTTCGGTGTCGAGCGTCACATTGCCAACCTTGATCGGCGCTTGCGAAACTTGCGTGACCGCCCAGTCGAGGAGATAGCCGCCGAAGAAGAACATCAGGAAGAGAAACAGTGACGCCGCGTAAAGGAGCCAGAAAAGCCGGCGGCGCAGAAGCGAGCCCAACGCGACGCGGGCGATGGGCCAAACGCCCCAGGACGGCCGGCGAAAGGCGCCTTGCCAGGCGCGGTAGTGAAGGAGTTGAACGGTCATCAAGCTCCGTTATCTTCAAGCCCGCACGCGAGTCTTCGAGAGTGCGGGGTGTTCGGTATCCCGCACGCTCGAAGACTCGCGTGCGGGCTTGGACGGGCACTATCCCTGGTGTTCCTCGATCACCCGGTGAAACAGCTCTTCCAAGTCTTCGTCGTCGGGTTCCAGGCCGCGGACCAGAACCCCGTGGTGATCGGCGAGGATAAAGAAAGCCCGGGTCACCCAACCGGCCGGGACGCGGACGCGGAAACCACCCCTGCCATTGTCGTCGAGGATTTCGACCCCTTCAATACGCAACTCCTCCAGAAAACCGTTCGGTTCGCCCTGGATTTGCAGGCGGTAGCGATCTTGCCGGCGGCGGCACAACGTTCCAACGTCGCCCTGGCACAGGACCCGGCCTTCGTGCAAGATGATCACGGCGTCGCAGACCTTATCGATGTCGCCGAGCAGGTGCGTGGAGAGCAGGATCGCCTTGCCGTGCTCGCGTCCCAACGTGAGAAGCAATTCGAGCATTCCTCGCCGTCCGGCGGGATCGAGGCCGCCGGTCGGCTCGTCCAGGAAAAGCGCCGGCGGATCGTGCACGAGCGCCTGGGCCAGCTTCAAGCGCTGCTTCATGCCGGTGGAATATTCCTCCAGCCGGCGATAGCGGGCCTCGCCCAGATCGAGATAGGTGAGCACCTCATGGGCGCGCCGCAGCGCCTGCTTGCGCGGCATGCCGTAGAGTTCACCGGCCAGCGCCACGTAGTCGGCCCCGCGCATCCCGGGCACCAGGCCGTCCGCTTCCGGCAAGTACCCGATCGAACGCCGCAAGAGTGTGCCGTCGCCGCCCAGATCATGCCCCAAGACCGTGCCCGTCCCGCTCGACGGCGGCAACAGCCCCATGAGGATCTTGAGCAGCGTGGATTTCCCCGCGCCGTTGGGCCCCAGCAAGCCGACCCGGCCCTTCTCCAGGCGGAGGCTCACGTCCCGAAGCGCCTGGTGCTTGCCGTAGAAGCGCGAGATGCCCTGTAGATCGATGAACATCCGATTTCCGCCGCTCGCGGCTGGGTCTTCAATGCCGTAGCCGCAGGCTTCAGCCTGCGCAAATCTCGCAGCCTGAAGGCTGCGGCTACAGCATTACGTTGTGTATTCCGCGTTAAGCCGCACGTAATCGTAGGTCAAATCGCAAGTGTGAAAGGTGCAGCGGGCTTTGCCGAGCATGAATACGAGCCGCACCGTCAGCTCGCGGTTTTGTTGCATGAACGCGGACACGGCGGCGGCGTCGAAGGGCAGCGGCGTCCCGTGTTCGTAGAGAAGGAAATCACCAAGCCACAGCGATAGTTGCCGCTCTTCGAACTCGACGCCCGCATAGCCCGCCGCGGAGACGATCCGTCCCCAGTTGGGATCGGCGCCGAAGAACGCGGTCTTGACCAAGGCGCTTTCGGCGATCGCTTTGGCGATGCGGCGTGCTTCAACTTCGGTACGCGTGCCTTCGACTTCGATCGTGATGAGGTGGCTCGCCCCTTCGGCATCCGCGGCGATGGCGCGTGCCAAGTCGGCGCAGACTGCGATAGCGGCTTCATCGAATGCGGCCAGACTCTCGCCTCGCAAGGTCGGGCCGGCGCCGTTGGCCAGGAAAATTAGCGAATCGTTGGTGCTGGTGTGCCCTTCGACGCTCATGGAGTTGAAAGAGCGCTCGGCCGCAACGGGCGCCAGGCGGGCGAGATCGTCCTTGGTAACAGAGGCATCGGTCAAGACGAACGCGAGCAAGGTCGCCATGTTCGGGCCGATCATCGCCGCCCCTTTGGCGAAACCAGTGATGCTCACGTCCCGGCCATCGAGGAGGAGCGTCCGGCTGCTGATTTTGACGCGCGTGTCGGTGGTCAGAATGGCGTGCGCGGCTTTGTCCAGATGCGCCGGCCCTTCGCCCAGATGAGCGACAGCGTCTGTGATTCCCGGTTCGACCTTGTCCATCGGCAGAAATCGGCCGATGACGCCCGTGGAGCACACCAGCATTTGTTCGGCTTTGCATCCGAGGCTTTTGGCGGCGATCTCGGTCATGCGGCGGGCATCGGCCAGCCCGCGCTCGCCCGTGCAAGCGTTGGCGTTGCCGGAGCAGATGACGATGCCGCGCGCGTCCTCGCGGGGAAGCCGTTGACGGCAGACTTGCACGGGAGCGGCGCAAACTCGGTTCTGCGTGAAGACACCGGCAGCCCGCGCCGGACGATCACTAACCACCAAAGCGAGGTCGCGCCGATCCCCATCGGGGCGAATGCCGCAATGGACGCCGGTGAAGCGAAATGCTTGAGGTAGGTGCATGGCGTTATTTCTGGTCGTGCTGCTCGAATTTGCGGGCGTTCTCAAGGTTCTCCTCGACGTCCGCGACGAACGAAGGATTGCGTCTACGAAATTCGGCGATATAAGCGTGCGCCGCCTTCTGTGGGCAATCAAGAGCATAGCGCACAGTCGCCCGCCGAATAACGGGATGTTCGTGCGACTTCTTTTTGGCAAGGGCGAGAATGTGATCGGTGTGATCCCAAACCCGCCATCGGCGAAGATCTTCAACGAGAAAATCGGCGATGTCGGCTTGCTCCAGTCCTTTGTCCATAGCGATAGCGATATCTTTTTTGGTCAGTCCTTCCGGCGGTTCGGGAAAAAGATACCGGATGGCTAGTATTGCGTTGTATCGGTTTGAGAAATCCCGCTCGCGATCATGAAGCATATCGCAAAGAAGCTGCCAGCCATCTTTTTTCGGGGACAACAAGACCGCCCCGATCAGCGCCTTTTCACCCAATTTCTCCTTCGCAAGCCTCTTTGCGGCGGCAGTTACAAGATCGACATCCCCGGCGTTTCCATGATAGGCCAGCAGCATGCAAGCTAAGTCTTGGTTGCTGAGCGGCAGCTTTTCGTTCTTAACGACATTCCGCAATTCACCGAGGTTCAATTTACGCGACGCCGCGGCGATGTCCTTGGACGTTGAAGCCTTGAACTCAAGGTCAATCTCCCTAGCAATTGCTTTGTCCTCGCTACTCAAGTGCTTTCCGCAGAATTCAAGCAGCGTGTGTCGGTCGCCAGAGAGTAACTTGAGAGCGTCCTTGACAAAGCTCGGTGTGGACTTCCCTTCCAAGGCCCCATAAAAGTCAAGACCGCCTCCGGCTCCACGCCATTCCCGATCGAAGATTACATATCGCGCGTCTTTGTCTTCGTTGATGCCGCAATATAAGGAGAACAGCGGAAAGCTACATCGGATGGGCTTATCGCCAAGTAGTTTCTTGTCGCCTTTGAGAATCTCAATCACCGAGAAATCAACACTACTTTTCGACAGCTTTTCGACACGAGCAACGTAGATGAGGCAGCTATGTTCAACTTTCTCAGATAGGCTCTGTCGGTACCAAAAATACGCCTCTAAATCGCGTCCGGCCCGAGCCGAAGGCAGAGTTACGACCAGGCTCGCAACAACGGCGCTTACGAAGTAAGCAAAGAAATAGCGCATTGTTTGCACCTTATCGTCCCTTATCCGCCGGTTCCAGCAGGTACAGCACCGCCGCGCTGGCGATCTTCAGGGCGCTGGCGTTATCGTAGCCGCGGCACTCCGGCGACTGGTGCTTTTCTAGGGCGCAGCCGATGTCGTACTTGCTATAGAGCACCACCCAGCGGTCGCCGATCTTGACGCCTTCGAGGAACGGGTCCACGTTTCGAAGCGGCCCGCCCTTCTCCTGGCGCACGCGGATGTTGGTCCGCGTCAACGCTTCGCCGTTAAGCTCCTTGCTGAAGAGCGCGTCGGTAAACGGCACCTGCTCCAGCTTATGGCCCGGCAACAGCTTGGCCACGAACTTTCGAAACGCCTTGTCGAACGCTTCCTGGCCGCAGCAGGCGTCGGCGAAGAGCATGCCGCCGTTTTGCAGATTGAAGCGGAGATGTTGTAGTTCTTCGCCGTCTTCTTCGCGGAAAGCAAAGTCGCGCCGGCCGTGCATGTAGACGAATTTGAAGTCCTTAATGCTCTCGTTGAAGATCTTCATTGTTTCGGTCTTGAGGCTAACGTCCAGGCCGGCAAACTTGCGGAGATGATCGAGCAGATTGCGCATCGCCCGTGGCGCCGGCTGCCAATCGCCGCGGTGCTCGAGTTGGGCCGCCTGGAAATAGCCGCGCTTGCCGGAACGTTGATCGTCTTTGGGATTGGCGACGTCGATCGGGGTCAGCCGCGGCTGGGGCGGCTCCATGCCGGTCGCATAGGAGACGATGTTCGCCCCAAGCTGAAACGCCTTGAGGTGCTTGCCTTCCTTTTGGCTGCCCGACTCCCACAGGCACGACAAATCTTGCGGACTGTAGATCAGCACCGTCTTGCAGCCCAACGACAATCCCATTAGTTGAAAGGGATTGCCGGGTCCGACCACGAAATGGCTCTTCCAAACCGGGTGATCACCGGGCAAATCTTTTAGTTCGTTGTCCGGCCAAAGTTGGGCCACCAAGGCTTTGAAACCGCCGTCGAACGCGGGACTGCCGCAGCACGCCTCCGCCAGGATGAAGCCGCCGTTGTCGATGTACAGCTTCAGCATGGTCTTTTCGGTCTGATTGAAGCGGAGTTGTGGAGACTGATGGCCGGTGATGTACAGTATCGGGGACTGCAACAGCTCGGAAACGGGCTCAACCAGGTCCTCTTCGGTGACGGCCTCGTTGGCAGAGCGAGCCATGTCGAAGATTTGCCAGTTAAGCGGCAGCTTCTTGAATAGCTCCTTGCTGGAGAATTCGACTAGATGCCGCAGATCGTTGCGGTCGTTGTTCCAGTCCGTGTCGCTCTCGATGCGCCCAGATCGGTTCCATGGCCCGTGGACGGCCTTGCTGATCAGCACCGGCGTTCTGCCTTTGGAAAGGAATAGCAGCGCGAAGCTGGTACTGACCACCGGCCAGCTGTCGAAGCCTGGCCCTTGGGTGTACCACGAACCGGCATCCGGACCCGTCGTCTTCTGCTGCTCGACCAGGTATTCGCAGCCTTCGCGATACCAGTCGTGGCCGCCGATGAAGCGCTGGCCTGTAAGCCGGCCCGCCCGTTCGAGGCCGTAGAGATGGTAGAACGTCCGGTCGCGCAAATTGAGGATGAAGCGGTTGCGAATCCAGGTGATCGCCTTGGCGGCGGCGGGATTCTCCTCGTAGACGCCGCAATTGGTGGCCGTGCCGTTGTCGAGGATTTCTTCCCGGCCGACGTTGAGTCCCATGCCGGCGATGAGTATGCCGCACAGGCCGGCGCTGGTCATGGTGACGTTGGACTTCGGATATCTGGCGGAGTAGTCCCAGGCGCCGTCCGCTTCCTGGGTGCGGAGGTAATAGTCGCGGATCGATTCCCAGATTTCGCGATTGATCTCGACGCCCCCTTGCTTTCCCGCCCACAGGCCGAGCAGGGCGTACTGCGTGTTCGAGTTGTCCGTTGCTTCACTGGCGCCTATCTGGTTATAAGTCCAGCCCATGAGCTTGCCGCCGCGGATGACGCGAGCTTTGATCAGCCACTCGACATTCTTGACGATGCGTTCCCGATCCTCATCCAGGCCCGCTTCGACCAGCACCATCGTTTGCAAGGCACGCACGTAGGTCATGGTGGGTTGGAGGGAACGGACATATTCGAGTCCTCGTTTCACCGCCGGATCGTTGACGGGAACGCCGGAGTTAAGCAGGGCTAAGACCGCCAGGGACGACCATCCGCCCTGGACGCCCGCGCTTGGAATGTTGACCTCCCAACTGCCGTTCGCCAATTGCTTGCCGCGCAGAAACCGCACGCCGAGGTCGATGCTGGTTTTGACGCGGCCAACCAGGGGCTCCTTTTTGCCTTGTGCGTCGGCCGGCGGAGGAGAATTAATGGCGATGGTTGCAAAAGTCAGCAGCAGGACGATGGGCCGCATGGGTACATCTCCCAGAAAGAGAAAGCGCCCGGACAGTCTTTATTGTCCTTAGCAGAACGCGCCTTGTCAATTTGGTCAGAGTAGGTGCCGCGAGCCGAGCGACGCCTGGGCACGACAGGTCCGGCTCGGCTCGCCGGACCTACATGAAGTTCCGGCTCACGGCAAGGCGACGTGGGTGGCGGTGATGAAGTGAGTGCGGATGGCGTCGTCGCTTCGATAGGTGATTGAGCCGTAGAGGGCGACGGTGCGGCCCACGTAATCGCGCAGCGATGTTCCCGCGGGCGAGGTCACGTACATCAGCACTTGGCCTTTGCCGCTCTCCAGCACGTACATGGGCTGGCCGTCCTTCTCAAACGCCGCCCGCCTCAGGACGCCGTAGTTGCTCCACTGCGGCGGATAGTTGATGACCTGGGGCGCCGGCGTCCGCGAGAACGACGTGGTTTGGCCGATGGTCTGCACTGGCGTCGCCCCCTGAGCCACCTGGTTCGGATTGCCCGGGGACTGGCTCGGGTTCCACGGATTTTGCAGGCTCGACAGGCGATTGTAGCAGTAGATCTTTTGGTTGATGTCTTCGGTGTGCTCGGCCGCTTCCTTGTAAAGTTGCTTGGCCTTGTCGATGTTGCCCGCCTGGAAGGCTTGGTCGGCTTGGACGATCAAAGGATTGCCGGCGACGTTGGCGGCCTGGGGCCCGTTGAAGTTCTGATTGTTGTTGGCGAATTGTTGCGGGCGGACGGCGTCGGCGGGAATGAAACGAACCTCCGTCGGCGGCGGCGCAATCGGCAGCCAGATGACGCCGTCTGAGGTCACGGGCCTATCCAGAATGGTAACTAGCGTCCCTGGCTGCACCTTGACCGATTCGACGTCCGGCGCCCGATTGGTGAGCGAGCTGCCAGGCCGTACGGGCACGGCGACGCTCCCTTCGGTTTCGACATAGCCGGTGTGCGCATCGCCGGCGGCCTGCTTCACGAAGTGGGCGTTGATCCAGCTAAAGGAGCCGTGCGGCGGCCGAATCGCTAGCCAGCCGGGCTGGTCCTTGCTTTCGCGCAGGACTAAAACGCGCTCGCCGTAGCGGAGCTTGCTGGTGGCATAGTATTCCTTGGTCGGCCCGCAGCGGACTTCGATCTCGGTGGCGGTGATCGTCATCTCCGCGGGGAAACTCTGCGCCGCCGCCATCGAGGGAACCGCGATCAGCCCGAGCAACACGACGAGGGAACGACGCATGGCGTGAGTCCTTTCCGCTTTGCGAAACGACGGAAGAATACACCTTTATCATCATCGGCTGCGGGGTAGAAAGGAGTGCAACGGCAGTTTCAAAATCGAAAGAGGGAAGGCGGTGAAGGTAATAGGGATTCTGCGGGGGCGTCTTCGATAAACTGGGCAAGAGGCGAAACGTGTCGTGCCTGTATTGTGTGCCACGCCCACGCCAGCCTTTGCAGTAGCGGAATGCCGCGCGAGTCGAGGCGTGGGCGTGCCTGAGGCGCCGCGACCGTCGCACGCCCACGCCTGTTACTCCTGGTTCGCTGTCTCCCCTAAGCGTTGGCGTGGGCGTGGCACACGATACGATTCGACTTGGGAGAAACCCTCCAATGACGCAGATTTCTCTTCGCGACGTGGCCAAGATGCTCGATCACTCGCTCTTGCAGCCGACTTTGACGGATAGCGATCTGGATCAGGGGTTGGCGCTGGCCCGCGCGCACGATGTCGCGTCCGTGTGCATCAAGCCCTACTACGTTGCTCGGGCCAAGGAAGCATTGGTCGGTTCGACGGTTGCGGTCGGGACGACGATCGGCTTTCCTCACGGCGGCCATGCCACGGCGATTAAAGTCGCTGAGGCCGAGCGAGCGATGGAAGACGGCGCCGTGGAACTCGACATGGTCGTCAACATCGGCAAAGTGCTTTCGAAAGATTGGCGCTATGTGTCCGACGACATCAGCGCGGTTATCGTCGCCGCCCATGACCGCATGGCCATCGTCAAAGTGATTTTCGAGAATTGCTTTCTCGCCGACGCGCACAAGGAAAAGTTGTGCGCAATTTGCGGCGAGTTGCGCGCCGACTTCGTAAAGACGGCAACGGGCTACGGCAGCGCCGGCGCGACGGATGAGGATTTGCAGCTCATGCGCCGCTGCTCGCCGCCGCACGTGCAAGTGAAGGCGGCCGGCGGCGTCCGCACGCTGGAGCGCTTGCTGGAAGTGCGGGCGCTCGGCGTAACGCGCGTCGGCGCCACCGCGACTCAAGCGATTCTCGACGAAGCCCGGCGGCGATATAGTTGAGTACGGCGCGAAAGTCATCGACATGAATTCGCTTCCTCACACCGATTTCCACGCCGCATTCACTCCGGGAATGATCTTCAAGGCCCCCGGAGGTCGGATGTGGACACGCCAATTGGAAATCGGAAATCTTGTATTGCCCACGGGATCAATCATCGCTTGCGATCCTTCTTGCCTTGAATGGGACGCCGTTCCGTTTACCGAACGCGTGCCTCCTGGGACATACCCCGTATCATTGTGTCTCGTCGGCTCCGCACAGGAGCGCGGTGCAGCCGCTATTGGAACTCATAAGCGAAGACGTGTGCGGCACGCACGGGTGGCATGCGCCATGGTTCGGTTCACGCTCGGACGATCGCAAAACTGGGAGATGGCTTTGAGGCCTGGTCAGGATCTATCCGCACTGCCTCTTGGTAAGCTTTTCGGTTACGGGGTTGATGCCGGGCAAGGTTGCTTTATTGATTCACAAACCGCATCTGCATTGCCAGCGGATTACTACATGAACTTTTACGAATCGCAAATCCTCGGTGTAATGGACGAGGGGCCAATGTCGCGGCTACGTGCAAACGTCCTGGTCGATGAGAAAACGGGAGGGAACATCGTCGTTTTCGAATCAGGACTTGGCGACGGAGCCTATCCGTCGTATTGGGGATGTGATGCGCAGGGTGAGATCTGTTCGCTTGTAACGGATTTTGGCCTTCTTGTTGAGAATCTGGAAGGAATCGCCACGTTAGAGCTTGGGGAGTTGATTGACCGCGAGATTTTACATCCAGACTTCGCAAAGATCGGTTTGACCGTTCGAATTCGAACGCTTGGAGAACCTTCCGAGCATCGACTTCTCGTGCAACTGAAAGGAGGTTATGCCCGAATCGTGATCTCAAATGCAGGAAAAGAATACTCCACAGATCGCATGATGCGTGGCGCTTCCGGCGGAAAGGAGGACCTTTACTTTCGCTTCGATGGGCCACTTAGGTCAGACGCGACTATCCGCTTCGAATACGGGTTGGGAGTTCGCGCGTTCGAATCAGAGCCAGGGTAGACGGTTCTTGACGTCACGGCCGGACAACAATTTGCGTTCCTTGCGGCCATTTTTCGCGCGGTTCGTATCCGAGCAGTCTTCGAGCGGCTTCAAGGTCGTAGCGCAGAATCTTCACCGGTTGGCTGGTGGCGTAAACGATGGCGAATGAAATCGGCCCAGGCGCCTCGGCGGCACACGCGAAAAATCGGCCCGCATCGCCGGGACTTAGGTACACGTCCTGCGCCCAATCGGTGACGGCGATTTCCTCGACCTGTTCCTTCGTGCGCGGGCACCAGCCGAGACGTACGGCGATCACTTCAATGTCAAAGGCGTCGGCGAACGCTTTGCCCGCCCCTTCGAGGAACAATTTGGCGGCGGCATACCAATAGCGCGGCGACGGCTGCACGTCCACGCCGACCGGCCAGGGACCGGTATTGCGGCGGTTCCAGATCACCTGCCCGCTCGAGGCGAGGATTATGCGCTTGACGCCCGCTTCCTTGGCGGCTTCCAAGACGTGATGAACGCCGATGATGTTGTTGGGCACGATCTCGGCGAGGAAGTCGGCATCATCCGGTGTGGCCGCCAGGTGGATCAGCGTCGTCACGCCACGCATGGCTTTGGCGACGCACGCCGGATCGGTCAACGTCCCAACAACCATGTCTTTTACGCCGGGAGTCGGCACACGGTCGAAGCAGCGCAGGGCGCGGCCGCGCGCCTGCAGTTCGCCGACGACCGCGCGACCGATGCGGCCGCTGGATCCTGTCACCAATACGAGCCCAGAAGCCATGTTGCGTCTCCCTAGTTTTGATGGTCAACTTATGGTTCATGGCTCAGCGCTGGCAACATCGGCTTTGGATCGCGGGCAAAATACTGCTGACCGTGGCCATTTTGATCTTTGTTGGGCGCCAGTTCTACCAGGATCTCAGCAAGCCGGACGCGGAGAGCTTGCCGTGGCAACCGGGTTGGATCCTTCTTTCGGCCGGTTTGTACGCCGTGTTCCTTGGAATCCTCACCGCGTACTGGCGTCATCTATTGCACGTATTCGGTGAGCGGCCAACCCTCTGGTTGGCCTTTCGAGCGTATTACGTCGGCCTGCTCGGCAAATACGTTCCCGGGAAGGCGTGGGCCCTTCTTCTCCGCGGGATGCTGGTGCGTGGGCCGAACGTACGCCTGGGAGTCGCCATCTACACTGGCTTCTACGAAGTGCTCACGACCATGTCGGCGGGCGCGCTGGTTGCCGGCGTCGGGCTGTTGATCTGGCCGCCGGATGTGAGCGACTGGAACTGGCAGCCGTTCTGGGTTGCGCTCGGTCTTTTGGTGATATGCATCGTGCCGATTCTGCCCGGCGTATCGAACTTCGTCGCTCGGAGAATGGCGGCGCGCTTTCCGCAAGTAGAGGCGTATCGCTTGGCCCCCGTGCGCGGCGCGACGTTGGCTCTCGGTTTAGTACTGGCCTCCGTGGGATGGGGTGTCCTTGGCGTGTCCGTGTGGGCGATCCTGCACTCGGTGCTGCCGGCGCCGATTGCACTGACCTGGGAAACCTGGGGCCGGGCGACGGCGCGTTCACCGGGCCGGCCAAGCCAGTAGCGGCCGCGGTCCTGCTTTTGCGCCTGGTGTGGACGGCGGCGGAGGTGCTTGTTGCCGGGATTCTGTTTTTCCTGAAGCCGCGGGCAGAATCATAGAATTAGAACGCTATGCTATCGATTGTCATTCCTGTTCTTGATGAGCGCGAAAGCCTCAAGCTGCTCCACGAGGAGATCGCCGCGGTTCTGCGAAAGGAAAACTCGGACTATGAAGTCATCTTCGTCGACGACGGCAGCACGGATGGCTCATGGGACGCGATCTCCCAGCTTGCCCGCGAGACTGGCGGGGTACACGGCATCCGCCTGCGCCGCAATTTCGGCAAGGCGGCAGCGTTCGCGGCCGGATTCGCGGCCGCCAAGGGCGAAATCCTCGTGACCCTCGATGCCGACTTGCAAGATGATCCCGCCGAGATTCCAAATTTCCTTAAAGCGATTGCGACCGGCCTCGACGTGGTCAGCGGCTGGAAGAAATTGCGGCACGATCCCTGGCACAAGGTCTTGGCAAGCCGAATTTTCAACAGCCTGGTCCGGCGACTGACCGGCGTCAAGCTCCACGATCACAACTGCGGCATGAAATGCTACAAGGCCGAGGTGTTCCGCGAGGTGAGGCTTTACGGCGAGCTGCACCGCTTCATCCCGGTGCTGGCGGCGGCACGCGGGTTCAAAGTCGGCGAGATTGTTATCAAACATCGCTCGCGCCGGTTCGGCAAAACCAAATACGGCGTACGCCGTTTCTTCCGCGGCTTCCTCGACCTCTTGACCGTCAAGTTCCTCACCGGTTACGGGCAAAGGCCGCAGCACCTGTTGGGCGGCATCGGCCTCTTGAGCTTCGTCGCTGGCAACATCGGCTTACTCTACCTGGCAATCACCTGGATCGTGCGGCTCTGGGCCCCCACGGCATTCGATCCTTTGCACGAACGGCCGCTCTTGATCTACTCGGCGGCGGCGCTCTTGCTCGGCGCGCAGATGATGTCAATCGGTTTCCTGGCGGAACTGATCACGGCCTACTTGGGCCGCGACCAAGATAGTTTCAGCATCGCGGAACGGACGGAATGATGGATTCATCGCGCCGCTTGATCTACTGGATTCTCATCGTAACGGCGGTGGCCGCGCCGGCAGGGAGGCTCCTTTCGAACCAACTGCTTTTCGAGCCGTCGCTTTTCCGCGAACCGAATGATCCCAAAGACGTTCGCAAGATTTGGCCTGCCGCGCGGCCGCAGCCGATGCCGACGTTCGGCTCCAATGACCGCAGCCGCTGGGCCACGGTTCGCAGCTTGGTCGATGATGGGACGTTTGTCATCGGCAAACGCGACACGCACATGATCCTGGCGACGAGCGTGCTGCCCTTGGGCCAACTCGATTCCCTTCAGGCATTGGCGGTTTCGCGCCTCGGTTTCGAATACCGCACCAAGCGCAGCGACTCGGGGATCATCTTTCAGCCCGGATGGGAGAGCATCGACAAAGTGCTGCATCCGGCCACGTTTGACTATTACTCCAGCAAGCCGCCGCTATTATCGACGCTGGTTGCCGGGTTGTACTGGCTGCTAAAGATGCTTTTCGGCTGGACGCTCGATAGCCATCCGTGGGCGGTGGTGCGGACCATTCTGTTTTTGGTCAATATCTTCCCGTTCGCCATCTATCTCGGCTCTTTCGCGCGCCTGGTGGAACGATACGGAACGACCGACTGGGGACGTTGTTTCGTGCTGGCGGCAGCGGGATTCGGCACGATGGTGACGCCGTTTCAGATCACCTTCAACAACCACACCGTCGCCAGTTACTGCGTACTGTTCGCGCTAGTTTGCGTGCTCGACATCTGGAAGCAGGGGCGTGTGGCTGGGGTTGAGGCTTTGCAAAGCTCCGGCGGGCCGCGAGTCCGGGGCTTCGAGGATTCAGCCCCGGCCACACAACCTCGTTGGCAGCCGTTCGTTGGCGCGGGCCTGTTCTCTGCATTCGCCGTTTGCAATGAGCTGCCGGCGCTGGCGTTCGCCGCCGCTCTATTCCTCGTGCTGCTCGCCTATTATCCTGGCCGGACGCTGCTCCTTTTCTTGCCGGGGGCGCTGGCGCTGGGGGTTGCGTTCTTCGCGGTCAACCATGCCGCGATCGGGCAGCTTCGGCCCGCCTACAGCGAGTTGGAGAGTCCCTGGTATCAATTCGAGGGTAGTCATTGGCGTCGTCCCAACGAAGGAGAAATCCGCCCCGGCATCGACTTCGCGCGATATAAGGAATCGCGCTTGCAATACGCCTTTCACGTCCTCGCCGGACATCACGGTTGGTTCTCGTTGACGCCAATCTGGATTCTCGCTCTCTGGGGAATGATCAGCGCTTGCCGAAAGCCGTCTGGCGGGCTGCCCAGGTTCCTCGCTCCGATAGTGCTAGGCGTTTCGGCCGTTGTCATCGGCTTCTATTTGGTGAAGAGCGACAACTACGGCGGCTGGACGTCGGGTCCGCGCTGGCTGATGTGGCTGTCCCCATTGTGGCTGGTATGCCTGTTGCCGGTCGCGGATCGCCTTTCTCAAACCCGCAGGGGACGATTCTTGGCGCTTTCGTGTCTGGTGGTTTCGGTCGTTTCGGTCCACTATTCGCCGTGGAATCCCTGGCGGCACCCGTGGATTTACGACCTGATGATGGCGTGCGGCTGGCAAGGGTATTAACTGCCAAAATGACAGCCAATGCAATGCGCCTGTTCGAGCTGACCGCCATCACCACCACGTAGTTTGGCGGTCAGCTCATGGAAGTAAGCGATTATTTGATAGTTGCTTACGGCGATTCTTTGAGCTCAGCGCCACAGCGCCACACTCACATACCCCCCTTGAATCGACATCTCTTAAATCGCCGGTCTTTTTAATAATTGCGGCGCCGACCTTGAGTCAAATTGCGACTTAGACTGGAAATGTCTCCTGTTTCTTCCCTGCCGCGAGGGGTTCCCTGCACCTCGCACACCACACCGCCGGTAGTTCCATGCCCAAACTTGGCGTCAGCGTAATCATCCCCACCTATAACCGCGCGCACCTAGTAGGCCGGGCCATCCGCTCCGTCGTGCCGCAGTGTTGCGAAGACGACGAGATTCTGGTCGTGGACGACGGCTCGATCGATTCCACGCCGCGAACCATGCGCGAGTTCCGCGACCGAGTGCGCTATGTGCCCATCCCGCACAAGGGCGCCGGCGGGGCCCGCAACTGCGGAATTCGCCTGGCGACCAAGCCGTTGGTCGCGTTTCTCGATTCCGACGACGAATGGCGTCCCGACAAGCTGGCCCTGCAGCGCACATTCATGGAGCGCCGGCCGGATGTATTGTTCTCGTTCACCGACTTCACCGCCCGCAGCGACGACGGTGAGGAACACAACTACCTGGCGAAATGGCACAAGGATCCCAGACACTGGGACGACATCCTGGCGCCGGGCGAATGGTATTCGAGCCTTGCTAGGCTGCCCGAGGGAAGAGACGATTTTCAGTTCCACGTCGGCAGCATTTATTTGGGTGAGATGCTCTCGGACTACGTGGCGACTTCGACGTGCATGGTGCGGCGCAAGGAGGCCGGCCGGGCGTTGCGCTTCGCCGAGGACATCACGATTTCCGAGGACAAGGAATGCTTCGCCAGGCTGGGCGGGGCGGGGCCGGCGGCGTATCTCGACTGTGAGACCAGCTGCCAATGGGGCCACGGCGGTCCGCGCATCACCGGCGCCGACACCTATGCCCTGGCCTGCGCCCGCATCCAATTACTGGAACGGATTTGGGGCAAGGACGAGCAGTTTCTCGCCCGCCACCGCGACAATTACGAATGGAAGCTGCGTCAACAGCAGCTCATCAAAGCCCGCTGGCTGATCGCCAAGGGACGGGTGAAAGAGGCCCGCAGTGAGCTGAAAACCATGGAGCGCACGCCCTTGAGCTATCGAGTGCTCGCGGGTTTGCCGGGCGTCATCACGCGCGGCTTATTGAAGGTGCGGCGGGCGATTGGGTTGGGACGGGGATAAGATGTTCCGATATAGATTTCTGACATCTTCTTGAATCTTGCGAACGGCGACACATCGGTTAGACTTATCCCCAGCAATCATGAGCGAAGTCACGCGCATTTTGTCCGCCATCGATCGGGGCGATCCGCGTGCGGCCGAGCAGCTTCTGCCGTTGGTTTACGATGAGCTGCGCCGGCTGGCCGCACATCGGATTGCGCGCGAATCGCCCGGGCAGACGCTGCAGGCTACCGCGTTGGTCCATGAGGCGTATCTGCGGCTGGTCGATCAAGACCAAACCCAATCGTGGAATAGCCGGGGGCATTTCTTCGGGGCCGCCGCCGAGGCGATGCGGCGCATCCTCGTGGAGCGCGCGCGGCGTAAGCGTAGCATCAAGGCGGGCGGTGAAGTTCAGCGCCGCAATCTTGATGAATTCGAACCGGAGTTGGCCCAGCCGGATATCGAGCTGCTCGCCCTGGACGAGGCGCTCACAAAGCTCGAATCGCAAGACAAGCGCAGGGCCGAGTTGGTCAAGCTGCGCTTCTTCGCCGGCATGACGGTCGAGCAGGCCGCGGAGGCGCTGGGAATTTCGAAATCCACGGCCGACAACGACTGGGCCTACGCCCGCTGTTGGCTACGCTTGGAGATCGACGGAGCGGGCGATCAGTCTGCGCGCCGATAAACGAATAGTTCATACGTAACCCCATTTAGCCGTTAGCTTTAGCGAAATGCGTTTATCGGGACGCTGGAACACACACCGCAATAAACGAATCCGGCGCTTTGCTGAATGAATCCGGTGGATCGATAGATAAATCCGGTGGTTCGGTAAATGAAACGGGCAATTTAGTAAATGAATCCAGTGGTTCAGTGAATCAATCCGGTTATTGTGGGCGGTCCGTCCTGTTTTCTCGCATTATGTCATGAGCGACTGAGCGCACTCTGATTTTTCGAAGGGAAAGCTGCATGGACACGCCAAAACTCGACGAAGCCGCCATCTTCAACGCGGCCCGGCAAATCACCGCGGCTGCGGCTCGGCAGCAATTTCTCGAGCAATCGTGCGGCGGCGATCAGAATCTCCAGGCGCGGGTCGAGGCGCTCTTGCGCATTCACGAAAAAGATCGCAGCTTCTTGGAAGAACCCGCCCAGGACGCTCCAACGATCTCTGAAGACCGCATTTCCGAAGGTCCGGGCAGGCACATCGGCGCTTACAAATTGCTGGAGCAAATCGGCGAGGGCGGCTTCGGCATCGTTTTCATGGCCGAACAGGCCGAGCCGATTCGACGCAGAGTGGCGCTGAAGATCTTGAAGCCGGGCATGGATACGCGCCAAGTCGTGGCCCGCTTCGAGTCGGAGCGGCAAGCTCTGGCGCTCATGGTTCACCCCAATATCGCCCAGATCTTCGACGGCGGCGAAACCGACACGGGCCGGCCCTACTTTGTCATGGAGTTGGTGAAGGGCGTGCCGATCACCGAGTTTTGCGACAAAAATCGCCTGCCGGCCGAAGCGCGGCTCAAACTGTTCGTCTCCGTGTGCCATGCCATCCAGCACGCCCACCACAAAGGGATCATCCACCGCGACATTAAGCCGTCGAACGTGATGGTGACCCTGCACGACGGCGTGCCGGCCGTGAAAATCATCGACTTCGGCGTGGCCAAGGCGACCGCGCACGAACTCACCGAGAAGACCTACTTCACGGCATATGGCCAAATGATCGGCACGCCGGCTTACATGAGCCCGGAGCAAGCGGAGATGAGCGGGCTGGACATCGACACGCGCAGCGACATCTATTCGCTCGGCGTGTTGTTGTATGAGCTGCTCACCGGAACGACGCCGATCGAATTGGCACGATTGCGCGCGGCAGGCTATGCCGAGGTGCAGCGCCTGATCCGCGAGGAGGAGCCGCAAAAACCCAGCACCCGGCTGTCGTCGTTGGGCGACTCGGCGACGATTGTGGCCGGCAATCGCGGCATGGATCCCAAGCAACTATCGCGGCTCTTGTCGGGCGACCTGGATTGGATCGTGATGAAGGCGCTGGAGAAGGATCGCACGCGCCGCTACGAAACGCCTGGCAGCTTCGCGCAAGACGTGGACCGCTATTTGAAGCGTGAGGCAGTTCTGGCCCGCCCGCCGTCGGCGTGGTATCGGCTCAGGAAGTTCGCACAGCGCCACCGAGTCGCCGTGCTTGCGAGTTCGGCGGTGTTGTTCGCTCTAGTTGCGGGGTCCGCGGTCGCTGCATGGCAGGCCGTCGAAGCAACCAAGGCGAAGCACGACGCTTTGGGCGCTGCCGCCGCGGAGAAAACAGCGAAAAATATCGCCGTGGAAAAGGAGGCGGAGACGCGTGCGGTGCTCGACTTCGTGCAGAAAAAAGTGATTGCCGCCGCCCGGCCGGAAGGTCTGGCGGGCGGCCGAGGCTACGACGTCAGCTTGCGAGGCGCCCTGAAAGCAGCCCTGGAGTCGGTCGAAGAAAGCTTCACGAATCAGCCGCTCGTCGAAGCGCGGGTGCGTGGCACCTTGGGCGAGTCGTTTCTACTCCTGGGTGACGCCGACATTGCCGCCGACCAATTTATTCGGGTCCGGTCAATCTTCACCGAGCGCTTGGGTCCGGACAACGTCGAGACGCTTCGGAGCATGAACGAACTTGGCACCAGCTATCGCGCCCTTGGCCGTTATGGCGACGCCCAAAAGCTATCCGAAAGGACGCTGGCCTTGTGTGAGACCAACTTGGGCCCCGATCACCGCGTCACTCTGAAGTGCATGAACAATCTGGCGACGGTTCTCGCCGACCAAGATCGTTTTGCCGATGCCCTCAAGCTCCGCCAGAAGGCGCTGGCAATTCGGAAGGAGAAATTCGGCGCTGACGATGCCGAAACCATCATGGCGATGAACGACCTGGCCAATACTTACGCGGGAA
This sequence comes from Planctomycetota bacterium, assembly GCA_016195405.1. GTDB lineage: Bacteria > Planctomycetota > Planctomycetia > Gemmatales > Gemmataceae > JACPZP01. The sequence goes on along the minus strand of JACPZP010000163.1, from coordinate 24,225 downwards.
TGCGCCGCTATGAGGATGCCCTGAATCTTAACCACGAGGCTTTTACGATTGCGAGAGCCAAACTGGGCCCCGTCCACGCCGACACCCTGCATGTCATGAACAGCCTCGCCCTCGATTATGGTCAGCTGCGCCGCTTCGATGACGCCCTCAAGCTCCAAGAGGAATCCCTGGCAGCGCACAAGACCAAGTTCGGCCCTGACCATCCGCAAACTTTGGTCAGCATGGGCAACGTCGCCAAGGCCCTGGTGGATTTGCGCCAATACGACAAAGCCGTGAAGCTCTTTGAAGAAACGCTCCGGTTGCAAAAGATCAAGCCCGGCCCGGAGCATCCCTACACCCTTCATACCATGTATGCACTGGCCAACGCATACGGCTTCCAACGTCGCTACGGCGATGCCTTTTCGATGCACGAGGCAGCGCTCGAGCTGCGCAAGCGCAAGCTTGGCCTGGATCATCAGGACACGCTTTACAGCATGTGGGGTGTTAGCGTGAACCTCCTCAAGCTCGGTCGCGGCCCTGAGGCTGTGCCGCTTATCGACGAATGCTTGGAGCGGGCGGCACGCAATGTTCCGGACCGGCGCTACTCGGGTTTGACGACCCCGCGCATGAACTATTTCCGGTCGCGGAAAGACGCCGCCGGCTGCCGGAAGACCGCGGAGCTGTGGGAGAAGTTCCAATTCACGGATGCCGCCAGCCTCTACACGGCCGCCCGCTATCGAGCCATCACTGCACTCGTTCTGCGTGAGTCGGATTCCAAATCGGAGCAAGTCCTGAAAGAAGTCCAAGTCGAAGCGGATCTGGCAATGGCATTTCTGCATAAAGCTGTCGCTGCCGACTACAAGGAAGCCGTCCGAATGAAAACGGACATCGATCTCCTCGCTTTGCGCGGCCGGGCCGACTTTCAAAAGCTCGTAGAGACGGTGGAGGCGGACAAGGCGAAGGAAAAGAAGTAGCACTTGCACCTCGGCCGATCTCCGAAGTCTGACGACTTCGGCTACAACCCGTAGCTGAATTCGTCAGAATTCGGGTTTTCACCAAGAAAAATCTCACTTCTCATTGGGCGAAGCTTCCTCGTTTTTCGCACTGTCTTGCAATGGCATGTCGCGGTGTGTGCTGTGTGGCCGGGGCTGAGTCTTCGAAGCCCCGGAACGCAAGGCCGCGCGAGGAAGCTGGGGCTTCGCAAAGCCTCATCCCCGGCCACCGCCACCCGCCGATTTTCCGCGTTGGCGATAACCATTGAGCTAGCGAATTCAAGTAAAGGAGCGTCCCATGGCTAATGAACTCTTGACATCGAAACTTCAGCAGTACATGTTCGACATGCTGAACACCAATGTGCGAGACGAGTTTGAGTATCAGCTTGAAGTTTGGAGGCTTCATCTGGCGGACATCGCCGATGCGCAACAGCAAGCAGTGCAGCGATTTCAGGGTGTATTTGAGGAAGTCGCCAGACAGGAGGAGGAGGAGCGGCGCAAGAACTTTGAATACGGAATGTTCATCCTATCACTCTTCTCGGGCCCAGCCCTGTCTTGGGCCGCCGGCGCTATCCAATACGGTTTGTACGCGAAAGTGGCCCAGAAGCTTGCAAGCAAAGCGAGCTGGCTCAACGGCGCCGCCGTCAAGACGATTAGCGATGACAAAGTTTGGGCGAAGGTGAGCGGCGATGCCGGCAAAGCGATTTTCTCGTTCTTCATCGATAAGGGCATTAACAACGTGGTGCAAGCCCCAAACGGGCAGGCGCCAAACACCGCAGACCTTGTGAACTCCATTGATCCGGCAGCGTTCAAGTCGAAGCTTGACAGAGCCATGGTCCGTGAGAAATGGCTCACCAGGGAAGCAATCACGTCCGTGGCCCAAAACGCCAAGAGTCCCACTTTCGACGTAGCCAAGGAGCTTTTCCAGGCGGACCGATGGAATGAGACGGCGCCGTTTTACCTGCAGGAACAGGTCGGGCAGAAGTTGATCCACAAATGGGTCAACGAGATTCGGGAATGGTTAGCCAGGGAAGGGCACTATTTCGGCAACGATCCTGCCAAGCTTGATATTGGGAGCGTGGCGCAGACGATGGAGAGGGAGATGTGGGCGCTCTGGGTGTTACAGCAGGATTTTCGTGTCGTTTTTTTTGATCAAGATGGTGAAGGACATGGCCACTTCCTTGTCAAGAGCCAAGCGACGGGACTGTTTGCCCTGGAACCCCAGCCGATCGTCCGAAGACTAAGGTGGCTCGGCGCCCCCGCTGATGATTTCCTTACGAGCATTGGCCTAGCTGATGCCGCGGGGGCGGTGTTCGGCAAAGCGCCTGCCAAGCGACGCCAGTATTCCGACAACCCGGACATGAACAAGAATGCGGGCGCGGACGTTCAGAAATCACTCGACATGCTATTGAACTGGGCCACGAATCGTCCCCTCGAGGTGAAGGATTTCTTGAATAAAGGGCCAAACAAGGCCATTCCGCGAAAACTCCCTTCGGTCGAGCAGGTGCCCGCGTACATCAACTCAAGAGTCCAGGCGTCGAACTAGGGGATGAGCCGCAACAAGCGCTTTTTCCGGTTAGGAAGGGAAGTGACGTCATGGGAGCAATGATTATCCCCGTCGTAAGCCTCAGTGTAACGATCGATGGGACACCCATTAGGGCTGACGATGTCTTGCAGGCGCGGGTCGAAAGAGATTCGAGATTTGCGGATCTTTGCCAGATGAATCTGCGAGGCAAGAGTTACGCAAATCTCGGGTTCCAAACCAAGTTGGCAATCAAGGCGCGCTTGCAGGGCGAAGCGCCCGCCTCCGAATCGACAATATTCGATGGCCAAGTTGCTCAAGCCGGGCCGGCTCGCCGGGCGCAAAACAAGGGTGATGTGACGCAAATAGTTGCTTTCGATTGGCTGTTGGGCCGGCGACCGAATGATGTACCCGATCCCTTGGAGATGGTAGCTTTCCTTATGGATTCCGAATTCCCTCGCTACCAAACGAGCATCGATTATTTTCTGATGTCGTCGTGCGGCGAGAGTCATCTTAAAGAGTTGGTCGAAATCGTCAGCGTCCGCAGAGTGCTGTCGGCGATTCCCGGGGGTTACTCGGCTAATCGTGACAAATTCGCTGCGAAAGTAAGGAGACTGACGCAGGACGGAAAGACCGAGCGGCGCATGTTCCTGCAGGCCGTCCAGGCGAGAATCGACACGGTACACGCCAACCGGACCGTACCTGAATTCACATGGGGCTCGTTGAGCCCAGTTCGCGGCGGCGGCGAAGGACCCAAAATTCTGAAAGTCTACCTATTCCCCCCTCCCATCTGAAAAGTCCTCTTCGTGAAAAACTCAAGATTCCGCTGGGCGACCTCGCCCTTTTTTTCGCACTGCCTTGCAACGGCGATCGGCGCACTTCCAGTCGCTCAAACAGACCATCCCAAATAGGAGAGACATCATGAACTGGCTCACAAGCTTTCAGCGGAACATGCCAATATCGTCGCGGCGGGCGCAGCGCCGAGCGAAGCGTAAAAATGCGAAAGCCCAAGTCTCTCTGGAACGGCTCGAAGACCGGTGCATGCCAACCGTTGACCTCACCGGCGTGGGTTTCTGGCAAGAGCGCGGGCCGGGACCCATCATCGACGGCGACGCCGACGTGCAGGGGTCGCAACTGACCAACCCCGTCATCGGGGCCGTCGAAGCCTTGGCGCCGCATCCGACGAACAAGAACATCCTGTATGCCGGCACGGTGAACGGCGGCGTCTGGAAGACGTTCGACGCCTACGCCCCCGATCCCTTTTGGGTTCCATTGACCGACCAGTTTCCGTCGATTTCCATTTCCTCGCTGGCCTTCAGCCCTATGGACTCGACTCACAATACGCTCTTCGCCGGCCTGGGGCCCACAAGCAATGACGGTGTCATCGGCGGTCCACAGAACGGTCCGCGCATCCTCCGCACCACGGATGGAGGGGTGACGTGGACCCAGCTGGGAAGCGGTCTAACCGGCCTGACGGTGGCCAGCGTGGTGCCGACGAACCTCGGCGGCGATCCGGCCCATCAGGTGATCCTGGTCGCCGCCCACGATTCGGGCTTTCTTCCGAAAAACAAGTCGGGCAGAGCCGGGATTTACGTGAGCATCGACGGCGGCGTCTCGTTTCACATGGTGGTGTCCGGCACTACCACCGAGATCGTCGCCGATCCCGGCGTCCCCACTCGTTTCTACGCCGGCGTCGGTCAAGCCGCTCCGGGCGGCGGCATGGGCCTGGGCGTCTTTCGGAGCAACAGCGGCGGACTTGCCGCGGACGGCGGCTTGACCTGGACCAACGTCAGCAACAACCTCACCGGCATTCCCGATGCGTCGCGCATCCGGCTGGCGACGTTCAACAGCTTTGCCCTGGGCCAAAACGTGGTCTACGCCGGGATCATCGATTCGCACGGCCTTCTCACCGGGGTGTTCCGCTCCGACAATCAAGGCGCGTCATGGACCGTCATGGGCGATTCCGGATTCGGCGACACCAACCCGCCGCAGGTCATTCACAAGGACGATAACGGCACAGGCCAGGGGGGCATCAATTTCTCGCTCACAGTGAATCCCAATGACGTCAACGACGTTTATATTGCCGGCGACGAAGATTCTGCGTTTCTCGGAGGGGGCTCGATCAGCTCCGTCAGCGAGTGGGACGGCGACTGGGACCAGATCACCGGCCCATTCGACCGTCCTCATTCGGATAGCCGCGACATGGTCTTTGACGCTGGCGGCCAACTCCTCGAATCCGACGACGGCGGCATCTACCGGCGCGTCGATCACGATCACTGGACCTCCGTCATCGGCAACTTACGCATCACCGAGATTCACTCCGTCGGCTTCGACGCGCTCAACAACAAGGTTTTCGCCGGCGAGCAAGACAACGCTCGATCCGAAGAGCAGGGGCCGTCCTTTGGCATGCCGGTGTGGGATAAATGGGGCGCCGGCGACGGCGGCAACGTCGGCATCGGCTATATCACCGAAGACGGCCAGCGCAAGTCGATTCGTTACGGCATAGACAACAACCTCCTCAATGAAGGGCTGCATTTCAAGGTCTACAAAGCCGGCAATCAGTTGGATCAGGACGAGGAAGCCGAATTGGACAATCTCGATTCGGTTGATGGCGACAGCAATCAAGGCGACGTTCCGCATGACTTCCCGTTGGCGGTCAATCCCTTTGACGGCAACCACATTGTTCTAGGCGGCCACAGTCTCTACCAGAGTAACGACCGCGGCAATACCTTGAATACCTTGCTGCTGGGACTTTCCGGTGACTTGAACAACACTGCCGCTGTCGCATACGGCGGCACTTTCAATGGCGTATCAACACCCGATGTGGTCGTGGCAAGCTTCGCCAACGGTGTTTTCACCACGGATCCAATGGGAAATACGATCGTTGACCCGAATTATCACTTGTTTTTCCGCGGCTTCTCCGGCCAACAGATGTTTCAAGTTAAAGACCCTCCCACGGGGGGTTTCGCCCTTGGCATCGCGCTCGATCCCGACAACTGGCGCCGTGTCTACGTGACCGACGGATCAAGTGTCTTTCTCACCGAAGACATCTCCGCGGTCAATGCGGTTTGGACCCGGGTCAGCGGCAACCTATCGAGCACCGCTCTTGGCGTCGGCAACATTCACAGTATCGCGGTCGCAAGCCCGAGTTCCACGCCAGGCGATGAAGTCCTGCTCATCGGAGCGGACGGCGGCGTCTTTCGTTGCCGCAATCCTCGAGCTGGATCGAGCGCGGTCTGGACGGAGGTCGGAGCCAATCTGCCCAACGCCCCGGTATTTGACCTCCACTACGTGCCGATGGGCGCTTCAGGGGCGCAGAATGCGACCGAGGACGTGCTCGTGGCCGGCACCCTGGGCCGGGGCGCATGGGTGCTGCCCCACGCGCTCAGCTTGCTGACGGCGGATTCCGTACTGAAGATCACCGGCGACTCCAGTTCCTCCGGGCCGAACGATCAGATTCGCCTTGCTCTGGACCCCAACAATTTTCCGATCTTCGACGTTTTCGTTAACAGCAGCACTCCGGTGGCCACGATGCCGATTGCGGCGGTCGGCAAGATCTCTGTTCAAGGCCTCGGCGGCGACGACACGCTGACCGTTGATTTCGGAACAGGTTTTGTCCCGTTGCCTGCCGGAGGAGTCGATTTCGATGGCGGAACAGGCAGTAACACGTTTGCGATGGCCGGCACGGTGCCAATCACACCCAACTACACGCCGGACGCCGATGGGCTGCCGGGGGCCAATGGAACCTTGGACTTCCTCCTCGCCGCCGTTCGTTTCAAGAATGTCGCCTTTGTCCCCGGCGTGGCGCCAAAAATCACCAGCGTACAAGCCAACAAAACCAGCCTCACGCGCGGCACCTCGCTGACCATTGCGGGCACGTTCCTCGATCCCGGCTCCAGCTCCACCGAGTCCGTTTTCATGTCGTGGGGCGACGAAGTCTTCACCTTCACTCCTGTCGGCGCCGGAATTCGCAACTTCAGCGTGACCAGCGCGGTATATGGCACCGGATCATCTTTCTCGATTCCGGTCAGCGTCACCGACAACGACAACTTGCACGACCCCACCGCGCATTCGGTCGTGGTCAATGTAATCACGCCGCCGGTCATCGCAAAAAGCGTCTCGGCGGTGTCCGTGCGCGGCTCGACCGATCTTGTGCCTCTGGCGACCTACACCGACCCTAGCGGCGCGGACGTCATCTTCCCCATCGGCATTCCCACCCCGCCGCCGATCGTCCATTACACCGCGGTCGTCAACTGGGGCGATTCGACTCCCCTCACCACGGCGATGATCACCTATAGCGGCACGAAATTGAGCACGACCGGAGTTTTCTCGGTAAGCGGCAGCCACGCTTACAAAAACAACGGCACCTATACCGTGACAACGACCATCCACCATGCGGAAGCGACCACAGTCGTCAAGAGCACGATCGTCGTTTCGACCATCCTCAATCATCCGAATCTCACGGTCCCCGGCCCGCTCGTGATCGGCGCTTCCACGGCCGGCGACACCATTATCTTCAGGCCGGTCGGCACCCAGACCGGCGCGCTTTCCGATGTCATCGCGGTCTTCATCAATGGCGTCAGCCAAGGCAACTTCACTGGCTTTCTAAATGTCGAAATCTTTGGCCAGGACGGCAACGATGATCTCGAGCTTGTCCCGGGCATTAGGAAAAACGCCAAGCTCGTGGGCGGTCCCGGCAACGACCTGCTCGTCGGCAGCGACGGTAACGACTTCCTCGAAGGCGACGACGGCAACGATACCCTCAGAGGAAATAACGGCAATGACACCCTTCTGGGCGGCAACGGCATCGACGTGCTCGACGGCGGCGCCGGCACCAATGTGCTTGACGGCGGCGGCGGCATCGACGGCGTCGTCGTCCACGGCACCAACGGCGACGACCGCATCGACATCGGCCGTCAAGTCGGCCCCAAAGGCGCCCAACTCGTCGTTCAGATGAACGGCCAGACCTTCGTGGAAGACTACACCAACGGCGAAACCGTGTTCGTCTTCGCCGGCAAAGGCAACGACGTGGTCCGCATGCTGCCCAGCGCGGGCAGCCACTGGAAAGCCGAGTTCCACGGCGAGGCCGGCAACGACCAGCTCTTCGGCGGCGAGATGGATGATGCGCTCTTTGGCGGTCCCGGCAATGATGTGCTCGTGGGCGGCGCCGGCAACGACGTTCTCGACGGCGGTCCAGGCCGCGACGTGCTGATCGGCGGCCAAGGCGCAGATACTTTACTCGGCGGTCGCGGCGGCGATTTGCTCATTGGCGGCCGCACGGCGTTTGACGACAACGCCGCGGCGTTATCGGCCGTCCTCGCGGAGTGGTCGTCGCACCGCAGTTACGCTGACCGCGTGGCCAACCTCCGCGGCGACGGCGACGGCCCACGCGCCAACCATAGCTATTTCTTGATTGCCTCCGGCCCCCAGGCGACCGTCTTCGAAGACGGCGAAACGGACACGATGACGGGAGGCTCAGGCCGTGACTGGTTCTTCGCTCAGTTGGCCGGCGCTCCGATGGATTGGATCACCGACCTTAACAAGCACGAACTCGTGGACGCCCTGTAGATTTGAGCTGCGACTGGTGTATTCGCGTCATGAAGAGGAATTCAGGTTTCATTTCATGAACGAAAACTGTGTTTCATCACCTGGGTGTGTGTTGTGACTGAATGAAAACGCATTAGCCCATCCGTCTCGTGTCGCCGTACGCGCGTTCACGGATACAGCGGCGTTTTGTCAAACACATTGCGCGGCCTTAGCTCGAAGCCGCACCAGGTTACGTGGGCGACGCCGCGGACTTGCGCCTTGCCTTGCGGATTGATGAAGATGCCGTCTTCATCGCGCGGCAAATGATAGGCGGGCGACATGTACCAGAGGACGATGTTGGCGTCCTTGATGGAGCGCTTCTGCTCGACGAACTTGGGCAGGTTCACGTAATACGTCTCGTCCCATTGTTGCGGCGTCACCCAGAAGTCGAATTGCGTGAATTTCTCCTGGCCTCCCCAGTGCCGCGGCGTGCCGGGGCGCAACGCATGCAACTCGTAGCCGATCAGCTTGTTAGCGCTGTTGGTCTTCTTGCTGGTGACGCGGACGCGGGTGAATTCTTCGGCCACCCACTTGGCGCCGCCTTCGATGCCCTTGTTGAAAGGCTCGACCACGTCCTCGACCTTGCCGCCTTTGGGTTCCAGACGCCGGACGAGATGGGCGGTGTTGTGCTCGGGGTCGTCGAGATCGATATCGATGCGCCAGCAGCCATGATGCATGTGGCCGGTGGTTTCGTGGTTGCCGTAGTTTTTGCCGGTGGAGCCGAGCCTGCCGGTGAGGCTGCCGTCGCCGCGGAAGGCGTATTCCATGATGTAGTTGTAATTGCTGGCTCCTAACGTGGACCACAGCACCATTTCCTGGCCGCGGCGAACCTTGTCGTAGTACTTCCACATGACGCCGGTGTCACGGAATTCCTGGACGACCCGGCCGTCTTGCAGCAGCTTGCCGTTGAGTCCGGCGTCTTCCTTGGTGTGTTTCAGGAGGCTGTAATCGGCTTGAGCGCCGATGTCGTAAATGCGGGTGCCGTTGTTGTAAGGGACGAAGATCTCGGAGAGGCGAATGTTCTCGACCACTTTCAGCCACTGCGCGGCGGGCGACGTCTTGAACCAGGCGCCGGTGATGACCAGCCCCGCCCCCGGATTGTGGGCGATGTATTGCACTTTCCAAGCGGTTTGCATCTTGCCGCCCACGGGGAAATCGATGACGATCTCTTCGCTCTTAGCGGAGTTGTTCTTCTCCTGCTTGCCGCCGCGACCGTGCGCGTCGGCGTGGTATGCAAGAATGATGGCGAGGGCGACCGAAAGGGCGGCGCTCAAGCGTTGGGGTTTCATGGATTTCGCCTTCATGTTTAGCCGCGAGCCAACGGCGAGCGCGGGGACGTCGCCCGTGGTTGCCGGCCGCGCTCGCCGTTGGCTCGCGGCTAAACGATTCAATGTGAATGTTTCATGGATGTTTTGACGCCTGTTCCTCGACGCGCACGGTCTCCGTTGTCAGGTCGACTTCGATCACGGGGCCGTAAAGCAAATACGTTCGTCCTTGCCGGAAGAAGAGGCGAACCACCCGGTGTTGATAGCTCGGCGACTTCTCATCAGTCGTGTAATGCATGAGGGCGTCGACTTCGATCTTGTCGGCGTCCTTCTCGCCGGCGAGGGCCTTTGCTACGGACGGATGAGCGCGGGCCAGCTTTTCGGCGACGGCCAATTCCTCCAGCGCCAGCGACGTGGGCATGTGCGGAACGGCCTCCACCTTTAATACTTCGCGTTTGCCGAGATGGATGCTGGTTTGAATGGCCACGTCGCCGTCGTAGCGATAATGGGTCAATAGCGCCATGCGCTCGGTTTTGCCGCGACGGCGGTTGTACGAGACTTCGCTTGACGTCAGAACCATCTTTCCTTTCAGCAAACCGGCTTTCTTGATGGCAGCTTCCGCCAGCTCGAGCGTGGGCTGCCTTTCATCGGGAGTAAGGACAAGTTCGCCATCGCCGGGGGAAAGAGCCGGATGAACGAAGAATATCCCCAGAATTAGAAACGAACCGGACATGAGGTTCAACCGGCCCGGTTCTTCGAACCGGGGCTAAACGGACTATTTGGCGGCCGCCGAAATGGTGCCCCTCTCTGTGACGTATATCACCGCGTTCAAATTCGGATCGACGAAGGCCTCAGCGCCAAATACCGGCGTGGTGTTGGAGAATTCTTTCTCGCCGGCTTTGCGGACTTTGAGGTTCAGGCCGTGCGTCCATTGCGGCTCCTTGACGCCGGGGGTCGGGGCCTTGATGTCCTTAGGTCCGGGGATGACCGCAAGGTGGCCGCTTTCGCAGATGAGGATTAGGTTGCCGTTGTTGGCGTCAAGGAAAACCTCGACGCCGTATTTGCGCGTCTCCTTGCTAAATGATGGCTCATTGGCGCGGCGGCAGGCAAGGTCGAGACCATGAAGCCATTCGGGCGCTTTGCCGTCGCCCTTGACCGGCGCGGTTTCGGGAATGACGGCGATGCCGCCGATGTCGCTGATGTAGATCAAGTTTCCGGTGTTGGCGTCGCGATAGACTTCGATGCCGACTTTGCTGGCTTCCTTCCAATCCTTGACGCCGCCTTTGCGGACCATGAGGTCGACGCTGTGCGACCACTTGGGGGCCTGGTTGCCCGCGCCTTTGCTCTTGGCAGGAGCGACGGCGACGTAACCTTTGTCCGTGATGTAGATCCAGTTGTCCGTGTTGGGATCGCGAAACACCTCCATGCTGTAGACCTGCGTGGATTTGGTGAACTCCTTCTCGCCGGCCTTGCGCGCGGGCAAGTCGAGACCGGTGAGCCATTCGGGCCCTTTGCTGGTGAAGGGCAGCTTGAGATTCGCGAAGCCTTTGCCGGCGCCAAGCGCGCCGGCTTGCGAAATATAGAGGCCCAGGTCGTTATTATTATCGCGAAACGCCTCGACGCCGAATTTCTGCGTCTTGTCGCTGAAGTCGCTTTCGCCATACTTGCGGCAAGCGAGGTCGAAGGCGTGCGTCCATTGCAAGTCTTTCGGTTTTTGCTGGCCGAAGAGAAGTGACGGGTCGGCGCTTAACAGGGAAAGCAGTGCAAGGGGGATGAGAAGGGAAAAGGGTCGCAGCATCGCAGCCTCAAGAGGGGAGAGTGGTGAAGACAAACCAGGTTCCGCAATTTTATTATGACGAGCCAACTTTTCCAAGTTAACGGCCCCGCAGGTCCGGCGAGCCGGGAGCGTCAGCGACCGGAGTGCCCCTGGTTCACTCCGGTCGCTGACGCTCCCGGCTCGCCTTTTTTCGTATTTTTTCCTCTTGACGCGCGAAAAGCTCCTCGCTATGGTCCCGCCGCTTTACTGTCCCATACTTGAGTGCCAAAGAATCTCTCAGGTGGCTCGGCCGCCGGAAATCGCCATTGGGGAATGGCGTACGGTCGTATGCGCGAGCGTGGACAATCCGGGGGTTCGACGGACAAAGGAGGCCAGGGGTGGCTCACATCTTGCCAATTCGCGAAGCCTGGGCAAAGACGCTGAAGGGCATCGCGCGCGCCGCGCTATTGCTTGCCGCGCTATTGCTTGCCGCGCTCTTGATCGCCGGGACGACGGCAAAGCCCGCACAGGCACAATCGCCGCAGGCACAATTGCCACAAGCACAGGCGCCACAAGGGTTGGACGAAGCGCAGCGGCCGCGGCCGCGCATGCTCATGAAGATCGCCAATGAGCAATATAAGCGCGGCGAGTACGAGGCCGCCGCCGACAATTACATGCAGGCGCAAGCCGGCCAGTCGGAGCTGAACCCCACCGAGCGCCGCGACCTTGCCGCCTTCCTCCAGCAAAACGAAACGGCGCTCAAGGCCCGCCGTGAAGGCGCCCTGCAGCTCAAGGCTGCCGACGATGCGCTGCGGCAGGGCAGGACCCAGGACGCGGCCAAACTGGTCAAGTCCGTCACCGCGAACCAATACATGTCCGCGCAGGACCGGGTCGCGCTGGCGAACTTGAACGAGCAGCTTCGCACCAAGGGAATGGCCCTGGCCAAAGAGGACAAGATGATGGCGCCTCTTGGCGTCAATCGCGACGTCAAATCGCTTCTGGCCGCCGCCCGCACCGCCATGAACAAAGGCCAATTCGACCTGGCCGACGCCTATGCCAAAGATGCCGCCGATGTGGAAAAAGAGAGTTCCGGGATTTACTCGATGATCCACATGCCGTGGACGGATACCTCTTCGAAGGTCCGCCGTGAAATCGCCTCTGCCCGCGCCAAGGCTACCCCGGCCATGGCCAAAGACGGCACGACGGACAAGAAGGATAGCTCGAGCTTCTTCTCCCCGGTCAAGAACCTCTTCACGACGCGTTCCGACACCCAGGTCAATCCGTCCTCGCCAAGTTTCCCCGGCAGCGACAACAAAACGCCTAGCGCCCTGGCGAGCAATTCCAAACCCGACATGGGCAAGCCCGACATGGGCAAACCGGACATCAGCCAAACCAACATGGAAAAGCTGGTCCTGACCGGTTCCAACACGGACAAGGCCCGCACCCTTGTCAAGGAAAGCCGCAAAGCGCTCGACCGCGGCGAAGTCGAAACCGCCCGCCGCTATGCCACGATGGCGAAGGAGCTGCACCCAAACCTCGAATGGCGTGAGGAGAACCCCGAGAAGTTGCTCATCGAAATTCAGCGCCGCTACGGCAAGGACGCCACGACGGTCGCGGCCAAACCTGCTCCGACCGATCCCCGCGCCATGGTGAAGGAAGCCCGTGCCCTCCTTCAACAGGAAAAGTTCGACGACGCCGACAAGCTGTGCGCTTTGGCTGCCGCCAATCAGAGCGTCCGCTGGGGCCTGTTCGAGGACTCGCCCGACAAGGTTCGCAAGGACTTGCAAAAGCAGCGTTCCAGCCGCGATCGCGAAGACGCGGCCAAGCTGATGACCGAGGCCCGCAAACTCTACACGCAAGGCAATTACCAGGATTCCAAGCGGCTCGCCTTCCAGGCGCAAAAGCTGCACGGCCCGTACACCATCTGGGATTTGGGCGATCGGCCTCAGAAGCTGATCGAGGAGATCCACAAGATCGAAATCAAGCGCGGCACGCCATTCGACACCGAAATGGCCAAGGACAAGGACCAGTCGAACTTGGGCGGCAAGTACGGCCAGCTCGCCAAGAACGGCTCCAACAGCCTCAATCCGTCGCCGACCGATATGCGGCAGAACCCACCAGTCCTGATCGGCACGGCCGCGGCCCAGGCCAAGAGCAAGGCCGTCATCCTGTTGGTCGAGGCCCGCGAGTTGCAAAAACGCGGCATGCTCGTCGAAGCCCGCGCCAAAGCCATCGAGGCTCGGCAACAAGGCGCCGTGTTCGGGCTCAACGAAGACAGCCCGGAAATGGCACTGGTCAGCATGGCTGCCCTGTGCGACCGCCAGGTGCAGCAGCTTATGCAGCAGGCCGCCGAGATCGCGCAGAACAATCCACAGGATAGCAGCCGTTTCAAGAACGCTGATCTTTGCCTCATGCAGGCCCGCAAGCTTGCCCAGGCATTCGGCCAGGACATGCGCCGCATCGAAGAAACCTCGCTATGGCTCCGCCAAGTCGCGGCCACGAGCGGGGTCAATCCGCTCGTCGCCTTCGGTTCGGAAAGCAAGGACAATCTTGTCCAGGCCAACGCAATCGAAGCGCCGGCGAGCCCGAGCCGCCGGATCGGCTTGGAGAAGCTCGAGAAGGCCCGGCTGGAATTGCGGGCCGGCAACACGGCCATCGCCATGCGCATCGCGCAGGAAGTGCACACGCCGGCTTACGGCGTGCAGGCCGAGGCGCTGCAAGTCATCCGCTCGATCGAAGCCGAGGAGCACAACCAGCGGATTCTGCAAGCCAATCGCACCGCCGACGCCGGTTTCGAAGCTTATGCCCGCCGCGACTTCAGGCAAGCCTCCAGCATCCTGAGCGGCATCGACCTGAACCTCCTGACCACGGACAAGAAGCGCCGCGTCGGCGAAGTCATGGCTCAGAAGGAAATGCAGCCGGACGGCGTGCAGCAGGCCTTGGGGCAGACTCCTGAGGTTAATCCCAAAACCGGCGTGGTTCAGGCGGTCAAAAACGACCAAACGGACGACAATCTAATCGCCCGCCACAAGGCGATGGAAGAGATCCAGTTCCAGAAGCTGCGTGAGCGCGGCATCCAGGCCCAGAACTCGGCCGCCAACCTCTACAAGACGGGCAACAAATTCAAAGCCCTCGAGACGCTCAAGGATTACGTCGACCAGGTGTCGGGGTCCGAGCTGGATTCCGAGCGGATGGCGCTCTTGAAGCAGCGTGCCGAGAAACGCATCGACCAATACCGCACCATGATGGCAACGGAGGACCTTGATGCCCGGCAAAAAGCGGCTTTTTCGCAGTACAACGAACGGAGCCGCACGGACAAGATTCGGCAAACTCAGGAAGAGGTGTCCGATCTTCTGAACCAGACACGGGCGCTCATGAAGGAGAACAAGTTCAAAGAGGCCTATGCCCAGGCTCGGAAAGCTCAGGAACTTGACAGCGACAACACGAGTGCCCAACTCATGGTGTTCCAGGCTCGAACTAAGCTCGAATTAGACCGTAATGACAAATGGAAACTCGAAAACGAAGACGGGTTCCTCAAAGACCTGTCGCCGGGCATGGGACAGCGCCCCAGCATTGAACAGCCAATGATGTTCGATATCGAGCGCCAAAAAATCGCTGCTAAGCGTGAAAGCGGACTCGGCGGCTATTCCTCGCAAACGCGTAATCCGATTGAGCGCGAGATCGAGCGCAAGCTGCAGCAGCACTATCCGATCAATTTTAGGGATACGCCGCTCTACCAAGTGCTCGACGATCTCGCGAACATGACCAAGATCAACATCGTGCCCAATAGGCGGGCACTTCAGGATGAAAGCATCAGCCTGGAGACGCCCGTGACTTTGTCGGTCGAAGGCATCTCGCTCAAGTACGGCTTGACGCTTTTGTTGCGTGACGCCCGGCTCACTTTTGTCATCCGCAACGAGGTCCTCGAAGTTACCACCGAACGCGATTCACAGGGCCGACGCAAGCAGGTCGTCTACCCCGTCGCCGATCTCGTGGTGCCGATCGAGAACCATCCGACGCCGGCGGTCAACGACTTCAACCAAGCCCTCGCCCGGCACATCTCGAGCATGGGGGGCGTCGTCACCCAGGCGCCGTCGCCGGTGCAGGGCCCGACCGCGCTGCCCAACGGTCAGACGGTCAGCGGCTCTTACTCCCAGGGCGGCCTCGGCTCCGCGTTCGCCAGCACGCCGGCTATGCAGAACAGCCCGGCCGGCGGCGCCGCGATGCGTATCCCAGGCGCGACCATCGAGGACCTGCTCATCAACCTCATCACCAACAGCGTGGCCTCCACCACCTGGAGCAACGTTGGCGGCGAGGGCACGATCCAGTACTTCCCGCTCGGCATGGCCTTGGTCATCAACCAGACGCAGGAAGTGCAGGAAGACGTCAAGGCCCTCTTGGATTCGCTGCGTAAGCTGCAAGACCTGGAAGTCGCCATCGAAATGCGGCTGGTGTCGGTCTCCGAGTCGTTCTTCGAGCGGATGGGCGTCGACTTCGACGTCAACTTCCGCACCGGCACCTCGCGGCGCGAAGTCGACCTCTTGGGCAGCAACTTCACGCCGTTCAATTTCGTCAACCGCAACAACGACCGCCTCAACCTGGTCTCCGGGTTGACGCCGGCCGGCACCCTGACGCCGGACCTCAATATTCCGCTCCGCAACAGCAGCTTCGACTTCAGCGTGCCTCCCTTCGGCGGCTACCCGGGCACCTTGGGCGCCGACGGCGGCCTCTCGCTCGGCCTCGCCTTCCTCAGCGACATCCAGGTCTTCATGTTCCTGGACGCCGCCCAAGGCGACCGCCGCACCAACGTCATGCAGGCCCCGAAGATCACGGTCTTCAACGGCCAGACCGCCACCATGACCGTCAACGATCAGCAGTTCTTCCTGACCGGCGTGCAGGTGGTCCAGGCGAACGCCCAACTCTTCTTCGCGCCGCAGAACCAGCCGTTCCCGTTGGGCGTCACCATGACGGTCACGCCGGTGGTGTCGGGCGACCGTCGCTTCGTCCGCGTCAACATGACGCCGACCTTGACCAACCTGGCCAGCACCACGGTGCCCTTGATTCCGCTGCAAGTGCCTGTGCCGCAGCTCTTCGAAGGCCCGGGCGCCGGCGTCACCACGGTCGGCCAGCCGGTGATCTTCCAGATGTTCTTCCAGCAGCCGACTTTCACGACGATCAGCGTCAACACCACCGTCAACATTCCCGACGGCGGCACGGTGCTCTTGGGCGGACTGAAGACGCTCAACGAATCGCGTAACGAATTCGGGCCGCCCTTGTTGAGCAAGATCCCGTACCTGAGCCGGCTGTTCAAGAACGTCGGCTATGGACGCGACGGGCAGAGCCTAATGATCATGGTTACGCCGCGCCTCATCATCAACGCGGAGGAAGAAGCCGTCTTCACCGGCGAAGTGGCGCCTATCCCGCGGCCATAAACCGGCCGCGACGTAGCGGAATTCGCAAGAATTCCGCAACGACCAACCAACATGAGCGACGGGACACGAGTCCCGTCGCTTTTCATTTCCGGAGCGGCAACAAGTCAATCCTGCGGAAGAACACTTCGGCGCCTTCGGATTGGAAGATGATCTTGCCTTGGGTGTGGCTGGCGTTGGCGGCGGCGTTGAGCACTTTGCCGTTGAGGATGTTGGTGATCTTGTCGCCGTCGCAAATGCACTCGAGCCGGTTCCAATCGCCCACGGGCTTTTCCAGG
Source organism: Planctomycetota bacterium (assembly GCA_016195405.1). GTDB lineage: Bacteria > Planctomycetota > Planctomycetia > Gemmatales > Gemmataceae > JACPZP01. The sequence goes on along the minus strand of JACPZP010000163.1, from coordinate 7,418 downwards.
TCATGCTCGCCGCGGAAGCCTTTCAGGTCCTTCCAGGTGGGGTCGCGCGCGAACCAGTTGATGCGTCCTGCTTTGAACTCCATCGGCTTGGCGTCGGGGTTGTAGTAGAATTCGTTCCCGCGTTTCTCGGCCTTGACGGTAAGCGCAGGGCGATTCTTGCCGCCGACGAGAATGAAGTCGCCGGTGCCGCCTTCGATCATCTGGCACTCGATCGATTCCATCCAGACGCCGCCCGCCGCCCCGTCGTCGCCGACGCAGTGGAGCAGAATGCCGCTATCACGGGCGGCCCTCTCGCGCGGCGGAAACGTCATTTCGCCCCACTTGAATTCGACCACAAGGTGATAGTTTTCGAATTCCTTCTCGGTAATGAAGCCGCCGAAGACCTTGCCCGACACGCGGATCATGCCGTCTTTGACCGTGAACACGCCTTCGGGATCGTTGTTCTTGCCATAGGGCTTCGCGCCCTTTTCCGGCGAACCCAGATAGGTGTAGAAATTGGTCAGATCCTTGCCGTTGAAGAGCTTCAGCTCCTTCGTGGGCGAGTCCGCGCAAGAGGCGGGTGCCCTCGCACCCGTCATGATTCCAACCAACGCCAAAACCAAGGCTGCCCGCATCATGGTAACTCCGCTTAGAAGCTCGCTTGCGGTTTCGCGCGATCGCAATCTTCGATCGCGCTAAGGCGCAAGCGGGGACTCGAGAAAACGACGCAACACGTTCACCGTGATCATCGACGTCAATTCGTCGCACAACAGCGCCGTCGGGTAGGTGATCGACCCCGCGGAGAAGACCGCTCCACCCGACGGCGTCTCGAATGTCACCAAGTGCGCCCCGCCGCCGTCCGGGTTCAGGCCGCGAGCCAAAAGCTGCACGTTTTTTGGCGAGCTGGTGCTAATCTTATCGGTCTCGTGACCCGACGCGCCGTCGCCGTAGCGCTGATGCAAGGTCTTGGTTCCGAAACGATCGCCCGTCTTCACAAACGTGCCGGCAAAGACCCAATGACCCGGATCCAATACCTCATAAGGCGCGACGGTCATTGCGCCCGGATCGCTGTAAACGACGCCCAAGAGATTTGCCTCGGATTCCACGGCTTGATGAAATCGGCTCTCTTTGACTGGATCCCATTGATTCAAGCAGCGCATCGCCTTGCCGCGGTCCAGATACTCGACCGCGCAGTTGATGCCATTGCCCGCAAGGTAGAGGAGCCGGCCGCCGCGTTCGAAGACCCACTTCTTCACCTTCCAGTACATTTCCCGCGACCAGTACTCGGGATGGACGCTCAGTATCAGAACGCGATATCTGTCTAAGTCGAGCGTGCCGTCGTGAAGCTGATAATCGGCGTAGAGGTCATGGACAAATCCTTCGCGCTCCATCCAGCCCAAGAGCCGCCATTCCGCCGGCGCGAGATGACACGCCTGCCGGCCTTCGATGGGATCGGTGCATTCCACGTTTTCGGGAACGTGGTTATAAGGCTCGGGCCGATCGAAGGACAAGGGCGCGAAATCGGGCCCGCTCCGCCACTCGCCGTAGTCGGCGTGCTTGTAGCGCGGAAGATCAGCCTTGCTGTTGACGATGGGTACGTCGAGCATCTTGGCAGCCATGATGTAATTGCTGCGTCCGCCGAAGGCGTTGTAGGCATTCCAGGTATTGGTCGAGGCCAGCACCGCGATGGCCGCTCGCGGCTTCGCCGGCGCAATTACGAGCGGAAACGAGAAGAAGCGTCCGCTCTCCGTCTTCGCATGGAAATAATAAAGCCCCGAGCGTTCCGGCGCCGTTGCGAATTGCCGGTGAATGCCATGCCCGTTGTCCCAAGCCACGCCGGTCTCGACGAAATGGCAATCGGGCAGGGTCTGCATGCACGCGCGCGGACCATGGTCGTCGAACCAGCCGATGGTGCGGACAAACTCCTTCCGCAGGCCGTAACGCCAAAACGTCAGCTTGTACGGCTCGACGGTGTGGACTCGGAACTCGACCCGCTCGCTGGACTTGCACCATTTGGGCCAGGCGTAGCCCAAAAGTCCGTCGGACAGCAGCCGAAATTGGATCGGCCTGTTCGGTTCAAGGTTGACTTGCACGCGCTTGCTGCCAAAGCCGTCGAGAGCCAGGCAAACTTCGCAGGGCCAAGTCGAGACGTCGGCATGAATGGCGCCCGACGGAGCGGAACGAACGACAACCGGCATACCCTTTTGCGGCCGAAGCTCCACGAGCACGTCGGCCAAGGCGGCGTAAGCTTCGTCGCTGACGTAGCCGATGAGCATGAATAGAGCCCGAAGCGCAAGCGAGGGATAGAATATCGAATCCGTCCAACGAGAATTGTATGAAGGAATTCGCCATGCACGACATCGACAGCTTTCGCACCGAGCGATTGCTCGCCAACCGCATCACATTCGACGATTTCGACGACCTGTGCCGCATGTATCAGGATCCGGCGGTGATGGCGACCTTGGCCGGCGTCCGTACTCCGGAGGCGACCCGCCAATACTTACAGTCAAATCTGAATCACTGGGAGCAACACGGCTACGGCTTGTGGAGCATGCGCGATCCGGCTGACGGTCGCTTCCTAGGCCGCGGCGGTTTGCGCAACTTGCAAGTGGACGGGGTTACGGAGGTGGAAGTGAGCTACGCCGTGTGCGCCGAATTCTGGCGGAAAGGATTTGCGACGGAAATGGCCCGCGCTTATGTGCAGGTCGCCTTCGAGAAGCTCGATCTGGACAACGTCGTCTGTTTCACGCTCCCCACCAACGCGGGTTCAAGGCGCGTGATCGAGAAGGTTGGCTTTCTTTACGAGCGGGATTTCATCCATGCCGATTTACCGCATGTGTTTTATCGGCTGCGCCGAAAAGGCAGCGGCTAGCGGTCCGTGACCTTCGAAGGCGCCGCTTGCTCCAAAAGACGCCGGATCTGAGCAAGTGCGTCGAAGACAAAAAACGCCACAAAACCCAGCGACGCGAGACAGCCCATTCCAATCAGCGAAACGGCTAGAGAAAGATCTCTCAGCCCTGCTCGCTCCGACTCCGGACCCTGCATGGCCATGTTCCAGGCCAGCATCCAGGCGGCAAAGAAGCAGAAAACCGCGCAACCAGCGACCATGAAGGCCGCGATATTGCGCCAGCGACCGCCCAAGAAAACGTTGTGATGAAACGGCCTGGTTCCATTTTGTGCATTCATGATGACGCTCTCCTCGATAATGCGATGCGTTTTGCATTCAGCGGTAAAGAATCGAAATACTTTCAATCTGACTGCCCATATGTCGATCCAGGTAGCCGATGAAGGCTTGCAACATTTGCCATTCATGGTCTTTCGAATGGGTGTGGATTTCCGCAACTAGGATGTTGCCGTGCGTGTCGTCCCAATGGATCCAACCCGGATATTTCACGTGCTTCCAACGGCCTTCGCTTTCGCGCTGGAAGGTCGTGTGCGGCCCGCGCGCACTTCTCTCGGCCGCCTTGAGCAGCGTTTTCAGTTTTGCCTTGGTCGTCGTTTTCGGGACCACCTGAAGGATTTTCATGATCGACCTCTCGCCATGAACGAGTGCTGGCGAGAGGGCTTTGGCAAAACGCGTGCCATCAGAAATAATGCCCGACCGGGTGGGAAAAGTCGGCTTTGGATGCGAAGATTGACTTCGATTCCGCCCGCTGGTGTGCGGAATGGCACAGCAGCTTCGCGAGAAGTGTTCGTCGTGGAAGGTAAGAGCTATTCCTCGCCCAGTTCGTACATGCCGTGCCCCGCTTTCTTCAGCCGGCCTAGCCTGACCAATTCGTCCCAAACCGATTGCGGAAACTGAACCGGCGGCATGATCGCCACGATTTCCGACCCCTTGCCGCTTGTGGTCGGCCGGCGACTGAGCTGCGACTCCTCTTCGAGCCGCGTGAGCTTGAGGCGCTTCTTGAACGCTTTGAAGGCGGCCTTGAGTTCGTCTTTGCTCGGCTGGCCAGGAGTGATCGAATGTTCGTCCATTGGTATTCTCGCGAGCAAGGGTCAATTACCGATAATCCCGCCGTTCCCAAGGCACACGAGGAAGCTAATTACAATAACGACGAACGGAGCCAAAACGCACCAGAAAAGAAGCCATTTGAATGGCCAGAGCCAGTCGCCATTCGAACTGGGATCCTCGCCGTTTCCATTATCATTCACATCATACTCAGCCATGCACGCTACTCACTTCCCCGGCAACTGATATCCTTCCTTGTTCAGCCGTATCCGATACAAACTCGTGCCCGCCGTAATGTACAGCGTTCGACTTTCAGCGCCGCGGCCGAAGCCCACATTCGTCGGCACTTCGGTCTTGATGTAAGCCAACTCCTTGCCTTCCGGCGAATAGACATAGATTCCAGGTCGAGTCAAGTCGCGCACCGCCACGTATAGATTCCCTTCCTTGTCGCAGACCAGGCCGTCGGGCCCATCGTTCGGAGCGTAGTCCACTAGAATCTTGCGAAACTTGGCCGAGCCGTCGGTTGCAAGATCGTAAGCCTGTAGCGCCATCAAACCCCTTCGCGCCGGAGCATCTTTCGCCAAACGTTCCACGCCCCAGACGCCATTGTCGTGGCTGACTACATAAAGCGCCTTTTGATCCGGAGAGATGCAGATGCCGTTGGGCTTGCCGGCGTCGGTGATGACACGGTGGATCGAGCCGTCGGTGTCGATGCGGTACACCGCTTGCACCGGCTGTTCGATGGGCTCGTGCCCAATGTAACGCGGGTCGCTGAAGTAGATTCGGCCTTTCTCGTCGATCGCGATGTCGTTGGGCGAGTTGAGCGGTTTGCCTTCGAACATGGCCGCCAGGATATAGCTCTTGCTGGTTTTCATGTCCGTCTTCACGAGGCGACGGCCGCCGTAGTCCGCTCCCTCGGCCACGATCATATTGCCCTCGGCGTCGAATTTGATGCCGTTAGACATGCCGCTGGGCGAACGGAAAATACTCGTCTTGCCGGTCTTGGGATCATGCTTCCAGATGTGCCCCGCCTCCATGAAGCCGCGCTTGTCCTTCGCGGCGTTGGAAAAAGTGATGTCGCTGAAGTAGACCATGCCGTCCGGCGCGACCGCGACGCCTTCCGTCAGGACGACGCCGTCGCCGAACAGCTTCTCTAACTTCGCGTCGGCTGGCACGATGCCGTTGTCCTTACCGCCGGTCTGGGCGAAAGCGTCCATTGGACCATTGCAAAGAAGAACGACAGCTAATGGGTAAAGACGCCGGCATCGCATGAGAGGCTCCCGGAGTGAAAGTACGCCTTTGTAGGAATTCGAGGCGGCTGTCATGGTATCCGAGGATTGATGAAGTATCCAGGGTCTGCTTAACGCGCGTACTGTTCGGCCCCAAGAAAATGCAGCGACACATACGGCTCGTCGCCGACCACCCAGCTGTCGTGACCAGGAGCGACGTAGAAGAGGTCGCCGGGGCGGAGATCGATTTCGGCGCCGTCGTCCATCAGCACCTTCGCCCAGCCCGCCAGCACCAACCCCACATGCTCCACTTGGCAGCTCGCTGTCCCCGCCGACGGCTTTACGTGCTCCGACCACTTCCAACCCGGCTCATAAGTCGCTCGGCCAATCGTAACCGCGCCCAATCTGACGGTCTCGAATTTACCTTTGTCAAATTGGCGCACCTCATCGGGACATTCGAAGCGCTTGAGCACGATGGCGTTCATTTTCGGCCTCATGTCTTACAGAATGATGCGGCGATGTCTGGCGATATTCGGTGTTTCGTTATCCTATTATTCGCGGCTGGGTCAAATGGGACCGCTTGTGTGGGGCAAGTTTCCGAACTTGCCATTAACAACCTAATAAGGGAGCATGTCATGGCGGAACGTGAAGTTTGGACTTTCTTCTACGGATCGTTCATCAATCAAGATGTGCTGAAGAAGACCGGCTATGTGCCGCGTCAAGTCGAGGTTGGAAAGCTAAGCGGCTTCGACATCCGCATCGAGCCGCTCGCGAACTTGATTCCTGCCGACGAGCATTGCGTTTACGGCATGCTCGCGGCGGCCACGCACGATGAGCTTCGGTCGCTCTATGCCCAGGACTGGGTCGGAACGTATCTACCCGAAGCGGTGTTGGTCGAAACGCACAATGGCAAATGGCGGTCGGCGCTCTGCTACATCGCCCCGGCGCCGGAGCGCAAACCCGCTGCCAACGACTACATCGACCGCATCGTTGGGCCGGCCAAACAATTGGGCTTCCCCGCATGGTACATCGCGCGGCTGGAGAGCTTTCGGCCTCCTTGACCTGCGCGATTTTGAGACTTTCAGCAGAAAATCGTGCCGCTCGAGGGTGAATTCATAAGTGCTTGGTAATAAATTGCTTGGGGAATTCATTTCCCTCGAGCGGCACGTTTTGCACGGGTATACCCCTGTCAGGTCGGTTCTCCTTTCGAAGAAATTGATGCGCCGACGCCGCGGATGATTGCGTTATCTTAGAATGCCGGTTAGGATTGGTGGCAGTTCCTACCCGCGGCGTTCCTCCCCAGTTGCATTGATCGATGTCCCCATGGCAGACTTCTCCCATGCTGAGGCGGCACATACCTCACATGTTCCCTTCGGCTTTTGGCCGCTGAATCGCCGCGACCTTCTGAGGGTTGGCTCCATCGCGCTCGCGGGCACGCTGCTGCCCAATTCGCCGGTCAAGGCGAATCAAGTCCAAAGCGCTTCGGCTCGATCGGTGATCGTCTTATGGATGGCCGGCGGCGTCACGCACATCGACTCGTTCGACCCGAAACCCGACGCGCCCGAAGACATGCGCGGCACGCTCAGCACGATCCCGACGACGCTTCCCGGCGTGCGCTTTTCCGAAGTCCTGCCCTGTCTGGCGCGGGCGACCGACAAGATCGCCGTCTTGCGTTCGTTCGCTCACGACAGCAACGATCATTTCGTTAGCCAGGCCTACGCGCTCTCGGGTCGGCGGGTCGCGCCCAATCAGGTTGTCACGGAACCCAACGTCGGCGCCGTCGTCGCCAAGCTGCACGGAACACGCGAGGGCTTGCCGGGCTACATCGCCGTGCCGGGGACCACGCGCCCAGGACCGCCGCCGACAAATCTGTTCACCGGCGGCTGGTTGGGCCGGCAATACAGCCCCTTCTGCACCGGCGGCAATCCACGCAATGAAGACTTTACCGCCCGCGTCCGCGAACCCGATGAGGAAGATTTCCATCGCCAGTGCCTGGAAACGCACGGCGAAATGAGCGCCCCGCGCCTCACAGGACGACAGTCCTTGCGGGGCCGGCTGGATGAACATCTCAGGCGCTGGGTCGCCAATCCGCATGCGGACGCGTTGGCCGAACAATATCACGGCGCCTTCGCCATGCTGACGTCGCCGCGCGTCCGCCAGGCGTTCGAGCTGCGCCAAGAGCCTCGGGCAACGCGCGAGCGCTACGGCCTGACGAAGATCGGCCAGCGCTGCCTGTTGGCGCGGCGGCTCGTCGAAGCCGG
>JACPZP010000155.1 GCA_016195405.1 Planctomycetota bacterium | reverse complement strand
TGCGCCCAGCCCACCCCGCCGGGGAAGGGATCACCGTGAGAGATTGATTCAAGGTGTCGGCCTCGGGGGCCGACACAGAGAGAGGCTTCGCCTCTCTCTTCCGAAGCCCATTTCGTGGTCTAGAGAATGGGGTCCACTTCAGGCAACCCCGCCTCGCGCCGCTGGATTGAGACGCGCTTCCTCACCAAGCAGGGCGGCGAATGGTTCGGCTATTCCTATGCCTGGAACGATGATGAGACCGAAGGCTTCCTCGTCGAAAAGCCCGGCATGGACCGCGAATACCAAATCAAAACGTCCGACGGAATGCGCAAGCAACTCTGGCATTATCCGAGCCGCGCCGAGTGCATGGTCTGTCATAGCCGGGCCGCCAACTGGGTGCTGGGCCTGACCGAATTGCAGATGAACCGCGACTTCGATTACGGCAAGGTCACCGACAATCAACTGCGCACTTTCGAGCATTTGGGATTGTTCAAAGTGAATTGGTTCGAGGAGATGCGCAACCTTCTCCGCGAGGAAGCGAAGAAGAAGGGAATGACCGACGACAAAGCCGGCGAATACCTTGACAAGCTCTGCGCGACCAAGAACCAGCGCGAGCCGATGATCTCATCGCTTTTGACGCTGCCGCCGGAAAAACGCCCGCGCCTGGTCGATCCTTACGACAAAAAGCAAGACTTGACGTTACGGGCCCGCTCCTACCTGCAAAGCAACTGCGCCCAGTGCCACGTCGAAGCCGGCGGCGGCAACGCCCAGATCGATCTCGAATTCACTACTCCCATCGACAAGATGCGACTCATTAACGTCAAGGCGCAGCACGACACGTTCGGTTTGCCGGATGCGAAGCTGATCGTGCCGGGCCATCCAGAGAAGTCGGTGCTGCTGCATCGTATATCGCACAGAGACAAAGGTTTCATGCCACCGCTGGCGACGCGGATGGTAGATCGGGAGACGGTGGAATTGATGCGAGCGTGGATACTGGGGTTGAGGCGAAACAGCAATTGACGATGCCTGCACGAAGTATCGGTTGTTATGATCTGCACTATGAGTCAACGCATCCCACTTACATTCTTGGGTAGACTGCTTGGCCCTGTCGGCGACAGTCTTAATCAGAAGGCTGCGCGAAGACTACTTCGTCTGAAAGCGGATGCTGAGACTGATGCCCGCGTTGCAGAACTCGCTCGGAAGTGCAACGAAGGTGAGCTAACGCCAAGCGAGAAAGCCGAGTATGACGAATTCGTCAATGCCGGTGCGGTCATCGCAATTTTGAAAGCAAAGGCACGACTGCTTCTGGCTAAGAAGACGCGATGAATGCCGCAACTCGACAATTGGTACAGGAGCGCGCGCGACTTCGATGTGAGTACTGTCAAATTCACGAAGCGGACGATCCCGCCTTCTCGTTTCATATCGAGCACATCATTCCCAAGAAGCACCGAGGCACCGACGCCCTATCCAATCTCGCCTGGAGCTGTCACTTTTGCAATCGCGCAAAAGGGTCCAATCTCGCTGGCCTGAGAGGACCGACTTACGTTGCGATAAATCTTAATCGACGCTGGTGAATTCCCTCCGGCGCAGGATCAATGAGTCTCTTGAATCATCCCCTTTAACCGTTCCAGCGTATCCGCCTCCTCCGCTTTCTTGTCATGCCGCCAGCGCGCCATCCTTGGAAAACGCACGGCAATACCGCTTTTGTGCCGCGTCGATTTCTGAATCCCCTCAAACGCGATTTCGAACACTAACGTCGGTTCGACACGGCGAACGGGGCCGAAGCGTTCCAAGGTATGATTACGAACGAAGCGATCCACTTCGCGGATTTCCTCGTCGGTCAGTCCCGAATACGCCTTCGCGAACGGCACCAATTCGCCGTCGTGCCAGACGCCAAACGTGTAATCGGTGTGCAGACTGGCACGCCGGCCGTGACCGAGCTGTGCGTAAATAAGCACCGCATCGACGGTGTGCGGATTGATCTTCCACTTCCACCACGGCCCGCGCTGCCGGCCGACGCCATAAGGCGAATCGAGCCGCTTGAGCATCACGCCTTCGACGTTTCGGGTCCGGCTGCCTTCGCGCGCGGCGGCAAGTGCTTCCCAACTTGCGGCTTCGACCATCGGCGACAGCAGAATATGTCGCGGCAGAAACAGCCGCTCGAGAATCTCTGCCAAGTATTTTCGCCGCTCAGAAAGCGGCATTGCTCGCACGTCTTGACCTTCCTTCTCCAATATGTCAAACGTCAGCAATGCGACGGGCACGTCGTCTAGGATCTTCGGTCCGAGCTTCTTTCGTCCGATGCGTTGTTGCAAGAGCGCGAACGGCAGCACGGCGCCGTCCTTCCAGGCGAGAATCTCGCCGTCGAGCGCCGTTCCCTCGGGCAGTCGCTCCGCTTCCTCGGAAATCTCCGGAAATCGCTCGGTGACCAGCTCCTCGCCGCGCGACCAGAGATAGGTCTTCCCTTGGCGGCGCAGTAGCTGCGCGCGAATGCCGTCCCATTTCCACTCGCATTGCCAATCGGTGATCGATCCCAGACTTTCGGGTGGATCTTCGAGCGGATAAGCGAGAAAAAACGGATAAGGCCGGCTCACTTCCGCTGTGCCGCCCTCCTTTGCGAGTAGCTGCTGAAAGAACTCCGCCGACGGCGTCCAATCGCCCATGAGCCGATGTGCCACAGTGGCCGCCGGCAAACCTCCCGCCTCCGCCAATGCGCGAACGACCAGCTTGTGCGAGACGCCGACGCGAAAGCCGCCCGTGATGAGCTTGTTCCATACCAATCTTTGTTCGCGATCCATCGATTGCCAGGCATTGACCAGGGCGGCACGTTTTTCGTCTTCGGCAAGGCTGCCGAGTCTTGCCAAGACGGCCTCGACCCAATAATGAAGGGGTAGGGGAGTCGATTCGGCGGGCGGCGGCAATAGTAGCGCCAACGTCTCCGCCATATCGCCGACCGCGGAATAGCATTCAAGGAACAGCCAATCAGGAATTCCAGCCGCCGCGGCGCCCCAGGTCTGAAGCTCTCGGCTATTGATGAGCCGCTTCAAGGTGCGGCCGACGAGAAAATGCACCGCCCAAGCCGCATCCGCCGGCGCTGCGGTCGAGAAGTAGTCGCGCAGGGCCCCCAGCTTGCGGTTGGTCTTGGTGGTTGAATCCAGCCGGGAATATAGGGTCGCAAATGCTCGCATTGTTGCATTCACCGTTTAGCCGCGAGCCAGCGGCGAGCGCGGGCCGTATCCAATGTGCTCTGAACAGCATCCTGTCCGCGCTCGCCGCTGGCTCGCGGCTAAACATTCGTCTTTGATTCGGACTCCTCGCTCACCTCATCCAACTCGCCCTCAAAGCGAGTTTGGAGTCCATGCGCTTCCAAGCCCTTCTCGCGCAGCCATTGCACCATCGGCACGATATGGCCGTGCGTGACCAGCACGCGCTGGGCGCCGGTCGCCTCGATCGACGAGAGCAAGCCAGGCCAATCGGCATGATCGGACAAAACGAAGCCGCGTTCGACGACGCGCCGCCGTCTGGCTCCGCGAATCAGCATCCACCCAGACACGAAACCGCCCGCATAATCGCCCAGCCGCCGCGTCCACGGGCTGCGCTGGGCCGACGGCGGCGCGAGAATCAACGCCCGGCAAAAGGCATCCTTGTGTGTTTCTTCGGTAACCAGCGTCGTCGGGGGCAACGAAATACCAGTCTCTCGATAGCGCTGGTTCATCGAGTCGACCGCCCCGTGGCAGTAGATAGGTCCGATCGATGTATCAAGCCCCGCGAGGATTCGTTGCGCTTTGCCGAGGGAGTACGCGAAAATGACGGTCGCCAATCCCACTTCCTGGTTCTCGCGCCAGAAGGCATGAATTTGTTCGAAGATTTCCTGCTCCGCCGGCCAACGGTAAATCGGCAGCCCGAACGTCGATTCGGTGACAAAAGTATGACAACGGATCGGCTCGAACGGACGGCACGTTGGGTCGGGCGCGGTTTTGTAATCGCCGGAAACAACCCAAACCTCGCCGCCGCGTTCGACGCGCACTTGAGCAGAGCCAAGGATGTGGCCGGCGGGATGCAGCGATAACCGCACGCCGATGATTTGCTGCGTGTCACCGTAGGGCAGGGCATCGATCTGTGCGTAAGGGCCGAGACGATGCCGCAGAACGGAGACGCCGTCTTGAGCGCTCAAATAGCTCGCCGATCCGGGCCGAGCGTGATCGGCGTGCGCATGCGTGATGACGGCACGCGAAACCGGCTGCCAGGGATCGATGAAGAAATCGCCGTCGGGACAATAGAGCCCGGCGTCCGTTAACGTAAGAAGCGGCGCAGACATGCATGAATTATACGGCAGTCGCGATCGGAGCCGCGCCGATTACCAGCCCATATCAAAAGCAGGCATTTTGACGCAGTAGCCCGGAACTGCAAATGGGCCTGCGCGCCGCGAGAGTTTGTGAATTCACCGTCGCCCTCGTGCGCGCTGATGTTGGCAATTAGCCAGCGATTTCCCTGACGCAGCCGGAACATCGCAATGCTCCTCCGAGTTCACGCTTCGCATCTCGGTTGCCATTGAGTTATCGCTTCCGTTTCTTCGCCTGCTCGTTTCGTCGTGGCGTTCCCTTTCCACCCTTTCGCGCCTGACGGAACAAAGGCTGCCGAAAAACGAAGCGCCAATTCTCTTCGATGACCGCCCGCTCCTTCTCATTCTCCAAAAACGCTTTGCCGTCGCCCAAAAGCCGCTTCTTGGCTTTCGCCTTGTCGAGTTGAGGCGCCATGACGCGCAGGTCATCTTTATGCCGCTCTTGTTTGCTCGAAAGCTTGCTGACGAACACGTCGTAAACGTCCGCCAGGTACACGCGAATGCCGCCGAAATCGCCGAGGAATCGCCGGTGCTCTTTCCAGTTGCGCGGCAAGTAGTGCTCTTGAACATGGCCCAGGCGCAGACCGAATCTGTCCTCGATTTGGCGAAGGAGCTTGCGCTGTTCTCGAATTTCCGCCGGCACTTCGTTCACCACGTCGATATCATCCGTGGGCCGATGCGTCAATCCTTCCACGAGCGTGGGAATTGAGCCGGCGACGGTCACTTCAATACGGTCGTGTATGCCGCGGCCCAGCAGCTCAAAGATCTGCTCAATCTCACTTTTTCCCGGTGCAGCCACTAACCGCCTCCGCAAGTTGCGAAATCCCGGGCGTCCCAGGTCCTCGTCAAGGATACTGCTGATTCTCTTGCGAATCGGGCTCGCTTTCAACCATCGGGCGAAGCAGCGATTTCCCCAATACGAGCGCAGAGCCCGGCTCGCGTCGCGCACCAAGAGACGAAGACGAAAGTCGGGCTTCGGTTCGGCCAAAAGATCGGCCTCGATGGCTGCCGCGAGCCGTGCCCCATCTATATAGGGTTGGCCCCAAACCAAGTCCCAGGCGCTCCGGCGCTTGTTTTGCGCGGCTATAGCGCAAAGCATTATGTCTTGATTTTGCAACACGTTCCGCCGATTTGGCAAAAATTGGTTTGCGCGGCTCCTCCCAGGGGAGCGCAGCGCAAATCATTTTTTGGGCCGTCCCAATGAGAGCTGCCCGTTTAGGCGATTCCTGCTCCTTAATGGGCAATTCTATCGCGTGCCGTCATTCAAAGGCTGCGTGCTTCTCAGATACGCGAACAAATCGCGCACCTGCTGGTCCGTCATCCCGTCGAGCAAGCCTTCCGGCATCAACGATACGCCGATCACGATCATCTCGGCGATGTCGTCGCGCGGCAAGACCAGCTTTTGCCCGTCCGCCGTGCGCAGGACGACGATCTTGGCGTCCTTCTCCTGAACCACGCCGGTCAAGGTGCGGCCGCTCTCCGTGACGATCAGGCTGTTTTCATAGCCTTCGCGGATCTCGGCGCTGGGGTTGACGATGTGCAAAACCATGTTGGCAAGGTCGTCGCGTTTGAACGGCGTTAGATCAGGGCCGACGTTGCCGCCCTGGCTGTGCAGAGTGTGGCAAGTCATGCACTTGTCTTTGAACAGTTTCTTGCCTGGATACGGATTGCCCGGCGCGGCGCCGACGACGGCGACGATGCGATCGATCTCGTGCAGCATCTGGGATGTGGTCGCTCCTTTGATGTCGCCCCAGTGCTTCTTGACCAGTTCGGCCAGGCGGTCGTCGCGGTGCAGCAGAACCTTCTTAACCGTAGCCGTCGGTATGTCGCCGGGTTTCAGGGCGCCATCGTCGACCGCATCCAGAAGCTGCCGGCTCCAATTCTTGCGGCTTGTCAACAAGCTCTCCGCCACCTCGCGGACATCGCCTTGGACCTTCGGAAGGAGCGTCACGACGGCGGCCCCGATGCGGTCTTCGTTGTAAGCCTGGAGCGACGTGAGTGCAGCCTTACGGATGTTAGCCGGCTCATTGCGGGCGGCCAGATCGAGCAACACCCTTACACACGCCGGCTGTTTCGCCTCGCCGAATAAGACGATCAGCTCTTCACGCTCCACTGGGGGCGCCTTCGGGTTTTGCACGGCCGTGAGAGCCTTGTCCACAGAATCCGCCTTTCCGAGGCGGACGCCAAAGGCCAGCGATCCGCCGCCGAGCTTGGCGATCTCCTGAAGCAGCTCTGTCGGCAAACCCGCGATGGACCGGCCCTTGAACGCTTCCTCAAAACCCTTGAGGAGGATGATGCCGTGCTTTTTTTGAGGGGCCAGGCGAAACAATTCGACACATGCAGTCAATTCTTTTTGGGAGCCGGCAATGGCAAAGCGCTTCATGAGCCGGGATAGGATCGTATGTTCAACGAGCTTGGTGGTCCAAAGCGGCGAGTCGCGGAACATGTCGAGCACGGTCTCGCGCTCCGAGCCGCATTTTGATTCGATGGCCCACCAAAGTAGCAGCGGTTGATGGATGTCGCCGGCATCCTCGTCGTGAAGCAATAGTTGGCGGACGATGGACAGGCAGCCCGTGGTAGGAAGTCTTCGGGCGCTGGCGGCGAGCTGAACGCGGACCATCAAGTCTTTCTCAGTTCTCGCCAAGTCGGCCAACGCGGTTGCGACCTTCGGACCGACCTTCTTTTCGTCCCCTAGCAAGCGCACCGTCCAGGTGCGTACTGCCGGTTCCGCATGAGCCAGCGTCTTGGCGGCAACGTCTTCGTTGAAGCCGCCGCTCAAATTCAGCCCCCAGAGCGCGTGCAAGGCGAGCGGACCTCTACTCTCGAACGCCAATTTCTCCAGGATCGGAATCACTGCTCTGTCTTTGCGATCGCCGAGGAGTCGAAGCGCCGTTTCGCGGATCCAGCGATTTTCGTGGCCGAGCAACTCGATGAGTTCCGCAGTGGACTTCTTGCCGAGATCAAAAGCCGCTTGCGGCTTTGCATCCTTCGCGGTCAATCGGTATATCCGCCCCGACTCATGAACGATTTGTCCCTCATGATGCCTCAGATGGCTAATGTGCGGATTCGAGAAATCGGCGATGTACAACGCACCGTCCGGCCCGTGCTGGATGTCTACCGGCCGAAACCAAGAATCCGTGCTCTTCACGACGGCTTCGAGATCGAGCGTCTGCAGCGACGAGCGATCCGGCTTGATCTCGCTGCGGATGACTTGACCGTTAAGCGGGTGGACGGCGAAGAGTTGACTACGGTATTTCTCCGGCAGCGTAGTTCCCTCGTAAATCGTGAACGTATGACTGAAGCGTGGCGAGTCATTCGCCTTCATCGCCTCGAAGAAGCCGAACGCAAACGGGTTTGAGAGCTGGCCGTGTTTTTCGAAACCTTTGCGGTAGTAAGCGCCTTGGATGTAGTGGAAGCCGCGGGTGTTGCCGCCGTTGTGACCGGAAAAGACGCGGCCCAGATTATCGATCTCGACACCCCAGGCGTTGCCGCCGCCTTCGCCGAAGACTTCGAATTCCTTTTTCTCGGGATGATAGCGCCAGATGTGCTGGCCAATCATCTGAGCGATGGGGGCTTTGTCGCCGGGCCGCTTGATCTGCGCTGTGACGGTGCTGCCGTGGGCACCGTACATCCAACCATCGGGACCCCAGCGTAAGGAGCTGGCGACGGAGTGCGTGTCTTCAAGCCCGAAGCCAGATAGGTGGACGACGGGATCGCCGTTCGGTTCGACAGCGCCTGGTTTCACCGGATAGAAGAGAAGATACGGCGGATTGAGGACCCAGACGCCGCTGCGGCCGTGAAGCGATGCGGTGGCGATGTTTAGGCCATCGACGAAGACGGAGTGTTTATCGAAAAGTCCGCTCCCTTTGGTGTCCTCGTGGATAGTAATTCGATCTTTGCCGCGGAAATGGTTCGGCGGAGGAGGCGGCACTTTGTCGTAAACCGCCCGCCAGTACATGTCGCGGCTTACAAGTTTCAGTCCCGCCGGATGCGGATACTGGAGGTAGTTCATTACCCACAGTCGGCCACGTTCGTCGAAGTGGAATGACACCGGCTGCTTCACGTGCGGTTCGGCGACAACCTGATCGAGACGCAGATCGTTAGGCACCGTGAACGTCTTAGCTGCGTCGGCCGCCGACAGCCCTTTGCCGAGAACGCGATTGAAGCCGGGCAGGGTGGTAGTGTCCTGTACTTTGTTGAATGCGGCCACATCTTTGGGACGGTCATGCGTTGGCTTGGCCCATAGGAGGTTGTCGCCAATGTGGAATTGCCATGGCCCTTGCAGCGAGATCGCGCGAATCTCATTGATGACGGCCGGCGCGGGACCGTGAAAGCCCTTTTTCTTGCCCTGACCATAAACACGCACGGCAACCAAATGATATTCGCCTGGCCGGATCAGCTTTTCGGCGAC
>JACPZP010000145.1 GCA_016195405.1 Planctomycetota bacterium | reverse complement strand
GCCAACTCAGGAAAGTGTTCCTGAAAGACCCCTCGTTGCACCGTGCCCCCCTTTACCAGCAGACTGCCAAAGGTGCGCGCCTGGTCTGGATTCTGTTTGAGGTGCAGGCCCAATTCCTCGATCGTAAGCCCAAGTTCCGCGGCAGCGGTTTGGCCGCCGAGCGTCGCTTCGAATCGCAAGGTGACGAGGTTGATCGGCTCTTGGTCCGGATCGTGGACGCCGAATTTCTCGAGCGCCTTGAGGTAACGTCCATTGTCCTCTTCGATCTGGGCCTGGAACTTCGCTTTGCGCGGATGGGTCGCGCGGATGGCGTCCACGACCTCTTTGCCGAATACGGCCGCGTTTTTCTCCACGTGGCCGCGTAATTGATCCGTCTTGAACAACAGGCCGCGGGCATGGCACGACATGCAGGAAATGCCGTTCTCCACGCGCTGATCCGGGCGGCGCGAGTCGCCGACGATCTCGCTGGGTCCCTTGTCGATGCGTTTGCCTTTGGCGTCCACGAGCATGTAGCCTTGCAAGCCGTTGGGCAGGTGAAAGATCATCTCGCCGCCGGCCGCTTGAAAAGAAGTGGCGCCGGTGTTGGGTCCTAGCGGATGTTCGAAGAGGTTCTGCCGGCCGGAGTTGTTGGCGAAATCGTAGCTTCGCCAGAAAGCGCCATACGCTCCGTCGTGGCGTTCCAAGAGGCGATTGTTTTTGGATACTCCCGAGTCGTTGAAGCCGGACCGCATGACGTTGTCATCCTGCAAGTCGCCCGCCAGATCCACTTGCAGCAGCCGCTCCAAGGCACGGTCGCTGTTTGGAAGTTGCAGAAGATCGTGATAAAAGGGAGGCCGCGACGCGGTGGCGACAAACCAATCGGCCCGCAGCGCCGTGATTTCGGTTCCGGTGAATTCAGCGAGGGCCTTCGCGTCCGCCGCGGTCTGGAAGCGATAAGGAGAAGCGGTTGCCAGTTTATCCCAAAGAGCCGCGCTCCATTTGTAGGCGCGCAGGTCGAGGCGCAAGATGGTTGCGTCGGCATCAACGGGTTCGGGCGCGCTCAAACGCGGATGCCAGGAAAGGCTGTTGATCAGCTTGCCGGCCGCCTCCCGTGTGGTGTCGAGATCGTTGGCGGAATGGCCGGCATGAGCAAGATGGCTGAGTGTCAGGTAGCGCGTGAAGCGCCGCCGCCTGGGATCGAGGCCTTTGAGATCCGTGAGAATCGCATCCCTAATTTCGGGCGGTGTAAGCACATTGGCTGTCTTGAGTGAAGGGCCGAATGCGGGCGCGCCGGCGTCGATCCAGCGCTCCAGGGTCTTAAGTTCCGCCGGGCTCGGCCTTACCTTCTTGGAGGAAGGGGGCATCTCGCCTTGCTGGATACGCATGAAAAGATCGGATTGGCCCGCCTTGCCTGGCGTCACCAGAAGCCGGCTGACGAGCAGATCACGGTCGAGTACGAAACCGAATCCCCCTTTGGCCGCCTTGCCGCCGCCGTGGCAGGCGGCGCAGTGCGCGTGCAGGATCGCTTTGGCCTCCTGGCCCAGCGGCGACCGTTCACCCCCGAATCCCGCGATGGGCCGCTGGGCGAGGACGACCGCAATCAGGAGCCATGCGAGTTTCTTCATAATCGTCCTCAGTCTTCCGTCCAATGGACCTCACCTTGCCGAGCGAAACGGAAAGAAATGTCGAACTTTGGCCGGGTGCACCTGTTATGAAGACGAATTGACGGAATAAAAAGATGCTGCCGCTTGCTCTCAGTTCGTTCCTCGCGCACCGAGCCCGCTTCCGAATGTGCATGTTGTTTTTCACTTGAATTGTGAGTATTCTCAAGCGGCTCCAAGAATCATAACACAAGCCACCGAATGACTTGGGCCAAATGGTAGCAAACTTGACTGACTTGCAGCGTTCTCTTCACTCACTGAAATGACCGTCCTGAATCATGCGGAGATCCACGTGGCGGGCCAGCTTCGACGTCGTGCCAGCACAATGCCGGAGTTGACAAACGCATTCTGTTGAAGTCCAAAGCAGGGCAAATTTAGAAATCCAATACGTGTATTGGACTGCAGCCCTCTCAGTATGCTAACTTCTGTCTCAGGGCCGTTCCCTCCATAGGGTAGGTCTGCCGTTCGTGCTCTTACTCTTAGACTTTGCTAAAAGTCTTGGCTAAGACTTGCGTGCCATTGGTTCTCGTTGGTCGGTTTTGCGAGGATTGACTTTGCCGGACCGCGAAACCCTTCCCGCAACCCAACCCGTGCTGAAGCGAGCAGATGGCGCCCCGATTAGCTCGATTTCGATCGCCTTGTCGTATCATCAGCAGACCAAGCACCAACTGGACCGCTTTGCTCGTTCGCTGGGCTATCTCGATTGGGCCAGTCAGCCGGACCCCTTCCGCACGTTTGAGGGGGCAATGCGGATTGAGCTGCCCCTCGCGGCGGATGGTGTGGCCACTCCGTACGCTGATTTGTACATTCCATCGGCGGTGCCGGCCCGACCTTTGGACCTGGGGAGCATCGCCATCCTGTTTGAACTTGCCCTCGGACTGTCCGCCTGGAAGGAATTCAAGGGCAACCGCTGGGCTTTGCGTTGCAACCCCAGTAGCGGCAACCTGCACCCCACCGAGGGCTACGCCATCCTGCCAGATCTGCCTCCCTTCGAGGCGGGTGTCTACCACTATGTCAGCCATGATCATTGCTTGGAGCGGCGCTGCTTTTTGGAAGAGGGCGCAGCGACCAAGTTGACCGAGGCCTTGCCCAAGGACTCTTTTCTGGTGGGCCTGTCGTCAATCCACTGGCGGGAAGCCTGGAAATACGGCGAGCGGGCCTTTCGCTACTGCCAGCACGACGCCGGCCACGCGATTGCCACGGTGCGCTACGCAGCGGCTGCCCTGGGCTGGTCGGCGCTTCTGCTCGATCCCTTTTCGGATGATGACGTTGCCGCCATGCTGGGTCTGGACCGCGCCGCGGATTTCGCCGGAGTCGATCTGCACGACCGCGAACATCCGGTTGCCCTGATCCTGGTGTCACGCGAGCCAGTGTCCGCCCTGCCGCAGGCGCTACCCGTGGAAGCGATCCGTGCGGCTCACTGGGCGGGCCAGGCCAACCAGCTCAGTCCCTCTCATGTGGACTGGGAAATAATCGATGATGTTGCCGAGGCCACACGGAAGCCGTCGACGACTTGGCTTGAACGCGTCGAGCACACCCCGTTGCCGCCACTGTCCTCCGCCTGCCGCACCTCGGCCTCTACTTTGATTCGCCAGCGCCGAAGTTGCCTTGCTCTCGATGGCCAGACCTCCATTCCCGCTGAAACCTTCTATCGAATGCTCGATCACCTGCTGCCACGTCCGGGTGTGCCTCCCTGGGATGCGCTCTCCTGGTCGCCGCAACTGCACGCTGGCATTTTCGTGCATCGCGTCGCTGGCCTGGTTCCCGGACTTTATTTGCTGGAACGCGACCCGGCGATTCACGATCGGCTACGTGCCGCCATGCGGTCGACGTTTCTCTGGCAACAGCCGGCGGATTGCCCAGAGCATCTGCGGTTGTATTGCCTGATGCGGGGAGACCTGGGACGCACGGCGCAGCGTGTCAGTTGTGATCAAGAAATTGCCTCGGACGGCGCCTTCAGCCTGGGCATGATCGCTGATTTCGCTCAGACGATTCGTGGCAAAGGCGCATGGTGGTATCGCCGTCTGTTCTGGGAAGCAGGGGTTCTCGGCCAAGTGCTGTATCTGGAGGCCGAGGCTGCGGGCGTACGCTCAACAGGCATCGGCTGCTACTTCGATGACGCGTTTCACGAACTGCTGGGTTTAACCGGCGAAGATTTTCAGGACCTTTATCACTTTACCGTGGGCGCGCCGGTTGAAGACCGCCGTTTGATGACTCTGCCGCCATATGCCCACCTGCTGCGCGCAATGACCAATTCCCTGCCGGCAGTGCCCGAACCGTCGCCGCCGGATTAAACTGAACACGGGTGTTAGGATGAAACGTGAGCCCATCATCGGGCCTCTTCACTGACGGGCCGCGCGAGGTGCGTGAGGACTCGCACGTGCAGTACGTCCTCGACTATCAAGCCATGCGGGTCTATGGAATCTGGATCTACCCGGACCCAAATCGTGCCGATGAGGCGGTGATCCTCGAAACGAAGCATGACCTGGATGAGCAGGCGTAAGACGATATTGCCCGTTCTGGGATTGCTCCCACTCTCGTGATGGGCCTTCTTTGCGTGACTTACTAATTCTAATCGCTTCTCAAGTGCTTCCGGCTCGGCGCTCGCCGCCCAACGAACTCTGCGGGATAGGAAGAGTCGTTGCCGCGGGTGGCGTGCCACAAGATCCGATTGAAGATGTCCTCGTCTGCTTGGTCTTCTGTTTCCAGGTTCAGCGCCATGGATTTCTTTGCCCAGTACAGGGCTCTCCCCGTGACTTCCTTGAGCGGTGGATTCATTTCATCTAGAGGGACGATGTTCGGCAAGCAAGTGAACGGAGTCAAATCGGGCGCCGCCTGGAAGCAGTTGCGCATTGGCGTGGCTGACAGGTCGAGTTGGTTCATCGGAGGCAGCCCCAAGATCAGCTCGATCGTCTTGACCATGCCCGTTTGGTTGTAGTTCGAGCTGTCGACGAACTTGCGTCTGGTGTACGGGCTAGCGACCAAGGCGACCGTACGGTGACCGTCCACGTGATCGAATCCGTTCTGGGGATCATCCTCGACGATGAAGATGCACGTCTTTTGCCAAAACTTGCTCTTGCTGACCGCTTCCACGATTTGACCGACGGCCAAGTCGTTATCGGCGACCATGGCACGCGGCGTCGGCGATCCTGGCTTGGTGCCGTTCGTGTGGTCGCACGGCAGGAAGACATACGTTAGGTTCGCCGACCCGCCTTTCTTCTCGAAAGTCTTGAACTCGTCCAAGAACAGCATGGCCCGGTAAACGTCCGGCGTCTTCAGGGGAAAGCCGGGGAAGTTCGGATGTGTGTACGGATTCAGGCTTACCATATTAGGTTTGACGTCGATTTTCACGTTGTTGGTGCCGTTCTTGAAGTCGGCGTAGACATCGCTCCAGGCGGCATTGGCGGGGGTGTAAGTAGTCTTGCAGTGTTCGCCGTAGTTGCGGAAGGTTTTCTTGTGCAGCAAGGCGTTGTCCCACAATGAGCCGGTAGGGGCGAAGGCGAGCGGATCGCCGCCTTCGTAGGGATAGCTGCGCGTGAAACCGCCGAACGAACGTTCCAGGTAATCGGTGACATAGGCGGCGTTGACCCAGGAATGGCCGTCGGCGCTGAGCACGCCGCTGCAATAGAAGTTGTCGAACAAGGTGAACTGGCGGGCCAATGCATGATGGTTGGGCGTGACTTTCTCCCCGAACATGACCAGGTTCGGATCGCCGTTGCCTTCTTTGATGTCGCCAAACACTTGATCGTAGGTCCGGTTTTCCTTGATGATGTATAGCACGTGCTCGAAGACCGACGGCTCGCCATGCCGTTCCGGCACAGGAATGGGCTTGGCGTCAGCCCTGGGTCTATTCAGGCCGTTCAGACTATAGGCGAGGCGATTGTTGGCGTTGACCTCGGCAGTGTACTTGGCGAGCTGATTCCCATCCGGAAGGTCAATGACAGACACGGACCCGAGGTGATCGTGCGAATTCTTGCCTTTTTCCTTGGCCCGTTTTTCGTCGAGCGAGCCGTGGCCCTTGATGTTGGCGAC
Source organism: Planctomycetota bacterium (assembly GCA_016195405.1). Lineage (GTDB taxonomy): Bacteria > Planctomycetota > Planctomycetia > Gemmatales > Gemmataceae > JACPZP01. Next base: position 6,907 of record JACPZP010000145.1, on the reverse strand, counting down.
GAAGATCTGCTTGGCATCGGCCGACATTTGAATGGCGCCGGGATACCAGCCGGTGGGGATTAGGCCCACGACCGAACTCGGTTCGCGACCGAGTTGTAGTTGCGTCTCAGCCGAATCTGCCGATAAGGACACGACGGCGACACAGTTGTTGCTGCCATTGGCGACATAGAGGATGTGTCCAGCGGGATGAAGGGCCAGGGCATTGCACCCGCTGCCGAACGGCAAGCGATTTTCCGGCAGGCAGTTGATGGTCTCCACTACCTTGTCGGTCGCAGTATCGATGACCGACACGGTGTCGCTGTTGGCGTTAGCGACATAGACGAACTGGCCCGACTTGCTGGCGATCATCCCGCTGGGATGCAGCCCGGTAGGAATTGTCTTGATCTGTTTCCATTGGCCATCTACGAGAGCGAGGACCGAAACGCTGCCGTGGTTGGCAAGGCTGGTGCGCGGATCGATCTTCACGGGTGTCGCCGACGAAGGAGCTTGCGGATCGCCTTGCTTGGGGTGGTCGCCGCCCCAGTTGCTGACGTAGACGCGATCGGGTCGAGGGTAAACGATCGTGAAGGGCGCGACGCCGACCGGCACGATCTGGTTCACCTTGCCTGTTGCGAGATCGATCTGCTGAACATTGTTGCCGCGGGTGGAAGCGACCCATAGCTCTTTGTCGTTGCGCAGCGCCATGCCGGCGGGATGAGCTGCCCCGTCGACGTTCGGTTTGGTCAGTTCGATGGGTTTGCCCCACTTGTAAGTGCCATCGCGTTGTTTTTCGGCGACGTGCACCTGGTCCTTGGCATCGCTGGTATGAACGCGTTCGGTGTTGCCGGTCAAACCGATCACGCTGAGGCCGACCGGGGAGGAAAGCGTTTGGCGGATCTTCTTGGTCTTTACGTCGATAAACAGGAGACTGCTTTTGTTCTGCACGACCAGCGTTTTGCCTTCGTCGATGAGCAGCAGGGAAACAGGCCGGCCAGGAAACGTGATCTGCGTGCCGGCCGGCTTGAGGACCTGATTCGTGGGAACGACGATCCGACCATCCGGTTGCTAGCCGACCTTGATTTGGTCCTGAGCGAACGCCTGGAATGAGAGCAACAAAACGACAGCAAGCGTCCCAAGAAAGCGTAAAGGGCCAATCATAACGATTCTCTGAACACTCTCGGGAAGAAACGGATCCTTGATCGTAGCGAGGTTATGTTAGAGGATTGTGGGAGGCCGTAGTCGGGCCCACGATCAACACCATCCCGTTCGCTCCTTTTCCGTTGATCGGCCTTCTCCGCCAGAAGTCAGATTGGTCACAAGTTTGTGCGCGGGACGTGGGCATGAGGTCGAGTGCCAGTGAAAAGCAGTGATCGCTATCCCCTGTTGTTCGGACCTTATCGCGTGCTCTTCTTCCGCCCAGGCGATGAAGCATTCTGCGAGCTGCGCGGCCAGGTTGTCGTGTCTCGCGCTTTTCATGAAGCGCCCATCGGGGTCTGGCCCAAAGGCAGGCGAAGGGGCGAGCGGGCCGCGGCCATCATTCTTTTCGGCGACCTCGTGCAAGCCGTCCGCAACGAGGCGGCCGCAACAATTCGCTACTGGTGGGGAGTCGGCACGGACAGGATTTGGAAATGGCGTCGGGCGTTGGATGTGCAACGCGTAAACAAGGGCACGTCGTTCTTGCTCGGTCGAAACTTTCTAGGACCGGTTGGGAAAAGGGCGCGCGCTGCCGGCTATCCCACGCTCAAGAGCCCCGAGCGCGCCGCCAAGATCGCGGCAGCCTTGCGAGGGCGGACGATGCACCCAAACGCGCGGGAGGCTCTCCTCAAGGCGAATCTGGGTAGTGGGCCATTCTAGCCCACTACCCGAATCTGGCACGCACGTTCTCTCCAGAGACTCGTCAAAAGGTGAGCCTGGTCCACCGAAAGAGGAAGTCCCGTCCGCCAACCAACCCGCCGGATTGGACCCAAGCAGAAGATCGGTTGGTGCGAACTCTATCTCACACAGAAGCGGCGGAAAGACGGGGCGCACTCTCATTGCCGTCTATTCGCGGCGTTGGCGACTCAGAATGACGCGCGGCTCCAAATGATTTTGATGTAGCGAAGTCTGGTGCTAAGGCGTGTCGAGCCGAAGCGCGCAATGACGCATGTCCAGAGAACTGCTTGGGATATTCGTTTCTCAAATTGGCATCACCGTATCGCGGCGGAATGGCGACGAAGAACAACTCCGACTTAAGAGCCCTAGAGCAGCGTCGCGATCGGCGATCCATCGCAGAAACGCATTGGGCGATTGAGGTGATCCGGGATCTCGCCGCTTGGGTTGATGCCCAGACAGTGATAAATGGTCGCCGCGAAATCGGCGGGGCTGACTCGGTCTTGTGCGGGATAGCCGGCGTGCGCATCGGAAGAGCCGTGAACCCACCCACCGCGGATGCCACCACCTGCGAGCAAAGCCGAATAGCAGTAGGGCCAATGGTCGCGGCCATCGGGCCGAGCCCCATTGGGACTGCTGCGGGCGCCGATCCTGGGGGTACGGCCGAACTCCCCAATCCAGGCAACGACAGTTTCATCGAGCAATCCTCGCGTATCAAGATCTTCCAATAGCGCCGTCATTGCCTGGTCGGTGATTGGCAATAACTCATTCTTGAGGCGGGAGAAATTGCTGTCATGCGTGTCCCAGGGCCTGGTAGCCTGCAGGCCAGAAAGGCCACCCGAGCAGAAGTAAATGGAAACGACCGGCACGCCCGCTTCCACCAGGCGCCGCGCTAGCAGGCAGCACTGGCCGAACGTTGTCCGGCCATAGCGATCGCGAACCGCGGCTGGCTCACGCTGGAGGAGAAAAGCACCTTGCGTAGCACTTGTGGAAAGGAGTTGAAACGCTCTGTCGTAATAGGCGCCAAAGCCATGTAGGTCCGTGGTTGCCTGACCGAGCGCGTTGCCCTGATTGACGCGGGTGAGAAGGTGCTGCCTGTCCCTGAATCGCTCTGCAGAGACCTCCTCGCGCAGCGCGAGTTCCCGGACCGAAAAAGCGGGATCGTTGGGGTCTTGCCTAAGTAGCAAAGGGTCATGCGCCCTGCCCAGCCAGCCGGCCGTTTGGCCCGGAATCGTCACGGCATCCACGAGGACCGTCGGCATGCTGACGAAGCTGGGCACCGGATTCCTGGCCGGCCGCAGCTTGCTGACGATAGAACCATAAGGCGGAGTGTCCTCGGGAGTCGGATTGGCGAAAACTCGTGGATTCGGATGGCGGTGCCCTGTGAGTCCGGTATAACCGCCGGACTGGTGCTCGATGTCGCGGTGCGACATGGAGCGGATAATCGCGTACTTGTGCGCTAGGCGGGCCAGGCGCGGCAAATGCTCGCTAATCATCGTTCCCGGAACGCTGGAGGAGATGGGCGCGAATTCGCCTCGTATTCCCTCCGGTGCATTTGGCTTAAGATCAAAGGTTTCGAGCTGGGATGGACCGCCGAAGTTGAAGATAAAGATGCACGATTTGGCGCGCCGGGGGCTACCCTGAGTTGGGCCAGCCAGCGTTTGCCACTCGCCGCTTCGGGCGCCGAGGAAGATCGGAAGACCAATCGCGCTCGCGCGAAGCAACTCGCGCCGAGTGAGGCGATTTCCCGACGTGCAAAATGGCTGGCTCCATAGCGATAGCATGTCGTCTCCAGTGCTTTGAAACAATCATCCAAAATGCGAAGTCACAGGAGTTGCGGGATTGTTGGCCACATGAATCCAGATGTGCACGTGCGGGAAACCGCGGAAATACCAGACGAACGCAGGCCCTTCGATGCGCCAGTTGTCCCACTCGCGGTCGTTTCCCAGGTCATGCTCCTGGTAGAAGGCCATGCTACATCGGTCGAGGCCGCCTTGTCTTGTAAGACAGTCGTGTACCTGTTCTCGGTACTCTGGGCGATACGGCTCCAGGAGGCCCGTCAGTGCTTGCCGGACTACAGCCTTCTGGTCGCGCGTCATGTCACGGATGGGCATTCCGGGAAAGGTCGCATCGGGGCCGCGGAAACGGACGTCGGGCTCTAGCGGGCGCTCCAGCTTGGTGTCAGGGCGAATCACCTGTCGATCGATTCGGCCATCGAACTCATAATACGGCATGCCGCGAGTAACCAGCGCCTGCGCCCGTTGTTTTTCGTCCAGTGCCATGAACACGCGGTTGGCCAGGACTGCCTGATACCAGAAGATGTTGTCCGGATGCCCCACGCGTTCGTTGAAGCCGCTGGGCTGATGGCCGTGGCATAGAGCGCCGTGAAACGCCACCGCGGGAAGGCGCTCACAGCTAGCCCGCAACGTCAGATGAAAGCCGGTGATGACACACTGACACGGCCCCTTGTCCGGAGTGCCGAAGATGGCGATTTTCTGGTCGCCCCAAGCCCGGCCGGTGTCGTCGCGCGCCTGTTGCTTGAGCCGCTCAGGCCAGCCGGGATTCATGACGCTGCCGATGACGTCGTCGATGAGCCGCTGCTGCTCGGGCGTGAAGCTGGAAATCGAAGTCCGGCTGATGTCCCAGTTATTGGTCACGTGCAAGCGCAGGGGCAACTCCGTGAAGCCGCGGTGATCCCACTCGAAGCACATCATCTTCCGTTGATCAGCGGTTAACGTGCGATAAAACGCACGAATCGGCACCGTGGACGGTCCGTCCTGACCGCCAGGCTTCGGTTGCCCGGCGAACGTTGGACCGACCACCGCCGCCGCCACCGCGGAACCGGCCGCATGCTGAAGAAACTTCCGCCTGTTGCTCGGTTTGAACATTTGCATGGACGTGCACCTGGTCGAGGGTCATTCTAATCCACAGTAATGAAAAGTTTATGCTCCACGCCGTGGCAGTGCGGCCTACGAAACATCCGCATCACGTGCGGTGATAATACGGTGGCAGATATTTTGAGTGCCAACCCGAGAGCTAGGCGCGTATGGTCTCTTTTGCTCGATCTTATTATGTATTCATGTCCCCGCCGCTGAGCATTGCAACCGACGTTCAAATCGTCGAACTCGGCTCCCGTATTGTACGCGATCGCCGTCCTCACCATATCGTCGCCGAACAAGTCTTTTATCCGCCATCAGCAGGACGTTAATGCAACATGAGCCCGATGGTTTGGATCGATCCTTTCCATCAACCGGCGCGAAGGTCCTGCACTTTCGTCTCCCTGCCGAAATGCTCCGCTTCACTTCCTCGGTTCGGGGGTGGATATCTTCTTGGTGTCATGCGGGTGCAGGACGACAGCCAGTACACGGGTCTTGGTGTTGCCCGGGTTCTTCGAGACTCGGTGGAGGCAGCCGGTCGGCTCGTAGAAGGTGTCCCCGGCCTTGAGCGTCTTGGCGGCCTGGTCGTCGATGGCCCACTCGTACTCGCCTTCGATGACGTACCCAAACACCGGGCCGGGATGGCGGTGCGGCGTACTCGCTTGACCAGGCTCAAGCGTCACCTCCACCGTCGTGGCCTTGGCCTTCTTGCCGTCGAGCTTCTCCGTGATGTCCTTCTCCGAGAGCGTGGTTACCTTCGGCTTGCCCTTGTCAGGTTGGTCTTGTGCGGCGAAAGCCAGCCCGCAGACAACGAGGGCGACCAGCGAAGAGAATTTCCGCTTCATGGCGTTCTCGAAGTGCAGATGCGATCCCGACGACTTAGCGATTCTAGCGATGCAGATCCGCGCCTGTTAGTCGGCTTCTTCTTTAAGCTGTTCGGCGGGGAATCGTTTGCCGTATGACGAGTTGAAGCCTCAGTGGAATTCTCGGAGTCTGACAGACACGGCGTTTGGTCGGTCACGCGCGAGAGCTTTTAACGAGAATTCGCTTCGGTACAATGCCACTAATCGGTTCCGAGGGTTGCGCCTACGATGTCTTCCAGCGCCTGCCACGATTTTCTGTGGAATCCCGCCGTTTCGCGTCGCGAAGTTCTCCGAGCAGGCGCGCTCTCCCTGTTGGGGTTGGGTCTCCCGGATTTAGTCCGCGCCCGAGACTCGGACGCAACTCCCTGCCGGCGTGCAAGCGCCTGCATTCTGCTGTTCATGTGGGGCGGACCGGCTCAGCAGGATACCTGGGACATGAAGCCGGATGCCCCGGTTGAATATCGCGGCGAGTTCCGAAGTATTCAGACGAGTGTGGCCGGCTTCCGAATCTGCGAACATCTTCCTCGGCTGGCGAGCCGCGCGCACCGACTAGCTCTCATCCGTTCGATGACGCATAACGACGTAAACCACGTGACTGCGCCGCACATGTTACTCACGGGCCGTCCTGCCCCACCCAGCGGACAACTCCAAGACGACTGGCCCAGCGTCGGCGCCATGCTGAGCCAAATGCATCGTGGCCGCGGTCCCTTGCCTCCCTTCGTGTCGATGATGCCGGTCGTTCCCAACGGCGCTCCACGTTTCGTTGAACAGACGCACGGCCAAGCGGCAGGCTGGCTCGGTCCGGCTCATGCGCCGATGCGCATAGACGCCGATGCTTCGCTTCCCGACTACCGTGTCGGCGAGTTGACGCTGCATGCCGACGTTTCCGTGCTCCGCGCCGGCAACCGGCACAACTTGGTCCGCGCCATCGACGCGCAAGTCCGCAGCCTCGAAGAGCATCCAGGCGTGCAGGCCATGATGTCTCATTACGAGCGAGCGCTCTCGGTGCTGGCTGCTCCCGATGTCGTCCGCGCCTTTGATCTCACGCGCGAACCGCGGGCATTGCGTGAACGTTACGGCATGAACATCCACGGCCAATCAGTACTGCAGGCGCGGCGACTGATTGAGGCCGGAGTGCCGATCGTCACGGTTTTTTGGCCCAACGACGGCATTACCAACGTTTCGGTCTACTGGGATACGCACAATCGCAACTTCATCGACCTGCGTGAGCGCCTTTGCCCTGTCACCGATCAGGCCTTTTCGGCATTGCTCGATGACCTCGATGACCGCGGCCTGCTCGATGAAACCTTGGTCCTGTGG
>JACPZP010000153.1 GCA_016195405.1 Planctomycetota bacterium | reverse complement strand
GCGACGGCGGGCGCGGCCGGATGTCCGCCCACAGGTCGCTGCACTTGGAAGCCGTCGGCCTGCAAAATATTCGCGAGACAATCGAGTGCCGGTCCCGCAGAACCCGTTGGACTGGGCACGGCAACGAGGCGCGTCGCCGTGTCCAGCAGGCGCTCCCGGTTGACGGCAATTAGAAGCTTTTCAAGACCCATGGATTTGGATTTTGGATTATACCCGTGTGAAATCCGAAGAGAACCAAGAATCGAAAACCAATCTGCTGCGTGGTCAAAGCTCGCTCGGCGATTTCGCGCGCGAACGTTCGCGCGAAACCGCCGAGCGAGCTTCATGGACGCAGCAATTGGGGGTGGTCGCCGCGGCGCGTCGCTTTTTGTCATTGACTTTCCGATAATTTCTCAGAAAATCACTTAGGTGAACGACTGTGCACAACAATGGATTGTGGTTATCGGATCGTGATACGACGGATCATCCTACAGAACTACATGTCGCATGTCCAAACGGTCATTGAACCGGCCGCCGGCTTGACCGTCCTCACCGGGCCTAACAATTGCGGTAAGTCGGCCGTCGTCTCCGCTCTCGAAACTCTTTGCAGCAACGCCACCAAGTCTTACATGGTTCGCCACGGCCAAAAGGAAGCCCGCGTCACCGTCGAAACTGACGACGGTCACACCGTCACCTGGAAGCGCAAAGGCAGCACCGTCAGTTACGTGATCGATGGCCGCGAAATCCATCGCCTTAAAGGCGATGTGCCCGAAGAATTGCACAAGGTTTTGCGGCTGCCCAAAGTCGAGCCGGGCGAGAAAATTGACCCGTTTGACATTCACTTCGGCCCGCAGAAGTTTCCGATTTTTCTGCTCAACGAGCCCGAAAGCAGAGCCGCCCTGTTCTTCGCTTCCTCATCCGACGCGGCCATACTTCTGGAAATGCAAAAGCGGCACCGCACCAAGGTGAAGGACAAGAAGAACGAAGAGAGATGGCTGCGAGCGGAAGTGGAGAAGTTGGACGTAGAGATCGATACTCTCAAACCGCTCGACGCGCTTGCCGAATCCATATCGCAAGTCGAGGCTCGCTATCGTGACATCGAGGAGTCGGCGGCCAAGATAAAAGCGCTCCATGACGACATGGAAACGCTACGGTCGCGTTTGCTAATCCATGAAAGACAGAAAAAAACGTACAGCTGTTTTGCCGCCTTAATGCCTCCGCCGACTTTGGAAGACACGGCGAGTCTTGCGGCGCTGATAGCCGAACTGCTCCAAGTAAATAGTCAGGTCCAACAGGAGATGGCGCGGCGCCGGACTTTAGAGAACCTGGCGACGCCGCCCCAAGACCTGCACGACGCCGAGAATTTGAAGTCTCTGTGGGAAGAATTGGAATCCGCTCTTCGTGCGAACGCCAGCCTTCATGGCCGGCAACAGGCGTTGGCGAAACTCTCGACGCTTCCGGAGTTGCCTGATCCGACGCCGCTCGCGGACTTGATTTGCAAGTTGGAAGAATCACTGGGCGCCGTTGCTTTATGCAACCAAACACTTGCCGACACGAACGCGTCCATGAAGCAGGTGGAAAGCGAACTGCGTGTGGCCGAGCGCCACGGCCGTCCTCCGGTTGTATCCGCCGGCGAAAAGAAAAATCAGCGCCTCGAGCAGGTTCGCAAACTTCTCGACGACGCGGCCCTTGCAATCCAGCACGAAAACTATCTCGATGCCATTTTCGGCTTCGGACAGGCGGCCATCCTGTTTCCAGAGGAGCTGGCCGAGGCGGAAAACCCCGCCACGGTAAGGGATCAATTCAATCTGGCGTTGAGCGGCTATCAGGCCGAGGTGGAGCGGGCGCTGCGGAAGGCGGCCAAACACAAACTCGCGGAGACGGTTTCCAAATGGGGTCAGGACCTTTAGTAGAACACACCGGCTTGCTCTGCATTGGCGATCCGCATCTGGCCAGCCGTGTGCCTGGTTTTCGCCGCGACGACTACCCGGAAGCGATTCTGGGCAAGCTGGCCTGGTGCCTTAGCTACGCCCGCGAAAACAATCTCCTGCCCGCCATCCTGGGCGACTTTTTCCACTACCCGCGCGACATCAGTAATTGGCTCCTCGTGCGGATCTTAGAGTTGTTGGACGGCCCGGTTCTGGGCATAGCCGGCAATCACGATTGCAAGGAAAACGAACTGGACATGGACGACGCCCTGGCGATCCTGTGGGCGTCGGGCCGGTTGCGCCTTCTGGAACGCTCCGGTCCGTGGTGCGGCCATATGAGCGGGCGCGCCGTCGTCGTGGGCGGCTCAGCCTGGGGGCAAGCGCTGCCGGCGCGATTTGCGCCCGAGCAGATTTCCCGTGTTGAGGGCCCGCCTCTGGTCATCTGGCTGACACACCACGATATTCGCTTTCCCGTTTACGAAGAAGTCGGCCGGCTCATTCCGCGCGAAATCCCAGGCATCGATATCCTCGTCAATGGTCACATTCATTGTCCCTCGGCCGACATCGTGACCGGCACGACGACGTGGATCAATCCGGGCAACATCGCCCGCATTCGCCGCAGCGACTCGGCTGAAATTCGCACTTTGGCTGAGGAGGTCTACAGCGATGGAAGTAAGTAGCAACCAACCCAAGAGCATGGACGTGCTGCAAAAGCAGTACAACAACCTCCGCGATAAGAAGATTGCGGCCGAGGCAAACCTTGAAACCAGCGAAGGGAATCTGAAAAAACTCAGAAAGCAAGCTTGCGATAGCTATGGCTCCGATGATCTTGAGGATCTTCGAAAACAGCTTGACCACATGAAGGTTGAGAATGAGCGCAAGCGAGCCGAGTACCAGGCGCACTTGTCGGAAATCGAGAATCAGCTCGCCCAGGTGGAAGCGGGGCACGCCGAAATCGCCGACAAGGAGGCGAAGAAATGAGCCCTTCCCTTGCTGCAATTGCGGTTCCCTGCCCGCCGCCGGACAAGATCCGCAACAAGCTTGAGCGCCTTCAAGAAAGACGGCAACTCCTCCAACAGAATCGTGTGGCCAAGGCTGTCGATTTGCAGAAGGTGACCGATTACTTGGGAATCGCCGACGCCGTCGATGATGCGCTCGAAGTCCTTAGCGAGGAGCTTTTCGGCAAGCTCGTAAAGGTTTTGGAAGCGCAGCTCACCAAAGCTCTTGAGGAAGTGCTCGATCAGCCCATCGAACTCAAAGTGACCCGCGATTACAAGCGGGGCGGCGCGACGATGAGCTTCCACATCGAGCGCGACGGCAACCCCGAAGACATCATGAAGGGCCAAGGCGGCTCCGTAGCCAACATCCTCTCGGTCGGCTTGCGGATGTTCGCGCTCAAAACCCTCGACGCCGCCGTCCACGACCGCTTTCTGGTATTGGACGAGCAAGACTGCTGGCTCAGGCCCGATCTCGTGCCGCGCTTAGTGAAAATCGTTCACGACGCAGGCCGCACGCTGGGTTTTCAGGTGCTCATGATCAGCCACCACGATATTAAGGTGTTCCGGCCCTACGCGGATAAGATCTATCAGTTCAATCCGACAAAAGACGGCGTCCGCGTGGAAGAGTGGCAAGCCAGCCCGGCGAATCCCGACGCTTGAAATCCGATTGAAATGCATTTTTGATTGACATTCAAGTACAGAAATTGGTTTGCGCGGCTGCTCAGGGGGGAGCGCAGCGCAAACCATTTGGTGAGCGAGCCTGCGCTTATTTCTCGATTAGGAACGCGACCAAGCGATGTTGCTCTCGGAAATCTCCGATAACCAGGTCCGCCCCGGCGCGGACAAGGCGATCGCGCTTCCATTGGTTGATGCCCGAACGCTTGACCTCGTCGCTCGCCACGGCCACCGCTACCCCGCCGACGCGCTTGATTTCCTCGATCTCGACGAAGCCGTCGCCAAAGCCGAGCAATTCATCGCCGTGCAAATCGTTCTCGCGCAGGATGCGGTCGATGATCATTGCCTTGGAGAAATTCTTGTAGTCGTCGAGGGCGCCGTAAATGTGCTCGCCGAAGTAAGTCGTCAATCCCAGCAGTTCGGCTTCACGGCGGACGAACGCCAGATCTGTGCCGCTTGCCAGATAAAGAGTCAGGCCGCGGCGCTTGAGATTCTCCAAAATCGCATGACTGCCGGGGACCGTCCATTCCTCCGGCGTTGCCGATCCCGCGGACAGGGCGTCGATCCGGCCGCGAATGCGCTCCATGAGCAGATCGTGGTAACGGTGCTTGTATGCGAGCGGCTCCAGCGGAACTCCGCCGCGTTTCCTTACCTCGTCGGCAAGTTGCATCATCTGGTAGATCGTTTGCCGGCCGTTAAGACGCATCACGAAGTCTTCGACATGCTTCGTCAAGGCGGCCTGATCCTCGGCTGTCCCGGTTTGCCGAAGAACGTCGACCATCATCGGAATCATGACCTGCGGCCAACCTTCGCGGATCAAAGACAAGGTGCCGTCAAAATCGAAGAGGACGGAGCGAAACCGGCCGCGCCGGATGTGCGGATTGATGACTTCGAAATCGTGCATGGCAAGAGGTGGTTTACGTTTCGCGCTCGCGGATTCCAAGCTGTGAAGTTAGAATAATGGCGGCGGTTTGTCCCGAGAGGAGATTCGAGCCATGCCCGTCCACGACTGGACTCGAGTGGAAGCAGGAGTATTCCATGATTTCCACCACGCCTGGATTGAAGAAATCAAGCGAGCCTTGAACCGTGGCATTTTGCCTGCCGATTATTACGCGTTGGCCGAACAGCATGCCGCGGGATTCGGTCCGGATGTGCTGACGCTTCAAGGCCGCGATGGGGATGATGATTCTTCCACATCATCGCCTGAGAATAGCGGAGGAGTCGTCCTAGCCGCTCCGACACTAAAGGTTACGGCCGAGACGGACTTGGAGTTTTATCGGCGTAAGCAGAATACCGTAGCCGTGAGGCACGTCAGCGGCGATCGCATTGTAGCCATGGTTGAAATTGTCTCGCCGGGCAACAAATCCAGTCGCAACGCATTACGCGCCTTCGTGCAGAAAGCTTCAGAACTCCTAGAGAAAGGTGTGCATCTTCTGATCGTCGATCTCCATCCACCAGGACGTCGTGATCCTAACGGGATTCACTCCGTCATCTGGGATGCCTTCGCCGGCCAAGAGTACGTTTTCCCAGGTGACAAACGTCTGACCCTGGCCGCATATGAATGCGACCTTTCGGTGAAGACCTATGTGATTCCCTTCGCGGTGGGAGACAAGCTTCGTGACATGCCCTTGTTCTTAAAGCCCGGCGGTCAAGTTCCGGTGCCTCTCGAAGCTACGTACCAGTCGGCGTGGGATGCCGTTCCGCAACGATGGCGCGCTTTCCTTGAAGCACGTCGATGAATTCGAGAATGCTAGAATGCTAATTCTCGCTTTTCGATTGCGTTTTGCGCACATCCGGCTCCGCACGAGCCCAGGCGGCTTTCACTTGGCGGGCATGCCCTTGATCCAGTCATGCACCAGTTTCAGCCCCACATCGTCCACGACGCGTGAGGCGATGTGCGGCATTCGGCCCAGTCCCGTCGCGGCCATGCGGTAGTGGATGATCGACTGCTCCGGATGCCCCGGAACGAGCAGCTTGGCGCTCTTGATGTCGAAGCTTCCATGCGCGGGCGGCACGTTGACGATGCCCATTTCCTTGAGCGGCAACGTCGCCAAGAGTTTGAACTCCGCGTTGCCGCCGCCCCACTTGATGTGGCAATGGGCGCAATTGGAATGCAAATATGCGCGGGCCCGGTCCTCCGTTGATGCTTTGCTGTCGTTGTAATCAACTAGCTTCGCGAGCTTTTCGGGGGGCGACGGCAGCGGCTTGGTGAAGACGCCAATCGACTCCAGCATCGCGAGCTGGTTCATGGCCTTGCCGTTGTAGTCGTGGTCCCGATTCATTTGCATGGTGCTGACGCCCAGTGCGAACTTTGCGGCGTTGGTGTGGCAGCCGGTGCATTCGGCCCTGCTCGGGAAGCGATAGTTCTGCACCACCTGCCCGCCCGGCGCTTTGGCGTCCTTGATGACGATTTTCTTGTCCATGCCCTTCTCATCGAGCAACTCGGCGTCGGTCTGCTCGTCGTTCCAGACGTAGGTGTAGCCGCGCCAGTATTGGTCGCCGTATTCCTGCGTGCCGGGGAATTGCTGGAAGTGCAAGAGCCGTGTCTCCAGCCGTTTCTTGCTGGCAGGATTGCCGCGCTCCATCTGCATGGAGAAAGTCTTGACGAGCACGGTGCCATCGGGAAAGCGCCAGCCGGGAGGCGCGCCGGGCGAGGGTTGCGGGTACGTGATTTCATCCAAGCCAATCTGCCCGTTGCCGGGAATGGCGAGGAAACGCTCCTTACAGGTGTGATCGCCCCAGAGCTGGCTGTTGACCGTGTACGCAATTAGGCCGGGCGCCGGGGTGTGGTCTTTGGTCGAAGTGAAGATGCCGGTTTCGGACAGCTTGCGCGGAAACGCCGCTTGCGACTTCGTATCTGGTGGTGCTTTTACGAGCTGATGAATGCCGCCGCCGGTGAAGTCGAGGAAGTAAACTTCGCCGTCGTTGTCTTCTCCCCAGCTCACGATGCGGTAGGTCGTCCGGGCCAGTTCCTGGTTGCTTAACAATTTACCGGCGTCGTAGCGCAATCCCCAGATGCGGCCCGAATCGAAATCGCCGTAGAGGTAAGTCCCTTCCAAGTCCTTCGAGCGCGCGCCGTGATACACGAAGCCGCCCGTGATGCTGCGAAACGCGGCGTGATCATGTTCGACTACCGGCGTCAGAATCGGCGTCGGACCCATTTTGCGTTCGGGCCGGAATGGGTGGGTGCCTTCCTGCACGCTCCATCCATAATTGCCGCCCTTCTGGACTCTGTAGATCATCTCCCACAGATCCTGCCCGACTTCGCCTCCCCAAAGATCGCCCGTCTTACGGTCAAAGCTATAGCGCCACAGTTGCCGAAGGCCGTAGGCCCAGATCTCGGGCCGAGCCTTGGGCGTCTTGACGAACGGATTGTCCTTGGGAATGCTGTAGCTTTTGCCGGAGTCGGGATGATCGACGTCGATGCGTAAGAGCTTTGCATGGATGCTGGAAAGGTCCTGGCCGATGTTGTTTTCGTCGGCGATGCCGGAGCCGTCGCCGGTGACGATGTAGAGCATGTCGTCGCGGCCGAACTTGAGGCAGCCGCCATTGTGCCCGCCGTTGGGCCATTCGAAGATGATCTTCTCCGTTGCTGCATCCAAGACCGGCGGATCGCCCTTGACCGTGTAGCGTGAGACGCGCGATCCCTTCGGTTGCCTTTCCGTCTCAGGATTCGGAATCCAGGTCACGTAGATGTAGCCGTTGTCTTTGAACTTGGGATGCAGCGTGATCGCGTAGATCGATTGCTTCATCGGCTCGCCTTTGGAGTCCTTCGCGCCTTTCAACTCCCAAGCCAGGTCAGCTTTCGCGACGTCCTTCTTGTTGATGAATGAATAGATCTTGCCATAGCGCTCGGCAATGAACAGCCGATTCGTGCCCGGCGCCGACGCCATGTCGAGCGGTTCGTTGAACTTCATGAGCTTGGGAAACGCCGGCTCGGTCTTGTAAGCCGGCGGCGGCTCCGGCGAGCCGATCACTTTCGACGTCGTCCACAGCACTCGTCTTGCTTGGCCTTTTGCTTGGCCCTTGGCCTTGTCTTTCGGCGCATCATCCGCTTGGGTCGTGCCGGCCACGTAGAGGAACAGGCCGGAAAACATGATGGCGAGGAGTGTTAGGAGGCGGCGCATGGGTGCGATCCTTTGAGAGAGGACTCTTTGAAGATGCCCCCGATTGTAACGCGGTTTTTGCCCCACGCAGCAAGAATTTCGAAATGTTTCGCGCCCATTCCCGTAGGTCCGGCGAGCCGAGCCGGACCCACAAACCCGCGCGGCGACTAGGTCCAGTCAAGCAGTACGGGATTCAGTCGATTCACGGCGATTGGGTCCGGCTCGGCTCGCCGGACCTACTGTGCTAGCTCGGCCCCTGCCAAGACCGCGACGGCTTGCTGTACCATGTTCTCCAAGGAAGTATTGGCGTTGATGAGATGAACATGACGTCGCGATTCCACGTCGAACGCTTGCGAGGTTGCCGCGGCGTATTCGTAGATGCTCCAGTCGGCGTCCGATACATCGCCGCGGCGATTTCGTAGACGCTCGCGGATGACTTGCGCATCGGCTTCGCAATTCAGGAACAGGCACGGCACGCAGCGATCCTTAGCGATCCTAAAGAAGAGTCGGCGCTGCCATTGCAAGCGAAAGTTCGCATCGACGATTACCCGGCGGCCTTGCCAAATCGCCTCCGTGGCGCGGCGCTGCATTTCGTGATAGGTGCGTGCGGTCGCTTCCGGGGAATAGATGCCCTCTTCCACTTTCGAGCCGCGCGTCGAAACAGGATCGCCGTGAATGAGTTCTTTGCGAATCACGTCTGAGCGCAGCCAAACGGCATTAAATTGCTGAGACAGATCGTCGGCCAAAGTCGATTTTCCGGTCCCCGGCAAACCACTGATCAGGATTAAGGCAGAACGCCGCGCCGGTTCCTCCAACTCCCACAGCCCGAGCAGCCAATGGGCCGTGGCGCTGGCGCGGGCTTGATCCTTTTCCGTAGCGGGAACTTCCTTTTCGAAGGATTTGAGCCCGTCGACTTTTCCACGCACGGCCGCGCGGTACGACACATAAAGTGGAAGCAGCGTTTGACCTTCCCGGTCTCCGGTTTGATCGAAATAAGTTCGAGCCAAGAGCTTGCCAAGGTCTCGCCGCCCGTGAAACGCCAGATCCATCACAACAAACGCCATGTCAGCGACAGGATCGGCGTAGCGGTATCTTTCGTTGAACTCGATGCAATCGATGATGACCAGGTCTTTCGGCGGCGACCGGTCAGGGAAAGAATAGAGGTGATCGAGGTGCAAATCGCCGTGCGTGTCGCGCGGTATGCCACGCTTGGCCCGAGCGTCGATCAACGCGCGATTCCGTTCGAGATGCTCGTCGGTGAGCTCGCGAAAGCGTTGGAATACGGACGCGCTCACCGTGACTCCGACTTGCGCTTCGCTCAGGGAGAAGTTTTCACGCAGATTCTTCGCGACGACTTCGAAGCGGCCAAACTCCGCGATCCGCAGCCCACCTTCGGCATTGTTATGAAACGACGCCAGCTTGCGTGCGAGCGCTTGGATCTGTGTCGGTTGCACTTCGCCTCGCAACAGTCGACTTTCGAGCGTCGCATCGTCAGGCAAGCGGACCATCTTGACCGCCCACTCGACAGCTTCGCCCTTGCCTTCAAAATTCAGACCGCTCGCATCCTTGCGGATCGGAACGACGCCGATGTAAACGTGCGGGGCGAGCCGGCGATTGAGACGGACTTCTTCCTCACAGAAATGCTTGCGTTTTTCTAAAGTCGAAAAATCGAGGAAGCCGAGATTGACGGGCTTCTTGATCTTGTAGACGAAAGCGCCTGCAAGAAACACCGCAGAGATGTGGGTTTGGCGAAGCTCGACGGCGTCCACAGGATACGGATAGGCGCCGGGAAGTGCTAGCGCTTCAAGCAGTGTTTCAATCATAATCGTTTAGCCGCGAGCCGCCGGCGAGCGCGGGCTTGGTCCCCTCGCGATTAACATACCATCACCAGGGGACCGCGTCCGCGCTCGCCGTTGGCTCGCGGCTAAACGAAATTCGGATCAAATATCGAAATACAAGTAAAACTCATACGGATGCGGCCGCAAGCGCATGGCGTCAATCTCCTTCTCGCGCTTGTAACGGATCCACATCTTCAGCACATCTTCGGTGAAGACGTCGCCCTGGAGCAGGAACTCGTGGTCCTTTTCCAGCGCGCTCACCGCCTCGTCGAGGGCGCCAGGCGCCTTGGGCACCTTGGCCAATTCCTCGGGCTCCAGGTCGTAAATGTCTTTGTCGAGCGGCTCGCCCGGTTTGGTTTTGTTCTTGATGCCGTCGAGGACCGCCATCAACATCGCCGCGAAGGCGAGGTAGGGATTGCTCGATCCATCGGGGCAGCGGAACTCGATGCGCTTCGCCTTGGGATTGGCGGAATACATCGGAATGCGGATGGATGCCGAACGATTGCGGCGGCTGTAAGCAAGATTGACCGGGGCCTCGTACCCGGGAACCAGGCGCTTGTAACTATTGGTGGTCGGATTGGTGAAAGCACACAGAGCCGGAGCATGCTTGAGTAGGCCGCCAATAGCATAGAGGCCCACGTCCGACAGACCTGCGTAACCCGATCCCGCGAACAGGTTGCTATTGCCCTTCCAAAGCGAGATGTGCACGTGCATGCCCGTGCCATTGTCCATGAAGAGCGGCTTGGGCATGAAGGTTGCCGTCTTGCCGTACTTGCGGGCCACGTTCTTGACGATGTACTTGTACTTGACGACGTTGTCGGCCATCTGCACGAGCGGGCCATATTTCATGTCGATCTCGCCTTGGCCGCCGGTGGCGACTTCGTGGTGCTGCGCCTCGATGGTCAGGCCGCAGTTGATCATGGTCAGCATCATTTCGGATCGGATGTCGTGCAGAGCGTCCGACGGCGGCACGGGGAAATAGCCCTCCTTGTAGCGGAGCTTGTAACCGAGGTTCTTGTTATCGAGGCCGGTGTTCCAGGCGCCTTCCTCGCTGTCGATGAAGTAATAGCCGGAGTTTTGCGTTTGGTCGTAGCGAATGCTGTCGAAGACGAAGAACTCCAGCTCCGGACCGATGTAAGCCACGTCGGCGACGCCCGAGGCCTTCATGTAGTTGACAGACTTGCGGGACACATTGCGCGGGTCGCGGCTATAGTCCTGGCGGGTCAACGGGTCCTGGATATTGCACAACATCACGAGCGTCGTTTCCTTCATGAACGGGTCGATGAAGGCGGTCTCGGGCTGCGGCAGAACGAGCATGTCCGACTCGTTGATCGCTTGCCAGCCGCGGATCGAAGAGCCGTCGAAACCGAGGCCGTCCTCGAACACCGATTCCTCCAGGGCGCTGGCGGGAATCGTGAAATGCTGCGACATACCGGGAAAGTCGATGAACCGCATATCGACGGCTTTGACTTCCTTTTGCCGCATCAAGGCCAGGACTTCTTTCGGGGTCATGGGAGAAGTCTCCTTTTGAAAAGGGATTGCAGATTTCAGATTTCAGAATGCAGATTGCAAGAACACGTTCTGCAATCTACAATCTGTAATTTCTTCAAGGTCCGATCGCCTGTCCGCCGCGTTCGCCGGTGCGGATTCGGACGCAGTCGTCCATGGGGAGAACGAAGATCTTGCCGTCGCCGACCTGGCCGGTTTCGCCGGAGCGGGCAGCGTGGACGATGGCCTCGATGGCGGCGTCGACAAAGGCGTCATTGACGGCGATTTCGAGCTTCAGCTTCGGCAACAGGCGTACCTGGAATTCGGTGCCGCGATACACTTCGGTGAAGCCGCGCTGCCGGCCGCAGCCACGCACGTCGGATACCGTCATCAGGTAGACGTCGCGCTCGTTGAGCGCCTGTTGGACGTCTTCCAGCTTTTCAGGGCGAATCACTGCAACCACCATTTTCATCATGCGCCTCAGACGTCCGCGCTCGCCGTTGGCTCGCGGCTAAACTTACACTCTAAACTTCGACCTTGGCCTTTACGGGTATTTGCAAGCGGTTTTGGAAAAGCCGCTGCAGGCTGTCGCGTATCTTGCTCTGGTCGCCGCCGCGGAAGTTGAAGCGGTTGCCTTGCACCGTGGTGAGGTTCGGGTAGACCGCTTTGAAGTCGATCGACGCCGCGCCTGGCTGGCACAGATCAGACCAGGCCTTCATCAACTCGCCGCTCGTGGCGCCGTCGATCACGACGTTGAATCGCATTTGGCCGTTACGCGGCATCAACGCGGCTCGTGGCTCGGCGACCGCTGCGGAAGAAACCGCTTCCATCGCCAGGCCGAGGTCGAAGCCCGTCTCGCCGTGCTCGGTGCGATCAAGGCCTTCGATCTCTTCGCGCTCGGCGACGAGGAATCCGAAGACGAGATCAATGATCTTGACCAACAGAATGCTCACCACCAAAGAGATTCCAGCGGCGGCCCCGGCGGCGATCAACTGTTTGCCGAGTTGTGCGCTATGGCCGAATAAAAGTCCGTCGGCGCCGTTTTCGTTGACGGCCTTGGAGCAGAATACGCCGGTCAAAATCGCCCCGAGAAAGCCTCCTACGCCGTGAACGCCGAAGGCATCGAGCGAGTCGTCGTATTTGAAAACCGGCTTGAGATTGACTGCGACATAGCAGACGATGCCGGAAATCAAGCCGATCACGAGCCCGCCAGCCGGATAGACGAAGCCCGAAGCCGGCGTGACCGCGACCAGCCCGGCGACTATTCCGGAGGCGAGGCCAAGGGCTGTGGCTTTGCCGCGATGCAGCGATTCGATCAGCATCCAACTCAGGCCCGCGCCTGCCGCGGCCGCTTGAGTCGCCGTGAAAGCGGAGACCGCGTTCGCGCCGCTGGCCAGGGCGCTGCCGCCGTTGAAGCCAAACCAGCCAAACCATAAGAGTCCCGCGCCGGCCAAGGTTAGAACCATGCTGCTGGGATGGAATGATTGTTCCGGATAACCGTGTCGCTTGCGCAGCATCAGAATCGCTGCCAAGCCGGCGAAGCCCTCGGAGATGTGCACGACCGTGCCGCCTGCGAAATCGAGTGCCCCCATCGCGCCCAGCCAACCGCATGGCGTTTCACCCAGACTCTTGCCGGTTGTCAGGGCCGCTTCGTGCCACCAGTCCATGGCCCACACGCCATGCGCCAGCGGGCAATAGACGAACGTGACCCAAGCGATCAAGAACAGGCAATAAGGCTTGAAGCGAATCCGTTCCGCGATGGCGCCGGAGATAAGCGCCGGCGTGATGATCGCGAACATCCCTTGATACATGCAATGCAGATAGACGGGAATGTTGGTCCCCGGAAGAAGCTTGTCCGGCGCGATGCCCTTAAGGAAGATGAGATCGCCGCTCCAGCCCAAAAAGCTGAAGTCCGGCGACCCGAGCCAGGGTTGTCCGAAAGCCAGCGAATAGCCGACGGCGATCCAATAAACGCCCACCACGGCCAACGCGGCCATGCTGTGCATCATGGTGGCGAGGATATTCTTGCGACGGACCATGCCGCCGTAGAAAAGCGCCAGCCCTGGAACCATGAGCATGACCAGGGCCGACGAGACCATGATCCAGGCGCTGTCGGCCCGAACGGCGGCGGCCTTGATTTCCTTTTGCAGTTGCTGATCGAATTCGTCGCGCGAGAAGAGTTGCGTTGGCAGAGGTGCTTCTTCGGGGTCTTGTAGTTGACCGAAAGCCGGCGCCCCGATTCCCAAGAGAATCAGGGCGCCAAGACAGATACAGCGAAGACCGACGGCGTATCGGGTCAAGAGACGCTCCTTAATCGATGCATTGCTCCCCAAAACGCAACTCATATGCCAACGCGCGATTCCGCGCTTCGTGTGCTGCAAAGCAATGGAGACTAAGACGTTATCAATCCAGGACGGTAGGCGAGAAAAATCTGCCGGTGGTCTCGATTGCATCGATTCGCGGCAAGGTTGCACGCACATTGGGCACAGCTGCTGCTTGAAGCCTCAGTTGAGTTTGTGTTTGCATTGGTCTGGGCGGCATGTTTTCATGAACTGAGATTCTCGTGTTAGGAAAGGAAGGAGTTTCGCCATGCTACCTCGAATTGGCACTCTGGCTTTGCTGTTCGCGACGTTGGGAAGCGCGGGTTCGGTCGATGCTGGAGGGCCTAAGTCAGAGATCGAATTGACCCTTCGAAGCCGGCGCGAGGCCAACGGCGTCCTCGAAATCACAGAACAGAAGGAAGCCTGGAAGCCTGCCAAGACCGCGATCATCGTCTGCGACATGTGGGACGCCCACCATTGTCTGAATGCCGTCCGCCGCGTGACCGAAATCGCGCCGCGCATGAACGAAGTGCTGGAGAAGGCCCGCGCGAAGGGAATGCTCATCATCCACGCACCGAGCGACTGCATGGAACCGTACAAGAATCACCCGGGCCGCAAAATTGCCCAGGCGGCGCCGAAAGCGAAGAACCTGCCCAAAGACATCGGCGCGTGGTGCCACAAGATTCCGGCTGAAGAAAAAGGCAAATACCCCATCGACCAGTCTGACGGCGGCGAGGACGACGATCTGGCAGAACACGCGGACTGGCACGCCAAGTTAAAGGCGATGGGCAAGAACCCGCGCGCTCCCTGGCAACGGCAAGTGGAAACGCTGAAGATTCACGACGCCGACGCCATCAGCGATTCCGGCGTCGAGATCTGGAACCTGCTGGAAGATCGTGGCATTAAGAACGTGATCCTCCTCGGCGTTCACACCAACATGTGCGTCCTGGGCCGGCCGTTTGGACTCAGGCAC
Source organism: Planctomycetota bacterium (assembly GCA_016195405.1). Taxonomy (GTDB): domain Bacteria; phylum Planctomycetota; class Planctomycetia; order Gemmatales; family Gemmataceae; genus JACPZP01. The sequence goes on along the minus strand of JACPZP010000153.1, from coordinate 35,752 downwards.
ATGGCCAAGAATGGCAAGCACGTTGTCCTGATGCGCGACATGACCGACACGATGTACAACCCCAAGATGCGGCCCTACGTCTCCCACTTCCGCGGCACCGACTTGATCGTCGAGCACATCGAGAAGTACGTTTGCCCGACCATCACGTCGGATCAGATCGCCGGCGGCAAGGAGTTTCGGTTCAAGGGAGATAATGGGAAGTGAAACTTAATACTTCGCCAGCTCCTTCTTGGCGCCGCCGAGTTTATCCACCTCCAGCGCGGCTCCGCTAAGCATCATTTTCAACTCACTGCCGATGGCGATGAACTGCCAACCCTCGGCGATGCGCTGATTCGCCTCATCGGCGGAGAAGCAATGAATTCCCGTGGGAACTTTGCACCTTTTGCAGGCGGCTAATATTTGATCGTGGGCTTTCTTGGTGGCATCGACACTTGGGGGCCGGCCGTCCTTCGAGCGCATGCTGGCGGCGAGGTCGTTGGGGCCGACGAAAATGGCATCGATGCCGGGAACTGAGAAAATCGCGTCGGCGTCCTCGACCGCGCGGATGTGCTCGCATTGCAGGACGATCAGAATCTCGTCATTGGCTTTGGCGTAGTAGTCGTTGGCGCTGGCCTGGAAGTTCAGGGCATGGACGCTGCCGCCGACGGAGCGATTCCCTCGCGGCGGATACAAACATGCAGCCACGGCATGTTCCGCCTCGGCACGAGTATTGACCATGGGCACGACGACGCCGTGAGCGCCATTGTCGAGCACGCGCTTGATGTGGTCGTGGCGATTGGCGGGTACACGGGCGAGCGCGATCGAGCCGGCGTCGGCGATGGTTGCGAACATATGCGTGGCCGTCTCCCAATCGACCAGGCTGTGCTCCAGGTCCACCGTCAGCCAGGCGAAGCCCGCGCGGGCCATGAATCGCGCCGCCGTGATGCTGCCGAGCGATAGCCAAGTGCCGACGGATGCCTGTCCGGATTGAAGCGCCCGCTTGACGGGATTGATTAGCACGAAGAACTCCTTCGGAAATCTTGGTGGGGAGCTATTATACAATGATCCCAAGCCCGCGGGCGAGTCTTCGAGCCTGCGGGGTGCTTCGTTACCCCGCAGATTCGCTGCGCTCATCTGCGGGCTTGGGCGGCTTGGAGGTTTTGATGGCCGACGTGGACGAAATGAATCGGCGCGTGGCGGAGATGCGGGCGCGCTTGGAGCCGCTCTATCAGCAGATCGCGCGCGTCATCATCGGCCAGCGCGACATGGTCGACAAGCTGCTCGTCGGCCTGCTCACCGGCGGCCACATGCTTCTGGAAGGCGTTCCCGGTCTTGCGAAGACGTTGGCCGTTCGCACCGTAGCCCGCGGGCTCCACCTCAGCTTCCACCGCATCCAGTTCACGCCCGATCTCTTGCCTGCCGACGTCATCGGCACGCAAATCTATAACCCGCGCACCGGCGAATTCTCAATCAAGAAGGGGCCGATCTTCGCCAACTTCGTTTTGGCCGACGAGATCAACCGCGCTCCCGCCAAAGTGCAAAGCGCATTGCTTGAAGCGATGCAGGAGCGGCAGGTCACCATCGGCGACACCAGTTATCTACTTGAGAAGCCCTTTTTGGTGCTGGCCACGCAGAACCCCATCGAGCAGGAGGGAACCTATCCACTTCCTGAGGCTCAGGTCGACCGCTTCATGCTCAAGCTGAAGCTGACTTACCCGACCAAGGAAGAAGAGCTGGCCATCCTCGAACGCATGGCCGCCGTCGAGCCGGACTTGACGGTGGATGCGGTTCTGTCGGCGGAAGACATCTTCGCCCTGCGTCGGGGCATCGACGCCATTTACATGGACGACAAGGTCAAACGCTACATCGTCGATGTCGTGCACGCCACGCGCCGGCCGGCGGATTATGGGCTCGACATCGCGCCCTACATCCAATACGGCGCTAGCCCGCGGGCAACCATTTATTTGACGCGCGGCGCCCGCGGCCAGGCGTTCCTGGAAGGACGCGGCTACGTCACCCCGCAAGACGTGAAATCGATCGGCTACGACGTCCTGCGCCATCGGCTCAGCATCAGCTACGAGGCCGAGGCGGAAGAGATCGACTCCGACCAACTCCTCAAGCGGATCTTCGATCGCCTCAAGGTACCTTGACGTTTTGGAACTGTAGGACGGGCTTCCCTGCCCGTCGACGGCCTCGGAAGGCCGTCCCACGTGCTCCATTACCTCAAGGTCCCTTGAGGTTGTGAAAATCTGGGGGGACGAGTATGTTACGCAGTGGAGTGCGCCGCCAGTTGGGATGGATGCCCCATGCGTCAGGTTCTTTTTGAGATTCCACTCAGTTCTCTGAATGCCAACCTGCCGGACATTCCCATCTACGGCTACGGCTTCATGTTGTTTCTGGCGTTCGTGTTCTGCACTTGGCTGGCGATTCGGCTCGCGCGGCGCGAAGGCATTCCAGCGCATTTGTTACAAGATTTGGCGGTGTGGATTTTTGTCAGCGGCATCATCGGCGCCCGCGCCACCTATGTCATCCAGGACGTTCTCGTCGAGGAGCGGCATCGCTTCACCTCGGTCTCGCAGGTCTTCGCACTTTGGGACGGCGGGCTGGTGTTTTACGGTTCAGCGATTGGCGCCGTCGTTGGATTCTTCTCGGTCTACTTTATCTACTTCAAGAAATACCACATTTCCAACTGGAAACTCGCGGACATTATCGCTCCTTGCGTGGCGCTGGGCCTGGCGCTGGGGCGCGTCGGCTGCTTGCTCAACGGTTGCTGCTACGGCAACGTCGCCTGCGCGGATTGTCCTGCTATTCACTTCCCTTACTCGGCCAATCCCGTCTATACGATGGTCGAGCGCGGCTATCAGACACCGGCCGGCTTCACCATTCAGTCGCCGGCCAACGTAACCGCGGTGGCGCCGGGGTCGCCGGCGGAGCGCGCAGGCCTTATGCCGGGCGACCGAATCGTGGGCGTTGGCAGCCACGAAATCGCAAGTTTCATGGACCTAGAAACCTATCTTCGTGACCGATGGCCGCGCGGCGTCAACGAGGTGCAGCTCACCGTGCGCGATGCCGACGGCACGGAAAGGACGCTGGCGCCCTTCCGCCCGGAAAGTCTAGGCCTGCATCCCACCCAACTCTACGAGACGATCAGCATGGCGCTGCTCTTGTTCTTGCTGCTGAGCTACTACCCGTTCAAGAAGCGCGACGGCAGCGTCATGGTTTTGTTCATGGTTGGATATGGCGTGCATCGCTTCCTCAATGAGATGCTGCGTACGGACACAAAACCGGTCGCGTTCGGCATGACGCTTTCGCAGAACATCAGCATTCTTGTTTTGACCGCGGCAACGGCTCTCGCCTTGATCATTTGGGCGCGAAACCGCACAGCGAGCGCGCCGCCCCAACCCATTGGACAGAACTAGTAGGGTGGGCGCAGTCTTCGGAGCCCACCCGTCCGGTGCAGGCGCGTCCAAGTGTAGAGGGTGGGCTCCGAAGACTCCGCCCACCCCAACCAGAGCTAGAGCGTGGCGGTTTCGCGCGGAAACCCATGAACGATCCCAACCCACCCAGCTTGCTCGCACGCCGCCCCTTACGCCGTGCCCTGCGCAATTGGTTGGAACGCCATCAGCATCCCCTCAATTTCTGGATTCATCTGATTGGCATACCCTTGGCGGTCGCGGGCGTCGTTCTGTTCGTTGCGTTGCCTTGGAATCAATGGTACTGGGGTGCCGCGGCGTTCGTCGGCGGCTATGTCCTCCAATACATCGGCCATCGAGTTGAAGGCAATGATCTGGGAGAGTGGGCCGCGATTAAGCGAGTGCTTGGATTGCCGTACGTGGGCATTGCGCCCGGCAGGCATGACCAGGCACAGCCTAAGAGCTGAACCACAGAGGCACAGAGACGCAGAGAAAAGGTGCGAAAAGAAGAGAAGGCAGATACGAGCCCGCACAATTCATCGTAATTGCCTGTTTCTCTGCGTCTCTGTGTCTCTGCGGTTCCAAACACACAGCCGAACCCTCTCGGTTTGCCTAGTGTCCCGCGGCGCGTCCTCCTTTTCGGCATTTCCGCTACAATCGTCATCCCCGGCAAATTTTTCCTAACCCAACATTCGGACCTTGCCGATAACAAACCCATCCTTCAAGGCTGCGCAACTTGGATGCCGCGCGAATTGCGTCCTTGACGATCTTCGTCTTTGACCAATGCCAACGCGGCCGGTTCACTGCAATCACGGGGTGCATGATGAAGCCATGGTTCGCAAGCGTTCTGGTGCTGACCTCGGCCTTCCTGGGCATGGCCGGCTGCGCACGCCAATGCTTCGTCTCCGAACAGACATTGTCCACCTTCAATCAAACGGCGCTCACCGACCTGGAATATGCCAATCCGCGCGAGAATGCGCCGCCTTTGCAGGGTCCGATCGCGTCGCCACCGACTGTTGATTACCCGGACCGTCCCCCGCGCTTCCTGTCTCTGCAAGAAGCAATCGCGCTGGCCTTGGAGAACGGCACGGCTAGCGGCCGCGGCGGCGCGGGCACGGGCCTCGTCGACGATTCCTTCGTGTCGCTCACCATTGGCGCCGGCTCGCTGACCACGCAGACAGACTACATCCGCGTGTTGTCCTTCAACCCCGCCATCACCCAGGCCAGTCTCGAACAATCGGCATCGCGGTTCGACGCCCAGTGGACCACCACCATGAGCTGGAACACCACCGACGAACTCCAACAGGGTTTGTCGTCATTCAATAACGGCCAGCAAGCCCAGTTCGCCACTAGCATCGTCAAAGCACTGGCCACGGGCGGCGTCGCCAGCATCAGCTTCAACAATACCTACACGCTCTTGCAGCAGCCGCCGACAGGGCTGTTCGGCGTGCTCAATCCTTCATACAAGTCAAGCCTTGGGATTGGCATTGAGCAGCCCCTGTTGCAAAACTACGGAGTCGAGATCAACCAATTGCTCAATCGAATCGCCCCGATTGCCGGCGTGACTATGCCGGCCGCCGCCGCCGCCGGCTTCAACAACAAGTACGGCAGCCTTGCACAACTTCCGTCGTTTTCGGGCAATCAAGTGGAAGGCATCTTAATCGCGCGACTTCGCCTCGACGGCCAGCGCGCCGAATTCGAGCGCAACGTCAACAACCTGCTGGTCAACACGGAAGTCGCCTACTGGAAGCTTTATCAGGCATACGGCTCGCTTTACAGCAACGAGGAAGTGCTGCGCATCGCCCACAAGGCCTGGATGATCTACAAGACCCAGTTCGACGGCGGCAAGAAAGGTCCCGACGAGTATCAGCCGGTTCGCGGCCAGTACGAGCAATTTCGCGGCCAGCGCATTCAATCCTTGGGCGAGGTGCTGGAGCGGGAACGCAGCCTGCGCGGCATTATCGGTCTGCCCGTCGAGGACGGCACGCGGCTCGTTCCAGTAACGCCGCCGAACATGTCCTACTACATGCCCAACTGGGAAGCCGCCGTGCAGGACGCGCTCAATCTCAAGCCCGAGTTGGTTCTGGCCCGGCAGAACTTAAGGCTGGCCCAGTACAACCTGATCGTGGCCAAGAACTTCTTGAGGCCCGACTTGCGCGCCTTCGCCCAGTACCAGCCGGTTGGATTCGGCACCTCGCTCGACGGCACCAGCACCTTTGTCGACGGCGCCGGTACGACGCGAACAAGCAATGCCTTCCGCAGTCTGGTGAGCGACCATTTCAACGATTGGAGCGTCGGCTTGACCCTGAACGTTCCGCTCGGCTATCGCGTGGAGCACGCGGCTGTTCGACAAGGGCGGCTGGCGCTGGCGCAGAGCTATCTCTTGCTCAAGGATCAAGAAGATCGGGCCCGCCGCGTGCTGTACCAAAATTACGAGAAGGTCGGCGAGTGGTATCGCCTGATCGAAACCCGGCGGGCGACGCGCATCGCACAGGCTGAAGGCTTGGCGGCGCGGTTCCGTAAGTTCGCGGCCGGCCAGATCACCGCCGATGGCCTTTTGGAACAACAGACGCGTCTCTCCAACGCCCAGCTACAGGAATACGAAGCGATCGCGGAATACAACAATTCGCTGGCTCGTTTCGAGTGGGCCAAGGGCACGATCCGCGAGAACAACAACGTCATGATTTCCGAAGGCGCGCTGCCGGCTTGCGCTCAAGAGCGCGCCGTCGAGCACGAGAGGGAACGTACCAAGGCCATCGTCCTCAGGGAGCGGCCCCTGCCCTACGCCCATCCGGGGCGGCTTTGCGGCGACCTCAACGGCGACCCCCACACCGTTCGCATCGAAGACGAAAGGCCCGACCCCGTGGCGTCTAAAGTCATGCCCACGGCGCCGGTGACGGCTCCCGCAAACAACGCCGCGCCTGGAAGCTCGGGCGTACTGCCGCCCGCGTTCTTCCCCGGTAACAACAGCGTTCCCGCAAGCTCTCTCAGGCTGCCGCCGGTGACCGAGCCGGCGCTGCCCCCCACGGTAGCGCCGCCCGCGAACCTGCCGCCCGCGAACCTGCCGCCCGCGAGCCTGCCGTCCACGTTGCCAACACCGCCGACGCTTCCAAACTCGTAGCGAAAATCGCAAGAATTCCGAACGTGTGGCCGGGGCTGAGTCTTCGAAGCCCCGGCACGTGGCCTTTGCAAACGTCCGGGGCATCGCAAAGCCTCAGCCCCGGCCACACCTGACTCAGATCCTGGCCATGCGTGCCGTCCGTACAATTTCGACATGAAGTTGTTTCTGTATGAGTCCGTAAGCGCCGGCGGCCTGGGAGAACAGGCCGCCCTTTCGTTGCGCACCGAAGGCTGGGCGATGCTGACCGCCCTCGTGGAGGATTTTCTTCGCGTAAAGAATCTCGAAATCCACACGCTGCTCTCGGAATCCGCCCCGCGATCACTGGGTCACGTCTGCCGGCGCACATCCCCACGGCAAGAGCTGCAAGCATTTCTCGATATCGTTGCGAAGTGCGACGCCGTCTTGGTGGTTGCACCGGAGTGCGGCGGCCTTCTCGAGCAGCGCAGCCGGCAAGTCGTGGCCGCGAATAAAATGCTTCTTAGTTCGTCGCCGGAAGGCATCGCCCTTGCCGCCGACAAGACGGCAACGGCACATCTCTGGAACGCCAACGGAGTACCTACGCCGGACTTGCTGGAATTGGATTCGGCGACGTTTCCCGCGGTCAGCAAACCTCGGCATGGCGCCGGCTCCCAGGCCGTGTTCCGAATTAGCGCTGCTGACGAGAAGGAGCGATGCCTCGCGCAAGCGCGGCGCGAAATGCCCACCGACGACATCGTTTTGCAAGAATATGTTCACGGCCTTGCCGCGAGCATCGCCTTTTTAGTTGGCCCGAAGCAAACGCTGCCCTTGCTCGCCGGGCGGCAAATCCTTTCCGACGATGGCCGGTTTCGTTATGAGGGCGGCGTGCTGCCGTTGCCGGAACCGTCGGCAAGCGGGGCGCTTCGCCTAGGAAAACATGCGATCGCGTCTGTGCCGGGCTTGCGCGGGTTTGTCGGCATCGACCTGGTACTGGGCGAGGACGCGGACTGGGCGATCGAGATCAATCCGCGGCTAACGACGTCGTATTTGGGTCTTCGGCAGCTTGCGAGGCCTAACCTGGCGGAAATCTGGTTAAGCTTGGTGCGCGGAAGGTTGGTCGACCCGCCCAAGTGGAGGGAGGCTTCGGTCCAATTCGGACCTGACGGCGTCTGCAGGCGCCGCGCAATACAACGTATTCCGCGACCGGCCACCCCTCCCGACGAATCTGTTCGCTTTATTCAATAAGTCTTTGCCGCCTGGTAAGTTAAGTGCAGGCCTTATCAATGGATTGCGTCGCCAGGGGTGTGGGGGGGGTGGCGACACAACGAATTGCCTAATTCGCGCGGGCGGCGTGTGCGGCAACTGCCCCAGTTCGATCATGACGATCGTGATGGGCATTGAGGAAGAGCTGCGCCGCCGCGTGCCGGAGGTCAAGTACATCGAAGCGGTTCCATAACCCGCTGGCGCCTTAGCACGACATGAATCGTGGGTTGTTGACGAGCGGATACAAATCCCGTATGTGCCGATACGCAAACCGCGCCGGATTGACGGCGGTGAGTCCCGGCGTATCCACTTCAATGATTGTGCCGGCGATCGGTAGATAGGCCGCTCGATAAGCGATGGCTGCCTTCACCACCAGGATGCGCATCTTCTGCGGCTCAATTCCCAGACAAGTAAGCTGGCCCAGGCTGAACGGCGGATGCCGTTGCGAGGTCAGCACGAGCAGGTTGCGTCCAGGCAGTTCGATCAAGGCAGTGCGGCCCATGTGATTGACGCGCCGCCCGCCGTGGCGAGGCTGCTCTTCCATGTAGACGCCGTCGTGAAGCAGCCGGACGGTGCCGGTGACTTCCACCGGGTCGCCGTGCAGCCGGTCCAACTTGCCGCCGACGCGCAGTCGCACAATCTGTCCGACGCCAGCCGCGTCACAGACCTTCACCTCATCAGGAGCAAACAGGCAAACCACGAAATCCGTGGCGTCTTGCCGCAACAATTCCGCCAACAGAATCGAGCCGTCTCCTGCTGAGCCGCCGCCGACGTTGTCGCCGGTATCGACCAGCACAACGGGCAAGCGCGAAACCTCGAGCGCCTTGGCCACCGCTTCCACGGGACCGGGTAGCGGCCGCACCAGCAACTCACGCCGGTCCCAAAGAACCTTGCCGAGCCTATCGGCCTCCGCGTGCGCCAAGTCCGCGTCCCCATCCGCGACGACGACAAGCGACGGCCCCATCTGCGGCACGTCAGCATAAGCAAATCCCGGCAACAAGCTCGCGGCGAGAATTCCCGGCTTTTTCTCGGTATGGCGCATTTCCTCCATGAGCGCCTTGAGGGGATCTGCGGAAGTGTCGTGCACCATGATGTTGACGATCACCGGCGGCTTGGAAATCGCTTGTCTCGGGCGGACTTCGCCCCGGATCGTTCGCACTAAAAGCTCCGACGCTTGAGCGCCGCGCGCGCGTTGATCGACGTGGGGGCAGGTGCGATAAGCGATGGCTGCCGTGGACAGCGCGACGAGCCGTTCCGACAGATTGCCGTGCAGATCGAGCGTCAGGATAATCGGCAGGTCAGGACCGAGAGCGGCGCGCAATCGAGCCAGGACTTCGCCGTCGCCGTCGGAATACGAATCGGTGACCATCGCCCCGTGCAAGGCGAGAAGCAGACCTTCAGGTTCCGCCTTGCGAATGCGGTCGATGAATTCGGCAAGCACTTCCTCGAAAACGGCATCGGTCACGGGTCCCGACGGCGTCGCCCATGCCATGACGATGGGGATCGCCTCGGCAGACGCGGCACGCAAGCCTTCGAAAAAGCCGCCGATCTCGTGATGGGCGTCGCGCCAATCATCCAGCATCGCCGGTCCGAAGGTCAGGCTTTGGGCGAGGAACGCGGCCCGGTCGGCCTTCATAGGATTAAAGGTGTTGGACTCGTGCATGAAACCGGCGACGGCGATGCGCATGACGCGGGCCTCTTCGTGATTGACGCAATGGGAACGCGCATCTTAACATGGTCTTATGCTCCTCGGCTACAACACTAACGGATTCGCCCATCATCGCCTCGAAGGCGCTCTTGCCATCCTCGCCGAGCTGGGCTATCGCAGCGTCGCCATCACGCTCGACCATCATGCCTTGAATCCCTTCGAAGGCGATTTGCCGGCGCAGGTTGAGAAGGTTCGCCGCCTCCTTGAGACACTGAATCTGCGCTGCGTCGTCGAAACGGGAGCGCGCTACCTGCTCGATCCTCGCTGCAAGCATCAACCGACTTTGATCGGTCCCACGGAAGAGGAGCGCGAGCGCCGGCTCCTATTCATTTGTCATGCGATTGTCATTGCGCGGGAGTTGCGGGCCGATGCGGTCAGCTTTTGGTCGGGAACGGCGACGGACGAGGCCGCGGAAAGCGTGCTCATGGACCGGCTGGTCCACGGCTGCCTGCGATTGTGCGATTTTGCCGAAACGCGCGAGGTGCGGTTGGCCTTTGAGCCGGAACCGGGGATGTTCATCGACACGATGGATCGCTTCGCGAATCTCTACGAGCGCATGCGTTCGCCGCGTTTCGGGCTGACGTTGGACATCGGCCACCTGCACTGCCAGGGCGAGCCGATTGCGGACAACATCCGCAAGTGGAGTGAGATCATCTGGAACGTGCACATCGAGGACATGCGCCGGGGGGTGCACGACCATCTCATGTTCGGCGATGGCGAAATCGACTTTGGGCCGGTGTTCGCTGCGCTCAAGGAAATCCAATTTCAAGGCGGCGTGCACGTCGAATTGAGCCGGCACAGTCACGACGCGGTCAACACGGCACGAAAGGCGCTTGCATTCTTGGAAACATGGACCTGACACGGCGGGGCTGGTTGGCGCAAGAACACTTCATATTTGTCGGAGATTTCGGGGCTGCATTCTTCAACGGAAGCCAAAATCGCGCGGGGTTTCTTCGCTTTTTTTTGGTCTGGTGCGATCTTGCTGGGCGCGGGCATGGCGCCTCTTACTTGGAGAGTGGGAGGCATGGACTGGCAGCCCCAATCATTGTCCGGGTAAATGCGATAGCCGTACCACATTGTTCCAAGCATGCCGGCGCCGACGCCGATGGCCAGAGATATGACGCTGGCCGACACAACGAGCGGAAGATTGGTACGCATTGGCGACCTCGCTTCAGATATGCTTCCCCACCCGATTGTAACCCACCGCTTGGTTCCCACGCAACAAGCTTTTTTTGGACTCGGGAATTGGGGAATTGGAGATGAGTGCATCGAGGAAGAGCGAATCAAGGACGTCGAGGGTTCGCTCCGTGGCGCCATGTTGCGATGCCACAAGAGTCCGCGCACGCTCCCCGAGCTTTTCGCGCCCGGCGCGGTCAGCCAGCAGCCGAACGACGGTCTCTTTCAAATCAGCCGCATTGGCAGCTTGAATCGCCGCCTGGCCGTCCAAGAGCCGAGTCACCGTATCCTTGAAATTCCAGGTGTAAGGGCCAAACACGACGGCGGCGCCGTAGGCGGCCGGCTCGATCATGTTCTGCCCGCCGCGGCCGCCGTCCAAGCTGCCGCCGACAAAGGCAATGTCGGCGAGGCCCCAGACGGCGCTCAACTCGCCGAAAGTGTCGACGAGGATGACGGGGTGGGGGGATGTCGGGATGACCGGATGATGGGGTGTCGGGGTGACGGGGTGAGTAAGCTCACTGCGACGGAGGAAAGGAACGCCAGATACGGCGAGAAGGTCTGCAACGGGTTGGAAGCGTTCCTTTTGACGCGGAACGATGATGAGCCGCAGGTTCGGGTGCTTTTCCCCCACGCGGCGAAAGATGTTCAGAACGATATCTTCTTCCGGGTCTTGCGTGCTTCCTGCCACCCAGACGAGTTCGTTGGGGTCAATGCTGAAGAGATTTCGAAGGTGTTGCGTGCGCGGATTGCGGCGATCGGTGGCGGCGCCGTCGTATTTGACGTTGCCTGTGACGATCACATTCTTCGCCCCGGCCAGCCGAAAGCCGGCGGCGTGCTCCTCCGTCTGAACGGCACAGCCCGCCAATCGGGCAAACGTAGCGCGCGGCAGCCAGGCAAGTTTGCGGTAGCGCGCGGCGCTGCGCGGGCTCATCCGGCCATTAACGACAGCGATCTTGATGCCGCGGGCGCTGGCGAGGCGTACGAAGTTAGGCCAGATCTCGCCTTCCGCCAACACTACCAGGTCCGGCCGAACGCGATCGAGCGCGGTTTTGACGGCCCAAGTGAAATCGAGCGGCCAATAGATGATTGGAAGATCGGGAAACGCTTTCACCGCCTCGCCTTGGCCGGTATCCGTGGTGGTGGAGACTACGCACTGATCATCCGGATGCCGCCGCCTGTACGCCGCCACGACTTGTCGAAGCAAATGGATCTCGCCTACCGAGACCCCATGAAACCAAACCACCCGTTTACGTTTCACGCTCGCGGCATGCCGCGCACGGATTCGACCCGTGAGCTTCGTCCACAAGCCGCGGCGGTACTTGCCGGTGGTGAGTGACTTGTAGATCAGCCACGGGGAAAAGAGCAGAAGGACGAATAGGTAGATTAGGTTTAGAAGATAGGGCATGGGAATCCATTCCCGGTGCGAGGTAGTCCGCGCTAAGCTGCAAGCCGCTACTTCACCGCTTGCCGCATGCAGCAGTTTTTGTATTTCTTGCCGCTGCCGCAGGGACACGGGTCGTTGCGGCCGATTCTCTCCGCGCGGTTGCGGATGGGTTCGGCCTTTTTGTCCGACTGCTTGCTGCCGGCGATGGCAGCTTCTTGCTGGGCGCGAATGCCGCCTTCGGCCATCGTCGGCGTCGGCGCCGCCTCGTGAACCATCGCGCCGATGGCCCAGACCGATTCCTGGAAGCTCTCGTCGTCCTCCATCTTGAAAACGGTGTCGGTCACCTTGTCGGAAAGGCCGGCCCACATTGAGTCGAATTCCTTCATGCCTTGCCGCTTGTACTCGGTCTTGGGATCGATCTGAGCGTAACTCACCAGGCCGATGCCTTGGCGCAGATGATCCATCGTGTGTAAGTGGTTCTTCCACGAGGTGTCGAGCTGGTTGAGCGTCAGGCTCCGCTCCATCCGCCGCATCTCGGGGCGAAAACGCTCGTCAAAGGCCGTCCACAGGAGGTCACGGGCTTCGTCCTGGGTGACGCCCGTCAACAATCCCAAATCCACTTCTAAGCCGTAGGTGGCCCGGACCCATTCGACCAATTCCAGGGCGTCGCCTTCTTCCGATGCGTTCGTGCCTTCAAAAGTCTCGGCTAGTTTGGCATCCATTTCATCCTGCGGCGTTTCCGGCAACGACCGTCGGCTGACATCAATCAACATCTCGTGCAGCTTGCTGCGCGATTGCGTGCGGAATTCCTCCTCAGACAAGGGCGGAACAACTTGGCCGAAACGCACCTGATACCAGCGATAAAGACCCTCGCGGTCGTAGCGGGCGCCCATCGGTTGACGGGAATGCTCCGACATGAAGCGGGCCATCGCTACGGTCACCGGAAACTCGATTTCCTTGCGGCGATAAAGCAGATGGACCTCATCCAGAAGCAGGCTCTTCACTTGTTCCGGCTTCACGTCCACCAGTTTGCCCGGGTCGATCTTGATCTCGAACTTGTGATCCATCCAGTCGCAAAGCGAGCGAACGCCCCAGTCCGGCTGAAGGTAAACGTCGCCTTTGCTGAGATCGATCTCGGCAACGCTCTTCTCGGCCACGGGCGTCAGATGCTCGAAGAGGCTGTCGCGGCCTATCTTCTTGAGTTCGCGGTCAGTGGTCTTAAGGCCCCAGAGCGTATTCACGCGCTGGGCCAGCGCCTGCCACTTCCAGTCCTTCGGATCCGAATCGGGGTCGAGGTTTTCGTCCAGGGCCTCGTTCACCATCTCCTGCACGCGCAACTGGGCTTTCTCACGGGCCGTACGGTCGGCTTCTTCGAATGTGGAGCGGACGAAATCGGACGCGTCTAGCTCCAGTCCGAGCCGTTGCGACGCCATCTCGGCGAAGCTCGCGGGACCGAACGCTTCATCCAGGTAGCGCTCCAGGGCCAAGTCGATCTGCTCTTCCATCATCTGCCAAATGCGGGTCTTACAGTTAGCGCCATTCAATATTTCCTGGCGATAGCCGTAGACGCGCTTTCGCTGGTAGTCCATCACCTCGTCATATTCGAGCAGGTTCTTGCGGATGTCGAAGTTGCGCTCCTCGACTTTTTTCTGGGCGGCTTCGATACGGCGCGACACCATTCGGCTTTCGATCGCTTGGCCTTCTTCCATGCCCATCCGCTGCAGTACGTTGGCGACCCATTCGCCGGCGAAAATGCGCATCAGATCGTCTTGCAGGCACAGATAGAATCGGCCAGACCCGGGATCGCCTTGCCGGCCCGCTCGGCCACGAAGCTGGTTGTCGATGCGGCGGGCTTCATGCCGTTCGGTGCCGAGGATGTGCAGGCCGCCCATGTCGGCGACCTCGCGGCCCTCTTCCTCCATGTTTTCCTTGACCCGGATTTCGTCGACGGTTTGCTTCCAGATGTCCGGCGGCACATCGAGACGGGTGGCGTACTTGTCCTTAAGGCGGGCCCACGCCAGGGTCTCCGCATTACCACCAAGAATGATGTCGGTGCCGCGGCCGGCCATGTTGGTCGAGATGGTGACCGACCCGATGCGGCCGGCCTGGGCGACGATCTCGGCTTCGCGGGCGGCGTATTCGGGCTTGGCGTTGAGCAATTCATGCTTGATGCCTCGCCGTTTCAGCATGGCGCTCAGCTTTTCCGACTTGGCCACGTCGGTGGTGCCCAGCAGAATGGGCCGGCCGTGGCGATCAATCTCGTCGATGTCTTCAATGTTGACCGTCTGACGCTGGTTGCCTTCCTTGAGCAGGATATCGACTGTGGTGTCGGTCTCGTTCTTGATCGTGCCAGCCAACTCCGTGCCGTCGTTCATGTGGATGACGTCGTACTTGTTGATTTGCTCCACTTCACGGACGACTGCTTCCCACTTTTCCTTTTCCGTGAGATAGATGACATCAGGGTAATTGTGGCGGACGAGCGGTTTGTTGGTGGGAATGGCGATGACTTCGAGCTTGTAAATCTTCCAGAACTCGCTGGCTTCGGTCATGGCCGTGCCCGTCATGCCCGCCAGTTTCTTGTAGAGCTTGAAGTAGTTTTGCAAGGTGATGGTCGCCAGCGTCTGGGTTTCTTCCTTGATCTTGACCCCTTCGCGGACATGCTTGGCCTCGACCGCTTGGTGCAAGCCGTCCGACCATTGCCGGCCGATCATGAGCCGGCCGGTGAACTCATCGACGATGATCACGCTCATCTCGTTGGTTTCGGGATGACGCATGACCACATATTTCTTGTCTTTTTGATAGAGATGGTGCGCCTTGAGAGAGTTGTCGATCAGGTGCGGCCATTCCATGTTGCCGGCCGTGTAAAAGCTTTCGACGCCGGCTAACTCCTCGGCTTTGCGAATGCCCTCGTCGGTCAAATGGCAGGTGTGCTCCTTCTCTTTAACCTCGAAGTAGTAGCCCAGCTTCTTTTCTTTGGCGTCGGGCTCCGGCGGCTCGATGTGCAACTCTTCCTCTTCGGCCTTTTTTGCCGCGGCTTTTGTATATCCGTCTGTAAATCCCTCCGCCTGGCCGTTCGTGTTGGCCTCAGCCTCCTCGGGAGAGAGCGGATGATCGGGGATGTTGACGCCCTGGCCCATTGCTCTTAGTTGCGTTTGAGCGCGTTTCTCCAGTTCGGTGAGCTGGATGGCGATCTGGTTGGCCTTGGAGTATCGTGTCAAATCGCCGAAGGCCGGGCCGCTGATGATGAGCGGGGTGCGGGCCTCGTCGATCAGAATGTTGTCCACCTCGTCGATGATCGCGTAGTTGAGTTCCTTTTGGCATTGGTGGAAGTGGGGCGGATAGTTGGGATCGCCCCAGCGCGCCGGCTTCATGTTGTCGCGCAGGTAGTCGAAGCCGAACTCGCTGTTGGTGCCGTAACAGATGTCGCAGTCATAAGCCTTGCGCCTTTCGGACGGATCCATGTCGCTTTGGATGAAGCCGCAGGTGATGCCCATCGCTAGATAAATAGGCGACATCCATTCGCAATCGCGGCGAGCCAGGTAATCGTTGACGGTGACGATGTGAACGCCGCGCCCTTCGAGAGCGTTCAAAACCGCCGGCAGCGTGGCGACCAGCGTTTTCCCCTCGCCGGTGACCATCTCGGCGATCATGCCGCGATGCAAGCAAATGCCGCCCAGAATCTGCACGTCGAAGTGGCGCATGTTCTTGGTGCGGCGGGCGGCTTCGCGGCAGGCGGCGAAAGCGTCGGGCAGCAGGTCTTCGAGCGTTTCGCCGGCGGCGAGACGTTCGCGGAATGCGGGCGAAAGAGCCTTGAGTTCCTCGTCCGATAAAACCGTCATTTTCTCTTCGAGGGCGTTGACTTGGTCGAGAAGCGAGCCGGAAACGATGGCCGCTTCTTCGCTTCCTTTGCGGCGGACATAGCCGAGCGCCCGGACCAGGCGTTCATTGCTCGAGCCGAACATTCTGCCCAGGAAATTGACGACGCCCTCGGAGAAGGCGCTGAGACCGTCGGTGAACTTCTCCCAGAGGCCAACGTCCATCTGCGTTTCAACACTCATGCGCGCACCTCGCCCTGTCCCTGGCCGGGTCTTGTCTGGCGGCTGCACTCCTGGTGAGTTTCGCGACGGAGTGGTCGGCCCGATTCCCGGATCTTGCTTGACCGTAACATCTTGCCCCATCATATAAAACGACCCATCTCAAAAAGTCAGTGTAAGTGGACGCGCGCAAGGGGTCAATATGACCTCCTTGGTGGACAACAAGGCACTCATCCCTAACTGGACAAGCGAAAGGGGGTTCCTCGTCAAGTCAACGTTCCCCACGGACGAGTTTCTTGTTATCCCGGCATCCCCCTTTAGAGTTGAGGACGACTTTGGATAACCTGGGCAACAACATGACGCTCGCCACCAGTTCAGTGCCCGCCGGAAACCTTGGCTTTCTGACTGTGCTCCACGAGCCGACCGGCTACGTCGGCGGCTATCTCGTCACCAACGCCTGGGGCCGGCCGCTGGAGTTTCGCCTGTCGAGCACGGTGCAACCCAATCGCGTGCAGCAAATTCTTTACGGCGACAGCCTGGAACCGTATCTGTGCGGCGAATTGATCGGCAAGACACTTGTCGAAAAGGCGAGCACACCGGTCATAGCCATCTTCACCGACCATCCCGCGGCTTTGGAACTGCGGCGGCGCTTTGAGCTTCCCATAGCCCTCGTACCGGCCGACGGTGTCCCGGATAAGCTTGTATGTCACGCCCAGTATCCCCAAGACCAACCATCAGCGCGGGCAATTCTCGATCGCCTCGGTGCATTCGAACTGACTGAGCCGTTCGTGCGCGTCCGTGAGGCGATTGCCGAAGCACGCAAGCTCGGCATTGCGGGGCGCGGCATGTCCCAGGCCGCCTGAGGCGATCTTGCCTCTTGCCAAACGGCAGGCCGCGTCGGATACTTCCCTTCACCGCAACTTCGCACTATTCTTCATGCGTGAAGGAGCCTGTCATGTGGCGACGAATTGTTTTGGCATCTCTGATTCTTCTCGCGCCGGCGACGGTTTGGACGCAGAACGCCCAGGCACAAACCGTTTCGGAACGGCTCCTTCCCGCGGACAGCCAAATTTATCTGCGCTGGGACGGCGTCGACGCCCATCGAGCCGACTTCGAAAAATCCGCTCTCGGCAAGATGCTCAAGGAGGGCACAGGCGCCTTCCTTTCGTCCATCTGGAACTACGGCGTGGAGGCCCTGGAAAAGACTGTCGCCGACAAGGACCCCAATGCGGCCAAGGCGATCACCTATCTCAAGGAAATCCCGGGAGTGCTGCACGGCATCGCACGCAACGGCGTCGTCTTCGCCGTAGAGGTCAAGTCGATCAATCCGCCCAATGCCGAGGCATACTTGATCTTCACCGGCTCGGCAGGCGAGAAGGGGACGCTGCTCCCCTTCGTCAACAAAATCACCGCCATGGCCGGCGCTCCCGTGCAGCAGGCGAAAGTCGGCAATCGCAACATCAGCCACCTGGGCAACGGCCCGGTCAGGGTCGGCTGGTGGGACGAAGCGGGCAAGGACGTGGTGGTCGTGTTCGGCACCGAAGATCCGGAGGCGATGGCCCGCGCGATGGACGAGCGCAAGGACCATCTGGCCGGAAGCACGCGCTTCGAGAAATTGAAGGCTTTCAAGGAGTTTCCAACCTGGGCGCGAGGTTACGTCGATATTCCCGGCCTGCTCAAGGTTGGCGCCACCGTCGCGCCCGGCGCGGGACAATTGCTTGAAGATTTGGGGCTCAAGAGCTTGGGTTCGGTCACGTTTCATTCCGGCTTCGACGGCCCCGCCGAACGCTCGATCCTCGAGATCGACATTCCCGGCGAGCGCAAGGGGCTGCTTGCCCTCATGAGCAAAAAGACGATCAAGCTGACCGATCTGCCGCCTCTGCCGGCCGACGTCACCAGCTTCAGCGCCAGCAACTTCAATCTCGGCAGCCTCTACGACGCCGGCATCCAGGTGGCCGAAGCGGTTATCAACATGCTCGCGCCTGGGCAGGGCGGCAACTTGAAGGAGCGCATCAAAGAGTTCGAGCAGGGCTTCGGCATCAACCTGACCGACGACTTCTTCGGCAACTTCGGCGACATGTATGTTTCCTACAGCTCGTCGTCGGAGGGCTTCCTCACGATGGGCGGCATCTACGCGTTCAAGGTGAAGGATGAAAAGAAAATCGTTGGCGCCGTCGAATCGATCATCAACGCAATTAAGAACTTTCCGGGGGCCAACTTCGACCTTCAGAAGACTAAATATCACGGCGGCGAGATCATGGAACTGAAGCTGAAGGCCGATTTCGGCGACATGCCGGTGCTCACTTTGGCGGCGCACAAGGGTTGGCTGCTTCTCTCCAATCTGCCGCAGCCGATTCAAGGCTTCATCCTGCGTTCCAATGGCGAGCTGCCGGCTTGGAAAGCGAGCGACGAAGTGACCAAGGCGCTGGCGGGCTTTCCCATGGACTTCACCAGTATCGCAATTTCCGACCCGCGTCCGAGCGTGAAGCTGCTATTGTCGCTGGCGCCCTCGGCCATGAGCATCGCAAACAGCGTCCTGCCGCAGCTCGTCCCCGGCTTTCGGCCTTTTGACGCGAGCGCCGTTCCCCACGCGGAGTTTGCCGTAAGGCATCTGTTCCCCAACGTCACCGTCACTACCGACACCGGCAAGAAGATCCGCATTGAGACGAGAGCGTCGCTGGCGCTGCCGTTTTGACACAGTTCTGGAGTGAGACGTTGAAGGCAGCCTGCGAGGGGCACACCGTAGGCTGGATTCATTCCTTCGGCTTTATGGGCAGTTTGGGCGCAGCGCGATTGTAGATGCTGAGCCGCGCTTCGGGGACAAACAACGTCATGGTGGCGAAGGTGGTGGCATAAGCATTGCTCTCGGCCTTTTCCTGGTCTTTGATCCAGCCCTTGTTAGGCCAGCCGCCGTCCTCTTGCTGCCAAGCGAGCAGTTCCTTCTGCGTCTCGGCGATGTAACGGGCGGTGTTGTCGCGAAATCCCTTGTCGTCCTTGTACTCCTGCCCCAAAAGGTGCATGCCCATGGTGCCGTAGTAGTGTCCGTAGTGGGGAAAGTACCATGGCTGGTGCTCGGCGCTCATTCCGGCAGGGGTGAACTTGAGAAGAAACTTGTAACCGTTGATCATGACGGCAAAATCGTATTTCTTCATCAGGGCGAGCGTGGCCACGTCGGCCGCCGTCCCACCTTTCATGCTCTGGCCGTCCCCCAGAATGTAATTGAAGCCGCCGTCCTTGGCTTGGCTCTTCCTTAAATACTCAAAACCTTTGTCGATCACTTTTGGGTCAATTTCGATGCCGTAATTCTCGGCCGAAACCAGAGCCTGGACGGCACAAACCGTGGTAGCGCCTTCGTCACGGTTCAGGTCGCCGGGCGTGTACCACCAGCCGCCGGAGTTGGATTGGTTCTTGGCGATCTGCTTGACCGACTCGGCGACCACGGCGCGGATTTTCTTGGAGTCGATGTCGGGTTTGACCTTGCAATGAAGCCCGCGGCCATGAGCCTCCGCCAGGGCCAGCGTGGCAAAGCCTTGGCCGTGGATCCACGTTCGAACACTCTGTCCTTGGGCAAGGAACATGGCATCTTTCTGGTTCGCCAGGAGGAATTGCAAGCCCTTGACCAGAGCCTTGCCCCGCTCGCCGGTAAAGGGCTCGTCGGCCGCGGAGAGAAAGGCCAGGCAACCCATGCTGGTGATGCCAATCGTGTAACTCTTGCCCCAAGAGCCGTCGGCACCCTGGTTCTTCGTGAGCCAGTCAAGCCCTTTCTCGCGGGCGGCAGCCACATCCTTGGCTTGGATCTCCGGCTTCTTTTCATCCGGCGTTTTGTCTTGGCTTCGGGCGACCGGTGCGGATGCGAAATCTATAGCAAGGAGCAAGGCGATGCTAAGCAGCCGGGAACTGGTCATTGATGGATACTCCTGCAAGAGTCTGGGAGGCGCCGAACGCACGAAGGATTTCATACTTCAGACGATTTCGGGCGGAAAAAGACTGCGGGCTAGCGAACACGGCACGGTAGAAAAACCGGGCCATTACACGGTCGCTGTGACCGAAACGAGCAACGACCGGAGCCCTCTCGTTGTTGGGCGGCGCGGCCTCAATGCCCAGAATCGCTTCCGCGTCCAGCAGCCCGCTCCAGTCGGGATTGACTGCGGTCCAAAAGCCTGGACAGAATGGATTGAAGGACACCAGCAACAGGCGGCGGAAACAGTCGAAGGAGTGTTCGTCATGGCGAAAACTCATGTCACAACGATCTTTGTGCTAATATCCGCTCTGGGGCCTGGGGTGACGGCTCAAACCGCGCCAGCCGGGACGGCTCCGGATTTGCAAATCGCGATTGCTCCCGCCAAGGACGAGCACGGCCGGCTCACGATTCATCACGACGAACATTTCAACGTTCACCTGACCAATCGCTCCGACAAGCCAATCCGGCTTTGGGATGAATCCTGTAAGCCGGGGCATGACACGCTCACCTTTCGGATTACCGACAAGAACGGCAATTCCTGGACGATGCGCAAGGCCAGCCTCAATGGTTACGGGGATGATTATCCCCTCAAGACGATTTCGATCGCTGCCGGCGCAACGTATGTTTGGCGCGTAATCCCGACGCAGATTCAAGGCACGTGGTCATGGACGGGAATGCTCGAACCCAACAGTGGGGAGGACGTCACCATCGTGCCACTCTTCCAAATCAAGGCCGATGCGCAAACCAAGGAACATGACGTCTGGACTGGACGCGTCGAGGGCGGGGCGGTCAAGGTGCGCGTCGTCAATCCGAAGCTCACCACGCCCCACGACTACTTGTGGAACCAGTGCCCCAAGCAAGCGCTCAAGATGATGCAAGCCGACAAGACGTGGATCAACAAAAAGGACCCGGAGTATAGCTGCACGCCGTTGCATCACGCCAGTCGCTTTGGTTTCGTGGATGTCGTCGAATGGATGCTCGCGAACGGCGCGGACGTGGACGCGCGCGCCTACAACAACTTTTCCCCGCTCTATTTCGCCGACGAGCCACAAGTCGTGCGGTCAATTCTCCGGCATAAACCGTAGGACAAACTACGCGCTGCGGAGTTTTTCCGCCATCCACTGGAGCATGCCGCTTCAGGGGTCGCCTGGGCCGGCTCGGATGCCAAGAAATCGCGTGCGATCGTTCAGCTGATGTTGGATGCCGGCGCTCCCTACTCGCTTCAGGTCGCCGCCTATCTGAATGATGTGGGCCGCGTCCGAAATGCTCTCAAGGAAAACCCAGATTTGGCCAATGCCCTTGAGGGTTCGAAACACACGCCGCTGCGCATTGCTGCGCGGCATGGTCGGGTCGAGATCTGCAAAATCCTCTTGGAGCACAAAGCCGACCCGAATGACTGGGAAAACGGCACGGGTTATCCCATTCTTGCCGATGCCATCGAGCATCCCGCAGTCGTCAAGCTTCTGCTTGACGCCGGCGCGGACGTGAAAACTCGCATCAGCTGGCGCGCCGGCAAGACCGGCAGGTGGACTATCGACGACGAAGCCACCGCGCTGCATTTCGCCGCCCAGCACGGCGCAATTGAGTCAGTGAAGCTGCTCCTCGACGCCGGCATCGACGTCAGCGCCAAAGACGCGAGAGGCCAAACCGCACTCGACATCGCCGCCCGATGCGGACAGGGAGAAGTTGCGCACCTTCTTGCGAGTCGAATGGGGACGGCCGAGGCGCGCGACAAGGGATGGCGCGCGCTCTTGCAGCAGCTCGTTTTTTCCGCGGAATCGGACAGGCTCAAGAAGGTCTTAACGGAGAAAGGCGTCGCCGATGTGTTTGCGCGGGAAGGCCCGGCGTTCATGAGATCAGCTGCTTACCAAGTGCGCTTCGCAGAAACCAAGCGGCACGAAAAAGAGAACGCCCGCAATTTGGCCACCATTGAAACGCTGCACGGGCACGGGATTCCCATCGACATCTATTCCGCGATCACGAGCGACAACATCGCGCGGGTCAAGGAGCTGTTGAAGGCCGATCCGGCGATAGCCAAGAGCAAGGATCAAGACAAACGACCCGTCTTGCACCGGGCGGTGACTCTCGACCGCCGGGCAATGATCGTCTTGTTGCTGGACGCCGGCGCGGACGCCAACGTTTCTGACTCAGAGGGCTACACCACTCTCCATTCGGCCGCGTTCTGGGGTCGGCCGGAAATTGCCAAGCTCTTGATTGAGCGCCGCGCCGACGTGAATGCCCGCGCAAAAGACGGCTTCACGCCGCTGCACGAAGCCGCCCGGGTCGGATCGGTCGCAGTCGCCCGGCTCCTCGTGGCCGGCGGCGCCAAAGTCAACGCCACCGACAACGAAGGCCGAACTCCTCTAAACTGGGCCGGCCGAAACGGGGAGGAACCCGCAATGATCGATCTGCTGATCGAATCCGGCGGCAAGAAATAGGCAGCTTTAGTGTCATCTCACGAATATCTGCATGTACCGCCGGCCGTCCTTGCCCATGGCCCAGGCGGCGCCGGCATACGTGTAGTTTTCATAGGTGCAGCAGGCGCCCCATCCCCATGTTGGTTCCCACGCGGCACAGCCGGCAGCACTTGCACTAGAACCCACAGGCAGACCGGAGAAATCGTTGCCGGTATGGCCGGCCATCAAGCGTGCGGCTCGGAAATCCGCCACGTTGATAGCGCCCGCAGTCAAGTCGGCATCCTTGATGAAAAGCTTCAAGCCGCGCGCCGCGCGGGCGGCGTTGACCTCCGCAAGCGCGTCCTCTCCAGCCCGCGAGGCCCCGGCCACGTAGACGATTCCCAGGACGGCGAGCATAACAATTCGAACCATCACACATACTCCAAAGAGATGCGGGCGAAATCCGAAACACTTGGTCATGGGCTTGGGATTGAACAGCGGCGGGAAGGCGTAGCGGCTACTTCCTCGGCTTCGTGAAGGGCTTATTGTGTAGAAAGTTGGAACACATGGCAAGCAAGGCGATAACTTTGTCTTGCGTAGCGGCTCGTCTCCAAAACTTTTTGAACAATCGCGGAATAATTGCGAACCTTTTGCATCTTCCTTTCGTCTGCAAAGTAGAATGCAATCGGGGCGAAAATCAACTTCCTGACTGGGCCGGAAATGAAATCTGAGGCGGCGATGACCACTTGGAAATCGGCTCTGAATTCCCAACGGATGCCTGAGATTCGCAGCGCCGGCCAACCGGCCTCGCTACCGATGTATCCTTTGCGCTTGTGACGCCAGGTCCTTCCTTGCAGATGCCTTTTTCAAGGCCGGGCGTCGCGAGATGCTCGGCCTTTTTGTTTGGGTTCAACGCCGCTACGGTCTATTGGATGGTCCGGTGGTGTAACAGGAGCATGGCGATCTGATACGTCGCCGGTGGCTGGTGCAATTCCGCCCCGGACTACTTTGGTGGCCGAACTGGGATCCAGGTGTTAGCGGCAGCATACCTGGCTCTTAACCAGCGTGGTGAGGGTTCGAGTCCCTCGGATCCCACTTTTTGCGGTGTGGCCCAATGGTAAGGCGGCTCCCTGTTAAGGAGACGATTGCAGGTTCGATTCCTGCCGCCGCAGCTTCTCCCCGAACCTTGGTCAGCGCGGCCGTGTCGAGAAGTTCATCGATTCGGAGGTCGTCTAACCGGATGCGGTGGGTTCGAATCCCATCCGTGCTACTGGAGAATATGCGTCGGCTGGGCATTGGCGAGCCTAAGTGGCTGTAACCCACCCGCATCACGCTGTGCAGGTTCAACTCCTGCCCGACGCGCTGACGGCCCGTTCGTCTATCGGTTCGAGGACACCAGCTCCTCAAGCTGGAGGGATGGGTTCGATTCCCATACGGGCTTTTGATTGGCCAAGTGGTGGAACTGGCAGACACGCGACGCTCAGAACGTCGAGCCGTAACAGGCGTGGGAGTTCGACTCTCCCCTTGGTCACTGCGGAGTGGACTGGAGTCTGGTTTCCAGCACGGTCTCATAAGCCGTTCGACGCCGGTTCGAATCCGGCCTCCGCAACTTGGGCTGCTGGTCCAATAGAAGGGCGCCGGCTCCGCACGCCGGAAATGAGGGTGCGACTCCCTCGCGGTCCACTTTCGGAAGGTAGCCGGATACGGTTGGCCGGGCCGCTCTGCTAAGGCGGTTCTCCCAACGGAGATGAGGGTTCGACTCCCTTGCCTTCCGCTCGCCGCACAAATGGTGCCTGTCCCCTTTTTCAGCGGCCGACGCCCCGATGGTGAAACGGACGATCATACCTCGCTTCGAACGAGGCGTTCCGGGTTCGAATCCTGGTCGGGGTGCTAGTCGCCGGTTAGTATTCACCTCAGAGTCTACGCCCCGCCTCCCTTTTTGAGCGCTTGAGAAACCGACATGTCTTGGCTGGCCGAAGCGCTAGGAGGCCCCGTCCTGGCGTGGGAAATCAAACGGACGACTCGGCGGAAGCTGTGGAGGCTCCTCCCGATCGTTTTTTGCGCCTGGCTTGTGATTCAGGCTCTGTCCGTGTTCGGAGCCGTGCTTTCCGCCTCTCGGGCTCTACCACACGAGTCGCATGCCCGCTTGGTGCTCTACCGTATGATGCAGGCCCAGCGAATTGAGTTTCTCGACAAGTATTTAGCAGTTTCACTGCAAATCCAGCTCGTGCTGGTCATCGCGATCGTCCCCGCGCTTACGGCGAGTTCCCTTGGGCAGGAGAAAGAGCGCGGCACCCTGTTCGCCTTGTTTGGGACCGAGTTGACTTCCCGGCAGATTCTCCTGGGAAAGTTGCTCGGCCGGCTCATCTTGATCGTGCCGCTCGTTCTTACCCCGCTGCCTGCGTTGGTGTTCATAGCATCGATGGCCGACCGAGGACTCACGCCGCTTATCCTGGCGCTGGCCCAGGAAGCGATTGTTGGCTTCGCGGTGGGGTCTCTCTGCCTCCTTTTTGGGATTTGGATTCGGAGAGCGACCGACGCTCTTGTTGCGTCGTACCTTTTCTTGGGTCCGGCTTACTTGATCATCCGCGCCTTCACCGCCTCCGTGCCGGAGGCGTTTTGGTTTGACCCCGTCGAGAATCTCCGCACGCTGCTCGACGAGGGTTCACCGTTGGCGCTCATGGCTCACCTGGCCGCTTGGGCTTTGCTGGGGATCATTTGCCTACGCCTGGGTTGGGGGCGTCTGCAAAAGGTTTGCGTGGAACAGCGCGACAAGAAACCGTCGCGCCGACTGTGGGCATTCCGCCCAGCCGTGGGTAACGATCCCATTCGCTGGCGCGAATGTTACGTCATCGGTCTGGCGCCGATGCCAATCTTGCGAATTGTGCCAAGGTGGCTCGCCTTGCTCGCCGTTTTCACGTTCTCAGCCGCGATCGCCGCCCTGATCGCCAATAACCTTTCCTCTGGGTTTGTTAAGGCGGTCTTAGAGTTCGACCTCGTTCAGGCGTTTAAGGGACTTTCGGCGAGGAAGGATGGGATCAAGGAATTCGTGCCGCTCATGGGTGTGGTTTTCGTCTTGTTGGCCAATCTATTGATTGGCATGCGCTGTGGAACCAGCGTGGCCGAGGAGAAACGACAGAATACCTGGGATGACTTGCTGCTGACGGCTCAATCGTTCCGGGAAATCACGACCGGCAAAATGTGGGGGGTTCTGCAGGCCACCGTTCCCTACATCATTGCCTACGCCTTGCCGGTGTTCTTCTTGGCGTGGGTGGGAGGGCCCGGCGCGCTATTAACCGCCGGATTGTGGATTCTGCTTCCTTGCGCGATTGTGTACGTCGCCGCACTTCTGGGCATCGATATGATCAAGGTGCCGCCGGACATGGACGAGACCCGGGAGGAGGGAGCATTTTGGTTTGAAAATGATCAACCGCGCTCTCGGCGCGGGCCTCCTGAAGTCTTCTGACCGGGCCGCACATCCGGTCCGGTTCACGCGTTGCAGGCCGTCACGATCATTGCGTCGCTCTCGCGCGTCAGCGGGCGGCGGTCGAAGTCGCCGTAGATTTCCCAGCGCGCGAAGCCGGCGACGCGCAAGAGCAGCGCCATTTCGTGCTTGTAGATATACCGCGAGCTGCATTCGGAGCGATGAACTGCTTGCACGCTGCCGTCGGCGGCCAGCAGCTCGATTTCGTTGAGCGAATGCTGCACCTGCGCGACGCGGTCGAATGTGCGCGTGTCGTACATGCGCATGGGCAGGCCGGTTTGGGGATGCGGCATCTCCCCCTCCAGCACGCGCGTCTTCGGGGGCGTGCCGATAATCTCCACAGACGGAAAAAACGTATCAAACGTCAGGTTGCCGCCGGGCAAGAGGTGTTGGCGACAGAGCTCCAGGCAACGGATTTGTGCCTCTTGCGTCATGTTGTGAACAAAAGCGTTGAACGGAATCATGATCAGTCGATATCGGCGCGGCAGGGAAAAGTCGCTCATGTCGGCCTGATAGAGTCGTGGCGACAGATTCATCAAGGCCGCCTTCGCGCGCAGAGTTTTCAGCATCGGCTCGAACAGGTCCAGCCCCTCGATATCGACGCCGGCTTTCAGGCAAGGCAAAAGAATCCGGCCCGTGCCACAGCAGATGTCCAGCACCGGGCCATTCGCCGCGCGCCCCAGGGCGACGTAGAAATCAAGTCCGTACGGGATGTCCTTGCCCACAAGATCGTACACGTCGCCGTCATCAAAAATTGATGGCAGGCCGCTGGATGGCAGGCTACTGGCGGGATGTTCGTCCACAAGGGTTCCCTGTTGTGGTTGCTTCTCGGTAATCGCCGACGCTTTCGGCGGCCAAAAGCGGTAGTTGAACGCTCAGGGTGTTTCAGCAAATCGCAATTCTATCTGCGGATCGTCGATCCGGCGACCCTCAAGTGCATGGTTCAGCAAGAGACCAAGAACGCCGCGCGTTTGCGGCCACGGAAATTCATTGACAGCACCCGTCCTGGAAGCATACGTTCAACATGTCGCGGATTTCCAACTCCACAGCTCGCCTGGCGATGTTCGACAATTTTTGTGAGGAATAAAAGATGCCTTTGGTTACTCGTGATTGGCTGCGAACATTTCGTACCTGGCCCAGCGTTATGCTGCCGCTCATCGTTCTGGTCGCCCTGAGCGCCTTTGACCAACCGCGGCTTGCGACCGCTCAGTCGAAAGCCGATATCCTCCGCGGCGAATACGGCCGGTATCGCGCCAATAGCGATCTGCATTATTATCATCTCGACGTCCGCGTCGATCCCGAGAAGAAGACCATCGGCGGCAAGAACACCATTCGGTTCAAGATGCTCAAGGACGATAACCGCATCCAACTCGATCTGCATGCCGCGCTTGCCGTCGACAAGATTCTCCATGGCGAAACCGAGCTCAAATATGAGCGCGACAACGGCGCGGTCTTCGTGGACTTTCCGGAAATGCTTAGAGCGGGCCGCGAAGTTTCCATCGACTTTTATTACTCCGGAACTCCTCGCCAATCAGGCCGATTCGGCGGCATGACATTCGGCAAAGATCCCAAAGGGCGGCACTGGATTTACACTTCCTGCGAGGGCCCCGGCGCCAGCATCTGGTGGCCTAACAAGGATCAGTGGCGCGACAAAGTGGAATCGATGGACATCAGTGTGGCGATTCCCAACGGACTGGTGGACGTTTCCAACGGCAAATTCGTCGGCAAGAAAGACCTGGGCGACGGCTACACCCGCTGGGATTGGCACGTGAGCTACCCGATCAACAATTACTGCGTTTCGCTGAATATCGGCGCCTATGAGCATTTCTCCGACAAGTTGGACGATCTCACTTTGGACTTTTACGCGCTGCCCGAAGACCTGCCCCGCGCCAGGGAGCAATTTGCCCAGGCCAAGGGAATGCTCGAAGCCTTTCAGCACTACCTGGGCGAGTATCCGTTCAAGAAAGACGGTTACAAGCTCATTCAGGTGCCCTATTCCGGCATGGAGCACCAGAGCGCCGTCACCTACGGCAACCGTTTCAAGAACGGCTACTTGGAACGCGATTGGACGGGCGTCGGCATCAGCACGCGCTTCGACTTCATCATCATTCACGAAAGCGGCCACGAGTGGTTCGGCAACAGCGTCAGCGCGGCCGACCGCTCCGACATGTGGATTCACGAAGGTTGGACGACGTATCTTGAAAGCCTGTACGTTGAGCACCGCTGGGGAAAGGCCGACGCCATCAAATATCTGAACGGTTACAAGTCGAAGGTGAAAAACGCGCAGCCGATCCTCGCGCGCCGCGGCATCAACGCCAACCCGCCGCAGGACCAGTATTTCAAAGGCGCCCTGTTCATCAATACGCTGCGCAGCATCGTGGACGACGACAAGCGCTGGTTCAAGCTGCTTAAGGACTTCTACCAACATTTCAAGTATCAGGCCATCATGACCGAGGACGTCGTCGAGTTCTTCAACAAGCAAACCGGCAAAAACCTGACGCCCATTTTCGACCAGTACCTGCGTCACGCAGCGCTTCCGGTGTTGGAGCTGAAATTCGACGAGGACAAAGGCGAGGTCGCCAATCGCTGGAAGTCCGACGAAAAGGCCTTCGCCATGCCGGTCCGCGTCGGCACGCCCGAGAGCTGGCAGATGATTACGCCGACCGCCGATTGGCACACGCTGAAGTCGCCGCTCAAGAAGGACCAATTCCAGGTCGCTACCGACCTGTATTACATTGTGGTGAGCAAGTCGTAGGCAGATGTCATTGAGGTGCGAAATTCAGGTGCATGGACACGGCAAAAATGCCTTGCATTGCAAGGGGGGTGGACAGACCTGCAAACCATTTCTATCTGAGCGAAGCGCTACGGTGGGGGTAACCGCCATCACCGCCAAGCAGTTTGGCGCTGAGCCTCTCGTCTTAACTATCTGCAATTATTGGGATTTATGACGAGCGGCGGACCTCGGCGCCACGGTGTCACACTCACATACCCCCCGTGCATCTGAAAGGCGTGGTTGACGACGACAGATTGCGACGGACCTGGAATCGCCGGATCTAGAATGGTAAGATCTTTCTCCATAGAAGTGACGCGGCTTTCTACCTCGCTCCTGCCAAGAGGTCGGAGTTGAGTTTGTAAGACATTGTGTGTGTATTTATCGTAGCCGGTGGACAAAACTCCGCTTCATGCGGTGTGGTCGTCGGGGCTTCGGCCCAGGCTCAACCCAATATCCACTGGCTATTTCTTTGCGCGGGCCTCAAGCGTCTGCGGCTTCAGCGGCGTGTAAATCGTGCCGAAGCTGTGCTCGCGCGTGTCGTCGCCCGGCACAACACAAAATCGCCCGTCTTATTTCCGAGCCGCGACCGTAAGGGAGCGATTCGCACCACCGCCGCGGCGAAACTCGCTCCCTAACGGTCGCGGCTCGGACCAATGCGTCGCCCCGAGGTAAGGAACTTGCCTGTCATTTCGATTCTTCAACCAACGCGATCTCCTCGCGCGTCAGCCCGAACAAGCGATAAACGCGATCGTTGACCTCGGCCTCAAGGGCCGTCACGTCGCCGGAATCGCCGCGCGATTCTACGATCGCATTCTGCCCGCAATCATAACCCGTACAACGCCGCCACTCGTTCGTCGATCTCTCGCTCCCACGCCTCGCAATCGCTTCCGCGCGCCGCAATGCACTTATCGACAAGCTGTTCGATAGCCTGTCTTTCGCTAGGCGAGGCACTGGCAATGGGAAATGCCTCAAGTCCCTTTGGCTGGACCTCATACCAACGGTTCTGTTTCTCGACAAAGACCTGCTTTGCATATGCGAAAAAGGCAGCGGAATTAAGGATCCCTAGAAGAAATCGGGCGTCACTTTGAACAGGAAAGAAGTACGCTGTATTCCCCAGGTAGCGTTTTTCAGTTTCAAGTGCGAACGTGGGTCGAATTGAGACTTTGGTGGAGACGATTTTCTGCTTTTCGAAGCCGTTATAATAATCGCAGGCCCGCAGTTCCCACCAATGGCGACCCTGGTCATAGCGCTTGCGCAGTTCGCGTTCCCACTGCCTCAGGTGATCAAGTATCTCTGGATACCGCCGCATGTCGACACCGATCGGAGTGACGATCAACCACCGATCTTCCGAATGGATTGCCCAGCGCGTGACATCCCGGCCAAGCGCGAGTGGTTTTATTATCTCGGCGTTGCGCTTGTTCAGCGTTATTAGGCGGGCTCGTGTGTCGCGGTCCAGTACGAACGCCTCGTTGAAGCCGGTTGTGAGACCACGATATACTCGGGAGCGTGTGTAGTCTCGAAGACTAATAACTGCTTCTCGGTGCGTGCCATCTCGAAATGAAGCGGACTGGCTTGGCCCGAAGGCCCAAATGGGCCGGCTCAACGCCCCAGCTGCTAAGTGCAATCCATATCGAGCGACCACAGCTAAAACATGTGGATAGGGTGGCGCAAGGTCAGGCGGCTCAGTGAAGAGAAACTCTGATCCGACAGCTCCTTTCAGGGCAATGAAGACCATCGCGTATGCGATGGCTGGCTGAAAAACCGGCAGATCCTTGAAATCGGTGATGCTGCGGACTCCGCATGTTTTAGCCACATGCTCGCGCAGCTTAGTGCCGTAGTCGGCTCGAAACCACTTGTTTGATGAAATGAAGGCCACTGTGCCCCCGCCGCGCAGGAGTTGAATAGCGCGGGCATAGAAGAAGACATAGAGGTCGGCAGTGCCGCTGTAGACAGCAAGAAAGTTCTCCTTCAGCTTTGACTTGAACTCCTTTATGAGCTCATGGCGCACGTACGGGGGATTGGCCAGCACGATGTCAAATCCGCCGCTCTTGAAGACCTCCGCGAACGCGACCCGCCAGTCGACAAAGCTTGTTCCGGTCCGCTCGTCCAGGCTTTCAAGCAGCTTCGATTCTTCGCTCTTGATTTGCTGCGCCAATTTCTTTTTCTTCGCCCCGTAAGTCGAGAGATACTCGCCTTTCAGTTGGGCCAAACGATCCGCGCTTTTGACCAGCAACTGCCGGAACAAATCCGGAATTTCCTGCGGATCGGGCGCCATCAGGCTGTCGCCGCATTCAATCTTGAAATCCAGCTTCGGCAACGGCGGCGGCGTGGCGCCTTCGAAATCCACCGCGAGGCTGAGCCAGAGACGCAGCTTGGCGATGTTGACGGCGAAGAGGTCAATGTCCACGCCGTAGAGGTTGTTCTGGATGATCTCCAGCTTCCGCTTATAGACGTTGGGCGCGTCGAGCCCCTTCGTTGCGAACAGAGCTTCGCGCAAGCGCAATAGCTCCTGCATCATGCCCAGCAGGTAGGCGCCGCTGCCGCACGCGGGGTCGCACACTTTGACCGAGCGCAGCGCGTTCAGGACGGCTTCCGGATCGGATAGTGCGGATGGGTCGCCTTCATCAACGAATCGGGCCACCGCGGCTTCGTCGCTTACCGTCTGATTCAGATAGTGCTTGAGCGCCTCGGTGCACATGAAGGCGACGATGGGCCGGGGGGTGTAGTAGCTCCCCGTTTCGTGCCGGCCGGTGACCAGCTCTTCGAAAACCTTGCCGAGCATTTCCGGATCGACGGCGACTTCCACGTCGAGCGGCGTCGATTCGGTCACCGTGAAATTGTAGCGCTCGAAGAGTTCGAAAATCGCGGCGAACGACTTGTTGGGAATCTTCACCTTTTCGCGAACGTCATATTCGTCTTCCAGATCGAACAGGCCGCCGTTGAGAAACGGGACCTCGCCGCGACGTTCCTTGAGATCGACGTGGGCGTGCAGCGCCTTGTCCTCATTGGGCGTGTTGAGGCCGGCGAAAAAGGTCCAGTAAAGCCGATCGTTGAGGAAATCTTCCTTGGCTTCGGTCGCGGCCTGGAAGAGAGCGCGTAGGTAACGCTTGTCGCCGCCGAAGGTGAGCCAGCCCTTGCGCTGGATGAAGTAGAGGAACATCAGGCGGTTCATGAGCCGCTGGGTGTAGAGTCGGCGTGCTTCCCCTTTCGGAACGCCCTTGACGCTTTCTTCCGCGTGGCCAAAGACATCCGCGTATTCGGTGAAGAATCGCTTCGTAACGGCTTCCACGTCAAACGCCGCCGCCCAATGCTTGAGCCAATCTTCCCGCGTCCATTCTTCCGAATACGCTAGGGCCGGCAGATTGAATTCGCAGAGGGTGCGGACGTGCGTGTCGCCCTTGTTCCAGCCGAAAAAAGCGAGCGGGGCGGCCGCGGTCTTTTCACGCGGCGCCTTGAAATAGGCGAAGCGGAATTGCTGGTAGTTATGCGTGCAGATAAAAAGCAGGTGCTCGCGCTACCAGGCTTTGAGTTCAGGGTCCCGTCGCCGCGACGGCACCAGGCCGCGCAGCACTTTTCGTAAGACGCCCGTGGCGCCTGTCATTCCGCCCTTGGCGCTGAATAGATCAGGACGATTGAATTCGAGGAGGAAAATGCCCCACGGCTGATCGGTGCGAAACGGTTGAACCTGCCAGACCTGGCCCTCTTGAAGCTGCGACTCGAGCAAACCCTGCGAGCGCAAATCGTCCTCCGACCATCCGAACGCGATGTCGGCGACCCGTTCGACTTTCTCATCGGCGGGCCAATGGAGGGTGTCCACGAGGAGCGTTTGCAAGAAGGTCGCTTGGTCCTTCACCCAACCGAGGGCGGATTCGATGGGGTTTGTAGCCATAGTAGATCCTCATTCCGAGCCGCGACCGTAAGGGAGCGATTCGCCGCGTAGGTCAGGCTCGGACGGATAGCGTTCCATGGGCTCACCCTGTTCTTCGAGGACGTAGCGGACGGCGTTTTGCAGGTACGCCTCATCCCAAATGTATTTGGTGCTGCCGTGTCGCGTCCAGCGGTTGCGGTCGCGGGTGTCAAAACCGGCCTCCGTAAGGCGACGGCTGGCATAGGCCTTAAAGTCGTTCATAACCTTTTCCGGAGCTGCATGGGCAGCCACGACAGCGTGGACGTGTGTCGAACGAACATGGCATGCGTGGAGTTCCCAACCGCGATGTCGGCAGACTTCCTGGATTGTCTTGAGAACCACACGTCGGCGCGGCGCGTCCAGTTTATATGACGGCTGCTTCAATTTGGCGCGCTTGCCCTCTTCCAGCTCGACCTCGCCAGGAATAAAGGGTGTGCCGACGTCGTTGTGCTGTGGATCGACGGAGCCCTCGGCTTTGCCGTGAAGCCATGTGCCGGCAGTGGTGTAAGTGATGAAATACGCGAGCGGATGATCGGGCATGGGGCAACTCCCATTCCGAGCCGCGACCGTGAGGGAGCGATGGGGCGACAGTCACGCGGGGTCAATTACGGACTACGTTAACTCCATCCACGCCTTCAACACGGGTTTGACGCCCTGCGGCGCCTGCATGCTCTTCAGATACGTATTCTTAATATGCCGCTCCACGCGGCCGCGGATATCGGCGAGCGTTTTCTGCTCCAGCACGCAATGGCGCGGCGTTTCCGGCTTTGAACGAATGAGATCGATAATCGCCATTGGGTCTTGAGAAATCTTCTCATTCACCATGTCGTAAAGATACCACGCGGTGATGCCGGCCTCTTCCGTCCAGACCGGTTCGGCGGATGGAGCGGCCGAGGCGTTTGGAGCGGGTAAGGCATAACAGAAGAAAACGGCTCGTCCCAAGGCTGGAGCGAAGGCCTTGCCGCTGAAAACACGGCCGGGGAAGGCGCTTAGGCGCTCGGCGAGGCCGGGGTGCTCTTTCAACAGCTCCTGGAACTCCAGGTGCATTCGCTCCTGCGGATTCGGCTCGCCCTCGTACGCGTGGTTGAAGTTCTTGAGGGCTTCGTAGTCGTCTTCCGGGTGGAGAAGCTTTTGCCCTTCGATGCCGAATTTCCTCGAAATGCGCAACACCTTGTGGGAGACGCGGCGGAACAGGCGGAGCAGCTCTTCCAGCTCCTCGGGCGGCAGGAAATTCCAGAACATCACTTTGCCGCGCACGGACTTCTGGTCGGGATGGTCGGCGAGGAGGTTGGCCTCCACCTCGGGGTTGAGCCGGCGGTCGACGCGGCCGATGCGCTGCATGAGGCGTACGGGATTCCAGTGGAGATCGTAATTAATGAGTCGGGCCGCGTCTTGCAGGTTGAGGCCTTCGGAAAGGATATCGGTGGATATCAAGATGCGAATCTCGTCCTTGCCGTTGGTGGCCAACTCGGCGCTGTTGGAGCCGTTGTAGTAAGGCGAGAACCGCGTGATGACGTCGCCGCGGTCTTTCTTGGTGGCGCTGTCGATTTCCTCGACGCCGTCCAGCCCCGCCTCGATCAACTGATCGCGCAAGTAGCGGGCAGTGTCGGCGAATTCGGTGAAAATCAGCACCTTCTGGTTGCGGATATCTTTATCGGCTTTAAGCAGCTTGATGAGCGCCTTCAGCTTGTCGTCGTGCTGCGGTTGGAAGTTCTCTAGTTCTTCTAGGAAATCCGCCAACGTTTCCAGGTCTTCGAGGGATTCACGGAGGATGCTCGGGACGTCGTATTGCTCGCGGTCCAGGCCCGCGACGTTTTCCAGCATTTCGTCGGTGATCAAATCTTCGTCTGCTTCTTCCTCGGCTTCGCCGTACAGATTGGACTCGTAACGTTCCTGCACGTACTTGGTTAGATCCTTGTGCCGGATAAGCCACTTCTCCAGGTGCTTTTTCTCGTCTTTCGTCTCGCTGTGCTTGGTGACGAAGGTGAGCAGCTTCACGAGGAGCCGGTCGCAGGAGCACTTGAACGCATGTGCGGAGCTTTCAAAGCGTTTCAGAAATTGTATTCGGATGAGACCGACGACCTGTTTTTGCCGGTTTTCTGCAAAGCGATCGACCGTCGTGTCCGGACCCTGATAGAAGGCAAGCGGATAATACATCGCCAAGGAGAAGAGCGGCTTCTCTTTGGAAAAAGCCTGCTCGACCAGGCCGAGGAGCTTGCCGTACGTCTTCTTGACGGAATAATCGGCGACGTTGGGATCATCGCGCGTCGGAAAATTTGCGGCATTGCTGCCCTCTTGAATTTTACTCTGACGGACGTAGGCCCGGCTGCGCTGCACGACGATGGCCTGAAACAGCTTGTCGCCGCTCAGCACCTTGTCGGCTTCAGCTAAGTTCGTCTCCGTGAATAGCTCGGGCTGATCATTCGAAGACGGCAACAGCTCCTTTTCCATTCTGCGAAAATGCCCAGGTAAGGAGTGAATGCCCAATGTGGTTTTGAAGTAATCGGGTCGGCGCCATTGAGGCCCGTTCGGAAGGCAGGATTCGTTTCATGAACGAATCATTCGTTTCAGGACGTGCCTGTGTGTTGTGAATAGATGAATTCGTAGCCGCAGCCTTCAGGCTGCGCGTAGTCTCGTCATCTCACGGTTGCAACCAATTCTCGGAGCGCAGTCCGGGCACTAGCGAGAGGTCGCGCATGTTGGCGGTGACGGCTGAAACTAAGGGAACATTCATGGAACATTCATGTTTATTCGTACCCGATTTTCTCTGGCGACTATTCGGCCTGTTTGCCGAAGTCAAGCTCCGTTGCGATGAAATTCCGTAGATGGCCGCATTTTTTGGTCTCCAGGCTTGGTAGGGTATATGAGTGTGAGTCTGTGGGTCCCTGACTTTTTCGACGCCGTAACATTCATGTAGTCAACGTCTTGCGTCGACACCCTCACCGCCAAAGTGCGTGAGGCTGTGACTCCGAGTTTGGCGCTCTGGGTTCTTAATTCACCTTCTCGCCACTTCTCACCTTCTCGCCACTTCAAGGAACATAAAGAGACGCAGCAGACGCAGCCAATACAGTTCGGCACGATTAATGCCTTTAGCGATCTGCCATGGGCGTATTGTGCAGAGTCTCGCGTTGCGTGGCTGGAAGACCGGGGTTGATTTATCGAGAAGGCCGCCAGAGAGAAAGACGTGAAGCCGTC